>JANWZA010000032.1 GCA_025054775.1 Microscillaceae bacterium
TTTCATGAGTTCCTGAATAGGGGGTTACAAGCATTATAGAAATACTTGGCTTGGAAGTGCTTTCCACAAGATTTACACTTGTAGTTTTGCTGACCATTGGATTTCTTGCCGTTTTTTACTACCTTTACGCCAAGGCAATGAAGACATCTTAAATTTTGGATTACTTCGCACATAATTGCAAAATTATGCCCTTTTGCCTCTTTTTACAAAATTATCATGCAATTAGAAACACCACCAAACAACCTTCTTAAAAATCAAAAAAACCTTCTGAAAGTTCACCACTTTTGGAAGGTTGAATAAAACTCAGGAACATTCTTATAAAGAACCGCTTTGAAAGCCAATCAGTTGTAAATAGTACTTTATCCAAGACTCTAAATTTAAGCTAAAAAAGAACACGCATTTCTGAAAAGATTACTCAATATTGCATTTTTCAAAAATACCACTAACTTTGCACGCTCATCAAAAAAGCCAATAAAACCACTCTATCTAAATCATTTAACTAAACTCTATGGGATTAAAATGCGGCATAGTAGGTTTACCTAACGTGGGGAAATCTACCCTTTTCTCTGCCTTAACTAATATTCAAAACGTGGCAGCAAACTATGAATTTGCTACCATAGACCCTAACTTCGGCATCGTAGATGTACCTGATGAACGCTTACAAATTTTAGCCGACTTGGTAAAGCCGCAACGCATTGTGCCCACTTCTATTGAGTTTGTAGATATCGCAGGTTTGGTAAAAGGGGCCGCCACTGAAAACGCAGGACGCGGTACAGAGTTTTTGAAACACATTCGTGAGGTAGATGCAATTGTTCATGTAGTTCGTTGCTTTGAAAATGAAAATATCGTGCGCAGCTCAGGTCCCGTAAATCCTGTATTAGATAAAGAAATAATAGAAATGGAACTTCAACTCAAAGATTTGGAGTCAGTAGAAAGACGTATCACCAAAATAGAACGAGCTGCCAAAGCAGGTGATGCTCAAGCAAAAGAGGAACTTTCTGTTCTGCTCAAATATAAAGAGGCCTTGAGTAAAGGGATCAATGCGCGTGCAGTAGAAGCTACCGAAGAGGAGATAGCATACATTAAACCCCTATTTCTACTTTCAATGAAACCTATGCTTTATGTAGCTAACGTAGACGAGGCATACCTACACGAAGATAATCATCACGTAAAAGCCTTGCGACAAGCTGTAGCCAAAGAAAATGCCAAAGTATTACGCATTTGTGCAGCGTTAGAAGCCCAAATCGCTGAAATTACAGACAAAGAAGAAAAACAAATGTTCTTAGACGAGTATAAAATAAAAGAGTCAGGACTTGACCAAATGATAAAAGCAAGTTATGAATTACTTAATTTGATTACCTATTTTACAGCAGGACCACAAGAAGTACGTGCCTGGACTATTCGCAAAGGTTGGAAAGCCCCACAAGCCGCAGGCGTTATTCATTCAGATTTTGAGCGAGGTTTTATTCGGGCAGAGGTGATAAAATTGGCGGATTTCCAAAAATACAAGTCAGAAGTAGCTTGTAAAGAAGCAGGAAAAGTAAGCATAGAAGGCAGAGAATATGTGGTACAAGATGGAGACATCATGCACTTCAGGTTTAATGTATAAACTGAGTTCCCTTAAAATTTTGAAGCATTGATTAGTAGGCAATTAGAAAAGTACAAAAAAAATGAGCTCTTGTTTTGTGAAACTATTTAATCTAATAACTTTGAGCTTTTCTTATGCAATCTTTGACTCATACCAAAATAGAATAGTTTTTGTATCTTTGAGAGAAATAAATCTTGAAAATTAGGCAATCAATCAACTCACAAAATATTTATTGTACAATACCTCTTCATTGAAGTTAATACTTGTAACTTAAAAATGCTTTTTGAAAACGATTATCTTTATGCTTTGGCTTTATGTAAGATTGATGGCATAGGTAACATAAATGCTAAACGATTGATAGATTACTTCGGCTCTGCCGAAAAAGTATTTGCTGTTTCTGACTCTCAAAGACTTAAAGTAGAGAACATTGGCGAAGTTACGACAAAAAATATTAGACAATATGCCACCCAAGCCCTTAAAGCAGCCGAACAAGAGTTGAAGAAATTAAGTGAAATTCCACAAAGTTATATTTGGTACTACCGTGACAGTCATTATCCTAAACGCTTACGTGAAATCCCTGATTGTCCTATTTTATTTTTTAGCCAAGGCAAAGTAGATTGGGAAAAAAAAGCAATTGCTATTGTAGGCACGCGCAGTGCCACTGAGTACGGCAAACAACTTACCGAAAGACTTATTCAAGACTTGAAGCCATATAATCCACTCATAATTAGCGGATTAGCCTACGGAATTGATATTACAGCCCATAAAATATGCCTAAAATATGAAATCTCCACAATAGGTGTAATGGCAACAGGACTGAACAAAATTTACCCACAAATACATAAAAAAACTGCTCTACAAATAGTGGAACAGGGAGGAGCTCTAATAACCGAGAATTATTTAGACACTCCCCCTGACGCCATGCGGTTTCCTGCTCGCAACCGTATTATTGCAGGTCTAGCAGATGCTGTAGTAGTGGTAGAAGCACGCAGCACAGGAGGAGCTTTGATTACTGCCGAAATTGCCAATAGCTATAATCGTGAAGTGTTAGCCTTTCCAGGAAATGTCGGTAGCAAGGCTTCCGAAGGTTGCAACAATCTTATTAAACAACACAAAGCACACCTCATAACTCATGCCCAAGATTTGATTGAATTTTTAAGTTGGGACTTAGAAAAAATACCGAAAAAGCAGGAAAAGAAAAACTTACTCAACGAAGCAACATTAGAAACTCTTACAAGTACCGAAAGACGTATTATTGCTCTACTGCAAGATTACCACAGCCAAAATAAAGACCTTTCGGTAGATGAAATAAGCATTCATTTGGAGTTGAGTCATAGCTCACTTAATGCAGCTTTGCTCAATTTAGAGATTTTGGGGATAGTCAAAGCTCTTCCTGGGAGGTATTTTAGGTTAGTGTAATATGTGTGCCTATCCAATTAGCAGGGGAAGCATTAAACTGCATATTTTCACTACCGATAATAACTTTATGTACACCCTGATGCAGAGCCTGAAACGCATTATCTAATTTGGGTAACATTCCGCCATAAATTCGCCCTTGGTTTTTGTAAATTTGGTAAGTGGCTTGTGTAAGCTCAGTAATAAGCGTAGTTTCATCATTTACATCAAGCAAGACGCCTATTTTTTCAAAACAATATACTAAAGTAACCTCAAAAAAATTGCTTAAAGCAATCGCCAAGGCACTTGCAATGGTGTCAGCATTGGTATTAAGTAAATTACCTTGTCCGTCATGGGTAATAGCACACATTACAGGGCAAATTTGTTGCTCAATTAAACTACATAAAATTTCTACATTTACTTTATCAATATTTCCCACAAAGCCGAAGTCAATCGGTTCAGCAGGGCGTCTGTAAGCTTGTATCAGGTTCAAGTCCGCACCTGAAAGCCCTAAGGCATTGATTTGCAAGGCTTGTAGTTTAGCAACAATATTTTTATTCACCAAACCTGCATAAACCATTGTAACCACTTTAAGTGTATCGGCATCGGTAATGCGCCTGCCTTCATACATTTTAGGGACAATTCCTAATTTCTTACTTATTTCAGTAGCTAATTGCCCACCTCCGTGTACTAATAATTTAAAAGTAGAAATTTGCTTAAAATTTTGTAGTAACGTACTCAGACTTCGCTCTTGTTCTACCACTTTTCCACCTACTTTTAAGAGCGTAAGCTTAGGTTTTATCATGTTTTTTTTCTGTAAAAATTATTTTTAATTTTGGTGTTTTAGTGCAAAGATAGTAATTTTTATCAGATTTTGGGTATAGGTGAAATCTACTCAAAAGCGAAGTTTTTATAGAAAAGTTGTAACTTTGTAAGTGTATAAACAAGTTATAATCAACGCTTTTTTCGTTTATCTTTAATTTATGAAATTTTTAGTTACCCTTCAAATATTTTTATTGCACTATATTCTACTTTTTACTTTGCTTTCTTGTCGTGAAAATCAGCCCAAACGAGAGGAAAATACTTTGTCAGAAAGCAATACTTCTAGTACCCCCCCTACCCCTCGCCCTATCTTATCCGTCCCTAATTTTAATGCTGATTCTGCATACTATTTTATAGAAGCTCAAGTAAGAATAGGCAAACGTGTACCTAATACTGAGGCACATCGCAAATGTAGTATATTTTTAGTACAAACTCTGCAAAGTTTGGGTTGGCAAGTAACGATGCAAGATTTTGATGCAACAGCTTATGACGGTACCGTGCTTAAATCCAAAAATATTATCGCTGCCTTTCAACCCGAGAGAAAAAAACGCATCCTTTTAGCCGCTCACTGGGATACCCGCCCTTTCGCAGATAAAGACACTAAAGACAAAAATTTACCTATTGATGGTGCTAATGATGGGGGAAGTGGAGTAGGTGTATTATTAGAAATTGCACGCATCATTAGTCAAAGTACCCAAAAACCCGCTGTAGGTATCGATATTATTTTCTTTGACAGCGAAGACTATGGACAACCTGAAGACTTTAAGGGAGAATATAAGCCTGACATGTGGTGTTTAGGTTCACAATACTGGGCAAAAAACAAACATAAAGAAAATTATAGTGCTTACTACGGTATTCTGCTAGACATGGTGGGGGCTAAGGGAGCTAAATTTTATCGCGAAGGGCTATCCAAAAAATATGCTCCGAGCATAGTAGAAAAAGTGTGGAATACAGCAAGGCAATTAGGCTATACCCATTTTTTTGTGCCTAATGACAGCCCTGAAATTACTGACGATCATAAATACATAAACGAAATTGCCAAAATTCCTATGATAAACATTGTAGAATACAACCCTAATACCAAAGATAGCTACTTTGCTGATTACCACCATACTCATAATGATAATATGCAACTTATTGATAAACAAACACTTAAAGCCGTAGGACAAACCGTTTTGCACGTACTTTACCAAGAAGGAGAACATTTGCAATAATACAATGAAAACCAAAAACTTAACTATCATTTTAAGCCGTACCGATAATATTGGCGACGTAGTGCTTACGTTGCCTATGGCAGGTTATCTCAAATCAAGAATAGAAGGTGTGAAAATTGGCTTTATTGGTAAGGCATACACCCGCCCACTTATAGAGTCGAGTATTTTTGTGGATATCTTTTTAGACCGTGAGGAAATATTGCAAAATCCTTATTTACTTGCCAAACTTTCAGCTGAGGTTATCATTTTTGTCTTTCCTGACAAACCATTAGCACAATTAGCCAAACGCTTGCATATCCCCATGCGGATTGGTACAAGCCATCGGTGGTTTCATTGGTTGTATGCTAATAAATTAGTACATCTAAGCCGTAGAAACTCCCATCTGCACGAAAGCCAACTAAATTTTAAGCTACTTGCTCCATTAGGATTAAAAGAGGAGTTGGCTCTTAATCAAATTTATCAGTACTATGGTATAAAGCCTAATTTTAATCAGCTAACAGAATTAGAAAAACTTATTCATTCTAACAAATTTAACCTAATTATGCACCCTAAATCAAGAGGCAGTGCAAGAGAATGGAGTTTAGAAAAATATTATGAATTAGCCCAAAAGTTACCTGCCTCTCAATTCCATATTTTTATTACGGGCATTGCTTCAGAAGGTAAGCAAATTCGAGAGGCAAAACCTGAAATTTTTACTTTAACCAATGTTACCGATCTAACAGGCAAACTTTCACTTGCTGAACTAATAAATTTTATCTATTTAGCTGATGGGTTGCTATCATGTAGTACAGGTCCATTGCATATTGCAGCAGCATTCAACAAAATGGCTTTGGGCCTATACCCCCCGATAAAGCCTATGCACGTAGGAAGGTGGGGGCCTGTAGGTAAGTATGGATTAGGACTTACAAGCGAGAAAAATTGTAACTTATGCCGAAACAAAAAGCATTGTGCATGCATAGAAAGCATTGAAGTTGAGAAGGTACGACAAATTATACAACAATACGCAAAAAACTACTACTATATTGGCAATTAAAATTTATTGCATTCAAGTTATTTCTAAAATCACAATTTCTAGGTTTATCCCTGGCTCAAGAGCCAAGCTCAAAATTCTTTCATTAGGGTACAGGTCAGAGAATTGTTGCCAAAGGGCATGCCATACCAAAAACAATGCTTACAGAGGATATATCGCCGTAGTTTCTTAAAACATGGTAATCCAGTCGGTTTTGCACAAGATTAATGTGTTTGCAAAAATCATTAACTTACAGTACTCGGTAAGTCGATAGCTAAAAAAGTATCTAATCCTTTGCCTTCCTTAAAGTCTTTTACCCATTGTTGTATGTCTTTTATATCGTAAAGTAATAAATTGAGAGCTTGAAGTTTTTTCAATACATCAATATCGCGTTTGCTCAATTTGCCGTCTATTATCATGCCAAACACAATCAATTTGATAATGGCTTGCTGGGTATTAGTATCAAAAGTGCGGGCTTTGGCTAATAACTCCTCTGCATTGAGTGGTTTTTCACGTTTAACAGGAATATTTAAGGTTTCAGTAATATGTTTTACCAAAAGAGAATGATTGTGGTGAAAATTCCGCTTTACTACAGCAATAAATTGTAATACATCGGCTAAAAGACTTGCAAAGGCTTGTTTATCTTTGATTTGTTGTTCTAATTTTCTCACAAAAAGCGGTATCATTGAGGTAGCCATAATGCGTAATTTTGTTTCGTGAATAACCAAGTGTGCCGCCCAGGCGTTCCAAAAAGCAAAAATAGGTATGCCTGACATATCCAAATAAGCCCGCAGGGCATATCTTCCTAAAAAACGACGTAAAATAATTTTTGCTACAATTCCACTTAATGTGGCTTTAATTCTATTGATAAGATTATATAAAAAAATTTGAGCAGGCGGTAGCCCTTCTAATGGATTGATACCGTAGAGCAGTTGGTCTTTGATAGTCTGTTCCATACCTAAACGAAATAAATCTTGAACATGTGCCTCGTAATTAGGATCGTACAAAATAGGAAAACCGCAATAATATGCTATTTTTTGTACCGCCTTAAGGTTGTAAATCGTGAGCAAAGCAATTTCAATAATTACCAAAACGACTCCATAAATAAGTGATTCCCAAGTAGCTAGTGGCTCGCTGCTTATCCAAGATATTACAATTGGAAAGTTATTAAACCATTCAGGAAACCAATATTGCGGAAGATACAAAGCCAGCACGCCCAAAGTCCCCCACACTGCTGCCATAAAAAGCGTAAAGTAATATACTCGTCGGATTGCTTGCCGTTCGTAATCATTCATAACGTGGTAGCTATCTATTCGCCTGCCCTCTTGTGATACTAATTTCTTAAAGTAGCGATAGGCTAACTTATCGGTAATGAATAACTTTTCAGGATTAAATAATTTCTGAGTTGCTTGCTGACTCATAAGCTGAAGACAAATGATTTACAGGGTATAAAAACCCTAAGTAATTCCAGAAAGTTATTTATTAGGTCTTACTTTTTCATACCTTATACTGCTTTCATTTTCTTTTCCCAATATCGCATGAGTCCTGCCACACTCATCCAAGCAGGATTAGCTAATTGATACGAAACAACTTGCGAAGAGGAAAGTCCCATATTTTTTAATTGCTCTACTGCCCAAGCATCAAATTTTTGTGTAATTTCTGCAATAGATTGCCCACTTTGCATAACACTTTTTATCCAGTGGGCTTGTTGTTCTAAACTATATTGCAATTCGTTCAAATGTGTTTCAATATTTTCCACTTTGCCAAAATGCGTTAAATAAAATGTTTTTGCATTAGCTCGACGTAATAATTCTATTGACTTCAGCCACTTTTCAATATCAATATCAGGTGGGGGGCAGGGAGCAACTACAGGACCATCCATTATTTTTACACCTGCTACATCTCCTGTGAAAATCACCTCATCTACTTGCCAAGCAATGTGGTGATTTGCATGTCCAGGTGTGTGTAAAGCCTTAATTTTCAAGTTACCTATTTCAATAATTTCCTCATGGGCTACGGTACGCAAGCGTTCGGGAGCAACGGGTTTCATATCGCCCCAAAGGGTATCCATTTGTTCTTTGTAAATTCTGCGTGCCGAGTCTATCAATTTTTCAGGGTTTGCCATGTGAGCATAGCCAAAAGGGTGCAGGTAGATAGTAGCCCCTTGCTCTGCCAAAGCCCACGAAGCTCCCGCATGGTCAAGGTGAATATGGGTAATAAATACATGCCGAATATCGCTTAAATGTATACCACACCGCTCAACTTCTTTTGTAAGCTGAGCAAAAGAGGAGTAGGGCCCTGTTTCTACCAAAATATAAGCATTTTCATGTTTTACTAAAAAAGCAGCAATCGCATTATCTTTTTGTTGAAATTGCAAATCAAGTATATAAATTTTTATCATAGTACTGTTATTTAGGCAAAAACATTACACAAATATAACTTGCTTTCTGTGATTTCACATGATAAAAGTGGAAAAAAGTTTTGATAAAGCAATATTTTAAGTAACTTTTCTTATATTCGGCTCGATTTACCTATCCCTGTCTCACTTTCTTTTCCTTATATAAACTGAAAAACATTTCTAAAACTTACACCCTATGCAAGCACTTGCAACACAAATAAAACGAGTCGGCAAAGAGCAACGATTGACTGTAAATACCCCTTTCCTACTTGACCAACCCAATATAATCTGGTGGATTGAGAAAGGAAATATTAGCCTTTATACCGTAGAACTTGACGAGCAGTATAAACCTCAAGGCAAACGATATTATTTTGCAGATGTACCAACAGGCGAAATTTTATTGGGTATGAATACACAAACGGCTTGGAAAGTTGCTTTTTTAGCCGATGCTACCGAAGATACAACCACTTGGGCTATTCCTTTAACAGAATTTCAATCTCTAGCTCAATCTATTGATTTTCAAGCGGATGTAGCTAAATTATTGCAATCTTTTATTGAGACCATCTATATTGGTATTGCTGAAAATACCTCCCATGCTGACGAACAAGCAGACCTATTAGTAGAAGCCTCTGAAAAATTACTTTTACGAAAAAATGAAAAAATTGCTGCTCATAAGCAATTAGTGTGGTGCAAGGTAAGGCAAGTTGAAAATTTGTATCTCAATGGTAGTGTACTGATTCGACCTAATTTTGAAAATAACTATTATTTTGTACCTATTTCACCTAAATCTTACATCAAAGCTCAAAAAAGTGTTGGCGTGCAGTGTTTTAGCACGATACAGGTAATTACCGAACCTCAAGTATGGCAGAGTCTGCAATTCTTAGTGCCTATTTGGTTTGAATTAGAAAAAACTGAAATAGATCTTGTAAAAACAAGAGAACAGCAAAGCTACGAAAGAAAATATGCTTTCCAATTTGCCCAAACGCAACGCATTTTGCAGTCAGTTTCTGGTTTATTAGATACTACTCAAAGTACCAAATTTTGGCAAACTAATATAGAAACTACCCATGCTCTCTTCAATGCCTGCCAAATGATTTTACAGTTTCTCAACATTCCTATAGTTATGCCTCCTAACTTGCAAAGTTCTCCTGATGCTTTAGGGGAGATTATGCGATTTTCCAAAGTTCGTTATCGTGAAGTAACGTTACCCAAAAATTGGTGGCAAAGCGACAATGGTGTACTACTCGGCTTTGACAAACAAACAGAAGAGCCTCTGGCTATTATTCCTAACGAAAAGGGAAAATATGTAGCGTATAACCCTACTCAAAACAATCACTTTGAAATAAATGCTCAAACTGCTTTGCAAATTGATAAATTAGCCTACACCTTCTATCAACCCCTTCCTGACAAAACCATTACCATTAGCGATCTATTACGATTAGCTTTCTTTAATACCATTTCTGATTTGAATAAAGTAGTGGGAGCAGGGCTATTAGGTACTTTATTTACACTCCTTGTACCTGTACTTACAGGTTTATTGGTTGATTTTGTAATCCCCCAAGCAGATGGCTTTCAATTAGGGCAATTCGCTTTTATGCTTCTAAGCAGTTCTATTGCTCTTATTCTATTTGAACTTACTGAAAATTATGCCCTCTTACGCATAGAAACTCAAATGGACAACCGCCTTGAAGCTGCCCTTTGGGACAGATTGCTTAAATTACCTGCTAATTTTTTTAGACAATACAACGTAGGAGATTTAGCAGAACGAACCAAAGCTATTCATGCTATCCGTTCCCTGCTCTCGTCAGTAGTAATTACAACTATCTTATCAGGTATATTTTCATTTTTCAATTTCGCTCTGTTATTTTATTACAGCACTGCTTTGGCTCTATTTGCTTTGGCTTTTACTTTCTTTGAGGTTATGCTAATGTTTTTCTTAGGCAGAATACAGATTCAAAAAGAAAAACAAATGGTAGAGCTAGAGGGCAAAATGCAGGGAATTACTTGGCAAATGATACAAGGGATAAGCAAATTTAGAGTAATGGGCATAGAAATTCGGGCTTTGAATCGTTGGTTTACCATGTTCGTCAAGTTCAAAAAGAGCCAAATAGAGGCTACTCGGTTGCAAAATGTGCAGAGTTGGTTCAATATCATGTTACCTCTCATAGGTACACTTATTCTGTATGGCTTAGTTATGCAATTTGCCCTCACTGATAAATTAAGCACGGGAGAATTTTTGGCTTTTTATGCCGCTTACACGGCGTTTTCGGCTTCCCTTTTAGCTATGAATGAAGCATTACTGTCTGTTTATCAAGCTATTCCACTTTTTGAGCGCGTGAAACCTATCTTTACTGAAGCTTTAGAAATCGATAACCAAAAAGCCAACCCAGGAATATTGAAAGGAGACATTGAAGTAAACCACGTAACCTTCCGCTACCAACCTGATGCTCCTCCCGTTTTGCAAGATATTTCCTTGCATATTCAAGCAGGAGAATACGTAGCCTTAGTAGGCGCCTCAGGCTCAGGAAAATCTACTTTGATACGTTTACTTTTAGGTTTTGAAAAACCTGAGTCAGGAAGTATCTTTTACGATAAACAAGATTTGAGCTTATTAGACTTACGATTACTTAGGCAACAAATCGGGGTGGTTTTGCAGGAAGGCGCCCTGACACCAGGAGATATTTTAAGCAATATCATTGGAAGCTCACCCCATCTCACCATTGATGACGCATGGCACGCTGCAGAGCTTGCCGCCATAGCTGACGATATTCGCCAAATGCCCATGCAAATGCACACAATTATTAGCGAAGGAGCGACTAACCTCTCAGGAGGGCAGAAACAACGCCTACTTATTGCCCAAACCTTAGTACACAAACCCCGTATCCTAATTTTTGATGAAGCCACCAGTGCTTTGGACAATCATACACAAGCTATTATTACACAAAGTTTAAGCAAACTACAAGCCACACGCATTGTAGTTGCTCACCGATTAAGCACCATCAAAGAAGTAGATAAGATTTTTGTATTTGACAAAGGGCAAATTGTGCAAGTAGGTTCTTTTGAAGAGTTAATGGCACAAGAAGGCATATTTAGGGAGTTAGCAAGTAGACAATTAGAATAAGAAGTAACATTGAGATAGAGCTAAATTTTTCTCTAATTTCATTTCTTTATTTAGCTTCTTATCTTAAAAGTCAGCATATAAAAATGGGCATAGATTTCTTTCCTTTGATGGGTAAGATGTAAGTACTTGAAAATCTATGCCTAAATGCTTACAAAAAGCCTACTTTCTAATAGGACCGTTCATAGTAGAAAGAGAATTGACATTTGCTTGAATTTCCAAAGTTGTGATTTCAGGGTTTGTGTTTGCAGTTATAGTTATAGTTTTGTTTTGTATCCCTGACTTTCCCGTGCTGTTAAATTCCACTGTAATTTCGCCTTTTCCGTTAGGAGGTATAGGCTCTTTGGGGTAGTTAGGGACGGTACAGCCACAAGTTGCTCTGGCCTCTTTAATGATAAGTGGGGCATTTCCTACGTTAGTAAATGTAAAAGTATGCTTTACCACTTCACCATCTCTAATTTCTCCGAAATCGTGCTTTGTTTTTTCAAATTTGAAAACAGGCAATTGCTTTTCATTTTCATTTTTAGAGGCAGAGGTCTGCTCACTCATGGCTGTATTGCTTTGCATAACAGCCTGATTATCAGTTTTTTCAGAGCTTTGCTCTTGCGATGTTTCAGTTTTAGTGCCTTTATCACAGGCACTCAACCAAGCCATAACAAAAAAAACGAAAAATACTTTTTTCATTTTATACTATGGTTTTTTGGTTTTTAATTAACATTTTTTTTTAAGATAACCATTAGCCTTGCTAAAAGTTTTTTATTTAGGTAACTTTCTCAATAGTTCTTTCAAGCGAGGTAAATCTATTAAAGTTTCATAACTTGCACTTGCATCTCTAAATAAAGCATTAAGACTTGTTTTTTTAGCTTCTACATTCTCCTTTTTTACTTTAATATTATTTTTAAGTGCCTCGTCCAGCGTGGTAATAATACCTCTATGGTGATTTGTCATTATTACATTATATTCATTTGCCAAACGCTCAAATTCTTCAGCAATAAATTGCACTTTATTTCGGCTCAATAGGCTATATTGTAGAAGATTTTTCTCTTTTATCAATTTATAGTTTATTTCGTTTTTTTGTGTTCTGTAAATACGTTCTGTTCTTCTAATAACATCCTGTACGTTATCACGATTGTAAAAAGTAGCTATGATACGGTCTATCTTTAATCCTTCTACTTCTTTGCTGATATTTTTATTTTCATCAGCATAAAGTTCTATTACTTGCTCTTTAATAAATTCGTTAGTCACAGTACGTAGGGCTTCAATCTTTAGTTTTAAGTTGTTCAAGTTGATTTGTAAATCGCTTTCGGCTTTATTCAATTTTTCATAGTGCAATAAGTAGCGCCCCAAGTCATTTTGGAAATCTTGTAAATCTTTTTCGCTAGCATCTATATTAGGATCGTTAGCTACCAAATTACAAACCATATTGGAAACAGTAGTGAGCGAAGTTACAGCGGCGCTTACCCCAGGAATTAAACCTGCTACATTACGCGTAATTGGATTATTTACTACACTGGTGAGTACACTCAAAAAACGTGCTTTTTGGCGGATTCTTTTTCCTTTGAATATCCTTGTTTCAATCAATTCATTCAATACATCAGACAGTTTGAAGCCTAATTCATCATTAGTAGGGCTATTCAATTGAGTAATTGCGGTAGAATAATTAGCCAAGGCAGCAGTAGACTCCAAGCCACGTAAACTCTTTTCTAATAATTCAATAAAAGCGACAGTTTGGTTAATACTTTCTACATTTCGCTCATGCCTACGTTGTAAGCTAATAGCATCTTCATTTTGTAGATTAAGCAATCGCGTGGTATTATCCTCTACTTCTTTTCGTATACCTGTAAATTGATTAGCTACCTCCCCTACTTGCTTGCTAAGCTCCTGATAACGCAAAAAAATATTTGCAACTGAGTCCGCCAAAGTCTTTTGTGCTTTTGCTTGAAGGTAAAGAACTATACAAAATCCCAAAAAAATATACTTTTTCATGAGTGTATATAAGGTTTAATAACTTTCTACAAGTTGTTTTAAGTTGTTTTTTTTCGGCTACACAAAACAAGTTTTTAGTTTTCTTTTTCAAGCTACAAAGTTAGTTGTTTTTTATTTATCTTTTAATTTTTTATTATTATAATGTCCTTTACATTTTAGGAAAGATTTGACTTAGGGCTTACCTTAACTTACTAACACATTGGATAAAGTTTCAATCTAACATAATTACAAATTTAGCCTTATGCTTGAAGGCATACTTATTTATGAAAAAAACTTATTTATGAAAAAAAGTTAGTTATTTTTTCTGTAAATTTGTTTGTTTTCATGAATTTGGTTAATATTACAACCGAATTTTTATCTTAAACTAAACCTTTTAAACTATTATGGGTATCTTTGGTAGAATTGCAGACATCTTTAAGGCAAATGTAAATGATGCCTTAGACAAAATGGAAGATCCAGAAAAAATGATTAAACAAATGGTGCTTGAAATGCAAGAGGCAATTTCAAAAGC
>JANWZA010000038.1 GCA_025054775.1 Microscillaceae bacterium
GTTGGTGGAGCATCTTCCCCTTTATCTTTTATTCGTTCAGTCCAAATGGTAAAATGCATATTTTTAACAATTTAAGGCAGAATTTCTATATCGAAAACAAATTCTTGCGCTGATTTTCCACTTTCATCTATTCGGCTACTATCATAAAGCCGTATGCGTGTTTTTCCTACTTTTTTAGCTTTGAAAGCATACAAAGTAACTGCCTCTCCCTGCCATACACCAGGTTGCAAACGAAAACTTCGTGTAAAGCCACGCTCTAACATATTTGTATCAAATTCGGCTTGAAATTGATTTTGAATACTGCTGTACGGATAGTTGATTTGAGCCACTAATTTCTCTCCTACCTTTACTTTGTTATCTTGAGTTAAGAAAACTTCCTTCAAACCACTTTTACTATAATTTAAGGACTGTTGAATAATCTTATGCTGAATTTCAGAACGGCACATTACTAAAAAGACAATAAGAATGATTACGATTAAGAAAAAGATCAAAATTCTTGGGTGGGAACGCATGGTTAATTCAAAATAAAGTGGGTTTCGTAAAGTTTTTTTTAGAGTTCGTAAAGTTTTTAGGCTTCTCACTCAAAAAGCTACGCAAAGATATAAACTTTTGGCTAATATTGCACCACTAAATACAAAAGTGCTTATTTTTACAGCAATATAATTCATTAAAAAACTACATTTACACTTCTTGTTATGAAAAAAATACTATTCGGGCTATGGTTCTTTTTTTTATTAAGCGTTCACGGAGTACTTTTTGCCCAAGACGATAAATATGAAATTAGTACAGACCGCCCCAGTATTAGCTTTTCGGCATTTACCGTACCTAAGGGCATTTTTTTAGCAGAAACAGGCTACTATTGGCAAACAGATAAAACTGAACTCAGAGCAGATAGTACATTTCGCAACAATTTTAGCACTTTGCCTAATATCTCTCTGCGATATGGCTTGTTTGAAAATATAGAAATTCGCATAGGTTGGGATTACAGACGCTCAAACAACATCACAGAGCAACGAATAGGCAACGTTACTCAACGCCTTGAAAGTGCAGTGCAAGGCGTCGGGGCTTTGACTTTGGGAACGAAAATTAAAATGTTAGAAAACAAAGGGGCTATCCCGCAAATGTCCTTCCTTGGGGCTATCCAACTACCTGCCATTGCCGATAAAAACTTCAAAACAGATTATATCGGACAATATTTTAGGTTCTTGTGCCAAAACCAACTCAACGACAAATTTTTCCTTTTTTACAACCTTGGGGCAGATTTTGGTGCCTCACCCAACGGCAAACCCCAAACTACAGGGGCTTACACTTTTGCCTTAGGCAGTTCTCTCGCTAGCGGATTAACAGGTTTTGTAGAATTGTTTGGCTTTTTGCCCGAACATAGTGCCGATTACCACAGCATTGATGCAGGTTTGGTGTATATCATTAACAAACAATTTCAGTTTGATACTTCTTTTGGCTATGGGCTTACGCAATATGCCCCTGATTACTTTTTTAACGTAGGATTTTCGTTTTATGTAAAATAATCAAACTTTACCAATTTTATTTATGAAAAAATATCTACTCTTAATTTTGTTGTATGGTGCAGGCTTTTTTTGCCTAACAGCCCATGCACAAGACGAAAAGAAAACAGAAAAAACCGAAAAAGCAACGGTAGATTCGCCCAAACCCAACGTGCCTGACACCGTAAAAATTGGGGCTTTTGTGAACAATATTTACGATTTGAGCATGACCAACGGAGAATGCTCGGCTTCGGTATGGGTGTGGCTCGTTTACAAGAGCGATACACTTAAAATTTCAGAAAATTTTGAAGTAATCAATGCCAAAACTGCCCAAAGAGTAAGCACTACTACCGAAAGAGTAGATGGGCTAAACTGGATAACTACCAAAATCATGGGCAAGTTGCAACAAGATTGGTTTGTGCATAACTTCCCTTTTGATACCCAAAAAATTGTTATCAAATTAGAGTCATCTTTGTATGATATGCGAAGCATGGTCTTCAAAGCCGACGTAGAAGGCAGTAAAATAGATAAAAACTTCGCCTTGGCAGGCTGGGATATTAAAAAATTTGAAATCATAAACAATCCTTCGGAGTATGACACAAACTACGGAGACCCTTCTATCAAAGGCGAAAAATCCAGATATTCGGCAGTAGATATTGTAATTACGATTAAACGCCAAAGTTGGGGCTTGTTTTTCAAGGTGTTTTTGGGCTTGTATATTGCCCTCCTGATTTCCTCTTTGGTCTTTTTAGTGCCTTCTAACGATTTGAACTCCAAATTTGGATTAGCGATTGGGGGCTTATTTGCTGCCGTAGGTAATAAGTATATTGTAGACTCAGTACTGCCTGAAACCAATGTTTTCACACTTTGCGACCAAATACACGCCCTTACGTTTAGTTTTATTTTCTTTTATATCCTTATCTCAGCTATTTTTCACGAATTGGACAAGCGAGGCAAAACAGAATTAACTGTCAAATTAGAACGTATTTGTTTATTTGCAGGACCTCTTTTGTATGCTATTCTCAACTTTATTCTAATTACAAGAGCCTAAAAATTGAAAAGCCCTATAAAGTTTTGAAAATCAAAGTTTATAGGGCTTTTAATAAGAAAGTAAAGCTAATTATTTTTTATGAAAATCCATCTCAAACTGGTGCGGTCAGAAGCCTCATAATCAAACCACGTAAGGTTGAAATTTCTTTGGGCATCTATTCGCCAAGACACATCAAATACCTTCCACTCTTCGTTCATTTGGCTTTTTATATGCAATTGGTTATAGCTCAATTGCCAAAAATATTTTCGCGTCCACTCTTTGGTTTCTACTATCATGTCGTTATTGTTGAAGGTTATTCGGTTTATTATACCTAAGAGTGGTTTTTGGGCTTGGGCTATGGGAATTATCTTTTCAAGTTCCTCTTTTTCCTTCTCCACATCGTAGGTATTGCGAATATGATCAGGTTTACCTAACCAATCTACGTGTATCACTTGCCACGTACCTATGAGGTCTTGGCGAGTGTATAGGTTGGTATTATTTTCTGTACCCACAGGGCAGGTGATATTGCCTTTGGTAGTGTAGTTTGTAAAGCGTAAAAAGCCTTGCGAATTGTAGCCAAACTTAAAAATAGCTTCGCCTCCTTGGGGCGTAAGAATGGTAAAAGTATATTCTTGGGTGTCAGGATTGTATGTAAACTCATCGGCTTCTGAAACCATAACACCTCGCAAAATACAACGATTGGCTTGCCATTGGGCTACATAGTTGCTTATCATTACATTAGTGAGTTTGCTACTGCTCATTCGTAAAATTTTTGTGCCATAGCCCCCTGTTACTCCATTTTTGAACTCTTGCCAAAATTGGTTCAAATCGGTATAGTTGAGGCTTTGAGCAACACTCACAAAATTGCTTAAAAACAAAAAAAACAAAGAAAATACAAAAACAGTTTTTTTCATGAATTTGGAAAAATTGAAATAGAACATGAAATAAATATTAGTTAATAGGTACAATAGAAAATTTGCCTGTGCTAATATTGTAAACTAAATTAGCAAAATGTTTTTCACCGAGTAGAGGTACACCTTTTACCAACTTGATGGTCGTACCTATGCGTGGAATTTCTATGCGATAAACAGCCTCACTTCGCTCTAAATTGATTACTTTGCCCTGATAATCACGTACTTGGGTTCTTGAAGCTAACATTTCCAACTCAAACATATTTAGCACCTCATTAGTAACTTCATTCAGGTTGGCATCGTAGAAAATCAAATTTTCTAAACTAATGCACCAACAGCCACCAGCCCCACAGCCGTAACCACATACGCCAAAAATTTTTCTGCCCGTTTTAGATACCCACATCGCCATATCATACCTCTCAGAAGCACCAATACAATCTCCATCTTGCAGTACACAGCACGAGAGATAGCCGTTTTGCTTATCAAAAGTATTGAGTTTTATTTGCATACCCTTCAGAAAGAGCCGGCAGTATTTGTTGTAAAAATTCTCTAAATCATTTTGAGCAGCTGACTGTGTAAAATTGAGCAAAATTGCTAAAAATGCAATAAAAGTAAGTATTATTTTTTTCATAAAAATTGAATTAGAAATGGTAATTTTTGAAAAACGAATTCAACTTTTACTTTGTAAAACCATACAAAAATACGAAAAAAACTACTGTAAGTTACGTAAAACCACCCAACCTTTGACCAAACCAGCCCAAAAATTTACAAATATTCCCAAAAACTTTACGAAACTATGCTTTTCTCCTCCAAACTCAAAATGCTTTTGCTATCTTTGCAAAACATTTGATTTTAATTTTTCATTATTCCTACAAACCTACATGTTTTTGCAACTTTTGTAGATTTGTCTTATTTTGATATTTTTTATGAACCAACCCGAAATACGTGTGCGTTTTGCTCCCAGCCCCACAGGAGCCTTACATATTGGCGGTGTACGTACTGCTTTGTATAATTACTTGTTTGCTAAAAAACACAACGGCAAATTTTTACTTCGTATAGAAGATACCGACCAAAACCGTTATGTAGATTTTGCTGAAAATTACATCAAAGAAAGTTTAGAATGGTTAGGCATCGTTCCTGACGAGTCGCCTTGGGCGGGTGGCTTATGTAGCCCTTACCGCCAATCAGAAAGGAAAGAAATTTACCAAGAATATGCCCACAAAATGGTTGCCGAAGGCAAAGCGTATTACGCCTTTGATACTGCCGAAGAATTGGAGGCTATGCGGAAGCGGTTAGAAACCGAAGGTGTGTCTAACCCACAATACAATGCCCTTTCGCGTGAGCAAATGAAAAATTCACTTACTTTGCCCAAAGAGGAAGTAGAGGCACGTTTGAAAGCAGGAGAGCCTTATACCATTCGTATCAAAGTACCACGCAAAGAGGAGATTCGGCTTAATGATTTGGTACGTGGTTGGGTTGTGGTGCATAGTTCGCAAATTGATGATAAAGTGCTGCTCAAATCTGACGGAATGCCCACATACCATTTGGCAAATGTAGTAGATGATTATCTCATGGGCATCACCCACGTCATTAGAGGTGAGGAGTGGCTACCTTCTGCCCCGTTGCACGTACTTTTGTATCGGTTTTTAGGTTGGGAGGCTAAAATGCCACAATTTGCCCACTTGCCTCTTTTGCTCAAACCTGACGGCAACGGCAAATTAAGCAAACGCGACGGCGATATGCACGGTTTCCCTGTGTTTCCTTTGGCTTGGACAAACCCCGAAACCCAAGAAACAGTGCGCGGTTTTAGAGAAGAGGGCTACCTACCCGAGGCACTTATTAACTTTCTAGCGTTTTTAGGTTGGAATCCAGGCACTGAACAAGAAATTTTTAGTTTGGACGAATTAGTACAAGCCTTTTCTATTGAAAAAATTAGCAAAGCAGGGGCTAAATTTGATATTAAAAAAGCTCAATGGTTTAATCAATACTATATTAAGCAAAAAGATAATGCTTTTTGGGTAAATTACCTGTTACAAAACTGTCCTTATCCCTTAGAAAAAATACAAGCTGAAGCCATAGTAGCTCTGCTTAAAGATCGTATTACTTTTCCAAAAGATTTTTGGGAGCAGGCTCCTTATTTATTTCAAACTCCCGAAAATTACGATGAACAGACATTAGCCTCTAAATGGACAAATGAGGTGAGCCTCGTGCTAAAACAATGGAAAACCCTTATTCCAACAATAGATAACAAGGATTGGAATGCTGAAAATATAAAACACACTTTGCAACAAATTACTGAGAATCAAGGAATTAAATTAGGAAAGGTAATGCAACCCATTCGCATAGCCCTTACAGGTGTAGCCCAAGGAGCAGATTTAATGCTCATTGCCCAAATCATTGGAAAAGACGAAACCTTAAAACGTATTGAAAAAATATTAGCCAAAATGCTACAAAAAGAAAAAATATGAACTAACGAATTTCTTAACTTTCTCAACTATAAAAATTTTGATTTTTTTTGAGAATTTTGCTTGAAAATATAAGTCCACTTTTTAAGAACATAAAAACATTATGCAAACTACCGAAACACTGCCTACTACCTCAACTTCACTTTCGTTTGAAGACACTTCTATTGCATTTAGTGCTAAATCAGATTGGGAACTCAAAAAAACCTATTGGCTTTTTTCAATTATGAATCAAAATTGGCTTGTAAAAGTAGGTACAAGCCTTATTAAAACTGCTTTTAGTCTTCGCCTTCCTATCACGTGGGTAGTAAAGCAAACCATTTTTGAACAGTTTTGCGGCGGTGAAAGCATTGAAGATTGCCAAAAAACCATAGATAAATTGCATCAGTATGGCATAGGCACAATTTTAGACTATTCAGTAGAAGGGGAAAAAAATGAAGCAAGTTTTGAGGCTACTACCCAAGAAATCTTACGTACTATTGAAAAAGCCGCCCAACAACCCAACTCTATTCCTTTTTGTGTATTCAAAGTTACAGGAATCGCCCCGTTCAATTTGTTAGAAAAAATACAAGCCCAACAACCGCTCAACCCAGACGAGGAAACGGCATGGCAAAAAGTAAAACAACGCGTGAACACCCTCTGCCAAACAGCTTACCAAAAAAATGTCCGTATCTTTATGGATGCCGAAGAAAGTTGGATACAAAAAACCATTGATAGCCTCGCTTACGATATGATGCGATTATACAACAAAGAGAAAGCCATTGTCTATAACACCTACCAATTTTATTGCCATGCTACTCTACAAAATTACAAACAAGCTATAGAAATGGCTCAAAAAGAAGGATTCTGGCTCGGAGCCAAATTAGTACGCGGAGCTTACATGGAAAAAGAACGTAAACGCGCCAAAGAAAAAGGTTATTCAGATCCAATCCAACCTAATAAAATTTCTACCGATACCGATTTTGATGAAGCCTTGCACTGGAGCATAAGCCACCTTGACCACGTAGCTATTTGTGCAGGCACGCACAACGAGTACAGCTCTAAATTACTTACGCAACTTATGCAAAAAAAAGGTATTTCACCTAACGACAAGCGTGTATTTTTTGCCCAACTTTTAGGTATGAGCGACCATATTTCGTACAATTTAGCAAAAGCAGGCTATAACGTGGCCAAATATGTTCCTTATGGACCCGTGAAAGCCGTCATGCCATATCTATTCCGTAGAGCTGAGGAAAATACTTCGGTAGCAGGGCAAGCTAGCCGTGAGTATCTACTCGTAAAAGCCGAAGTGAAACGGAGAAAAATGCAAGTAAAATGAAATCATTATGCTAAGTTTATGAATTTTATCAAATTTAAGACACGGATACTCGCAAAATTTATGAATGTAAAAACTCCTAATTTTAATTGCTAACTTGCTAATGACCATAAAGCAGTTATATGAACTTTACCTAAAATACCCAAAAGTAAGTACCGATACTCGCAAAATTGAGGTTAATAGTCTTTTTTTTGCTCTGAAAGGAGAACGGTTTAATGGCAATATCTTTGCCCAGGAAGCTCTTGCCAAAGGAGCCGCTTATGCCATCATCGACGAGCCTAATTACCAAACAAAACATACTATTCTGGTAAAAAATGTTTTGCAAACACTACAAGATTTGGCAAAATATAAGCGTTCTCAATTCTCAATTCCTGTTATTGCCGTAGGTGGCTCAAATGGTAAAACTACTACCAAAGAACTGACCTATAAAGTACTAGCTAAAAAATATAAAGCCTTTGCCACACAAGGAAATCTCAATAACCATATCGGCGTACCACTTACTTTGTTAGATATGCCTCACGATACAGAAATAGCAGTAATTGAACTCGGGGCAAATCATTTAGAAGAGACCTATGCACTTTGCCAAATTGCCCAACCTACGCATGGCATTGTTACTAATATAGGACTTGACCATTTAGAAGGTTTCGGCAGCATAGAGGGTGTAATGCGCGCCAATGCTGAATTGTACGAATATTTAGCACAAAACAATGGAATTGCTTTTGTCAATACTTCCGAAAAATTACTATTAGAAGCCCTAAAAAACTTCCCAAATTTGCAAAAAATTACTTACCCACAAGCCAATGATTATTTTTCAGCTACCTTGCTTGAAAATGATTTTTTTATCAAAATTCAAGTGAAAGAGCAGGAGATAAGTACGCAACTTTTTGGGGCATACAATTTTGCCAATGCAGCTGCTGCCTTGTGCATAGGGCAATTTTTTGAAGTAGAGCCAAGTCTAGCTTATCAAGCCATAGCCGAGTACGTGCCACAAAATATGCGTTCGCAAGTGATTCAGCAAGGCACAAATACAATTATTTTAGATGCTTACAATGCAAATCCAAGTTCCATGGAGCAGGCAATTCGGCAATTTGCCAAAATAAAAGGTGAAAAAAAAGTATTGATTTTAGGCATGATGAACGAACTTGGAGCGACAAGCCCACAGGAACATGAAAAATTAGGAAAATTGATTGCTCAATACAATTTTTCTACCATTATTCTTTTTGGAGAGGATATGAAGTATGCTCTCTCGCATTTGCCACAAGCTTACTATTTTACGGACAAATTCTCACTGCATAATTGGTTACAAGACCATAAAATCAATGAAAGTCAAGTACTTATCAAAGGCTCACGAAGTATGCAGTTGGAAACTGTTGTGCAGTTTTTGTAAGTGCGTAGTATCATTAGCTAATTCCACAGTAAACATAGAACCCGTGTAGTGTAACTTGTAGAGGCAAGTGTTAGTATGTTCAAAGGTATCCATTTCACTTAAAGGATAGTTCAACAAGGTAGCTAGAAGGATACGTAAGGCTCTGCCGTGAGTGCAAATGAGAATGGTACGCTCTTCGGGGCGTTGCAAAATCAGGTCAATAAAATGTTGTTGTCTTGCTTGCACTTGTAGTGGAGTTTCTCCCCCCTCAATTCCAATATTTAGGTTACCTTTTTTCCATTCTGCTATCATATATTGAAAAAAAGCATCTCGTTCTGGGCTAATAGGTAACCCTTCATTAATCCCCCAGCTAATTTCATTCAAGTAGGTGCATTTTTCAACGGGTATCTTTTTGGCTAAAAATGGCTCTATGGTTTGAGCGGTGCGTTTGAGTGTGGAGATGTAAATCTTGTCAAAATGTACATGTTGGTAGTATTCAAAAAAGGCTTGGGCTTGGGCTTTGCCCACCTCGTTTATGTCAGTATCTACGCCACTGCCTTGTACAATGGATTGTTTGTTAAAATCGGTTTCGCCATGCCGAATGATGTAAAGTGTTTTCATTAGTAATGGTTGGGTTGATTTTGGGTGCAAAGGTAGTAATTTTTCTAATATTGTTTATTTGGGCTATAATCAAGCATGGTTCCCTTTGATTGTTAATGTTCTTTTTTTGTGGAACATGTAAAGGTAAAATACAAAATACCAAACGATTAATTAGAATAAACCTCCTAATAATAAGCTATTAAAACTAAATACATTAAAATAAAATTATTTTTTTGTTAAAAAAATAGAAAAAAATTTGCACAAGAATAAAAAATATCATAATTTGCTTTGGTAAAGCCTGAATTACCCAATTTCTCGAAAAAATACAATTTTGTCTTACCTAAAAGCTAAATTTCCTGTGCAAACCCTACGCGGATACGAAAAATCGGCTTGTGGAGTAGGTTTTATTGCAAGCCGAAAGCAAGTTTCTGATCACCAAATTTTACAACATGCTTTGCAAGCCTTAGCTTGTGTAGAGCATCGCGGCGCCTGCAGTATTGACCAACTTAGCAGCGATGGGGCAGGTGTTATGACAGATATTCCTTTTGAACTCCTAGGCTACAAGAAAGGAGAAGTTGCTGTGGCTATGCTTTTTGCCCCACAAAATAAAGAGCAACGCAGAAAGTCGCTTGCTATTTTTGAACAAGTTTTTGACTATGAAGACCTTGAGATTTTAGCCTACCGCGAAGTACCGATACAAGTTAGTGTTCTTGGCAAAACGGCACTAGCTACAATGCCTTATATCTTACAAGCCATTATTAAACGCCCCGCTTATTGCCGTACTGATGCCTCCTTTGAAAAAAAATTGTACCTTGCTAAACAACTTACCCGCAAAAAGCAAAAGCAAAAAGGTATTCCCGAAATTTTCTATGCCTCCGTTTCTACTAACACCATAGTCTATAAAGCCATGTCCCTAGGTAAAGATTTGGCAAATTTCTATTTAGACCTGCAAAATCCTGCCTACAAAACCCGCTTTGCCCTCTTTCACCGAAGATTTAGCACTAATACCACCTCTACCTGGGACAAGGCGCAACCTTTTCGTATCATAGCTCACAACGGAGAATTTAATACCATTGCAGGCAATCGTTCTTGGGCTGTCTCACGTGAAAATGCCATGGGCTTATACGAAGGCGAATTACTTACTGAAAAAGGCATATCTGACTCAGGAAGTTTGAATGAAATGGTAGAAGCCCTCCTTCACCGCAGTAGTATTCCATACATAGATGAAATTTTGGCCATCCTTATGCCTACTGCAGAAGATGACAATCCCTTCTATAAATTTTGGGGACGCGCCATGGAGCCTTGGGACGGACCTGCCTTGATTACTTTTGCCGATGGTATTAATATTGGAGCAAGACTTGACCGTAACGGCTTTAGACCTTGCCGTTGGGCAATAACTGAAGACTTTTTTTATCTCAATTCCGAAGCAGGTTCTTTTCAACTTGACGAGTCAAAAATCTTACAAAAAGGTACTTTGCATGCAGGTAAAGGGATTCGCATGAGTTTACTTTCAGGGAGAATCTACTTTGAAGACCCTAGCCAAAACCGCTACAACTATGATGCTCAATTTGATAGTCGTACTTTCGTATTACACTATTTAGATCCCAAAGCACAAGGTGGAGCACATTTGCACAAAAAATTACTATTTGACTATACTGAAGAAGACCTAAATAAAATTATCTATCCGATGATAGAAACTGCCAAAGAACCTATTGGCTCTATGGGCGATACAGCTCGTTTGGCTATCTTTTCGGAAGAACCTCGTAGTTTTTTTGATTATTTTTATCATAATTTTGCCCAAGTTACTAATCCCCCTTTGGATTATTTACGTGAAAAATGGGTAACAGACCTTTCTACTTATATAGGTAAAAAACCTAATATTTTTGCAAAAAAAGACCTCTTACCTTTACCCGTCAATATTGAGCTTCCTAGTCCAATTATTAGTTTAGGGCAAATGGAATATTTACAAGTACTTACACAAAAAACTATCCAAGAAGGGCGAATTATAGCACGTGAATATGATATTATTTTCCCTAAAGAACTGGGTTTGGTAGGCTTCAAGCAACAAATTCGTAATATCATAGAGCAAGTGCGCAAAGACGTAAGTGAAGGTGTATCTATTATTATTTTAACTGACAAAAATGCCTCTTACGAAAAGCCTGCTATGCCTTGCTTGTTGGCTATGCGTATGGTAATTCAAGAATTACAAAATGCAGGGCAGAGGCTCAAATTTAGTATGATTGTTCACTCAGCACAAATTCGTACTACGCATCATGTAGCCTTAATGATTGGCATGGGAGCAGCGGCAGTTTGTCCTTATTTGGCTCTTGAAATTGCCCGATATGAACCTACCAAAGAAACGCAACACCTTACTGAAAGCCAACGCGAAAAGAATTTGATAAAAGCCTATGAAGGGGGGTTGCTCAAAATTATGTCTAAAATGGGGATTTCTGTAGTCAGAAGTTACCAAAGTTCGCAACTTTTTACAGCTATCGGCATCAATGAAAATTTAGCTCAAAAATATTTTGAGCGAACCGTTTGTCTGCTTGGAGGTATTGATTTGCCTGAAATCGTAGAAAACACACTTAAAAATTTGCAAAAAGCCCAAGAACAAGAAGAGATAAAAAAACTGCTCCATACCTATCAATACAAAGAACACAACAAAGGGCTAATAGGAGAGAAGCACTCCATGACAAACAGCCGCTCTAAAATTATTCACGAATTAGTACGAACCTCCGGCATAGGTTTAGACAAAATGGAACTCTATGAAGCGTACCTCAAAGCAGGTGCTGACGATGAACCCGTGAATGTCAGACACTTGTTTGCACTCAAAAATGCACCGAAAGCCCTCAACATGGAGCAGGTGCAACCTATGGCTGAAATTTTACAAACTTTTGGTTCGGGAGCAATGTCTTTTGGGGCAATCTCTGCCGAAGCACAGCGAGATATTATTTTGGCAATGAAAGAAATCGGAGGGCGTAGTAATTCAGGCGAAGGGGGCGAGAACCCATACTACTATACCGAAGGCATTACAGCAAGCGTGAAACAGATTGCCTCAGGACGATTTGGTGTAAATGCACTTTACCTAGTTACTGGTAATGAAATTCAAATTAAAATTGCACAAGGAGCTAAACCCGGCGAGGGAGGACAGCTCATGGCGGTAAAAGTAGATGAGCATATTGCTAAAGCACGCAACTCCATGGTAGGGGTAGATTTGATTTCACCACCCCCTATGCATGACATTTACAGCATTGAGGATTTGAAAGAGTTAATTTATGAACTGAAACAACTTAAACCGACAGCAAGAGTAAGTGTAAAACTTGTTTCAGGAGCAGGAATTGGCACGATTGCCGTAGGAGTTGCCAAGGCAGGTGCCGATATTATTCACATCTCAGGAGGTGATGGAGGAACAGGCGCTGCACCGCTCTCATCTATGAAGGGTGCAGGTTTACCTTGGGAATTTGGCTTATGGGAAGTACACCAGGCCCTATTAGAAAATGGTCTAAGGCATGTCGTAACTTTGCGTACTGATGGTGGATTGCATACAGGCAAAGATATTGTGATGGCAGCTATCCTTGGGGCAGAGGAGTTTGAATTTGGCAAATTACTTCTAGTAGCACAAGGTTGTGTTATGGCACGTATTTGTGAGAAAAATACCTGTCCTACAGGAATTGCCACACACGACCAGCGATTTAAGGCAAAATACAAAGGTACAAAAGATCACATTGTAAAAATGATGCAGTACCTTGCCGAAGATGTGCGTAGAAATTTAGCTCAACTTGGCGAAACTTCGCTAAAAAATATTATTGGAAGAACCGATTTATTAGAAATCAACCCTAAGCACTTGCCGTTAATCCAAAAAAGAAAAATCAATTTGAGCTATTTTTTACAAGCGACTGCTCCTTATCAGCCTAATAATCAAGAATCTAATCCTTTTAGTGAACCTGTAAATTCGCTTAATCAACAACTAGTAAACGATTGCTTACCTGCTTTAGAATGTAAAAAATCTGTAGACTTGAGCTATAAAATTCGCTCCACGGACAGAGCCATTTTTGCGACTCTGTGTGGTGAAATTGCTCAAAGACAACACCAAGCCGCATTACAAAAAACTACTTTTCAACCCGATATTCAACTTACCTTCTATGGTTCGGCAGGACAAGGCTTCGGGGTTTTCCTTACTGAGGGAGTAAAGGTAAAACTTTATGGCGAGGCAAATGACTCAGTATGCAAAAGCATGTCAGGAGGGAAAGTGGTTATTGTTCCTCCTAAAGAAGCAAAATTTGAAGCAAGCAAAAACGTGATCATCGGAAATTGTGCTTTATATGGTGCTACAGGAGGTACACTTTATGTGTGTGGTTTGGCAGGTGATAGATTTGCTGTGCGAAATAGTGGTGCGTTGGCAATCGTAGAAGGTGTAGGCTTGCACGCTTGCGAGTATATGACCAAAGGTAGGGTAATTATTTTAGGGGAAACCTCTTACAACATCGGTGGCGGTATGACGGGTGGAGAGGTAATTACTTTTGGTGATAAAAGCCGTTTTGTGAATACAGAATACCTGCAAATGGTTACTTTGCAAGAAGAGGAGTTAGCTGATATTCAATTACTTTTGCAAGATTATGTTCAACAAACGCAAAGCGAATTAGCCCAAAGTATTTTGCAAAATTGGCATAATACCAAACGATGTTTCGTTAGGTATTTACCTATCAGCTTAGCAAAAAAGATTTTGGAAAAACAAAACATACTAGAAAAGGTATAACCTCTTTTTCAAGAGCAAGGGCGACTATTAAGAAGTTGCCCTTACTTTTTTATGTACTTTTGTTATGAGACCAAACACTACTTTTTATTTTGAAATTGATTATCTCCGAGCATTTCTGTTAATTTGTCTTCTAACTCTCTTTGCTTACTTGCCGTGTAAGTACCAGAGGTAGTGTAAACGATTTTACCATTTTTATCCAATAAAAAGAAATAAGGCAGATCTTTATTTTTTAGCCCTAACTCTTCGCTATAAGGTTCAAGCGAACCTCTGTAGAGTATGATGTAAGGTTTCCAACGCTCTTCGGCTTTTTCTTTGAGCTTAGTTTCAATTTTACCTGAAGCCACACGATTAATTCCTGTAACCATTGCGACGAAATACAGATTAGCATCATATGGCTCGAACTGAAAAAGGTCAGTACCGGGAGCTTTAATGAACAAATTAAACAAGGGTTGTCTCCATGTTTGCAAGGCTTCGTCAGACTTGGCAGAGTATGCAATACCTATGAGGGTAACTTTTCCTTTCCCTGCTTGTGGCAGAGAAACGCTTTTATCCAGCAAATTCTCTCCTGAAAGCGCGGGGAACATTTTTCCTACGACTTGGGCTTGAACTATGTTTGCTAGCATTAAAACCAAGGCTAAAAATTGGGTTTTTAGTTGCATAAAAGTAATAACCGGGTTTAAGGTTGGAAATTGAAAATTAATGATTTATCAATAAATTATTTATCTTTGTTCTAGTTGTTTCAAAAGTACTTCACTTTTGCTATAATCCTCTATTTGATTAGCTTTGGCATAGCTAATAGCTTTTTTGCATTCTTTAATAGCTTCGGCTTTTTTACCCGCTTTGGCTAAAATTTCAGCTAAAAAATGTAATACTTCGTAGCTATCACCTGCTTGCAAAGCCCGCCTTGTCCATTTTTCAGCGAGTTCTAAATCCTCTTTTTTATCACTCATGGTGTAAAAATCGTAAGCCACTCCCACTAAAGTCTCCTCGTCAAATTGCGCATATTTTTCTACGTAACTACGAGCTAGTTCCATGTATTTACCATATTGTTTTATCTGCTTATAAAAATCCATGTAGGTGCGTTGTACGATACTTTCGGCTTTGGCTTTGTCAATAATAGGAAAGGCATTGTTCACGAGGCTACTAATTTGTTTCACATAGTCAATTTCCTGATTTTCAATGGCTTTCTTGTAGAGTGTTTGGTATGCGTTGATAATAATAGCTTGGCTATTTTCTCCATATTTTTCATAAAAGGCTGATTTATGGCTATAAAAATACCTAAACTCGCGTGATTCTACCTCGTGAGTGTAGATGGTCATAAGTTCAAAATTCTCTTTTTCTAGTAATTCTTCGTCTTGCAAGGTGGCAAAATATTCCTTAGCGGCTTTCAATACCTGTTCAGTTTTGTTCTCTTGCATAATTTTTAGATATTCCATCATAAAAGCCTTTCCACGTTCTCCTTTTTCGTAGCGGGCTTGCATAGCAGGAATCTGGCACACCTCACGCCCTAGTTGCAAAAACTCTTCAGCTTCGGTCATACCTACTTTTTTACGCAGTATATTCTCTTGGGTATCTACAAACAAAAGTGTAGGCATCGCCTCTACTCCAAACCGTTGGGCAAGTGCCGTTTCTACATCTACGTCAAGTTTATAACATACAAAGTTTTTGTTGTAATAATCAGCCACTTCCTTTTGAGAAAATACTTTTTTTTCCATAAACTTACATGGTCCGCACCATACCGCATAAGCATCTACAAAAATAACTTTTTTCTCTTTTTGGGCAAATGCCAAAGCCTCTTTCCATGTGCCTTTGAAAAACTGAATACCCTCAGCCCAAATTTGACTATAAGCACACGCAAAGAATACGAAAAGAAATCTTTTTTTCATAGAAAGAATAAGAGAAATTATGAAAGAAAATAGTACTTGAAAAAAAAACAAACAACAAGTGCTTAATTAGGCTAATTTCTCGCAAAATAAAAAAATAGACAAATTTGATTACTTTCTGTTGCATTTTTACGTATAAAGGTTCAAGAAGTTAATCTTAAATTAAAAAGAAAACTTACATAAAATTTTCTCTTCTTTTCTTTTGGAATACGAATTAACGTTATTTTCTACCTTAAAAATATCTGTTCTAATATTATGAAGGCAAAATATTACTTTTTATTATTTTTTTGTCTGTTGTTACATATACACAGTTTTGCTCAAATTTGTTCTACTTGCAACTCTACAAGTAGCGGAAATTGGGATAGTCCAGCTACGTGGGGAGGCTATACACCTGCTAATAACGCCATAATTACCATTAATCCAGGCCATACCGTAACTTCTACCTCTGCATTAGATCTGTTGGATGGTCAAGATATTACAGTAAGTGCGGGGGGAAACCTTATTTTGAAAGCAGGAAATACCTTTCCTCGTTTTATAGACATCACCGTGAATGGTATGTTAATATTAGAAGGCGGAAGCATTAGCGCAACCACGTCAATTACCGTAAACGGTACATTGAGGTTAGAAGGGGGATCTATTAACACAACTATCCTTAGTTTCAATAATGCCTCAGTTTACGAACATGCCCGCGATGGAGGTATGATTCCCTTTGCTAGCTGGAATATCAATTCTACCTGTCGGGTTGTAGGAATAGTAAGTAGCCCAATCACTGGGGGGGTGCATCAAACTTTTGGAAATTTTGAGTGGAACTGCCCCTCTCAAAATATTATACAAAACGTTCCTGCTGGTCCGAATGTCAACATCAAAAAAGATTTTAGAATTATTCATACAGGTACAGCCTCTTTTAATTTAGGTGCTGGTTTCTTTTTTGTAGATGGGCTGACTACAGTTGGAACTAACGGATTCTTACAAGACACTGACTCTAATGGAGGCAACTTCTTCCGAGGAGACGTCGTAGTAGATGGGAAATGGGATACGAGTACACTACTTGTTAATGTACACCTTGGAAATGGAATTTCAGGAGGGAATATTACACACAACAATCCTACGCCTAACTCTTTTCTTGCTTATGAGTTAGTATTTACTACACCAGGAAGAAGTTTGAATGGTGCTCCTAATGCTGCAGAGTTTAAATTGGAATTTTTAACTATCGGTAATTTTACACCAGGTATTACCAACAACCACAAGGTGAATATAAAGAATTTAATTCTAAATCCATCTAACGGTTCTTTCATTCAAGGCAACGGAAGTATTTTGCGGTTTAGAGATGCAAGCCAAATCCTTCCTATTCCTAATCCCTCTCTTACTGATTTTCATACCAACCCCAATCTTGTAGAATACATAGGTGAAAATGGTGATATATTTCCAGATGATTACCATAGCTTGGGCATAAATACTAACAATTCTAGTAATACTAAAATTTTGACAGGTGGTAACATTTTAGTAAATCACAGCCTTTCACTTACGAATGGCAAAATAACTTTGAATAATAATAATCTGATTTATGGTGGTAGTGAAGCAAACCTCACACGCACCAACGGCTGGGTAGAAACAAATGGTACAGGTGCTTTTGTGCGAAGTACAGGAGGAGCTAACCTTACTTTTCCAGTGGGTAATGCCTCACATTATCAGCCTGTACGTTTACTTAATGCAGCTGCCAATGCCTCAGTACGTTATGGCGCACCTTCGGTATCTGTCCCTATGGGAGGTCCGGGTTCATGGTACATTTTTAATACAGCTTCTTCTCAAATCTCCTTTATCAGTCCTTCAGGGTCTTTTTTGTATCATACCTCTACAATTCACAGGCTTATTTCTGGCATATGGTCTGCTGAATCTACTACCTTCTCTACAGGTACTTATACTACTAACAATTTGTTCTTTCTTCTCGTAGAAACAGAATTTTCAATCTATTCAAGAGACTTTTATACACTTGATGATTTTGCTGCTTGGAATAGTAATTCTAGCTGGTCGCTTGATGGCACTACTCTCTGCGTTTGTAATCCTAACAATATACCTAATGCACGTGTAATTATTAGACATAATACTTCTATTCCCGCAGGAGCCTTAGTGGGGACGCAAGCCATTATCGATATACAAGAGCCTGTTACTCTAACTTCCGACATAACTTTCTCTGCCGCTCAACTTTTGGGAGTTTCAGGAGCGAGACTTCGTATGATTATCAACGCTTTGCCTACCATAACCAATAATACCTTTGTTACTACCTCAGGCACCATAGTAGAGTTTGCAGGAGGTGGAGGTACTATTCCTAACCAATTTGGTACATACTATTACAAGAATCTAGTTATTGCAGGAACGGGTACTAAAACACCTAGTGGGATTATTATCATACAAGAAAACCTTAATATAAATTCAGGTATATTTTCTTCTCCTTTAACAGGATTAGATAGTTTAAGTGTAGCAGGAACTACTACCATTGCAAGCGGTGCTACCTTCTCTGATGGTGTAAACCAAAATGCTAATAGTTTCGGTACGATTATCAATTATGGTACATTCACCGCTTTGGGAGGAGGTAGTAATTTTTCTACTTTCAATTTTAGAGGAAATATAATTAATCATGTAGGAGCTACATTCAATACTAATTGCAACTGCGTGCATATCTTCAACAAGTCCTTTGCACCGCCACTTATTATAACTCCAAACAGTCCTATAACTTTCGGAGCTACGAACTTAGGAAGTGCTTTCTTCTATTCTGATGCCATAATTGCTGATGGAAGCCAAGTTACTTTTAATATAGCTGATAACTCTTCCCTAACAATCGCAAACAACAGAACAGTAATCAACAATAATACCAACGTACAAATCAATGGAGATGGGCAACTGAACGGTGCGGATAGCAATAGCAAATGGCTACAAGGTTCAGGTGCTGTTTTGAACTATGCTTCTGACAAAGTACCTATGAGCATAGGTATACTTGATGCGAGTACGAACGATAATACCGTTAATTACAACCGTGTGGGCAATCAATCATTAAAAGCCACTATTTACCGTACTTTGCAACTCACTAACAATAGCGTCAAAACTATTCCTGCAGGGACAGGAAATATCACTATCCAGAATGCTTTTACTATACCTGCAGGTGTTACTTTCCAAGTAAATGATGGCAATTTTACAGCTAACGCGGATATGGTAATTAATGGTACTTGGCAGGATGCAACAAGTGGTGGAACAAGTACCTTCAATACTTTAACCGTTGAAACAGGTGGTACGCTTACGGTCGTTGGAACAAATACTTCCTCTTATATTTTTACAGGTAATATTACTAACAAGGGAAATTTCAACTTAAGAAGTAATTCTCAATGGCGTTTTAACGCTAATTTAAGTATTCAAAACCAAAGTCCCACACAAATGAACTTTGCTGAGTCTAATTCAGGTACGGGGCAGATTAATGGCGATGTTACTATTCTTGATGGCGGAGCAGGGGCAGGAAATGTAGCCCTTTATACTAACATAGGTATACCTATTTCTGGTTCAGGTACACTTACTAATGAATTGGGTAATGGTACAGCCACAGGGCGAAGGCTTATCTTAGAAGTATGTCAAGTACCCTTTACCAATGCTAGCAATGCCGTAGTGGAATACAATGCAAGCACAGACATTCCTACCAAAACCTGTGCAGCAGTAGATAATATATTTGTGTATAGACAAAATGTTAGTAGTGTTACACCTACTACCTACTATCATATTCATTTTACTAATAATTCGTCTTATGGTTTAGGAGGCAATATTACCGTGAATGGTAATCTACTAATTGAATCGAGTGCTACCTTAAATGGTGGAGCAAATACTATCAATATTAGAGGAGATTGGATAGGTAATGGCATCTTTAATAGTGGCACGAGTACCGTTATTTTTGATGGTACTGCAGCGCAAACTATCACAACTAACCCAACATCACCTTTTTATAATTTGAACATCAACAATACTGCCTCGCTAGCCACAAATAGGACAGTCACCCTAAATAATACTATTTTCATACAAAATGCCCTAATCCTTACTCAAGGTAGGCTTGTAGCAGGTAATCATAATATAAACTATTTTGGAACTGCCTTAAATCTTACTCGCACTAACGGTTGGGTAGAAACCAATGGTACAGGGCTTCTTGTTCGTAATAGCATTGCTACATTAGGTATTTTTGATTACCCTGTAGGTGATGCTACCTCTGCTAAGAACATCCGTCTTTCAGCTATTCAGAATACAGGCGTGCGATATGTTTCTCCTTCGGCTTTTCCTGTACCTACTTTTTTGCAAACTAATTGGCTTGATGGCTCTTGGCACATTGTAAGCACAAATAATTTTTCTACTGTACTGCGTGTAGAAAATCCAGGAGGTACCACTAACACTAATTCTGCTATTTGGCAGTGGAATGCCATAGGCAATCAATGGGGCCTGGTAGCTACTACTTTTACTTCTCCTAATAATTTCCAAACAATTAGCTCTGTGGCTTTAGGTACTAACGAATATTTTGCAGTACTTTCAGGAGTAGCCCTTGAACCTACGGTCCAAGCTACCAATATTTCATTTAGTAGCATTACTGCCTTCCAGATACAAGTGAGTTGGACTAATGGCAATGGTGCTAAACGCCTTGTAGTAGCTAAGCAAGGTGGTCCCGTTACTTTTGTACCTACTGATGGAACTACCTACACTAGCATAAGCAGTAACTTCGGTACAAGTACTCCTGTAGCTTCAGGTGAATTTGTGGTGTACAATGGGAATGCGAATACTTTTTTGCTTACAGGGTTACTTCCCAACCAAACCTATCACTTCCGTATATTTGAATATAATGATAATGGCTTTGCAGGATTAGAAAATTACAACACAAGTACAGCCATAGGTAATCCTAATAGTGCTACAACATTCAACATTATTTTACTTAATAATATTACTCCCACTACGTATTGTGCGGGGGCAACCACTAATGTAAGTTTCTCTTGCACAGGTATATTCACAAGTAATACCTTTATAGCCCAACTTTCTGATGCGGGTGGTAGTTTTAGCAGTCCAATTGATATTGGTGCTTTGAATACTAATGTTAATGGAACTAACGTTTTAATTAATTTTAATGTAACTTTTCCAAGCAATCTACCTACGGGTAATAACTATCTCATCCGTATTGTAGCCACTGATGGTACGCAAAGTAATATTAGTAATTCGTTAACTATCAATGCTTTACCTACTATTACAACTCACCCTGCTAATATTAGTTCATATGCAGGTGAAACCGTTACTTTTAGTATCGTGGCTACTGGCACGGGGCTAACCTACCAATGGCAAGTGAGTACCGATAATGGAATTAACTTTAACAATTTAATAGGACAGACTAATGCAACGCTTTCTTTGGTAATTACTCAAGCTATGAATAGCTATCAATATCGCTGTCGGGTGCAAAATGCTGAAGGTTGTCAAATCATAAGCAACTCTGCCATACTTTTAGTAGGACCTGCCTTATATCCTATTCCTGATGCTAATTTTAGGGCTTGGTTAGTGAGCAATTATCCTGCTTGCATGGTAACTAGTAAAATAGATAATTTACCAAGACTAAACACTAACTGCAATGCAGTACAAAATGCGGTAAGTGTAAATATTACTGGTCAAAATATTAGTAACTTAGATGGTATTCAATTCTTTACGAGCTTGCAAACGCTTAATGCCTCAAATAATAATTTGAATACTCTACCTATGTTGAGCAATACCTTGCAAACACTCAATATTTCTCAAAACCAGTTTACTACTTTACCCGTATTGCCGAGTGGGTTGTTGAATTTGAATTTGGCTAACAACGCGATAGGTTTTACTTTACCTAATAATTTTGCTACGCAACTACCTGTCCTACAAACACTCAATTTGGCTAATTTGGCTCTAACTGCTTTGCCACCTTTGCCAAGTACAATTATCATAGGTGGGCTAAATGTAGAGAATAATGCTTTAGATTTCTTTGATTTAGAACCACTTGTTAATAAGTTTACTAGTCCTTCACAATATAGTCCGCAGGCTAAATTTGTGTTGCAAGCGAGCATTAGTGTTATTCAAGGGGCGCCGCTCAATTTAGCAGGTTTGGCAATTGGTAGTAATAACATCACTTTATACCAGTGGTTCAAAGATGGACAACCCATAACCCACCCCAGCAATAGCTCTGCTTTGACTATCCCTGTGATAGATTTGGCAGATAATAACAAGGTGTTAGAATGCCGTGTAACAAGTACTTTGTCAGGTTTATCAGGGCTAACGATTAGCAGTACAGGAGTAGTAATAGAAGTTATACCTGAAAATGTACCAAATACTCCTACAAACCTACGTGTAGAGCGAGATGCGCAAAACCGTGCTGTTATAAGTTGGGATTGGCAAAATAATGTGTTGTTTACACGTTGGTTCAAAATAGAGCGTTCAGAGGGAAATGCAGAAAACTTCGTAGAAATTGTAAGTGCAAATAATAACACAACCTACATAGATGCTAACCTAACCCCTAACGTAACCTATTTCTACCGTGTGCGTGCTGCTAATATTGCAGGAAATTCAGATTATACGGAAGCCATAGGAATTTCGCTTGCACCTACTACGGCTACTGCCTTGGAGCAGAATTGGCGTCAAAAGGTACAGATTTATCCTAATCCAACTATACACAATTATATTCAAATTGGAATAGGAGAGGGCTTACAAGGGAAAATAAGCATTGATTTGATAAATACACAAGGTACGATACTGAAAACTACGGAGTTCTTACTTGATGGTAGTACTCAAAGTCTCAATATTGAACTAAATGACTTGCCCGTTGGGACATACAATCTACTTATTACCAAAGGAAAACAACGAATTTTAAGGCAGTTTGTGAAAACAAACTAAACTCTGAAAAGGTATAAGAACTATTGAGTAATTTTAAGTTCGTGTATTCGTGGTTAAAAAAAAACTAAAAACCACGAATGCACAATTACGGTGTAATGATATCTACCATTTCAATATCAAAAACAAGAGGTGTAAAAGGGGGAATGTTGGTTGTACCATTAGCACCATAAGCAGTTTCTGAAGGGCAAATGATAGTTACTTTATCTCCTTTTTCTAAATTAGGCACTACTTCATCCCAAGCCTTGATGATTCTCCCTGTGAGTTTTCCATCACGTACTGTAAGTTCAAAATTATTAACTTGGTCAAAAATACGATCGTCTAGAAATCTACCTACATAATTTACACGCACTTTATTGTTATTTTCAGGCTTCTTACCCGTGTTTCCTAGTAGGCGTTCAATAACATATACCCCACTCTCTGTTCTACGGTTTACGGTCAGCCCTTTTTCTCTGATGTAATCCTCAATCAATTCAGTTTCGCTCTTAATACTCAAAAAAGTAATATCATACAAAAGTGGGGCGAAAGGTGGTACAATAGATATTAAATCGCGAGGAACACCACCTTGAACACTAGCAAACCCTAAATGTGAGGGTAAAAGTAGTAGCACTCTATCTCCTGTTCCAATCAATTTTAGCCCTTCACGTACACCAAGCGGGAAAAGTGCCAAATTATTAGAATAAGCAAAGGTAAGTGGTTTATTGTTAGCTACTGAGGTACTATCAAAAATGCGTCCACTTAACAGACTTGCTATGTAGTGCATCGTTATTTGCTCACCCACTTCTACACGTCTGGGGTTACCTGCATTTTGTTTGACTACATAGTACAACCCCGAGCTGGTACGCTGAGCTATAAGGTTTCGCTCGCGCAAATATTGTTCTATTTCACGTTCACTAATGACTCGGTTACGATCTAATTCACTTTTTTCAGGTAGATAGCAAGCTGAGAAGCTAATAAGTCCAATAAAAGTGATGAGAATAGTACTTTTTTTAAGTATATTCATGTTCATGCTCAATTCAAAAATATTTTTTGAATTTTTTAGAATTTTTATATTTTCTAGATTTGGAACGTAAAGTAATTTTTTTATTGTATGGGTGAGTTGTTACTTTTTTTATCTACTTTATCTGCTTTGGGTACTTCTTCTACCTTTACTAATTCAATATCAAAGACCAAACATTGATATGGTTGAATCACACCACCTGCTCCTTGCCCACCATACGCTAAATGCGAAGGGATAAGTAATTTCCCTTTACCTCCTTCCTTAAACAGTGGGATGCCCTCGTCCCAGCCTTGAATTACCATGCCTCTGCCAATCAAAAGTTCGAAAGGTTGCCCTCTATCTACTGAGCTATCAAATTTATTTCCTTGCAAGGTGTAGCCTGTATAATGTACTTTTACTTTATCTCCTGGTTTAGGTTGTTTTCCTGTGCCTTGTTTTTCAATTACATAGTACAAACCTGACTGGGTTCTCTCGGCTTTCAAGCCCTTTTCCTTGATATACTTTTGTAGTTCTTCTTCATTTTTTTTCTTATTTTTCGCTTCTAGTTCTGCATTCTCTCTCTTAATTTCTTCTTGAGTTTGTACTTTGATTAGCTTAACGGTATGCAACAAGTCGGTTCCTTTTTTAAGGAAGGGAGGCATTTCCTGCCCTTTGGTGATGAGCGAGTCTGCTTTAATCCAAATATTTACACTATCCCCTTCAGCCATAAAGGCAAAAACCTCGCGCATGGGTTTAGGAATATACATTTCTTGAAAAGGCACTTGCTTAATCATGCCATTAAAATCTTTGTAAGTATTTCTAATAATAGAGTCTTTATGATTTTTAATAATAAGGTGAAAACTTAATAAATCACCTACTTTCACTTTACGCGCCCCTTTGCCTCCACGGGACAGAATCTTATATTTTACACCTGACTTGGTAGTCCCTTCATACGAAGCTGAAGCGGGGTTAGACTCATCACAAGAAAAAGCAAGAGGTACTATGAAGAATAGTATCAAGAGATGTTTAGGTGTGCTTATTCTACTAATAATTTGCATTGCTTGAAACATATGAATTAGTTTCTGTAAAAGTTAAAAGTTAGAAAAGTTAAAAAATTATTTGTTTATTTTTGTAAATTCTTGTAATTTCAAGACAATCAATAAACTAACAAAATATTTAATATGTAGGAATTTCTACTTTGTGCATTTGTTCTTGGTAAAGAGGTATAAGTTCTAGTAATTTCTTTTCAGTAGCTTCTAAGGATAGACTAGACCTACCGCCTGCGGCATTTTTATGCCCACCGCCTTCAAAATGAGCTTTCGCTAATTTATTCACGGCAAAATCACCGATTGAACGAAATGAGAGGCGAATTTCGTTTTCTTTTTCTATAAGAGTTGCTGCCATAACAATTCCTTTGATGGAGAGAGCATAATTAACAAGTCCTTCCGTATCACCTGTTTGGGTTTGGAAGCGCTTCTGCTCCTCTTGCGAAATAGTGAAATAAGCAAATTTATATTCAGGCAAAACTTTAAGCTTATTGGCTAACATGTAGCCTGTAAAACGGAGTTTATTTTCGGTATTAGTATCATAAATAAGTTTTTGTACTTTGTTTGTATTGATACCAATATCCATAAGCTCAGCCACAATAAGGTGAACTTTTTTACTTGTAGTAGGGTGCTTGAAAGAGGAGGTATCGGTAACTATACCTGCATAGATGCATTCTCCGATTACTTCGTCAATTAAAGATTTATCGCCGAGTAATGAAATAAAATCAAAAATTAGTTCGGCAGTAGAAGAAGCCTCTGGTCGCCAGAGGGAAAAATCCCATCTAATATTAGGTTCTAAATGATGGTCAATAACACAAATTTTAGCTTGGCTTTTCCTAAAAAAGCCCTCAATATCTTGCAAGCGGTTGTAGCTTGAGAAGTCTAAACAGAAAATAATTTCAGCACTTTCAAAAAGTTCTTCGCAAAGGTTTTTTGTTTGTGGGCTATATGCTACGATTTGCTTTTCGCCTCGCATCCAGTCTAGGAAGTCAGGATAATCGCTAGGGGTAACTACGGTTACCTCATGATTTTTTTTACGCAAGTAATGGTATAAGGCTAAACTTGAACCTATGGCATCAGCATCGGGATTGTAGTGTGTGGTAATAACTACTTTGCGCGGTGTAGAAATAAATTCTCTAAACGAATCTATGTTATCCATACAAAAGATGAAACATTGTTAAGAATTACAGAGGCAAAATATCTTAACTCACGAAAATGAGCTTCATAAATGATACTTCACAAAAAAACGTAACAAAGGTAGTTTTTTTTGGTGAATATACAAAATTTAGACAATAAACTAACAACAAGCAAGTAAAATTTGGGGAAAAATACGGATTGAATACGTTTATCAGAATTTTTTTGTTCACTCTGCGTACGAAAGTGGAGAAATATAAACAGAATACTATCTTTGCTTAAGATTTCCATATGAAGGCTAGGTTCTTTTAGATTAGATACCTAAAAATAAACCTTTGGTTGAACATCTTTTACAATCCTAAATAAATTCTTTGATTTATTTAGGAGTATTGCACTGTTTGCAAAGCCCACTTATCAAAAAATAAGTCTCTTGCAACAAATATCCTTGCGGTATAGTTAGTTTAGGAATTTGCAATTCATACAGGCAATTCGTTTGTCCACAATGAAGGCATTTGAAATGCACGTGGGTATCATTATGTTTGTATTTATACTCGTAGCATTCGGCTGGGCAAAGAGCATATTTGGGAGTAGATACATCGTCTAGAACTTTGTGAATAATTCCTTTCTCTTGGAAAGTTTTGAGAGTACGGTAAATGGTTACTCGGTCAAATTCTGCTCCAATGCTATTCTCAATATCAGCCTGCGAGAGGGCAAAATTTTTTGTTTGGAACAGATTTATCATAGCTAGACGGCAGGCAGTAGTACGTAAGCCATATTTGCTCAAAAATAATTCACTTTGCTTGTGGTTGTCTATCATTTCTCAAACTTTTTAAGATAAATTCTTGAACTCACTTTAATAACAAAACAAATTTACTCAAATGTAACAATAAGTCTTAAACTTCAAAATTTCATACTATACCTGCTTTGGAGAAAGAATACTCTGAAATAGTATTACAGAATAGCATTCAAACTCATCTTAAATGACGTAAATTATGAGGTAAGTAATCGATTGATTATCAATATATGAGAAAATTTTACTTTTTTGAGTAAAAAACGTGTTTCCCATACAAAAAAGACATATTTTTGAACATTTTTTTACTAAGATATTCAAGCAATTACAAAAATGGAACAAAAATAAAGTTTAAAGATCATAAAGTTATCCATAAAAATACTTACATTTGTCTCCCGTTGTTGTAAAAGATACCAAAAAAAATGTTAGATAGCTCTGCAAGTGAGCATAGGACATCACCTAGTACCTACTCACAACCGACTTCTGTGAATAATCATGAGGATAACAACTTTCCAAGTCAATCTGCTGACAAAGAGGAAAGAGATACCACTTTGCCCGAGACCTCGCAGAAGTCCCCCACTGTTATGCATGAACATGAGGAGATAAATGAAAACCTATTCTTGTTTGAATTTACCGCTGACGTAAACACATTACCTGATACTGAACTGACAACCGAAGCAAATACCCATAACGGAGATAACGAAGAAGCAAAGCCAACAAATTTAGAGAATGAAACAGCTCAATTACAAACCATAGAACTAGACCATGCCACAGTATGGGAGCGATGTTTACGCTACATTCGCAAGCACATCTCTAACAAAGACTATAACTTGTGGCTTGAACCTGTAAAATCTTTTCGTTTAGATAACGCTTGCCTTATAGTAACCATCCCGAACCGAGCTTTTTATGACTGGATTGAGGAGAACTGTTCCCAATTTATTCGCGAAGCCTTAGACCTTATCATTGGAGAACATGCAAAACTTAGATACCGCATTGAGAAACCTATCTCTACTGAGCTACCAATTAATAAATACCCTTACAATAAAAACCTATTGCAAATTCCCTATCAAAGTAGCAAAGAAGCAGCTATTTTGATAGAAAAAAACGAGTATTGGAAACATTTACAAGGTGATTTTCAACTTAATCCTGACTATACATTTGAGAATTTTATCGAAGGTGATTGCAACCGCATGGCTCGTAACGCCGCCTACGCCATAGTGGAAAAACCAGGAAAAACCTCTTTCAATCCGTTTATGATTTACGGGGGAGTGGGGCTAGGTAAAACTCATCTCTTGCATGCCATCGGCAATGCCGTGCAAAGGTATATGGAAGATAAACGTGTTATATACATCTCTATTGACAAATTTACTAATCAATTTATTGATGCCCTCAAAAACAACAAATTACATTTATTTAGCGAATTTTATACGCAAATAGATATCCTACTTTTAGACGATATACAATATCTTGCAGGCAAAGATAAAATGCAAGAGATGTTTTTTAATATTTTCAATACTCTCAAGCAATGTTCTAAGCAAATTGTAATGACTAGCGATCGCCCTCCCGCCGAGCTAGAAGGGCTACAAGATAGACTTATCTCGCGCTTCAAATCAGGACTAATTACAGACCTACAACAACCTGACCTTGAAACGCGACTAGCTATTCTACGAAAAAAAATTCAAAATGAAAACATCTTTATCCCTGACGAGGTAATAGAATACCTAGCAAATGCGATTGATACAAATATACGCGAACTAGAAGGTGCTATGATTACTCTTATGGCTCAAACCTCGCTCACAGGGCAAGTCCCTACTCTTGCTATGGCAAAAAAAGTTGCTCAAGAGATAGTACAAACCTCACAGGATAGTAAAAGGATAAGCATAGATGATATACAACTTATTGTAAGTGAACACTTTAACCTTACTATACAAGAACTTAAAGACAAAACACGCAAAAAGGAAATTGTAACAGCAAGGCAAATAGCTATGTATTTGGCTAAAAAATATACCGAATTTTCGCTCAAATCTATTGGCTATCATTTCGGAGGACGCGACCATAGCACCGTTATCCACGCTATCCAATGCGTAGAGGAGATGCTCGCACAAAGTCGCGAAATGAGAGCTCACATAGAACACTTATCTAAAATTCTGGCAGAGAAGTAAACCTAACTCTCTTTTAATAAAAATTGCCTTCTTAGGAAAGATTAAATCATTGATTTGCAGGTTTTTATAAGTAATAAAAACTTTAAAAAACTTAATTGACTAGCGTATAACGCTTATGGAGCATTTGGTAAATAAAGTAATAAAACAAGCGCGCTCTTTCCTAGGCGTTAGATATCAGTGGGGTGGAAACTCATACATGGGAATTGATTGTTCAGGCTTAATACAAGAGGCTTTCAAAGCAATAGGAGTAATGCTACCTCGTATAGCAGGCGACCAAGCCAAAACAGGCTCCTTTGTAGAAATAGATGAACTGCAACCTGGTGATTTGGTATTTTTTACTGATCAACCAGGAAATACTACCATTACCCACGTGGGTATGGTTACAAAACCTGACTATGACAAAAATTCAGTGATTTTTATTCATGCTAGTACTGCCCAAGGCGTAGTAGAAGATGACCTGTTGAAACCTTGGTGGCAAGAGTTATATCTTACGGCTTCGCGCCCTCATATTTTTAAGCCTATAGCTTCATAATGGTGCTATGAAAGCCCTACTATATAAAATTTTATTTACTTTTCTATACTTACTTTCTTTACTACCTTTTTGGTGCTTGCACCGTTTAGCTGACTTTCTATTTTTATTTATTTTTTATCTAATTAACTACCGAAAAGAAGTAGTTGAGGCTAATTTAGCACGTGCCTTCCCCGAAAAAAGCCCTGCAGAACGCAAAAAAATAATGCGTACTTATTACTTACACCTTTGCGATTTAATAGTAGAAACTATAAAAACCCAAACCATTTCGCAAAAAGCTTTAGCCCAACGCCTACATACACCCAACATTGATTTTTTGCTCGCTAAAATAGCCCAAGGCGAAAGCATAATGGTTTTGACCTCTCACGTAGGAAACTGGGAATGGCATCTTGCCCTCGTGCCAATACTCAAACTACATACATTTGCTATTTATCAGCCTTTAAGTAATCCTTACTTTGATGCATATATTCGCAAAATGCGCAGCCGCTTTCAGGCACAAATGGTATCTATGCAACAAATTCCTAAACTCTTGCTAGAAGCGCACCAAAGCCAAAAGCAACATATAAGTTGGTTTGCCGCAGACCAAGCCCCCAAACCTAAAACCGCTTTTTGGACCACTTTTTTGCACCAAGATACACCTTTTCATACAGGTTATGAAAAATTGGCAATGCGTTTGAACTGTGCAGTAGTATATTTTTATCTACGAAAAACAGGACGAAGTCGGTATAAATTAGAGATTTTACCTATGCGTGAGCCAAACCAACCACTTCAAGAAGGGCAACTCGTGAGCCAATACGTTAAGATTTTAGAAAAACAAATACAAGAAAATGCCCCGTACTGGCTGTGGTCGCACAAGCGATGGAAATATGCACGCCCTAACAATAAAAATTGATGAAGAGTATGCTTTTTTGGAAGTACGGTCTCTTGTTTATTTTTAGTATCTTAGCAGGCTTTATCAATACTTTGGTAGGAAGTGGTAGCCTTATTATGTTGCCCTTGCTTATTTTTGTAGGACTTAGCCCGCAAGTAGCCAACGGTACTAACCGAGTAGCTATTTTGGTGCAAAGTGTGGTAGCTTTGCATACTTATTTCCAACATAGTACGCTTTCTTTGAAAGGCAGTTATGCACTAATTGTGTCAGCATGTGGAGGGGCTTTGCTTGGGGCATGGTTAGCCACACAAATTAGCCCTAAACTTTTTGAGTATTTTTTGGGTTTTCTTATGTTAGCTATGTTTTTTGTAGTATTGCTTAAACCTGAAAAATGGTTCAAAAATGCCCCTAATCTATTCAATAAGCAAAATAACATCACAAGTTGGATTGTTTTGTTTGCGGTAGGAATTTATGGCGGTTTTGTGCAAGGAGGGGTAGGAGTTTTTTTGATGGCTTCGCTCATAATGCAAGTGGGTTACGATTTACACAAAACTAATGCCCTCAAATTATTGATTATAAGCTTGTATGCTTTACCTGTTTTACTAATTTTTGCTTATTATGGACAGGTAAACTGGGGGATAGGCGGAATTACCGCAATAGGGCAAGGAATAGGTGCCTATTTAGGAGCAAAATTTGCATTAACTAATGTTAATATCCACCTTTGGACCTATCGGCTTTTATTGATTATCTTACTCGTATCAGCGTTTCATTTTTGGTTTAGCTAATTTTTTTATCAACTATTATTCTAATTTTTACTGAATTATGCTAAAAAAATATCTATTCTCTTTGATAATATTTTTCTTTTCTACAAATTTTACAATCCTAAAACCTGCATATCAAATTTTTGATCTTAAAGGTAAAGCTACTACTTACGAAAAATTAAAAGAAACCGCACAAAAAGCCGATGTAGTGCTTTTTGGTGAACTACACAACAATCCCATTTGCCACTGGTTACAACTGCAATTGCTTAAAGATTTACATAAAGAACTGAAAAACAGCCTTATCCTTGGAGCAGAAATGTTCGAAGCAGACGACCAAATAGTGCTAAATGAATACTTGCAAACGCTTATTACAGAAAAACATTTGGAAAAAGAAGCCAAACTTTGGGATAACTATAAAACGGATTACAAACCACTTTTAGATTATGCTCTACAAAATAAAATTCCTTTCATTGCTACTAACATACCTCGCCGCTATGCAAGTATCGTATCTAAAAAAGGATTAGAGTTTTTGGAAAAAAACATCCCAGAGGAAGCTAAAAAATACATCGCTCCCTTACCCATTCAGGTTGATGTAACTTTGCCTAACTATACCAAAATGCTTGAAATGATGCCCTCAGCACACCCCGAAGTAGGGCAAAACTTTATCAGAGCCCAAGCCATCAAAGATGCTACAATGGCACATTTCATTCTCAAAAACTGGCAACCTAAATATTGCTTTTTGCATTTCAATGGTACATATCACTCTAATAACTTTGAAGGCATAGTTTGGTATTTGAAAAAAGCAAATCCTACGCTCAAAATTTGTACCATTGCCTCAGTAGAGCAAACTAACATTAGCCAACTGACCCAAGAAAACCTTAACCTTGCTGACTTTACCATAGCTATCCCTGAAGATATGACTAAAACCTACTAAATGTACTGCCAAGAAATGTTACACAGAGAAAAACACGACACTGAATAAAAATACTTATATTTCTTGCCACGAATCCATAAATTTAAGCTAATTTTATTCTCAAATTATGTGTTTATTACTTACTTCTTAGTCTTGTTCGCAAGTTAAATTTTTGATAACATTTACTAATGGATTTTCTCAAAGGTTTAGTATTTTTGCTCATTCCATTGAGCATTTTATTGATTTTACTTTGCGTTGATACCTTTGTATTTTCGCTCAATCTGCATCCTTTTAAGTGGGCAATTACTTTGTTCTTTTTTATGCTTTCGTTCTCTGTCAAATTATTTTTAGATTATGCTTATCATTATCAACCTAATAAATTTCAATTTTATTTTTTAGCAACTTCCATTGTACGTCTTTTATTAAGTGCTTTCTTTTTTACTATCCTCCTTTTGATAGGAATTGACCACCAAAGTTTGATAAGTTTTGTAATTACATTTTTAATTCATTATTTTTTGTATCTATTTTTTGAGATTTACTTTTTGTTGCTTAAATTGCGAACCAAAAACTAAACTATCATTATAGTATATGTGTAAAAGTTTTACCAAGCGCGCACGTAAAGCCCTAACAACTAGCTTATTAGCTACCTTTTTTGTTTTTTTTACTATACCCACCCAAGCAAGTGGTGAAGAAGGCAAGGAGTTTAGCCCCGGAGAAATGATTTTACACCATATAGCCGACTCGCATGAATGGCATTTTTTCAGCATCGGTAATCTTCACATTTCTTTACCTTTACCTGTAATCTTGATTGTTGATGGTAAAATAGATATTTTCCTCTCCAGCGAATTTCACCACGCAAAGATAGTGGAGATTACACACGAAGGTGAAAAAGTAAAAGCTAAAAAACTAGTGCGAGGGGAAAACACATATTTACTTATCCACGATAAGATTAAAGTAGAAGGCGACAAGATGCTAATAGATTTGTCTATCACCAAAAATGTAACTTCTTTGTTTTTGAGTGTAATTCTAATGTTTTGGGTATTTACCAGTGTGGCAAAAGGGTATAAGGTGAATGCAGGTAAACCTCCTAAGGGTATTCAGGCATTTTTTGAGCCGATTATTGTTTACATTCGTGATGAAATTGCTATACCTGCCTTAGGTGATAAGCATGAAAAATATTTGCCTTATTTGCTTACCTTGTTCTTTTTTATTTGGTTCAATAACCTTTTGGGCTTAATGCCTGGAGGAGCAAATCTCACAGGAAATATAGCTGTAACTATGACTTTGGCAGTGCTTACATTTCTTATCACTACATTTACTGCTAAAAAAGCCTACTGGTCGCATATTTTTACCCCACCCGTACCTTTGCCCTTGTATATTATCATGATACCTGTAGAAATTATTGGTATTTTTACCAAGCCTTTTTCTTTAATGGTGCGTCTTTTTGCTAACATTACCGCAGGGCATACTATTATTTTGAGTTTGTTAGCCCTCATTTTTATCTTTGGGCAAATGAATGTAGCTTTGGGCTTTGGCGTGGGTATCTTTAGCGTGGCTTTTGCCGTAGCAATGAATATGTTAGAATTATTTGTAGCAATTTTGCAAGCTTATGTATTTACTTTGCTCTCAGCTATGTATTTTGCTAATGCCATAGAAGAGCATCATCATGAAGGGCATGAGCACGAACATCACCATGCTCACAACGAAGAGGTGAAAGAATACGTAAAGACACCTATTCATAATTATTGAAAAATGGTAAGCAATTGATACAAAATTGATATAAATGATATAAATTGCAATAAAAAACTTCAAACTATTTTTACTTTTATCTTTTTTAATTTTTCTTTAACTCAAAACACACAAAACAATGATGTTACTTACCTTTTTAATGACCTTACTTGCTGAAATGGGAACAGGTTTTGCTGTAATGGGGGCAGGTATCGGTGCAGGTTTAGCTGTTCTTGGAGCAGGTGTAGGTATTGGACGCATTGGTGGAGGAGCCATGGAAGCGATTGCACGCCAACCTGAAGCCACTCCAAAAATACAAGGTGTAATGATTATTGCAGCAGCGTTGATTGAAGGGGTTGCCTTATTCAGCGTTATTGTCTGCTTGTTGGTCATTTTCCTTGTAAGATAAAGCAAACACACATTCTAAGGCTTGCTTAGAATGTGTTGCTTTTCAATAACAAAATCAATCGTCTCTTCAAACTTTTACTATATCTTTGTAGTGTTCTATCATTTTAGCAGTATACATATGGATTTAATTAAACCTGAATTTGGACTTATTTTTTGGCAAACCGTTACCTTTTTAGTGGTAGTGTTTGTCCTTTCACGCGTAGCCTGGAAACCAATTATTAATGGTTTGAAAGAGCGTGAAAAAAGCATAGCAGAAGCCTTAGAAAAGGCCGAACAAGCCCGTAAAGAAGTTGCTTTGAGCCAAGCTAATAACGAAAAGCTATTAGAAGAGGCTCGCATAGAACGTGATAAGATTATAAGATTAGCTCAGAAAGCCGCTGATGATTTTCGCAATGAAGCTTGTAATAAAGCCTCTGCCGAAGCTGCTAAAATTATTGAAGAAGCTAAAAAAGCCATAGAAACAGAAAAGCAACAAGCTTTAGCACAAATTAAAACTCAGATTGCTACACTCTCTATTGAAATTGCCGAAAAACTTTTGAAACAACAACTAGAAAATCCCGAGAAGCAAAAGCAATTAGTAGAGAACCTCATCAAAAACTTAGAACTTAATTAATGAGCTAACCAAAAACTATGACCGAACAAGCCGTTTCACGCAGGTATGCCAAATCCTTGATGAGTGCCGCCATAGCAAGTAACAAAGTAGAAGAGGTATATAGAGATATGAATACCATTCTACAAACATTACGGCAGAGTCCACAACTAAAGGCTGTCCTGAAAAATCCTGTTATTAGAGGTACTAAAAAATTAAATATCCTCAGAGGAATTTTCAAGCCTCACGTAGACCCACTTACTATGTCTGAATTAGAACTCCTAGCAAAGAAAAGCCGTGAGGAACTCCTCTATAATGTCTGTGAAAATTTTAATGCCTTATACTTTGAGCAAAAGAATATAGTTTTTGGAGAGGTTATATCCGCAATTGCCCTAGATAGAAAAATCCTGGAAACCTTAGAAGCAAAGTTTTCAGCAAAACTTAATAAAAAGGTGATATTCCAAACTAAAGTAGACTCCAGCATTATCGGAGGACTAATAATCAATATTGAAGGCAAACAAATAGATAGTTCTATTAAAAGTCAATTACAAAAACTAAAACTGCAATTTATTCAAAAGTAAGTAATTTTATTAAACTATGGTAAAAATACGACCTGACGAAATTTCCGCAATCCTACGAGAGCAACTCTCTAACTTCAAAACCGAAGCTGAACTAGAAGAAGTTGGTACAGTATTACAAGTAGGCGATGGTGTAGCACGTATCTATGGGTTAGGAAAAGCCCAAGCGGGAGAGTTGGTAGAGTTTAGCTCTGGTACAAAAGGCTTAGTTTTCAATTTAGAAGAGGATAACGTAGGAGTAGTTATTTTCGGAGAATCAAGTAGCGTAAAAGAAGGAGATAATGTAAAGCGAACTTCGCAAATTGCATATATAAAAGTAGGGGAAGGCATGTTAGGGCGGGTAGTAGATACCTTGGGCAATCCTATTGATCGTGATGAGCCCATCCCAGGTAAACTTTACGAAATGCCCCTAGAACGAAAAGCTCCTGGGGTGATTTATCGCCAACCCGTAAACGAACCTCTGCAAACAGGTATCAAAGCCATTGACGCTATGATCCCTATAGGTAGAGGACAACGCGAATTGATAATCGGAGACCGTCAAACAGGTAAAACTACGGTCGCTCTTGATACTATCATTAATCAAAAAGAATTTTATGAAAAAGGAGAACCTGTGTACTGCGTATATGTAGCGGTAGGACAAAAGAACTCCACCATTGCCCAAGTGTATGATACCTTAAAAAAAGCAGGTGCTATGGCATATACAATTATTGTAGCTGCTCCTGCCTCCTCACCCGCCCCTATGCAGTTCTTCGCTCCTTTTGCAGGAGCTGCTATCGGTGAATACTTTAGGGATACAGGGCGCCCTGCTTTGGTAGTTTATGATGACCTTTCTAAACAAGCAGTTGCCTATCGAGAGGTTTCGCTCCTATTACGCAGACCTCCAGGACGTGAGGCTTACCCTGGAGATATATTCTACTTGCACAGCCGTTTGTTAGAACGTGCCGCCAAAATCAACTCTTCTGACGAAGTAGCGCGAGCTATGAATGATATTCCCGAGTCCATTCGGCACTTGGTAAAGGGAGGCGGTTCTCTTACAGCTCTACCTATCATTGAAACACAAGCAGGTGATGTTTCAGCATATATTCCTACTAACGTAATCTCTATTACTGACGGACAAATTTTCTTAGAAACTAATCTCTATAACGCAGGTATTCGCCCTGCTATCAATGTAGGTATTTCAGTTTCACGTGTAGGCGGTGCAGCACAAATCAAATCCATGAAAAAAGTAGCAGGTACACTCAAACTTGACCAGGCTCAGTTCCGCGAGTTGGAAGCCTTCGCTAAATTCGGTTCTGACCTCGATGCCGCTACTAAACTTACTATTGAGCGAGGCAGACGAAACCAAGAAGTCTTAAAACAAAATAAATACTCCCCACTTGCCGTAGAGCAACAAGTAGCTATCTTGTATGTTTCTACTAGTGGATTGTTAGATGATGTTCCTTTGGCACGTGTGAAAGAGTTCGAACACGAGTTCCTGAAAACAGTGGCTATTGAAGCCCCAGACACCCTAAAATCTATTAAAGCAGGCAAAATAGATGATGCTGAAAAGCAAGCCCTTGAAGCAGTGGCTAAAAGCTTGAAACCTAAATACGTAAAAAAATAATTTGTATTAGTTTACTTATTTGCAATCTACCTTTGTAATTTTTACTACAAAGGTAGTTTCTTTAACCTAATCTAATAATGTTATGCCAAGTTTGAAGGAAGTACGCAACCGCATAAAGTCGGTAGAATCTACACAACAAATAACCAAAGCCATGAAAATGGTATCGGCTGCAAAATTACGCAAAGCCCAGGAAAATATTTTACACATGCGTCCTTACAGCCAAATGTTGACCAAAATTATTGCAAATCTATCAGCAAATATAAGTCAAGAGGATTTACAAAGTCCTTATACTCAAGTGCGTAGCCCTGAAAATGTACTCATCATTATCATCACCTCTGATAGAGGATTATGTGGAGCATTCAATTCTAATATTGTAAAAGCTTCTATTGCCTTAGCACAAGAGAAGTATGCAAGCCAATGGGCAAACCAGAAAGTTAGCTTTCTGTGCGTAGGTAAAAAAGGATATGAAGCCATGGCACGCAGGCAATATAAAGTAAATAAAGAATTTCTAAACTTATTCACTAAACTTAATTTTGATGCCGTACGTAAAGCTGCTGAATATATTTTAGACTCTTATGCACAAAAAATTTACGATAGAGTGGAGATAGTTTACAATGAATTTAAGAATGTAGCTACACAAATTATACGACAAAAACAATTCCTGCCTATCGTGGCCGAACAGGATAACCTAACCAAAACTAAAATACAGTATGATTATATTCTTGAACCTTCTAGAGAAGAAATTATACAAGAACTTATACCCAAAGCTCTAAAAATAGAATTCTATAAGGCATTGTTAGACTCTAACGCCGCAGAACACGGGGCAAGAATGACCGCCATGGATAAGGCTACTGAAAATGCAGGTGAATTATTGAAAATTCTTAGGTTAGTATACAACCGTACTCGACAAGATGCAATTACTAAAGAAATCCTAGAAATTGTAGGTGGTGCTGAAGCTTTGAAACATACTTAAAAGAAATACCTTGTCTAAAAAACACTTACAAAGATGCACTACCTCATTTGTAAGTGTTTTTGTTTTTTCTTTTTTTATACAAAACTATGCGACTCACTTTCTGGGGTGCAGCTCGTCAAGTTACGGGCAGCATGTACCTGTTGCAAACTGAGGATGAGCTGAACATTTTGATAGACTGCGGGTTAGACCTGCAGAAAACTCAAGAAAATAGCCATATCATACAACAAGGCTATCATTCTATCTTCCCTTTTGAAGCTTCACAAATTCATGCCGTACTCCTTACCCATGCTCATATTGACCACTCAGGCTACATTCCTAACCTTATTCGTGAAGGCTTTGAAGGCACTATTTTTTGCACTAAACCTACTCGCGAACTTACTAAAATCCTTCTAGAAGACTCTGCCTCGATTAATCAACCTAAACTAAAAAAACTGCTAAATATTCGTAACCACAAACGTAAAACTGCCAAAGAAATTGAAATTTTAGAAAAGTATCGAGATTTGTACAGCTTTGCACACGTAGAGCAATCTATGCCTCTGTTTAGAACAATTGACTTTAAGCAAAGAATACAACTTACTAAAAATTTCTCATTTTATTTTAATCCTACAGGGCATCTCTTAGGCGCAGCGAATATCATTATTGAGGTAAAAGAGAACGGCAAAAAGAAAAAAATTTGCTTCTCAGGGGATATTGGACGAAAAAATTACCCACTCTTGCAAGACCCCGAGCCCGTAGAGCAGGTAGATTATTTGATATGCGAATCAACCTACGGCAACCGCAAACACAAAAACAAAGAAAATGTCGAAGAAATGCTTCTAAATATCATACAAACCACTTGTGTAGATAAACCAGGAAGACTTATTATTCCTTCGTTTAGTATTGGCAGAACGCAAAGTCTACTCTATGTAATGAATAAATTATGTAAGCAAAATGCCTTCCCACCTGTAAAAGTTTTTTCTGATAGTCCTCTTGCTTTGCAAAGCACTCGCATTTATGAAAAATATCTCTCCTACATGAACGAAGAGGCAAAACAATTTTATTATGAACATCAAAACCTATTTGATTTTAAGTATTTGATGTATGTAGAAGACCTAAAGCACAGTCAAATGATTGCTAATTACCATGAACCATGTGTAATTATCTCCTCTTCAGGTATGCTACAAGGTGGAAGAATAGAACATCACATAAAACAAAATTTACAAAATATATATGCCACCATCCTTATGGTTGGGTTTGCCGCAGAAGGTACCCTAGGCTATGACCTGCTCCATAATAATGGGCAACTCCATATCAAAAATACACAAAAAACCATTCCTATACTGGCACGCATCGAAAGTATTGATGTTTTTAGTGGGCACGGAGACATGGAAGACCTGCTAAATTTCGTAAAGTATCAAGATTCAGAAAGATTACAAAAAATTTTTTTAGTACACGGCGAACTGCAATCAATGTATGATTTTAAGGAAACTCTACGACAACAGGGCTACCCACAAGTAGAAATTCCAAGCAAAGGACAAAGTTTTGAACTTTGAATTATATATACACAACATGAATTATGCATCCAAATCTTGGATAAGTAAAATATTTTTTACATAAAGTTTCAGGTTGATACTCCTGCACACAGGTTTTCTTGTCCGAGAACCTATAGGCAATAAGTCCTGCCTACAAATTTACTATAGAGTTTCTAAGACTTCTATGTCTCGTGTGAGCAATTTGACACCGATTTTTAAGTTTATCTATCACTGCTTCCATAACCCCTCTTTTGTAGAGGGAATATTTCTCTTTTTCACTCAATTTTTCAGGTTTCATATTATAGCTTTGTTAAGTAATCTTTGATTATTATCAGCTTAGTTGCCTGTCAAAAATCGTATACTAGTTCATCCTACTGATTACAAATTAGATATAACTTGAACTCCATAGTTTGTATCTATATAGAGATTTTTGTTTTCTAATTTCAAAAAGCAACAAGAGAATGCGTTGGTTACACAGCCAAAGATTTGCTTTTTATTTGCCTTGACGCTCGTTAAAAATTTGTGCCGCATACATCTCTACCGCGCATTAGGCTAATCCACGTTCTATTTCGGCATTTTTCGCTTCTACTAGGCAAAATACAGGGGTCGTTATTTCTAAAACATGGGCTTCTAACGAAAGAAGAAAATTGCAATAGCTGTGACCCTTGTGCCTCATCTACCCTGAACTCAAAGCCCGAAAAATACGTGATTTTTTCACTATTTTTCCTCAGCAACTCTTTGAGTATTGGTATAATAAGTTGCTAATTGACTCAAAATTTTGAACTTATTGTATGCCATAGTTTGATATTTTAGAAAATAAGGATTTATTAACTTGCATCAAAATAGCTATTTCTTGGACGTTCCTTTTGCCTTTTTTGCTCTCGCTCAAAGGGAAAAACGCAACAAGTAGAATTTGATTTACTAAAACATAATAAAGATTTACCTACAAAAGTAACACATTTCCAAATCATTTGCCAAGAACTTGGTTTGGTATTTGAGAAATAAAATAAAAAAGTTATATTTGCATTTCTACAAAAAATCAAGCCAAAAACTTCGTTTTATAGCAGATAAGTGATTGTTTTTGAGAAATAAAACATTTATCTCTGCATTCTATCTTTTGATAATTTTATGCAAAAGCTAATCTATTTAACATTATTTTTTACATCATTTGCCTACATTCAGATATATGCCCAAGAGATAAAAGTACAATGGGCATCCAAAGTATTAGGCTTCTCTTCCCAATACATCACCCCTGATGGGGATACACTCAACCCACAATATAAAGCCATACAAGTTTTAGGCAAACCTAACAAGCTTCCTGCTGCTGGCGACAGCCCTTGTGCTTGGCGACCCGCCCAAGATGACAGCCCTACTGAAGAATGGATAAAGGTAGGTTTTGACGAGCCTATGAAAATCATGCAAGTAGCTATTGCTGAAAATTTCAATCCAGGAGCAGTCTCCGCAGTCTATGTTTATGACCGCAGCGATAGAGAGGAACTGATTTACAGAAATACAAATGTTATTCCTATTGGGCAAAAAAGCCGAATCTTTTCAGTATTCAAAAAAACAGATTATGAGGTGGCAGCCGTGAAAATTATGCTTGCCACCAACCGAATTAGCGGCTCTAACCAAATAGATGCTATTGCTATCTCTAATGGACTAGAACCCATAGAAGCAAAAATTAACCTAGCTGACAAAGGCAAACTAAACATTAAAGCTAAACCCGAAAATTTAGGTAGAAATATCAATTCAGAATATGTAGAAGTAGCTCCTGTAATTGCTCCCGATGGAAAGACTATTTACTTTACACGCGAACACCCCGAAAACATGGGAGAAATTGACCCACGTACAGGTAATAAAAAACAAGATGTTTGGTATGCTGAACTCCTTCCCGATGGTAGCTTTGATGTAGCAAAAAATATTGGCAAACCTATTAACACTCCTGAACATAATGCAGTCTTTTCTATTACCGCCGATGGAACAAAAATGCTCTTAAACAACATCTATACAGACGAAGGACTAAAAAAAGGACTTTCCATTTCCACACGCCGTTCTGATGGCTCTTGGAGCAAGCCTGAACCACTTAATATTAAAGATTACTATAATTCTAATGATAACTCCGAAGTTTGCCTCTCACCTGACGGCAAAGTACTAATTATGGCAGTAGAACGCCTTGACGGTCAAGGTGGTAAAGATCTGTACGTTTCCTTCAATGAAGGGGGCTATAATTATTCACGTCCTAAATCCTTGGGGAAAGTAGTGAATACTGCCGCTAACGAAGTTTCACCCTTTCTAGCTGCCGACGGCGTTACCCTTTACTTTGCTACTAGCGGTTTGAGTGGCTATGGAGAAACTGATATTTTTGTTACTCGCAGGTTAGATGATACCTGGCAAAATTGGTCTGAACCTGAAAATTTAGGTCCTGAAATCAATACTCCACGCGGAGATGGCTATTTTAGCATACCTGCCTCTGGCGATTTCGCTTACTTTACAAGTTTCGCTAATTCCATAGGGAGTTATGATATTTTTAGAGTACCTCTTTCTGATAAAACCAAGCCTAAACCTGTGGTATTGCTCAGAGGAAAAGTTTTGAACGACAAAGACAAACTACCCATAGAAGCGAATTTAAGTTTTGAGATTGATATTGAAAATAAAAGTATAGGAACTACCCAATCTGATAAAGCAGGAGGTAATTACAAAATCGTACTTCAACCCGAGAAAAAATATATTATTACCGTTGAAGCTAAAGGCTTTTTGCCCGTAGTAGAAGATTTAGATTGTACTGACATAAAAGAGTATAAAGAAATTGTAAAAGATTTTACACTCGTTCCAATTGAAAAAGGGCAAACTGTCCGCCTCAATCATGTATTTTTTGCTACAAGTACTGCTAACTTATTAGCAAGTTCTAAACCTGAATTGGATAAAATGGTAAAAACCATGCGCGAAAACCCAAATATGGTCATTCGTTTAGAAGGGCATACAAACATCTTTGGTAAACGAAAAGACCAATACAAGTTAGGGTTGGAACGAGTAAAAGCTGTTCGTAATTATTTTATTGATAGCGGTATAGAACCTCAACGTATCAAAATAGAGTCTTACGGAGCAGATAGACCACTTACGCTTGATAAAAACCCTCAAGAACAAATGAAAAACCAACGAGTAGAAATCAAAATATTGAAGAACTAGTTAGCTATATGTTCATTCCTAGAGATATTTTACAAGTCAAATTACCAGTTTATCAACATGTTTTGACTTACCGACAGGTAAGCAATTTTGCAGCAGCTACACAAACGCATTTAGAATGTTATTTTGACGACACCCAAGGTTTGGATAAATTGCAAATTCACCCCGTATTTCCTGTAGTGCTTTCTTGGAAGGCTAAGCAAAGTTGTGAGCAGGCTCTAAAACAACACCTACCCCAAGGAGCATTAGCAAAAATGATACATCAACAACTACAACTTACTTATTTCCAACCTATCAAAGCGACGGATAGCCTACAAGTAGAAACGCAACTGATAGCTCTAGAACCGCACAACAAAGGAGCCTTGTTGTATGTAAAATATGACATTTATAACCAACATAAACAACTTTTGGTAACTGAATTGAGCACTGTACTGCTACAAAACACCTCCTGCGAAGCCGCAAAAAGTAAAAATTGGCAAACTATCCAACTTGAACAAGAATGGGAATTTGATAATAACTTCTCAGTTATTTTTGAAAAACAAATAACCATTCCCAAAAACTTACCCTATCAATACGATGCAGGAGCTGATATTCATTACCCTGTGCATACCTCTCCTACTTTGGCTCAAAAATTAGGTTTCAAAGGCATCATTTTACAAGGAAGTTGTGCCTTAGCTCTAATCACTAACCAAGTGATTTATCATTGCCTGTTCCAAAACCCAAGCAAAGTAAAAAAATTGCAAGCATTTTTCAAATCAGTCATCTTACCACCACAAACCATTTTGTTGAAAATTTATCAGCAAAAGAATCATCCTAAAAGTTACTATTTCCAAACTTTCGCTGAAGACCAAGAAGAAACCTTACTCCTCAAGGGCAAAATTGAAACTTATTGAGTTTAAGGAGAAGTTGTGAAATACACATTAGAAAAACTCAAATCTTTTTTCAAATATTTCGCTAACGCTAAACACATTACACCCACACCAAAACATGGCAGTAGACGTACTTTTAGGCTTGCAATGGGGCGACGAGGGCAAGGGAAAAATCGTTGATTACCTCGCACCTAACTATCACGTAGTAGCACGGTTTCAAGGCGGACCTAATGCAGGGCATACCTTAGAATTTGAAGGGAAAAAACACGTTTTGCATCAAATCCCCTCGGGAATTTTTAGAGAAAACATACAAAATATTATAGGAAATGGTTTAGTGATTGATGCTATTGTGTTTCAAAAAGAAGTTCTTTCTTTGGATAAATATGCTATTAATTACCGTAAAAATCTGTTCATTTCTAAAAAAGCCCATCTCATTTTGCCTTCTCACAAGCTATTAGATGCAGCCTTAGAACAAGCCAAAGGTAACCAAAAAATTGGCTCTACTTTGCGTGGCATTGGTCCCAGTTATCAAGACAAAATTGGACGCATGGGCTTACGTGTAGGTGATATCCTTTCTCCTTATTTTCAACAAAAATATAACCAATTAGTCCAAAATCATAAAATTTGGCTAGATTATCTACAATATGATAGCAGTTCATTGCAACAAACAGAACCTCTATTCTGGGAAGCCATAGATTTCCTAAAAACCTTAAATATTGTCGATTCTGAATACCTAATTAACCAAGCTATAAATCAAAATAAAAAAATATTAGCCGAAGGTGCGCAAGGCTCACTCTTAGATATTGACTTTGGTTCTTACCCCTACGTTACAAGCTCTAATACTATCGTAGCAGGTGCTCTTACAGGGCTGGGATTTGCCCCAAGGCATGTAAGAGAAGTTTTTGGTATTTTCAAAGCCTATTGCACACGCGTAGGGGAAGGACCTTTCCCTACCGAATTGAAAGACGAAACAGGTGAAAAACTACGCAAAATAGGTAATGAATTTGGGGCAACCACAGGTAGAAAACGCCGTTGCGGGTGGTTAGACCTGCCTGCCCTCAAATATGCTATCATGCTCAACGGTGTTACTCAGCTTTTTATGATGAAAGTGGATGTATTGAATACTTTTGAGCAAATAAAAATTTGCACACATTATAAGTTACCTAATGGAGAAATCACTGACCAAATACCTTACGACATACATTTAGCCATAGAACCTGTTTATCAAACCTTTGAGGGTTGGTACACCGAAATAAAACATATTCGCCAATTTGAGCAGTTACCCACACAACTGCTGACTTTTGTGCAATTTATTGAGCAACACGTAGGCATACCTATTACGCTCATCTCAGTAGGAGCAGACAGGGCAGAGACGATTTTTAGATAATTTTCTAACTTGTAAAACAACTTTGCCTTAATTGTAACAGGTTAAATAACTTTCAGGGCACTCCCTTTACCCTTTCACATATCTCAAAAGGCAAAGGGGTATGGGCGCTGTAGGGTTCTATTGTGTTTGGGTGCCTTGCACCGAGCCTTTACAGGGCTTACCCTCTCAATCCTAATGCCACAAGACAAACAAAATTCATTCGCTTTCACAACTTTGTTGTATCTTGCAACGTAATTCGCTTGTA
>JANWZA010000003.1 GCA_025054775.1 Microscillaceae bacterium
AGTAATACCTAAGTCTCCTAATGTTCCAACCGTAAAAGTAACTCCGTTAGGTATGGTTAAACTACTGCCTGCTCCTGTAATTGCCAGAGTAGTATTGAGTGTTACTATACCTGCGGTTTTGCTCAAAGTAAAACTAAACACGTTGCAAGTTCCCGCGCCACTAATATTTTGATTGGTTGTACCTTGCAAAATCAGGTTAGCATTGGTAGCCGTTCCTGAAATTGTACCATTATTCGTAATGTTTGCCGAAGCGGTTAAACTTCTATTTGTATTGATGTTGAGTGTTCCTAAAATAGTACTATTTCCTACAATATTCGTAATATTCCCACTATTAAGCGTAAAGGTAGCATTTGTACCTACATTAAGTACACCATTGATGGTTATGTCATTGTCCAATGAAAGCGTAGCACTGTTTTTATTTACATTTACATTTTGCAGATTGAAAGTTCCTGTTCCTGAAACCGTAGAATTGGTACTGCCTGCAAAAACGAGTATGCTACTTGCCCCCATGTTCAAAATGCCATTATTAGTCAAATTGCCTTCCAAAGTTAAGCTAAAAGAGGCATTTACATTAGTAGTGAGTGTAGTTGGGATTATAAAGTTTTGAGTAATAGTAGCATTTTGATCAAAAATAAGAGTACCATTTGTTTTATTCAAAGTAGCGAAGGAGGTAATACCTATTCCGCTAATAGTTTGCAACCCTGACCCTGAGAGTACAAAATTACCATTACTTGTAAGGTTATTGTTGTTGGTTAAATCTCCTGCTAAAGTAAATGTTTGGGAAGTAGCAGTAGTAAGTGTTCCTGTAGAAGAGTTGGTCAGGTTTCCATTTACGGTAATGCTTCCATTATTTAGGTTTAAGGTACCATTATTGCTTATATTAGTGTTTACAGTTAGGGAACCACCTCCGTTTACATTCAAAGTAGATAAATTGTTGATAGTCAAACTATTGATAGTTACCGTTGTGCTAATAATTGGTTGAAAGGCGGCATTAGCTATTGTTACGTTGCTTGTGGCTGTGGGTACACCTGCCGACCAGTTACCTGCATCAGTCCAATTGGTATTGTTTGCCGCACCTGTCCATGTAGTAGACTGGGCAAGGGAGAGAGTAGAAGAAAATAATGAAAAAGTGGATAAAAAAATTACATAAATAGTGAAATAGTATTTGAAATTCATAGAGCTTTTCATTTTTAATTCGCAAGAATACTTAGTAAAAAAATGCATTGAGAGGAGTTTTCAATATAGTTTTTTCTACCTTAAGAATACGAAAAACTATTTAAAAGACAGCTATTTTCATACCAATTTTTCTAGTAAGCTGACTAAAATCCCATTTTTTGTTTATTTTCAACAAAAAAAACGGTATTTTTTAAGCTTATTTCTTACCTTTGCCTTCCAAACAAAAAATTTAATAGCTATGAAAGAATATCTAACGCGGCGCCCACGCCGCAACCGTAAAAATGAGGCTATTCGCAACCTTGTGCAAGAAAATTGTGTGCAAATTACAGACCTTATTTTTCCCGTTTTCCTTACCGAAGGTACAAATCAGCAAATTCCTATTCCTTCTATGCCTAATATCTTTCGGTTTAGTTTGGATAGGTTACTGGAAGAGATGGCAGAGTGTATAGAGTTAGGCATAAAAGTTTTTGCACCTTTCCCACATTTGGTAGAAGAGAAAAAAGATAAGTATGGGAGTGAGAGCCTTAATCCTGATGGTTTATATCTACGTGCTATTGCTGAAATAAAACGCCAACTGCCTGAAGCAGTGTTAGTTACAGATGTCGCCTTGGATCCTTATAGTTCAGACGGACACGACGGCATAGTAGAAAACGGGCAAATCTTAAATGATGAAACCTTAGAACTTTTGGCTAAAATGGCAGTAGCCCAAGCCCAAGCAGGAAGCGACATAGTCGCCCCTTCAGATATGATGGACGGACGCGTGGCACATATTCGCCAAGCCTTAGATAAAGCAGGCTTCACTAATGTAAGCATTATGGCTTATACGGCTAAATATGCCAGTGCTTTCTACGGACCCTTCCGCGATGCTCTAGACTCTGCCCCTAAATTTGGTGATAAGAAAACCTATCAAATGAACCCCGCTAACAGCCAAGAAGCCCTTTTGGAAGCTCAATTAGATTTTGCAGAAGGGGCCGACTTCCTAATGGTAAAACCTGCTTTGCCTTACTTGGATATTGTTCGCCTTTTGAGTGATAACTTTCATCTACCTATTGCTGCTTACAATGTAAGTGGTGAATATGCTATGATTAAAGCCGCCGCCGAAAAAGGTTGGCTTACCCATGATAAAGTAATGTATGAAACTCTATTAAGCATTAAGAGAGCAGGAGCAAAAATAATTCTTACCTACTTTGCTAAAGAATTTGCTCAAAAATATAAACAAGGAATTCTTGCTTAATTTTTTAGCTATGAAAATATAGCAGAGGTCTTTTGTTGAGGTATGTTCTTCTTATTGATATTGGATTTGTTATTTACTTGTAAGTTTTTGTCGTAATTTCTTTGCTTAAAAAATTATTGTATTCCATTTTTTTACAACTATTTTTTACTACCTTTGTCATAAAGCGATAACGATAACTTAATTTTTATCAATATCTTAGTTAAGACACTATTTTTTTGCCTAAAAAGTCATGCAATTTTGTATTGCTTAACAATAAAACATTCAATGAAATAAAGAAATGATAATTTTGTAAGCCCAACCTTCTATTTTGTTAGTTTGCTATGAGCGAACCTGTACTTAAATCTATTATGCAGTTAATGGCTATTTCTGCTATAACTGATGGTACTATTACTGAAGCGGAGAATCGCCTCATAAGTGATTTTATCGCTGAGCAGGTGAGCCGAGAGCAAGTAGAGGACTTTTTATCCTTGTTCAAGCAATATGTAGAAATTGCTTTGTCAGGAAGTATAGACACGAGTAAAATTAGCCAAAAGATAAACCGAGAGCTTAACCAAAAGCAAAAGATTTTAGTAATTTTTTATCTCTTTGAATTGATTATTGCTGATAAGAGTGTAAGTAATTTAGAAGCAGAGCTCGCCTTTACTGATAGCATTGCCCAAGCATTTAACCTCAATCCACAAGAATATGAAAGCATTAAAGCTTTTATGCTAGATGATGATATGCCTCAGCATAGCCTCAAAAATTTATTGTTAGTTTCTAATAATCCTGCCTTTGAGGAAAGCAAAATTAAGCACATCTACCAAGAAAACTTTGATGCTATGCTGAGCATTATTCGCATACCGAGTGTAGATATGTATATGCTCAAATACTATGCAGGTGGAGAAAACACTTTTTTGAATGGACTTTTGCTACGCAGCCGCCATGTTTATACCTTCTCTCATGGAGCAACAATACGCACTGAAAAATCTAATCCCATTTTTTATGCTGATATTGTAAGTAAATTTTCGGAAGATAATCAGCAAAAACCCATTAGCTTTGAAGCAAAACATTTGTACTATGCCTTTCCTAACGGGTATTTGGGTCTGCGAGATATAAATATTGCCGAAAGTGGAGGTAAGTTAATAGGAATTATGGGGGCAAGCGGCTCAGGAAAATCTACTCTGCTGAATGTACTAAATGGCTCGGCTGTCCCAGTTAAAGGTGAGGTACTTATCAATGGGCTAAATATTTACGCTGAAAAGAATGCAGAGCAGATAAAGGGAGTTATCGGCTATGTTCCACAAGATGACCTGTTGATTGAGGAACTAACCGTATTTGAAAACCTATACTACGCTGCTAAACTTTGTTTTGCCCATTATACCGAACAGCAAATACGCAAATTAGTATATGAAACATTAAGTAACTTGGGCTTACAAGAGCGAAGCCACCTAAAAGTAGGTAATCCCTTGCAAAAAACTATCAGCGGTGGGCAACGCAAACGCCTAAATATCGGCTTAGAACTTTTGCGACAACCTGCTATCATGTTTGTGGATGAACCTACCTCAGGCTTATCTTCGCGTGACTCAGAAAATATTATGGATTTGCTGAAAGAACTCACACGAAAAGGTAAAATCATTTTTGTGGTTATCCATCAGCCCTCGTCAGACATTTACAAAATGTTTGACAAAATGATTATCCTTGATGTGGGAGGATATCAAATCTATTATGGCGATCCTATTGAGGCAGTAATTTATTTTCGCAAACAAGCCGCACTGCTTAAAAGTGAGCAAGGCGTTTGCCCTACTTGTGGCAATGTAAATCCAGAACAAATTTTCAATATCGTAGAAAGCAAAGTAATTGATGATTTCGGCAATTATACTAAAGAGCGAAAAATCTCCCCTGCACAATGGCGAAAACTCTACGAACAGCATTTGCAAATTCCTAGTATTGTACCAAGTACAGAGCCTCCCCCAAAGTCTTTATTCTTGCCTTCACTTTGGAAGCAAATGCTTATTTTTATGCAACGTGATGTAAAAGCCAAACTAAACAATATACAATACCTCTTTATTAGTCTCTTAGAAGCTCCTTTTTTAGCTTTTATTTTAGCTTACATTGTGCGTTATTATTACATTGATGTTTCGCAAGGGAGAGAAAGCTATATTTTCTTTGAGAATATGAATATCCCTGCTTACTTGTTCATGAGTGTTATTGTAAGTCTGTTTATAGGTCTTACGGTGAGTGCAGAGGAAATCATAAAAGATGCTAAAATCTTACAGCGTGAGAAGTTTTTACATTTGAGCCGTACTAGTTATTTATTTTCTAAGTTAGGTATTTTGTTTACTCTCTCAGCTATTCAAAGTTTTAGTTTTGTTTGGATTGGTAATAGCATTTTGGAGATAAAAGCTATGTTTTTTCCATTTTGGCTTATTTTATTTTCTACCTCTTGTTTTGCTAATGTCTTAGGGCTAAATATCTCTGCTACCTTCAATTCAGTAGTTACAATTTATATCCTTATTCCTGTATTGCTTATTCCCCAACTTGTTTTAGGAGGGATAGTAGTAAAATTTGATGATATAAATCCACATTTAGCCTCTGACAATAAAGTCCCTTTAGTAAGTGAGTTAATGGCTTCGCGGTGGGCTTATGAGGCAATGATGGTATATCAATTTATGAATAATCCCTATCAAAAACAATTTTATGATTTTGACCGAAAGATTGCTATTGCTGAATACAAACGACTTTATTACATACCTAAATTAGAAACCAAAATTTCTAATTTAGTCAATAACCTCACTTCAAAGGAAAAAGTAGGTACCCCACTTCTTGCCCAAGATTTGCAAGTGCTACGAACCGAAGTCAGAAAAGAAATGGAAATTTCTCCTAACGTAAAACCTAAATTTACACTTCATGACCTTGAAAATGAAAAATTTAACTTACACACAGCCCAACTACTTAAAGACTACACCGATAGGCTAAAAAAATATTACAATAAAATTTACCTCAAATATATTGATGCCAAAGACCACTATACTAAACAAGTACAAAAAACTAAAAGTAATCCTGATTATTTTACTAATCAATTGCTTACCTATCAAAATGAAGCAATAGCAAATTTAGTAAAAAATTCTACCGAAGTAAATCGTATTGCTGAAGTAGATGGCCAATTTATCCAAAAAATTTATCCTATTTTTCTAGAACCTGACGATATTGATTTTTGGCTTGACTTTCGTACCCATTTTTTTGCGCCTACCAAACACTTTGCAGGTAAATTTTATCCCACGCCTTACTTCAACGTATGTATCATTTGGCTTATGTCATTTATACTTTACGTTACCTTATATTTTGATATCTTTAAGGAAAGTTTGAAAACCATAAGTAGTTTGAACCGCATTATTAAAACAAAATTACAGCGAAGCTGACTTCGCGTCTTATCTTTACAAACTTTTTTACAAACTTTCCAAATTTTTTGATGTTTCTGTAATTTCTTACAATAGTAAAGTAGCCTTTCAAAGTTTGAGAATTTTGGGAAGTTTTGGAAATAAATGGTACGAGTGTAAGCAGAAAGGGTGTAATCAAAAGTTTGTAATAAATATATAATTTGTAGTTAGTGTGTTTTGCGTTAGGAACTACAAGGGCTTGTTGCATAGCGCTGAAGCATCAGCAAAGCCTTGTAAAGCCCGTTTCTTATCTTTTGAGTCATAAAGCGAAAAAGGCAAAAGGAATATTCAAAGAAAAATAATTTTTAATTTGACCTAACCAAAATATAACTACTCAAAGTCATTGATTTTGTACTTTTTCAATTTTCTTAGACTATGAAATTTGCAACTAAAACCATTCATGCAGGCATAGAGCCTGAGCCCATCACTGGAGCAGTGATGACACCAATTTTCCAAACTTCTACCTATGCCCAAGAAGGTATTGGTAAACACAAAGGCTATGAATATGCCCGTACCCAAAATCCTACGCGCACAGTATTGGAAACTAACATCGCAAGCTTAGAAAATGGCAAATATGGCTTGTGCTTTGCCTCAGGTATGGCAGCTATTGATGCAGTATTGAAACTTTTGCAGCCCAAAGACGAAGTCATTGCAAGCAATGACCTTTATGGAGGTACCTACCGAATTATTACCAAAGTTTTTCAAAAATTCGGTATCAAAGCAAGTTTTATTTCTATGGATAACCCCGCAGAAATAGAGAATTATCTCACTCCTAAAACAAAATTGATTTGGATTGAAACCCCTACTAATCCACTCTTAAACTTGATAGATATTGCAGCAGTGGCTCAAATTACAAAAAAACACCAAATTCTACTTTGTGTAGACAACACCTTTGCTACCCCCTATCTGCAAAATCCATTAGACCTTGGAGCAGATATTGTGATGCACTCTATGACCAAATACCTTAGTGGACACTCCGACGTGGTAATGGGAGCTCTAGTAATGAATGATGAGAAGTTGAAGCAAGAGTTAGCCTTTATTCAAAATGCGTGTGGAGCGGTTCCCAGCCCGCATGACTGTTTTCTAGTATTGCGTGGTATTAAAACTTTGCACGTGCGGATGGATAGGCACAGCGAAAATGCGAAAAAAATTGCCGAATACCTAAAGCAACACCCTAAAATAGACAAAGTATACTGGATTGGTTTGCCTGACCATAAGAACCACGCTGTTGCCCTTAAACAAATGCGTGGCTTCGGCGGTATGATTTCTTTTACACTCAAAGAAGACACTTTGCAAAATGCTATCCGTGTAATGGAACGATTTAAGTTATTTATCTTGGGTGAATCATTGGGAGGTGTAGAATCGCTTTGCACTCACCCTGCTACCATGACTCACGCAAGCATACCTGCCGAGGAACGCTACAAAACAGGGCTAAAAGATACCCTTATTCGTTTGAGTGTAGGCATAGAAGACGTGGAAGATTTGATTGCAGATTTGGCACAGGCTTTGGAATAGGAATTGCCAAACCTTAAAATCTTACTTTTCAAATCTAAGAGATTTGGAAAGTAGGTTTTGTGTAATTGTAAGGAAATTTACCAAATCTTCAAAAACACCTACGATATGCGGCAAAACTTCTACTATAGTCAGCAAATTTTTTGGCTTACAACCGCTTTTTGCTTGGTTTGTTTATCTGCCCAAGCCCAAGAAATTCCTGAAAAGATAGATTTTTTAGATTTGCATTTACGGATAGATGAGCAGGCTCAAAAGATGCTCAAAAGTCAAGTACGAAGTTTAACAGAGAGCAAAATTTCGCTTAAAAGACAAGTACAAGTAGCGCGACGCTTTTTCCCGCTTATGCAAAAAGTTTGGAAAAAGGAAGGGCTGCCCCAAGATTTGAGTTATTTGTCTTTGGCAAATAATCCGCTAAAAGATAGCATTGTGTTTTGGTTTGGATTGCCCAAACATCTTGCTGCGAGGCTTAAATTAGAGCAAAACAATGAAGTAAACGAATATCAGAACGTGGTGTTGGTAACGCAAAAAATAGCCCTTTACCTCAAAGAAAATGGGCGACTATTTCAAAAGCATTGGCTTGCAGTGTTGCTTTCTTACGAATTACCTTGGGACGAGGTAGAAAAATATTTGAAAATAGGAAAAATTTTGCCTATTGATACGCCCCAAGCCGAAGTGAAAATTACAGCAGAAACGCACCCGTTTATCTTGAAAATGATTGCTCTTAAAATTGCCCTAGGGCAAGAGATAAAAAATGCTCCTGAGAGTGATGACGATTTGATAGTTTTGAACTATACCACGCCCAAAACTTTGCAACAAATTGCCCAAGAATACCTTATTTCAGTGGCTAAACTCAAAAGATATAATTTTTGGCTCAAAACCGAAGAGTTGGTTACTAATAAAAATTATCCTCTTATCATTCCTTTACCTGCCAAATCCCCTAGTAGTGAGATGCCTTTGTTAGCCCAAGAACCTACGGAGAAAATTTATACCTCACCTCCTGTGGCAACTATGCACACGGTAAAGCAAGGGGAAACGTTGTTCAAAATTGCCAAACAGTATGGCACTACCTTGCAAAATTTGTATGCCCTAAACAACATAGATGCTAACCATAAATTACACATCGGGCAACAAATAATCGTTTATATCTCAGGTGAGAATATAAAGGGCAGTCCTGTTGTTTATCCTGAGGTAAAAATTCCCAAACCGAATACAGCATTTTTGCCTGAGGCGGTAGTGCAAAATACGGTGTTTCATACGGTAGCCAAAGGTGAAAATCTTTACACCATCGCCAAAAAATACAATGTATTAGCCTCTGAAATTGTGCGTGCTAATAAATTGGAGAATAGCCAAGTACAAATAGGGCAACAACTTCGCATAGTGAAAACGATTCCTCAGAAGATTACCCCCCAGGCTATACCTAATACCCCTGCTAAACCTACCACTCTTGTAACTAACAAGAATAATTTGCGAACAATTTCCCCTAAGCAAGTACCTCGTGAAATGACTTTGTTAGATATACGTGTAAAATTTACTGAAAAAGCCCAAATGCTTATACAAAAAGACATAAGTATGCTAATAAAAAACAACAAATACTTTCATGAAAAGTTAGAGCGAGCAAACTGGTATGCCAAGCTTATAGAGGAGATTTTGGAAGAGCAAGGTGTGCCAACGGATTTTAAGTATTTGCCTATTCAAGAAAGTACATTGTTGCCTAATGTAGTTTCGGTTTCAAATGCAGTAGGTTATTGGCAGTTTAAGGAAGTGGCAGCAAGAGAAGTGGGTTTAAGAGTAGATAACCAAGTAGATGAGCGGCTAAATATTATCGCTTCTACCGAGGGAGCAGCTAAATACTTGAAACGCAATAACTTGTATTTTAGGAACTGGATTTTTACCCTCTTGTCTTACAACATGGGCTTTGCAGGGGCTAAAAAATTTATGGAAGAGAATTATGACGAGGACGAGGTGATGGATGTAAAAAATTTTGTCATAGACGAGCACATGCATTGGTATGTGCGAAAATTTATTGCCCATAAAATTGCTTTTGAAGCTGAATTAGGGAAAGATAGTACCAACCGTATGCTTGTACCTTACTACAAAGCTACCAATAAAAGTCTAAAACAAATTGCAGATGAGAATCAAGTAGCTCTACAAGATTTGATATGGCACAATCAATGGCTTAAAACTGCTAAAGTGCCTGCTAATAAGCCATATACCATAATTTTGCCCTTGAGAAGGTGAAAAATTTACAGATAATTACAGGTGAGTTTAGAACAATACAAACAGCAAAACAACTTTCCAAAAGTTCGGAACTTGTTGGAAAGTTGCAATTTGAAAGAGCTAAGAATTAAATTTTAGGCCAAAACAGTTTCTTGTTTAACCATCTCATCGTATTCATCAGCAGTCATAGCTACCATTTGCACGGCAGCAGTAAATTCGTTAAGGTCTAAATTTTCGCCTGTAAGTGTGTAAGAAAACACAGGTTGTCCGTCGAAAGCTACACCGAAAGCCCCAATAGGGATACGGGTGTTAATCTCTAACAATTTTGCGGCTAACTCGGCATTTACACTACCTTCTGTTCCTACATAGGCATAAACTTTTACCAACACGTCTTCGCTGTGCCAAGGTTGCACTTGTACATTAACTGTAACTGTTCCAAAGGTGAAGGTGTAAATGTCATCTATTTTTACAATCTCATG
>JANWZA010000008.1 GCA_025054775.1 Microscillaceae bacterium
AATTTATCTCTATGCGTTTTAACGCCGCTTGTATAGTTCTTAAAGATTTCTGTAACACTCCAAAACTGATTATATTCTGCTTGATTTGATAAATCTTTTTCTATAAACCAAAAATCGGGGCTTTGTGGTTTTAGTTCCAACCACCTCACGGTGCTTAAATCATTATTTGATAAAAAGCTAAATTTATCTTTTCTTGTCAATATTTCACGGGCTTGTGTTGAAAAGTAAAATACTTGTTTCTCTTTTTGATATTTTTCCAATTTCACCAAAAATAAAATTGAAACTCCTATTCGTATATCAAACACATTCTCACCCTGTTCCTTGCGTAAACTATTGCCGTGTAGGTTTAGAACGTAAATCTTGTCAAAATCTTTGTATAAAGTTTCACGCATTTTGCGGTGAATTGAACCCGATAAATAGGAATTATTTGTAATAATAGCTATTACGCCTCGCCCCGCCTTTTCAATTTTATCGTGGGCAAAACAAATAAACTTAATGTAATCATCTGAAAGCGATTGAATATTCTTCTCCTGTAATCCTTCCTTGTATTTTCGCATCAAATTATCAATAAAACTACTTTTATTGCTTGAAGAAACCGAATAAGGCGGATTACCCGTAATTACTAAAATCGGCTTATCTTTAATCTCTTGGGCATTTCTACTTTCTTTGGTAAGAGCAGGCAAAAGTGGTATTTTGATTTGTTTGTCAATCGGTTCTAAGGTATTGGTGAGAAATACCTGAATACGCTCTCCGTCTGTTAATTCATATCCCTGCTCCCTTAAAAATTGCGATAACTTTAAGTGTGCAATCGTATAAGGGGCTATCAAATATTCAAATCCGTATATGTTTTTTAGCAGATGTTCTTTGATTAACAAGTTCTTTTTCCCCGAATTTGAAATTGTTTCAAAAATTACTTGAAAAATCTCAACTAAAAACGTTCCTGTTCCTGTGGCAAAATCAAGTACCGTAACTTGTTTCTCATCGGCAAGTCCTGTTTTAATGTTAAAATCATTTCTTAAAATCTCATTTATGGATTTGACAATAAAACTCACTACTGCCGAAGGTGTATAATACACTCCTTTTGCTTTTCGCAAATCTTTGTCGTAAGCCGCTAAAAAATCTTCGTAAAAATATATGTAAGGGTCTTTGTGTGAACTTTCAAAAAGTTCTAAACTTTCGGAGGGGTCTTCTGATTTTGAAAACGATAAATTTGCTTGTATCGCTCTCAAATCAAGCGTATTCATAATGGTAAGCACCTCTTCCACTATCCAACGAATCTCCTTGTAATTAGGATTTTCAAGTTCTTTCAGGAAATCTACTAATTCTTTGATAAGTTGAAACGAAGTGGGAATAAATTGCGAAACATTATACAAATTCACTTGTTGAAGGTCGGCATTCAACTTGGCAAGAAATAAGCCATAAATTAAAGTTTGAGCAAAAGCATCTGAAAATTCAGAAGTGGTTAAATCGCTGAATATGAAGTCTTTGAAGGTATGATACAAGCCCTTTAATTTGGGCTGGTCTTCTAAAAGTTTTTGTCGTTCCAACTCCTCAAAAATAAAATCTTTCAACAATCTAGCTCTTATTGCCAAACTCTCAGCCAACTTTTTAGCCTCTGCAATGCCCTGCGGAGGAGTAGATAAATAATGGGTAATTAGCTCTTTTACTACTTTCGCCTTGTCTGAATTGAGTTGAAAATGTTGGTTTTCAATATCAGCTATGCTGCAAAGACTTTCACGCCTTTGTACTTCTCCGTTGTGTATCCAAAACCACTCTAAATAATTAGTTAAAAGCAAGTTATTTGATAATTCTTTGTATTTTTTTATTTGCTCGCTTTTTAGTACTTTGTCAAGTGACTCATCAATTTTTTTGTTTTCAACATAACCAATAATATTATCAGCCTCAAAAACCTTAAAGTCAGGCGCACCAAACTTGCCTTCTCTTTTGGGTTCGTGAATTATTTTTATATTCGGATTTAACTCTTTGGCAATACTTGTCAATAGTTCGTTCAAAACAGGACGCAAAGTATGTTCAGTAATTTCACTCAAATCCTGACTTTTTAGCGTATCGTAATATTTTACAAATTCTTGCATATTGTTTCTATTGTAAAGGTAATCTTTAAGCGTATGAATACAAGAATTTTTGACTTGTAACTTACTGATTTTCAAGGCTAATTATTTACAAAACATCAATTCATTTTCATTTCACAAACATTCGCCCTATGCGTTTTATCATTTGTTTTTCAAAGTGCCAAAAGAATTGAAATTGCCCAAAGATAAAGCCATATATTAGCAAAACGATTTGGTATAAGGGCAAAATAGCCAAAAAATAAATCGTATTTTTGAGCCAAAGGTTGGTTTGTGCGTCCAAACCTAAAAGCCAAAGCAAGGGCTTTTTGAGAAAAAGTACCGTAAAACCTGTGCAAGCAAACACAACAAGAATGATAAATACTTGCCAAACGCTTTTCACGCCCCAGCGTTGGCGTAGCTTTTCTGTCCAAGGGAGTTTATTTTGGGTAGGTTGGTTCATTTTTGTTCAAAGGTGAGTTTGGTATCTTTGAGTGCCTTCATGGCTTGGCTAATTCCTGCCAATGTAAGCGGGAACATACGATTTTGCATAATTTCTCGCACAATACGAATAGACGGGGTATATTCCCAATATTCTACGGCAGTAGGATTGAGCCAAACATAATGCGTAAAATGGTTTCGCATACGCTCTAACCAAACTGCGCCAGGTTCTTCGTTGTAATGCTCTACACTTCCGTTTTTGTGCGTAATTTCATAAGTAGCCATCGTGGCATCACCTACAAAAATCAGTTTGTAGTCGCGGTTATATTTGTGCAAAAGTTCCCAAGTAGAAATTTTGTCAGTATGGCGGCGTTGGTTATCTTTCCAAACCATTTCGTAGAGGCAATTATGAAAATAGTAGTATTCCAAATGCTTAAATTCGTGTTTGGCTGCCGAAAAGAGTTCAGAACATAACCTCACAAAAGCGTCCATAGAGCCGCCCACATCAAAAAGCAACAAAATTTTTACGTTATTATGCTTTTTAGGCACAAGTTTTAGGTCAAGATAGCCCGCATTTTCACTTGTTTTTTTGATAGTTTGGGGCAAATCCAACTCTAAATCATTGCCTTCGCGTGTGAGAATACGCAAGCGTTTGAGAGCCATTTTGATATTACGTGTGTTGAGTTCTACTTGGTCGTCAAGGTTTTTGTAGTTTCGCCTGTCCCACACTTTTACGGCTCTGCCTTGTCCACGTTCTTTTTGCCCAATACTAAAACCTTCGGGGTTGTAGCCTTGTGTGCCAAAAGGCGAAGTTCCTTTTGTGCCAATCCATGTATTACCGCCTTCATGCCGTTCTTTTTGCTCACGCAAAAGTTGTTCAAAGCGTTCTAACAATTTATCCAATCCACCCATTGCCTCAATAAGGGCTTTTTCCTCTTCGGTGAATAACCGTTCTTGTAAATTGTGCAATAGCCATTCTTGCGGAATTTGAAAAAACTGCTCTATGGAAATTCGCTCCATGCCCCGAAAAAATTGCCCAAAAAGCACATCAAAGCGGTCTAAAAACTTTTCGTGCTTAATGAAACAAACTTTGCAAAGAGCATAGAATTCATCAATGCTATAGTCAATCACGCGTTTTTGCAAGGCTTCTAACAGGCTCAAATGTTCGCGCAAACTGACAGGAATACCATTATTTTTGAGCAAAAGAAAAAAGTTGAGAAACATGGGCTAAACGAAAAGTAACAAATCAATCATTTTGCTTTTACAAAGATAACACAAATTGCCCTAAATACCCTTTTAGTTAGTATATTTTTGCCCAAATACTACAAATTTTGAGTGCAAAGCGTATCTTTGCTCAAATTTTGCTTTACCTACGCATGAAAATTTTAGTTATTCGTTTCTCTTCTATTGGTGATGTAATCTGGGTAACACCCGCCTTGCGTTGCCTCAAAACACAAAAACCTAATATAGAACTACATTTTTGCACTAAAAAAGCCTACCGAGATTTATTTTCGCATAACCCGCATATAGATAAATTGCATCTTTTAGACAAAGATTTGAATAAGCTAATTACCCAATTAAAAGCCGAAAAATTTGATTTAATTATAGATTTACACAAAAATTTACGTACTTTTTACCTCAAACTTCGTTTGGGTGTAAAGTCATATAGTTATCAAAAATTAAGTTTTGAAAAATGGTTATACGTGCATTTTCGTATCAATCGACTTCCTAATTGCCATACTGCCGATAGATATTTGGCTACTCTCCAACCTTTGGGCGTTGTGCCTGACGGCAAAGGGCTGGAACTCTACATTCCTCCCGAACAAGAAGTTCCGTTAAATTATTACCCAAAAACTCATCAAAACGGCTTTGTAGCAGTAGTAATTGGGGCAAGTTATTTTACCAAAAAACTACCTTTGAACAAATTGATAGAACTTTGCCAAGCCATTCCCTTACCTATTGTGTTGGTAGGTGGCAAAGAAGACGCACTTGTAGCTTCGCAAATTGTGGCTTATTTTGAGCAAAATAATACTTCAAAGCCTATGATTTTTGATACCTGTGGCAAATTGAGCATTATTCAATCGGCTTCCGTAGTAAAGCGGGCTTTGTGGGTAGTAGGGCATGATACAGGGTTGATGCATATTGCGGCTTGTTTTCAAAAAAAGATTTACACCATTTGGGGCAGTACTACTCCAAACATGGGTTTATACCCTTATAAAACAGATTTTGAAGTGATTGAAAATAATGAAATTTCTTGCCGTCCTTGTTCACATTTGGGCAGAAAAAAATGCCCCAAAGGGCATTTCAAATGTATGCAAGACCTTAATTTTGAAACTATTAAGAAAGATGTAAATCATTTTGTTTAAGCATACGTAAAGCCCTATTTCGTTGCGACCAACTATAAATCGTAATAATTAACAAAACAACAATAATAGCAAAAAAAACAGCCGAAAGTGTAAACGTATCAGTGCTACGAATACGCTTTTCCATTTCTCTTATGCGTTCATAGCGGGCTAAGATACGTTCATTTGCTTCACGATTAAGGCTTGCATCTTTACGAAGTTGTAAGGCACGCTTAAAGAAAAAAATAGCTTTCTCATCATCTTTAAGTGTAAAGTAAACCTCACCTAATTTTTCATTTACTTCTGCCAAGCGAGTAGTATCTTTGAGTTTTTGTAAAATTTTGAGCATTTTTTCGTAATAGCCCAAAGCCTGTTGTTGTAGTTCTATATTTTTAGCTCTGGCATAGTAGGTAGCTATTACATTCAACATTTTAATTGTATTTTCAGTATCGTTCATGTCCTCGTAAATGGTAAGGACTTGCTTGTAATCCTCAATCGCTTTCTCTATTTTAGAAACCTCTTCTATATCCAAATAGGCAATGTTTATCATTGCATCAGCTATTCCTTTCTTATATTTAATTTTTTGTGCCATTTTCAAGGCTTGCGTAGCATAAAAATGTGCTTTGGCTTCACTACTCTTGTTTCTTTCTGAAGCATATACTTCTGCTAACTTGTTAATAGCATCTATTTTTCCTTCCTCCGTTTTTTCTAACCGAATAATCCGTAATAAACTATCTATCTTGGCACATTGCCCATAGGCATCATTTATCCAAAAACAAAAAAGTATGCCAAAAAAAGCTATTTTTTCTATATTTGTCATAGTCTTAAGAATATCTATCATTCACCTTATGTGTAAATTAGCCTCAAATTCTTTACCAATTTTAACATCCTCCTCAACTATTTACTCTCATTTCCATACGTTAGCTATGAATTAGCTATATTTTTTTGTAATTGCTTGCCTTTTACTATTTTTGTGTGTGTAAAACTTAAAAAAATTTCTATGACTTTGGCTCAAGCTCAGCAACTGGTAGATGAGTGGATACATGCTCATGGAATTCGTTACTATAATGAACTAACTAATACTGCCATTTTGATGGAAGAGGTAGGGGAAGTAGCTCGCCTTATGGCACGTATTTATGGCGAACAATCATTTAAGGAGTCAGATAAAGAATATGACTTAGCAGACGAAATGGCAGATGTATTATTTGTATTGATTTGCTTGGCAAACCAAACAGGTATTAACCTAACAGAAGCCTTACAAAAAAATTTGGATAAAAAAACCAAACGCGACAAGGAACGACACAATCAGAACGAAAAATTGAAATAGAAAAGTCTTATGCCTGACTCAATGCTTGAATTTCGTTGGAACAGAACGCTCAATCAATTAGGCAGGCTTATAGGTAAGCGTCCTGAAAATTTAGATACCGTACTTTTCTTAATTGGTGTGCAAGAGTTAGGGCAAGGGGTACGTCGTTTCTCCAAAGAAGAGAAACAAGACCTTATGCACATTGCCGTTTGTAGGCTTTTAAGCAAAGCACAAGTGTACAAATTAGTAGGAAGAGATGCGCAAGGTTGGCCTCAATGGCAAAGAATAGGAGATATCCCCTACATGAATTTAGAACAACAAGAGCAAATTCTTAAAGAATATGCCATAGAATACTTTATAGATGAGGGAATTTTGAGTGAGTAAATGCTATTGAAAATAAGTTTTTTGTTATAGTAAGTAATAGAAAAGACAATCTTTTGCGGTAAAGGCAGGTCCATAAGGTATAGCTTTCTCTACCCACTCAGGCTAGTTCAAGATAATTACGGTTACAAGCAACGCTCTACAATTTTATTCCATTGCCAAAATTGCTTTCACCTCTTGTAAGGAGCGCTCTGTAAGTGGTTTAGTAATAAATTTAATCACATAATCATTATCTACAATTTTGGCTATATCGCGTTTATTGTTTGAACTAGATAAGATAACTATTTTGCACTTCTCTTTTACAACATCAGAAAACATTTCAAATTCAACCAAAAACACAAAGCCATCTACAATCGGCATGTTGATGTCTAAGAAAATGACATCAGGTAACATAGATGGATTTTTTTCAGCCTCTTCCAAATATTGCAGAGCTGATTTGCCTGAATTACGAGCTTCTACACGCTTGGCAAATTTAGTAATCTCTATAATTCGTTTGCTGATGAAGTTATCAGTATCGTTATCATCAACTAAAAGTACTAAATCTATTTCTTTATTTTTCATACTGCAAAATAGTTTGTATGGCTGCAAAGTTAATAATTAACTTCAAAAAAGCTAACATAAATAGAAAGATAAAACAATAATTTTAATTTTATACTTTGGTTTAATTTAATATTGACCTTTGCCATCAAAATCATCAATTAAGAGGCTTTTAGTTTTGGCGATAATTTGGCGAAAGAAGTTAGCTCCGTTGCTTTTACTTTTACTTGTTTTTTCATTAGCATGTAAATTTCCTTGTAAATAGCGATTTTCGCGGTCGTCTAGGGCTCTAAATCCTGCAATTACTAGGCCTACAGTAGTAGCATACATAGGGCTTTTAGCGATTTCAACCTTTGATTTGCCTAAGTATTCGTTAGGGTGTCCTATACGGGTATCCATGCCTGTCATCATTTGGAAGAGTTCTCTGCAGTTACGGAGTTGTGAGCCTCCTCCTGTGATCACAATTCCACCTACTAGTTTATTGATATAACCTGATTTGATAATTTCATTATGCACTAGCTCAATAATCTCTTGCATGCGGGCTTCGATGACTTGGGCAACCATTTTGAGCGATACTTCTTTGGGAGGTCTACCTTTTAGCCCGGGAATACTCACAAATTCTTTTTCGCTAACAGCATCTGCGATGGCAGAGCCGTATTTTATCTTTAATTTTTCGGCTTGGCTATCCATGATTTTGCAGCACTCTTTTATATCAGCTGTAATGATATTACCTGCCAAGGGAATTACTGCAGTATGGCGGATAATATTTTCATAAAATATTGCAACATCGGTTGTGCCGCCGCCAATATCTACTAATGCGATACCAGCTTCGCGCTCCTCTTCAGTAAGAACTGCCATGCTTGAAGCAATGGGCTCAAGGATGAGATTTTCGGTAGTTAATTGACAACGTTTTACACAACGGTTGATGTTGTTAATAGCACTTGTTTGGGCAATAATGATGTTAAAATCAGCTTCTAATCTTATACCTGACATTCCAACGGGCTCTTTAATTCCCGACTCTGAGTCTATGGTATAATCTTGAGGCATTACGTGAATAATTTGCATTCCTGCGGGTACTACTGTTTTGTAAACATCGCTTGTTAGGCGGTTCACGTCTTGATAAGTGATTTCATCTTCTGTGGAGTTGCGTGTAATACCTGCACGTTGCACCAGGCTTCTGATGTGTTGCCCTGCAATTCCTACATTAACCACTCTTATATCTACTCCTGATTGCTCTTCTGCTTGTCTGATCGCTTCTTGGATAGCTTGTACGGTTTTGTCAATATTAGTTACGACTCCTCTAATTACTCCATGCGATTCTGCTTTTCCCATGCCCAAAATTTCTATCCTTCCGTACTCGTCTTGTCTGCCTACAAGGACACAAATTTTGGTACTTCCGATATCCAACCCTACTACTATCTTATCTTTTTGCATTGCTATTGATGTTTTTGAGTTGTTGTTATTTATTTTTGAAATGATGTGTTTTATGGAGGTAGTATGTTTGGTGTAATGTATTTTTATTTTTTTGAGTTATTTCTCTTTACATAGGATTTGCCTATCAAATTGCAAGTCTATTGCTTTATAGGCGTTCCATCCTTTATTTGGGAGTATTTTTTGGTAATAGGTTTTCAATTTTTGTAGTTTTTCTTCAAATTTATATATATTACCTAAAAACACTTTTTCTTGTCCTACTTGCAAATATAAGGTAATCTCTTGGTTTTCGTCTAAATGAATTTGTGCAATTTGTGCTTTTAGGAACTTATCATAAAATATTGTCTGCAAAAATCGTAGCAATTCTGCATCATTAGGATTTTTTTGGAAATCTGGGAGAGCGTACATTTTTTCGCTAGTAACTACGGGCACTCTTGCGGTAAATTTTTCTGAGACGGGGATAATTTTTCCTAGGCTGTCCACGTAGAAGTCTGGTTTATCCTCGCGTATAAAACGCGCTATAGGGCGCACCTGCACTATTTCTACTAAAAGATCGCCTTGTAGATTGCGTGCTATTTGGCATTTTTCTACAAAGAGGTTCCCTTTTAAGCGTTGCTCTAAGGTTTTAAGCGAAAGTTCTTTATGTGATTTGCCGAGTATGGGTTCTTTGTTATCTTGCGTGAGCAATCGTAGCACGTCGGTTTCATTTAAGAAGAAATTACCTTGTGGGTTATGAATATTGACTAATATTTTATTGCAGGTGCGCGTTTGGTAGCGGAGTTCCACTATTCCCCACGTGATTACAGCTATCAGCACGAAGAGAGCTATTTTTACGTGAGGCTTGAGCCGTATTCTTTTGGTCATGCTTTTTTAATTTCTCCTATTGAGTTCGTCTCTTATTTGTGCTGCACGTTCGTATTGTTCGTTTTCAAGGGCTTCGTTTAGGAGCCTTTGCAGTTCTTCACTTGAATAATCTTCCCAAGAGAGGGTCCCGGTTTTTTTCTTTACTGTTTCTCTTACTTCTTGTCTTTCTTCTGGGGAGCTATCAAAGTCATTTCCTTCCATTTCTTCGTCTGTAATGGTAATACTTGCCTCTGACATTACTTTTTCTTCTGCATAAATGGGAGCGTTGAAACGAAGTGCGATTGCAATAGCATCAGAAGGGCGCGCGTCTATAACGATTTGTCTGTTCTCTTTATCTCGGCAGAGGATTTCGGCATAGAAAATCCCCTCTCGTAAATCTACGATTGTAGTTTCCAGCACTGTAAAGCCTATTTCAGCAGCAAAGGACTTGAACAGGTCATGCGTCATTGGGCGATTAGGAGTAATACGCTCTATTTCTATAGCTATGGCTTGGGCTTCGCAAATCCCGATTACGATAGGAAGGCGCCTTACTCCGTACTGCTCGCCTAAAATGAGTGCAAAAGATGTTGATTGTGCTTGACTAGAAGATAAGCCTATGATTTTAAGTCTAACTTTGTTCATGGAAGGCAAAATTGAATATAATTTTTACAAATAATGTTACTCTAAAAGATTTGTTTTTTTCTATCCTTTTGCAAAAATAACAAAAAAAATAGATATTTGCACAAACTTATGCCAACAAAAATGCTTAAAAAATATGGCAATTCAAATATTAGGTATCATTCCTGCGCGTTATGCTTCTACACGCTTTCCAGGAAAACCTTTGGCAGAGATTGCAGGCAAATCCTTGATTGAACGTGTGTATTCACAAGCTAGAAAAGCCCAAAAACTTCACAAACTTATAGTAGCTACTGACGATACCCGCATCCTAGCCCATGTGCAAGCCTTCGGAGGCCAAGCAGTTATGACCAGCCTCACTCACCCTTCAGGAACGGACCGCTGTGCAGAAGTGGCTGAGATGTTTCCCGAATTTGAAGTTTGCCTGAACATACAAGGCGATGAGCCTTTTATCAACCCTACACAAATTGATTTACTAGCTTCCTTGTTTGAGAAGCCCGACACGCAAATTGCAACGCTTATAATGCCCATTACCAAAGCAGAAGATATCTTCTCTGAAAAGGAAATTAAAGTGGTATTTAACAGCCGTATGCAAACGCTCTACATGAGTCGTAGCCCTATCCCCTTTTTGAGAGACGTCCCTCCTGAACAATGGATACATACCCACACTTTTTACAAACATATAGGATTATATGGCTACAGGCGAGAAATACTTTTGCAAATTGCACAACTCCCTCCTAATGAGCTAGAACGATGCGAAAATTTAGAGCAACTCCGCTGGTTAGCCCACTTCCCTATTCAACTGGCAATTAGCCATGAAGAAACTCTTTCTATTGATACCCCCCAAGATCTAGAAAAAGCAACTGAATTTTTAGCAAACAAGCCATCATAAGTGTTGAACATTCGCTATTGAATACCCTAGCATGTCTTTTTAATACAACTCCTTTAGCTTCTTACCCACTTTGTTTTGCAACTACCCCCAAAAGAAAAAGTATAAGCCCCAAAGGAAAAACAAATTTCAGCAAATCATTTCTTCTAGCTGCTCAAATACAAGCATCTCAGCCCCTTGTACTTACCTACCTCTCCCTAAATCTAGCCCTCAGCTTGCTTCATTAGCCCTTTTTTTGTAATTTTGCACAAGTGAGTTTTCACATTGATTATTCTCCCATTTCTTACCTTACAACCATGTTCAAAGGCGACGTCATCAACGGCTACTACATCCTCAAAGATTTTAGCACCACAGGCGGTGGATTAAGCAAATGGAGTTTTGCCCGAAAAGGAGGAAAAGAATATTTCATTAAAGAGTTCCTCGCTCCTAAATACCCCACTCCCGATGCCCCAGGAAGCGAACAAAGCAAAGAACGCAAACGACAAGAATGCGAAAAGTTTGAAAAACACCACCAAGCCCTCATGAAACAAGTCAATGAAAAATGCGGAACAGGAGGAAACCTAGTCTTTACGATTGACTTCTTCAGGGTAAATAGCAAATATTACAAAGTTACCGAAAAAGTAGATGTTACTTCGCTTTCTATTCCAGAAATCGCCGCCTTACCTTTAACCAAACGCATTATAATCCTCAAAACGATTGCCCATAGCTTAAGCATCTTACATAAAGCCGATATCGTCCACGGAGACCTCAAGCCCGATAACATACTCATCAAACAAACTAAACTCCACTCCTTTACCTCTAAATTGATTGACTTTGACAACAGCTACTTCTCCACACAACCCCCTGAAATCATCGATGACCTCGTGGGAGATATGGTATTTTATTCTCCTGAACTAGCGCAATACATCAAAAAAGACCCCACCATACAACCCCAAGACCTCACCACCAAGTCCGATATTTTTGCCCTCGGCCTTATCTACTCCCTCTACCTTACAGGAGAACTCCCCTTCTTTGATAAAGAGAAATACAACTACGCTTGCATCGCAGTACTCTCTGGACAGACACTCACCCTTCACGACCCTACGCATACTATCCCTAAAGAACTAATACAGCTCATTAACCGAATGCTCCTTAAAGATTACCACCTCCGACCTTCTATTGAAGAAGTTTTTAATCTCCTTAAAGAGATTGACCTCTCTGCCTCGCTTCCAGCAGAAAGCAAAACCGACACCTCCCACTCCCCCCTAAAAGGAGGCCTACTTACCTCCTCCAAATCCGAACTGAATAAACTACTCGAAAGCATTAAAGACAAAAAAACAACCCCAGACACCCCTAAAAAAGAAAAAGACAAAGAAAAGGACGAATCCACTACTAACACAAGCAAGTTACGAGGTAAAGGACTAGAAATAGGAAAAAAAACATAACAATATAATACCTCCTAGACCTTACCAAAAGAAAAAAACTAATAATATTATGCCTAATGTTTAATTCCTAATAGCAAATGTTTACTATTTAATAGTAAATGTTAAGTTTATAATGCTAAATATTTAAAATTTAATATTAAATGTTAAGTCTCTAATATTAAATGTTTAGGATTTACTAATAAATACTACATTTTTAGTAATACATACTTACAATTTAACACTAAAAACAAAGCATTCAACAATAAAAACTAATCTTTTAGTAAAAAAACATTATTATCAATTATTAAAACCTTAACAATTAACGCTAAAAGATTAACATAAGATATTAAAATCTTAGTTTTATCTTTTTTTTATTCAATTTTTATCTTACAAAACCACGTAAAAAGGTGCAAGCCATAAGCAAGTAAGAAATAATAGCATCAA
>JANWZA010000063.1 GCA_025054775.1 Microscillaceae bacterium
AAGAACTTATGAATGGAAAGTTATCAACCCAACCGCTGGCTACTATCGCTTAAAACAAATTGATTTTAACCAAACTTTAAGCTATTCAGGGGTAGTATTTGTTAAAGGGTTTGATAACTCCCATGCTATTACCTTAATGCCTAATCCGAGCAACGAATACCTAAACCTTACCCTACCTTTGGCAGGCAACGAAACCGCTTGGCTAACTATTTGCGACCTTCACGGCAAAGTAATTTGGCAAGGTAGCACACAAGGTGATTTGCAATGGAATGTGAGTAATTGGGCAAACGGAGTATATTTGTTGCAAGTGCGTACTTCTCAGGGAGTACAATACAGAAAGTTTGTTGTGAATAAATAGGTTTTCTTGCGGTTTTTTTTCAATTCTCTCGCCTTTTTAGACTTTCCTGATTTAGTATAAGGGAAAGTTTTTTTTGTTTATTTAACAAAAAAAATGTATCTTTGGTTTGAACTTAAAACACATAAAAAAATGAAACCCCAACCCTAGGCACATGAAATTTCTTTTAACTTACCTATCCATTTGCTTGATAAACAGAATTTTAATTGCTCAAAATTTAGTTCCAAATGGTAGTTTTGAGCAATATAGCCGTTGCCCTGTGGGTTTGGGTGAGGTGAAGAACAAAGTCGTAGCTGAATGGTATGCCAACCCCAAAGATTGTACGCCTGATTTTTACCATAGTTGCAATAAAAATAATTTCGGTGTCCCTAAAAATCTTTGTGGTGAAATGCCCGCCCAGCATGGTGAGGGCTATGTAGGTATGATTATACGTATTGGCGAAAGTAATTTTGATATGATGCACCCTTATCACCTTCGCGATTTGCTCTACCGCGAGCATATTGCAGTAAAACTCACCGAACCATTAAAAGCAAACCACACTTACCGCTTTCAAATGTACGTTGCCTTGTCTGATTATTCTAACTATGCCATAGGAAATTTAGGAGTTTTATTCACTCATTTTCCCTTGGAAATAGAGGAAGACACTGAGTATGCTCCACAAATCTTGTTCAAACAACCGATAACTATGAAAAAAAATTGGCACCTTTTGAGCGATACTTTGATTGCCAAAGGCAATGAAACGCACCTGATTATCGGCAATTTTGACCGATACAGAAACCGAAAACTACAAAAACTTTACGAAAATAAAAAAGATAAAGAACGCTTTAACTACAACCGTGCTTACTACTATTTTGACAATATCTCCTTAGAATTGATACACCAACCCAACCCCGACGAACCTATTCTGAGCAACTCCCAAGAGATAAACACTCCCCTTGGAAAAATTGAAAAAGGCAAAAAAATTACACTCAAAAATATTTTTTTTGACTTTGACAAAGCCGAACTTCTGCCCGCTTCTTTTGCCGAATTAGATAAATTAGCCCTCACTTTACACGCCTTTCCTAAACTTAATGCCTTTATTTTAGGGCATACCGATAGCATCGGAACAGAACAAAAAAATCAACTCCTCTCAGAAGAAAGAGCAAAAAGGGTAGTACAATACCTTGAAAAGAAAGGTATTAGCTCCAAAAGATTAAGAGCAAAGGGCTTTGGAGAAAGCCAACCCATTGACACCAACAGCACCCCCGAAGGCAGACAAAATAACCGCCGTGTTGAAGCTATTTTGCGCGAGGACTAAAAACCAAAATCATGAAATTTTACTCCTTTTTTATCCCGTTTTTTGTGCTAATAATAAATCACAGCTTCGCTCAAATTTCTGAAAAATGTATTTGGATAAAACTACAAAAGATTGTTGTATTACAAGATACGCTTACGCTTATTCCAAATACAATTCAATTTTTGGACAAAAAAAAGCAACATGTTAATGTAATTTTTCAATATAAACCACATTTACAAAAGCTTGAAATTGATAGCTTATCGCTTACAAAATACGACTCTTTGTGGCTTTGTTATCAAACTTTTCCCTTCAATCTTGCTCAAAAAAAATTCAAAAGAAATCCTATTTTATTAGACTCCATTCAATTTTATCAAGACTATAACCAAACTCAAAAACCTATTCTCTTGGAAAAAAGAGAGGAGTTCTTGAATATTGAAGGCTTAAATACCACAGGGAATATTGTGCGAGGTATATCGTTTGGAAATACCCAAAATGTATTTGTAAACTCCTCTCTCAACTTACAAATTGATGGAAAAATTAGCGAGGATATTGGTATCAAAGCTACGATTACAGACCAAAACGTCCCCTTTCAACCCGAGGGAAATACACAAACTATTCAGCAATTTGACCGCGTCTTGGTACAACTTACACAAAAAAAAAATACCCTTACTGCTGGGGATATTGTATTCAGAAATAAAGAAAACCACTTCTTGAAGTATTACAAAAACGTACAGGGTACACTTTTAGAAACCCAACATAAGGCTTGGGATAAGGACAAAACTGCTATCACTACCTTTGGTATTGCCCTTGCCAAAGGCAAATTTGCTTCTATCCAAGTGCCTGCTCTGGAAGGAATACAAGGACCTTACAGACTAACAGGACCTAACGGAGAGCGATTTATTGTAGTAATTGCCAACTCCGAAAAGGTATTTTTAGACGGAATTTTGCTTAAAAGAGGCTTCAATTTGGACTATGTAATTGACTATAACAATGCTGAAATTACCTTTACCAATCAAGTTCTTATTACACAATTTAGCCGAATTAGAGTAGATTTTGAGTATGCAGAACGCAATTTTAACCGAACTATTTGGCAACTTTCTCACGAAAATAGCTACAAAAAACTTAATTTTTTGGCAAATATTTATCAAGAAAGTGATAACCCAAATGCCCCTGTAAATATCAATCTTACTAACGAAGACCGCCTTTCCTTGCGCGAAGCAGGCAATAATATCCGCCTTGCTTTTGTCAATGGTATTGACTCTACAGGCTTTTTACAAGGGCAAATTATGTACGAAAAACGAGATACTTTGGTAAATAATATCCTCTTCAGGGGAATTTTAGTAGCCTCTAATAATCCTAATAAGGCTTTTTTTAGAGTAACTTTTTCGCAAGTAGGGCAAAATAAAGGCAATTATATTCGCAAAACAGGTACGGCTAATGGGCAAGTTTTCCAATGGGTTGCTCCACAAAATGGTATCCCACAAGGAGATTTTGAACCAATACGGCTCATTACGCCTCCTAATCGTAAACGCATGATTGCCCTAAAAAGCGATTATTTATTTAATAAAAATGAAAAGATTTATCTTGAAACGGCTTTCTCTCACCAAGATTTGAACCTTTTTTCACAAAAAGATAACGAACAGAATAATGGAAATGCTTTGAAAATAGGTTATCAAATTCAAGAAAAAGAGGTAAAATTTTTATCCAAGTATCGCTATAACATGGGCATAGATTATGAATTTACAGATAGTTTTTTTAAGCCCATAGACCGATTTCGGTACATAGAATTTGACCGTGATTGGAGTGTGAATATTGATACAACTCAAATTCAAGACCATATTTTTAGCCTACAAACAGGGCTAAAAAATGAAAAAAATGACCTCTTAACCTATAAATTAGTTCGTAGAATACGCCCCGAACAGGTTGATGGTTCACAACATTTAGCACAAATAGAGCAACAAATTTTACGAAATTTAAGACTAAAAGCTCATTTTTTTCAAATGAATAATACGCAAAAAGAAGTAAAATCGGTATGGAACAGGCTCAATATGGAGTTAAATTACACACTCAAAAATTGGCAAATGAGCTATCAATTTAATTTGGATAAAAATAAAATTAGTACCAAACAAACCGATTCATTGCTTACAACAGCTATGTTTTTTGAAGAAAATCGCTTTTATTTGAAGCGAAGCGATAGCTTGCAAAAGTTTATTTTTAGCATAGAATATATAGATAGAAACGACTTTTTACCACAAGAAGGAAAGATAAAACCCTATCTTTATTCGCAAACTTGGAACTTACAAATGCAAAAAAGAATACGTAATAACCAAGATTTTAACCTCATAGCTACTTACCGAACTATGCAAAATAGATTAGGAAGTGCTATTCCTGTGGCTAATTTTATCCCTCAAAATATTCAAGGCAGGTTAGACTATAATGCTACTTTTTGGGATAAACATCTACGCTCTGAACTCATGCTCAACACTGCCACAGGGCAAGAATTGAAACGCGAATTTCAATATATTGCCGTAACCAATGGCATTGGTACGCACACCTGGCGCGATGATAACGGTGATGGCATACAAGATTTGAATGAATTTTATTTAGCGATTAACCCCGATGAAAGGCAATTTATCAAAGTTTTTTTGCCCACAAACGAATATCTGAAGGCTTTTGTCTATAATTTTAGCTACCGTCTGAATGCAGAAATGCCACGCAGTTGGCAAAAATCTGTAAATCCGTATTACAAATTTTGGAGTAAATTTTCCCTAAATACCGTTTATACACTCAACCGTAGAAGTACAAAAGCCGATATTAGCATGCGTTTTTTACCTTTTGGACAAAACATTTTTGCTGATGAGGTATTAGCCACACAAGCAAATTTGAGAAATACGCTGTTTTTTAATCGTAATAATGCCAAGCAAGGGGCAGATTTCACCTACCTACAAACACAAAACAAACAACTCTTGAATAGTGGTTTTGAGTTGCGTACTCAACAAGAAATTCGGCTCAACTATCGTAAAAATTTGCACAAAAATTGGAACTTACGCCTTACGTTAAGCCAAAATAATCAGGTAAATCGCTCTGATTTTTTAGCTGCACGTAACTTTGCTTTGCGTACTCAACAAATTAGCCCAGAGGTAAGCTATCAGCCTAATAATGACACGCGTTTTACCATTACTTACACGCTTTCGGATAAGAAAAACATCCTCAAACCTGAAAGTTTACCTCCTGATTTTCGCCCTGAAGTGGCACAAATTCAGCAAATTCAGGGGGAAATTCGGTGGAATAAGAGCAGTAAACGTAGCCTTTTGGCTAACCTTCGGTATTGGAATATTCGCTACCAAGGAGAAGCAAATAGCCCTGTGGGTTATGAAATGTTAGAGGCACTTCGCATAGGTAAAAATTGGACTTGGAACCTCACTTGGCAACAACGTTTGGCAAATGGCTTACAGCTAAACCTCACCTATGAAGGACGTAAAAGCCCTAATATTCCGCTTGTAAATATTGGAAGGGTGCAACTAGCGGCATTATTTTAACCTTGTGCAATTTTCTAGAAATTTTTCTGAATTAGCCCACCACTTAGCCGCAATAGGTTCAGCTCAGCTACTTTCGCATTGAACAAAGCCTCAATCAAACGGCTTTCCGTAGTAATGACGTTGCGTTGCACTTCGCGTAGTTCCAAGGGGGTGGAAGCTCCAACTTTGTATCGTTCAAGGGCAATTGCTACATTTTGGCGAGCAATTTCTAGGTTTTCTTTTTCCAGTTGGGCAAGCAAAATAACATTTTCATAATGCTTAAATATTTGCAGAAGTTGCGACTCAAGGTTCAAAGTTTGGTTTTTAAGTTGTTGGTCCTGCATTAGGATTTGTAATTTGGCATTTTGTTCTAATCGGTTTTGGTTAAATCCATTAAAGATATTGAAAGTAGCTGTAAGCCCATAACCTACTCCAAAGTTACGACTACTTACCAAAAAACCAGCTTGCGAGGTAAGGTAATTGAAACTTCCGTTAGCGTTCAAATCCACTTGCGGAAGCCGTAAGGCTTGCGTAGCTCGTAGGTTTAATTCACTCATTTGGCGTTGCATTTGGGTAGTTTTGAGGCTAATATTATTGGTTTTTGCTTCATTCCAGAGGGTTTCCCATGTCAATTTAGGAGCTAAAACGAGGCTATCATTTATTTCAAAATCAGTTTCCAAAGGTCGCACTATGAGCGTGTTGAGGGCGATTTTAGCATTTACAATTTGCTGTTTTTGACTCAAAATAGCCGATTTATCCGTATTAAAATCTACCTGTGCGTTCAAAAATTCAACCTTTGAACCTGTACCAATTTCGTATTTTGACTTTGCCAAATCTAACCTTTGTTGGGAAATAAGAAGGTTATTCTCTAAGGATTTGAGCCGTTGCTTCTGCTGAATGATGTTATAGTAAGCCAAACAAACTTGAAAAATAGTATTTTCTATTTGGTCTTTTAGTATGTTTTCGCTTATATCCGTAATTAGCCCTAAACGTTGGCGATTAACAAACATCAACCCACCGTCATAAATAGTCCAGTTCAAATTAAGGGTAGTATTAAAGTTACGTGTGGCAGCGGCATTTCTTTCATTAGTATTGCCTGAGATAAATTTTTGTTTAACGTTTTCACTTCTTCCATTAAACACAGTAATACTAGTGAGGGTTGGCAAGAATCCAGCGTTTCCCAAGGTGTTATTGTTCTGTTCAATTTGTACCTGACTTTTAGCTACTTTGAGCGAATAATTATTTTGTATAGCATAAGCAATAGCTTCGCTCAATTTGAGTTCATTCTGAGCCCAGAGTAGATCTTTCGGGCAGGAAAGCATTACCCAAACTAGAAAAAAAATTTTTTTTTTCATAGGATTGTAGGGTGAAATGATGTGCCAAAATTAGAAAAATATTTTAGTTTTAGGGTATGGGATTAGGTTTATAGAAATACTTTTCTCACATCACAGGTAGAGCGATGTCCAAGAGCGTCATAATTTTCTTTGAGCCATTGGTCTGCGGTTTGTCTGCCGAGCTTGCGAAGTTTTTGCAGAAAACTCCATGTAGCGTTGTATTTGCTAGATACCCCTAGACGTTCCATCTCTTTGGGCGGGGCAATGTTATGAATATTCAGATTACGAAGTTTACCTTCGGTATTAATGCCCTTTTCCAATAATTTCTGTACAAATTGTATCTTTCGCATTTCGTACATAAGTGTGGCATTAAAGCTAATTGTATTTATTCTATCGCGAATTTCAACGGCTGTTTTAGGAATATAATCAATCTCTATGGGATTGATTTGTACCAAAACAATATCTTCGGTTTCTGTATCATCAATGAGGGGGAAAATGGGTGGATTTCCCATGAAGCCTCCGTCCCAGTAAGCTTCTCCATTGATTTCTACGGCTTTGAACAAATACGGCAAACAAGCGGAAGCCATTACCGCTTCGGCACACATTTCCTCGTTATGGAATACCTTGGCACGTGCAGTTTTCACGTTAGTAGCACAAACAAAGAGTTTGATTGCTTTGCTTTTTCGTAAAACTTCAAAATCTACCAATTCCTCTAACAAGTCTTTAAGTGGGTTCAAGTTAATCGGATTATACTGATAGGGGGAGAATATGGCTGTAAATATATCCATGAAGTTATAGCCCCAAGAGTAGTCTAATCTTCCGTTTCCAAAGAGTCGGTCAATCCAACTGGGTTGAAAAATGGATTTGCGGTGCTGTTCGGCAATTTTTCGCCAAAATTTTTCTAGCATCTGAATAGCTCCTTGCCTTCCCCCGATGTGCATGCCATAGGCAACCATAGTAGCATTCATTGCTCCTGCACTCGTGCCACAAATTCCTTCTATTACAATACTTTCGGCTTCTAGTAAACGTTCTAAAACCCCCCATGTGAAGGCTCCGTGTGAGCCACCGCCTTGCAAAGCCAAATCAATGGTTTTGAACATACTATACGCTACTAGCTATGGCATCTAAAATAGTTTGATAATCTACCTCACTTAGCCCTTCTCCTGCCTTAGAAGGATATTGAATAGTATTTTCCCAGTGATTAGCAATATCTGTCCAAGCGTATGCATCAGGAGCGTACACAATGAGCCGTTTAGAGGAGCGGCTCATGAATTGTCCATCCCAGTGGTCTGAAAGTTCATCAAAGTTTTTAGGCATATTAGCAGGATAGTTAGCAGGTTTTCTACCTTCGTTCTTTTCTAGTTCGTGGGTGCTAGCGTCGGTCCACACTACGATAATTTGGCGTTTTTTATCCCCTGTGGTATTCCAATCGGAGTGTATTGCTAAAAAAATAGCCTCTAGACCATTTTCAGGTTCATCGCCTCCCCCTTCAGCACGTAAGCTATCTACAAAAGCCTGAAACTGCTCACGTTGACTGGGTAAGACAAAGAAATCAGAAACTCGCATGGCATCGTTACCATCATAATAATAATCCTTAAAAGCAATTACCTTGACGCGAAGAGTATCTATGGCTTTTCCTTTGGCTTGCATCACTGCATCCAGGTCTTCATAAAATTTAAGTGCATTTTCTTTTACTTTACCGATAATAGGCGACATACTGCCTGTGGTATCAATACACATCACAATATCTACGGTATATTTCAGCCCTTGCATAGGTTAGGAGGTATATTTTTAAGTTATGAACTGTTATGTTGAAGGAAGATAAAATTACAAACTCAAATTTTTTGCAGATTTTAGCTTATTTTATTTATATGACCAAAAACATAAAACCTAATCACGAGCTAATAGCTTGGCAAATTTTAGCGAAAATCTCTTCTATAGTACCGATACCATAAACAGCTACAAATTTGCCTTGCTTCTTATAATGTTCTGCTACGGGCAATGTTTCTGATTGATAAATCTTGATACGGCTACGCACCAGCATTTCGTTTTGATCATCAAACCTACCAAGTTCTTTGCCTCGTTGCAGAACTCGTCTAATTAGTTCTTTCTCCTCTACTTCTAAGGCAATCATTTTACTCACGCTCATATTAAGTTTTTTGAGCAGATTATCTAAGGCTTGAGCTTGGGCAATAGTACGCGGAAACCCGTCGAAGACAAAGCCTTTTGCTCCGTGGTTAGCATTCACTTTGTTTTCAATCATACCAATTACAATTTCATCAGGAACGAGCAACCCTTTACGCATTATGTCGTTAGCTTGCCTTCCCAAGGGTGTATTTGCCATTACCTCTGCTCGCAGTAGGTCACCAGTAGAAAGGTGAATGAGGTGATATTTCTCTACTAATTTTTTGCTTTGCGTACCTTTGCCTGCCCCTGGAGGCCCGAAAAGTAATATATTGAGCATATTTTGTGCGAGATTTGAGATTAAAATGTATTTTATCATTAGTAATTAACAAAGGTACGCAAAAATATTTACTTATAAGCAAATATGCTAAAAATAAGTGGTAAGAAATAGCCTATTGAGGAAATAAAAAACTCTCTCAAAAGAAAGATTAGGTAGCGATATAAATTTGTGCTGTTGTAAGATAGATATGAAATTTTATTAGAATTAAATAGCTAATTTACTATTTTTCAATCTATCAAACTTGGAAAGTTCACGATATTGATTTTTTTTCGCTTACGTTTTTTTATCTTCTTTCGGTTGGGGGGGTGGTCCTCAGTCTGTAAGCAGAGCGTAAATTCATGCGCTCCGCCAAGGCTACGGGCTATGCTAGAAATAGGGAAGTCATAGCTATAAAGTATATTTAAGCCTTTATACTTAAAACCTGATGAGAGTGAGAGGTTGGTATTAAGATTAGGTTTAAGAGGCAGACTTCGGACAAAGGCTCCAAAAGTAACTGGTTTGAAATAGGTTTGCAGTCCAAGGTCTAATTGTTGGAAATGAGCTTGTTGGCTGTAATTTATCATAGGATGTAGTGCGTAGGAATATCCTTCCTTGCGTCTTGCTCCCATAGTGTATCCGATGATTTTATAGCCCGTTTGCAAGGAATATTTTGGGGCTAATAGTTCTGGAGTTTGTCCTGTAAGCGATTGATTAGGTCGGTTAAGATGATGTGCGGCAATACTTAACCAAAAATTTTCCTTATAAAAAGCAATTCCTGCTCCAAGGTCTAAGTAATATACGTTTAGCCCCGAGGTATAGGTATCTTGTGAACTGCGGCTAAGCAACCCAGTAGGGGCGAGTTGATCACCAAAAACTAACTTAAAATATTCTACGCTACGGTTGCCATAACCCGCTTGCAATCCCCCACGCATAGCCCAAAATGAGCTTAAAGGCACAGTATAAGCATACTGCAAACTGATGTTGGTAGAGCGTAGCCCTGCCGAACCTGCTTTATCTGTGCTAATAAGTATACCTAAACTACTTTGTTGCCTGGCAAAATACTGGTCATAGCTGGCATTATAACTTACAAACTCACCCTCTAAAGCAGGAAATTGAGAACGAAAATTGAACAAAAATCGCCCTTGTCCTGTAGTACCTGTAAGTGCAGGATTGAGATAAAGTGGATTAGCATAAAATTGTGAAAAGTGTACGTCCTGAGCAAAAATTAGATAACTAGCGACCCAAAAGAGGGAGAAAAAGTATAATTGTAAAAGAAATGGCATAAAATAGTTTATCTATTTGGGCGATATGCTTAGGGAATGACAATGGATAAGTACGTGAAAAAACATAACTAAGTTACAAAAACGTATCTTAAACTTGCGCCATGCTTACCCATTAGCTTCAAACGATAGGTGGCAATCATATCTCCTACAAAATTTACTCTTCGTTTACTTTTGAATTGTATTCCATCTCTAACTCAACAATCATTTTTTTTAGCTATCCAAGATTCTAACGCAATTTGAGCGTAGCCAAGGTGATAATTGCTAATAAAATGCCTACTATCCAAAAACGTGTTACAATAGTTGCCTCGTGATAACCTAATTTTTGGTAATGGTGATGCAAGGGAGCCATTCTAAAAATACGTCTGCCTTCACCATACTTCTTTTTAGTGTATTTGAAGTAGCTTACTTGAATAATTACGGATAAATTTTCAACCAGAAACACGCCGCAAAGCACAGGAATAAGCAACTCCTTGCGGATACACAAAGCCAATACCGCAATAATGCCTCCCAAAGAGAGACTCCCTACATCACCCATAAACACACGTGCAGGAAAAGCATTGTACCATAGAAAGCCGATACAAGCCCCTGTAAATGCAGTACAAAAAATTACTAATTCCCCTAAATTAGGAATAAACATAATGTTGAGGTATTTGGCAAACACAAAATTACCTGAAAGGTATGCTAAAACGCCCAATGTCAGCCCAATGATTGCCGAAATACCCGCTGCTAATCCATCTAGACCATCAGTAATATTTGCTCCATTAGATACAGCAGTGATGATAAAAGTAGCTACTAATACATAAAATAACCAAGTAAAATCGCCTAATCCTATCAATTGCATTATTTTTTCATAATCCAACGAATTATTTTTGAAAAACGGCACCGTAGTAGCCATAGATTTTACATCTTGATAAGTATTACCACTAATAACACGAACTACCACATTTTTATTAAAGTACAAGGTTAGCCCTACAATAAAGCCCAAACCCACTTGCCCAAATACTTTGTATTTGCCCTTGATACCTCGGTTGCTTACTAACCAACTATTCGGCTTTTTGAAAACTTTAACATAATCATCTAAAAAACCAATAAAACCCAACCACAAAGCAGAGCCAACCAACAAAAGTACATATACGTTGTCTAATTTGGCAAATAAAAGTGTGGGCAATACAATAGCAGCAATAATAATAATGCCGCCCATAGTGGGTGTACCTTGTTTCTCTTTTTGCCCTTCTAAACCCAAATCTCGTATTGTTTCCCCTACTTGAAAGCGAATAAGCAGACGGATAAGCGTTTTGCCATAGATAATTGTAATTAAAAGTGATAGCAATGCTGCCATACCCGCCCTAAACGAAATGTATTGAAAAACACCCGCTCCTGGTAGGTTAAATACCTTGTCTAAATAGTTAAAAAGATAGTAAAACATAAAAAATGAAGAAAAATAACAAAACGATGTTTACTTGTTGGTATTGATAACCTCTTTGAGTTCTTTGAGGGTTACTTCTTCAAAGTGCAGAATTTTTTTTCCTTTGTGTTCTTTCAAAAAATCTTTAGCGGCATCTGCCGTTTTGAATGGCACAAAATCGTGTCCCATTGGTCCTATTACATCGCTATTTACTACGTACCACGCTTTTTTGCCGTCTATCCGTTTGCCTTCATAATACTCTACTACCGAAACTTCTTTTACCCAATCAGGTTTTTTCTTCTCATCTAAAAATGAAATAAACATACAGCGAGGTGAGCAGAAGTGTATCTCCTCATCACGTTCTGTGGTAACTATGGTGTGCCATTTAGGGTATTCCTTAGAAGGCATACCACAATTTCGGCAGTCGTAATCTATCAATTTGATGTCTTTTATCTCATCACTTACTTCAGTTTTATTTTTTTTAGCTTGACAAGCCCACAGCCCAACCACAAGGCTTGCAGAAAGGTAAAAATATAGCAAGTTTTTCATAGAATTTCAATAGTAAAAGCTATGCAAATAATTTGGCAACAAATTACGCAGAAATTTAGGGGTTTTGCAAATAATTGGAGTAAGAAGGCAAAAAAATACACAAATCTTACTTTTACTTTGTATTCAGTCTATTCATTCAAACCTGATAGCTTTACTATTAATTTATTTTTTGGGTGGTTTGGTATGCACTTGTTTGCAAATGTTCGATTTCTGATAAAATTTCCTAACCATACCAGTATTTCTCTCCCCTATCACCTGCCAGCATTTCACTTAAGGAGCATAGGCATACACCCTATCCAACCTTTTTAATATTTTTATCTTACATAAGACCACAATTCATCTATTTGAACACTACAATAATACCTCAATTGCAAATACCTCAATTGCAAATTAGTACAGGCATGCTCTGTTGCTTTGTTTGAACTCACGTAAAATCATTGATATTGGCTCCGAAGTTAGTTGCCACAATTCCAAACAAAAAGTTTTGTGTTCGGTCTTCTTTACGACTATTTTTACTACCTTTGTCTTAAGTTAATGAAATAGTCTACTTTTGTTATTACTTGAAGCACAACGCAGAAGTAAAAAAACTCACTGTCTATTCCGTCAAATAGTCATCATATATTTTAGACCACAACTTAAAATACTCTGAATACCACCCTATAATATACTAAAAATGCTCACCTCTTTGGAAGCTCATTATTATTGGCAAAACTTATACAACATTACCCAAAGCCCTGAACTCTCACCCAAGCAACAACTTGCTGCATATGATAACATTTTCTTTTCAGTCCTAAACCTCTTGACGGAAAAGCGCGAAAAACAAATTTTTGCGGGTTTGTTTGCCAAAATTAACTTCGTGTGCCAAGTCTATGATTTAGGGCAAGCATGGGAAGACAAACTACAAGCCTTACGAAATCTTTTGCGAAAAAATAATACACAAGTTCGCTTTCAACCTACTGAAGCTCAACGATTTACTGCTCTTTCTATTCTTACCGAACTAGTATTTCTTACACAAAATCCACAAAACCGTGAGTCTATTCCCGAATACATAGCTCAATTTTTGGCAGATAAGCCCATAGTCAATTTAGTGGAAAGGCACCAACCTACCCAACTACTTACCAACGTTTGGGCAAGCATTCTGAACAAAAGCCACTTAAAAGAACACCAAGGAAAAAAGCAAATCACGCTTACCTGCCAAACTGAAAACTACGGCAAAGTAGAGATTACAGTAAACGACATTCAAGTTTATGCACAAGGAAAATTATACAAGCACTTTCGTTTGGCTGAAAATTGCCTATGGTATGTTATCCACCAAAACCTACTTTTTACCGAAGTGGAATGTCTAGAACCTACCGCTTGGGTTACTACCGACAACACGCTCATCGTGCTTGAACCCGATTATTTGATTGATGCCTCTGCCATTGCCCGCTGTTTTTTGCGAGAAGGCGTTACACCTTACTTATATCTTTTAGATAAATTGACCCTGTTCCAAGGCAATGAATTTACACTAGAAGGAAATCTTATGAATGAAATATTAGACGAATGGGTGAAACAACCTACTATCCATTTTGAAGAAGCCTCTAAAAAAGCCCTCGCCAAGTACAGCCTCGTTGCCTCAAAAGTGCAAAAAGAGCAACTCATGACAATACTAGAACGAATAAAAGTTCAATTTGAAAATGTTAAAAATGCTCTAAGCGAATTTCAAAAACACGAACTCATTACCGAACCTACTTTTATCTCCCCCACGCATGGCTTGCAAGGAAGGTTAGATATTTTAGCCAAAGACAAACAAAACCCAAAACGTAAAGATATTGTAGAGCTCAAATCAGGAAATTCTTTTCCACAATCAAAAGAAGCGAACCACAATGACCTTATTCAAGTTGCATGTTACAATTTATTGATTGAGAATACTTTTCAAGAACGTACAGGTATAAGTGCTATTCTCTATTCCAAAGATAATAACCGACCTCTCCGCAACTGTGGTAAACTCAATTTTGAGCAACAAGAAGCCCTACAAATACGCAACCGCATCGTAGCTATTGATTTTGCTTTGGCACGCAACCCCCAAAAAATATTTGATAAGTTTCTCTCCCTTTTTAATAACCTACCTGACTACAAAGTAAGAGAGGCTAAATACATTGACCAACTTTGGCAACAAGCCAACGAACTAGAAAGAGCTTATTTTACTGCTTTTTTCAGCCTTACTATGCGCGAGCGGCTAATAGCCAAAATCGGAAGTGTATCTAATACTGACTATGCCGAAGGCTTTGCCAACTTGTGGAAACGTAGCCTTGCAGATAAAAAAGAAACTTTTAGCATCTTGCACGGGCTACAAGTAGAAAAATTTGACACAGAAAAATTCGAACTTCGTTTACGTATCCCTGATTTTCAAATAAGTATATTCCGTGAAAACGATATTGCAATACTTTACCCAACACCTGACCCAAACGAGCCTGCCCCTACTAAACAAGCCTTACTTAAAGCTACCGTTAAACGCCTCCAAAAAAGTGAAATCTGCCTCAAACTTTGGTCTAAGCATATAGAAAAAACTTACTTTGAACAACATGCCACTTGGGCAATAGAACCACTTTTGTTAGAAAAAAATTATGACAATCTGCTCGCTTCGCTAATCCTTTTTTTGCAAGCTACCCAAGAGAAAAAAGAACTTATTTTAGGATTGCAACAACCTACTTTTGAGCCTGAAATACCACCACAATTAGAGCAATTCCTACAAGCATTAGCCCAAAAACTCAATGCTGAACAAATAACTATTTTGCGAAAAGCCCTTTCTGCTCAAAATTATTTCCTTTTGCAAGGACCTCCAGGCACAGGTAAAACTTCGCAAATGCTTAAAAATATGGTGCAGTATTTATTCAACCATACCACAGAGATAATTGTTCTTTTAGCTTTTACCAACCGTGCCACAGACGAAATTTGCGAAAAATTGAAAGCCGTTTGCCCTCACGAGTTTATTCGTTTTGGCACTTCTGACGAGGGTGAGACTTTTGGTGAAAAAATTTTGAGAGAAGAGAAAACACTCATGGCTATTAGTGAAAAGTTGAAACGAACTCGTGTTTTTGTTTCTACCGTTTCTTCTTTTTTAGCAAATATGCAGTTTATTCCCCAATTTGATACGCTTATTGTAGATGAGGCTTCGCAACTTACCGAACCCTATTTATGTGGCATTTTACCAAAATTCAAAAGATTTATCTTAATTGGTGATGAAAAACAACTCCCTGCCGTTATTACTCAACCTCCCGAATTTTGCAAAACAGATAACCCACAACTAGCCCAAATCTTTTTGAGCGATTTAAGCATCTCCATCTTTGAACGCTTACTTCTTAATGCCCAAGCCAAAAATTGGCACGAGTGCTATGCCATGCTCAGCACCCAATTTCGTACTCACCAAGATATTGCAGGTTTTATTAGCAAAGAATTTTACAAAACGCTGAAAGTAGGTAGCCCTCAGCAACAAGCCCCTTGGACCTGGTTTAACCCACTTTCAACAGACAACATAGAGCGAAATTTAGCCCAAAGCCGTATGATTTTTATCCCTACTCAAAAAGAAAAACAAAGCAAATTACACAAGCAAGAAGCCCAAATCGTTGCCAAATTAGTTTCTACTATTCGCAAAGCACGAGGAGAACTTTTTAATGAAAACACCATAGGCATCATTACACCTTACAAAGCCCAAATTGCTGAAATTACGAAACAATTAGCCCCTGACTTACAAGAACTCGTAACTGTTGATACCGTTGAGCGTTACCAAGGCAGTGAGCGAGAAATCATTATCATTTCTATGGCACTAAACCATGAATTACAACTCCGCAATTTGCAAATGCTTAATTATGACGGTTCAGTAGATAGAAAATTGAACGTCGCTTTGAGCCGCGCCCGCGAGCAACTTATCTTGTTAGGCAACCCTGAAATTTTGCAAAAAGCCACATTTTACCAAAAACTGTTACAATATATTCCTTACCATTGGAAATGGAAGGAGAGTGAGAGCGAGTAGCTAACTGCTCAATTTCCAAGCTATCACTTTTTTTGTAGATTTGCACGAAAAAAATCATTCTTGTTTTATTTCTAAAACCATAATTAAAAACGTGCAAACTACCCAAACTTTACCCACCGTAGAAACTGCCCAAAAATTAGGGCTGCTGCCCGAAGAGTATGACAAAATTTGTGAATACTTAGGCAGAAAACCTAATTTTACCGAACTCTCTGCCTATTCGGTCATGTGGTCAGAGCATTGTAGCTACAAAAATTCTATTGCATGGCTCAAAAAATTGCCCAAAGACTCGCCCCGAATGTTAGCAAAAGCAGGTGAGGAGAACGCGGGTCTGGTAGCTATTGGTGATGGCTTGGCTTGCGTCTTCAAAATAGAATCGCACAATCACCCTTCTGCCATTGAGCCTTACCAAGGGGCAGCCACAGGGGTTGGCGGTATCAATCGCGATATTTTTACCATGGGCGCGCGCCCTATTGCTCAGCTCAATTCTTTAAGATTTGGAAATATTGCTTTGGATAAAACGAAATTTTTAGTCAAAGGAGTAGTCAAAGGCATTAGTGATTACGGCAATGCCTTCGGGATTCCTACCGTAGGAGGAGAGGTGTATTTTGAGGAATGTTACGAGACTAATCCCTTAGTTAATGTCTTTTCTGCGGGTATTGTCAAGATAGGGAAAATTGCTTCTGCTATCGCTTATGGTGTAGGAAATCCTGTCTTTATCGTTGGCTCTGCCACAGGAAAAGACGGTATCCACGGAGCCACTTTTGCTTCGGAAGATATTACCGAAAAATCCTCCTCTAAATTGCCTTCAGTGCAAGTGGGCGACCCTTTCCAAGAAAAATTATTGTTAGAAGCCACCTTAGAAGTTATTGACAAAGAACTGGTTATCGGTGTGCAGGATATGGGTGCAGCAGGAATTATCTGCTCTACCTCCGAAATGTCTGCTAAAGGCAAGCATGGCATGGTGATTGATTTAGACAAGGTACCACTTCGGCAAGCTAACATGGAAGCCTTTGAAATCCTGCTCTCCGAAAGCCAAGAGCGTATGCTCATTGTGGGCAAAAAAGGCAAAGAAGCCGAAATTCAAGCCATTTTTGAAAAATGGGACCTAAACTGCTCACAAATTGGCGAAGTTACCGATACCCAACGTTTACACTTTTACCAAAAAGGTGAACTCGTTGCCGATATTCCTGCCAGTAGCTTGGTGTTAGGCGGCGGCGCCCCTGTGTATTACAGAGAATACACCGAGCCAAGCTATTTCAAAGAATACCAGCAGTTTGACCTACACACCATTCCCCAACCACAAACCTTAGAAGAGTACCAACAAATTGCCCAATTTTTACTCTCTCACCCTAACATTTGTAGCCGCAAGTGGATTTACGAACAATACGATAGCATGGTAGGTACTGCCAACGCAAGCACCAACTTGCCCGCTGACGCTGCCGTCGTGCATATCAAAGGCACGGACAGAGCCATCGTCATTTGTGTAGATTGCAACGGCAGATACGTATTTGCCAACCCCGAAATAGGTACTATGATAGCCGTTTGCGAAGCAGCACGCAACGTGGTGTGTGCAGGTGGCGAGCCTGTTGCCATTACTAATAACTTAAACTTTGGTAATCCTTATAATCCTGAGGTCTATTGGCAATTTGTAGGAGCTATTCAAGGCATGAAAGCCGCTTGCGAAGCCCTTGGCACTCCCGTTACAGGCGGAAACGTAAGTTTTTACAACCAATCCAGCAGTGTAAACAAACAAGGTGGAAACGTGAGCAATGCCGTTTTTCCTACACCTACTATCGGAATGTTAGGCATTATGGACAACATTCACACCCAACGCATGGGGCTGGGCTTCCAAAACGTAGGGGATATGATTTATGTGTTAGGAAACATCACCAACGATATTGCTTGCTCTACTTACCTTTACCATTACCACCAGCACAAAGCCGCCCCTGCTCCTTTCTTTGATTTGCAAGCTGAAATTGATTTACAAAAGTTAGTCAAAGGGCTAATCCAACACCAACTTATTCAATCCGCACACGATATCTCTGACGGAGGCTTATTCATTACCCTTGCTGAAAGTGCTTTGGTCAAGCAGTTAGGTTTTTCGGTATTTATGCCTGAAAGTGTGAAAGAAAACCAAATCCGCCCTGACGCTTTCTGGTTCGGTGAAGGGCAAGGGCGAATAGTGGTGAGCGTAAACCCTGACAAGGTGCAAGCCTTTGAACAATTTTTAATAGAAAACGATACCGTTGAGGCTACCTACATAGGAGAGGTTACACAAACTGACTTCCTAATTGATGGTGAACTCTGGATTACTACCCAAGAAGCAAAAAATTTGTATGATAACACATTAGAAAACCTTTTAGACTAACACCTTAATACTTCTTACATCACTGATAACAACTAATAAAATACTCTAAGAACTTAATAGCTAATTTCTATTACTCAATGTTTATTCTTTAATAGTAAATATTTAACTTTTAATGTCTAATGTTTAGTTTTTAATACTCAATGTTTACTATTTAATAGTAAATGTTTATTTTTTAATAGTAAATGTTAAATTTCAGTTATATAATACTTAATTTTTAATGTTAAAGCCTTAACACCTAATGTTAAAACTTCAATATTTAATAATTAAAGATTAACATTTAGTACTAAAACAGTAACACTTAACACTAAAATGCTAACATTTAATTTCAATATATTAAAATATAATACTTAAACAGTAACATTTAATATTAAAATCTTACTTTCTAATACTTATAAATTAACATTTATTGTTAAAATCTTAACATTTAACATTAAAAACTAAATATAAAATACTTTAAGTAAATAAAATGCTATAATTTTCAAAAAATTAGGTCTTAGGAATTAAGTTATTTAGGTTAGATATATTTAACACAATCTTTTTAGATACATGAAAATTGGCTTATTCTTTGGCTCATTTAATCCTATTCACATAGGACATCTCATTATTGCTAACATCATGGCAGAGCGTTCTGACTTAGAGCAGGTATGGTTTGTAGTTTCGCCTCAAAACCCATTCAAAAAACAACACTCCCTTTTGCACCACTTCGATAGGTTAGACATGGTAGAAAAAGCCATCGCCGACAATCACAAACTCAAAGCCACAGATATTGAATTTCACTTGCCTCAGCCTAGCTATACAATCGATACGCTCACCTATTTGCAAGATAAGTACCCACAACACACCTTCGCTCTTGTCTTAGGAAGCGATAACCTGCAACATTTTGAGAAATGGAAAAACTACGAAAAAATTTTAGAATATTACTCTCTATATGTTTTTCCACGCCCTAACTACGATATTAGCCAACACACACTCGCCAAACATCCTAAAGTGCATATCGTTGAAGCACCTATGTTAGATATCTCAGCTACCTTCATTCGGCAGAGCATTCAACAAGGTTATTCTATTCGTTACCTCGTACCTGACGTGGTGGCTGAGTATATCGAGCGAAAAAAATTTTATCTCTAAAAATTGCTCTCAAAAGTTATATTTTTCTTATCATATTTAAGCTAATTCTTTGAAAAATACAATTTAACAAATATTTAACGTATTTTTCAGGTATAAAATTAAACTTTATTTCACCAAATAACGTTTTGAGTCTTGGTGATTAAAACACCACATGCCAATATAGAATAGCACAAAATTTGGCATGAGTTTATTATTTCAATAAAAACTAAAAGTAAAATGAAACTTAAAAAAATTCAATTTTTCTTGTATGCCCTTGTGCTATTGTTTTTACCAGCTATGCAAAGTTTTGCACAAAGCGCGGAAGTAGAAATGGCTGATAGCCTCCGTGAAGACGGAAAAATTTATGTGGTAATTGCCGTTTTATTATGTATATTTGCATTTCTATTCATCTATCTTGTAACTTTAGAGAAAAAAATAAGAAAGATGGAGAATGAAATCAAATCATCGTAATAATTCGGTAACATTATTATGAAAGTTAGTTATATCATAGGAATTGTGGTAATTGCTTTGGCAATTGCCATAATCATTTCCACTACTGGGGATGCAAGCCAATACGTAAGTTTTGCAGAAGCCCAAGCTATGGCTCAAAAAGGACAAACTACCAAAATTCACGTGGTAGGTGAGTTGAAAAGAGATGCACAAGGCAATATCGTAGATATGGAATACAACCCCATCAAAAATCCTAATCTATTCACCTTTACACTTATAGACCAAAAAAAACAAGCCTGTAAAGTAGTGTATAGAAACCCTAAACCCGCTGACTTTGAACGCTCTGAACAAATTGTAGTGGTAGGCAATATGCAAAACAATGTGTTCGTAGCAGAGAAAATTCTAATGAAATGCCCTTCCAAATACCAAGATAATAAATTAGAAGTTAAAAGAGTACCCGCAAAACCCTAACACCATATGAAAAAATCTAGAAAGTTATCTTAATTTTTTTACCCCTGTAACTCTGAAATTTTTTTATCTTTTTTGAATTGTTTATCTTTGCACGCAAACACGCTTCACTAAAAGGGGTGCCTTACTCTACAGGCTGAGATTATACCCATTGAACCTGATGCAGGTAATGCTGCCGAAGGGAATATTGAAGAAAATGCGCTAACCTAAGCAAAACCTAATTTGCTGATTTCTAACTTTTTACTCCACACCAGTTAGTGCAAAGACTTCAAACATAATCTTTACAAGTCTCCTCTTTTGGTTGAGGTTGTTCAATTAGTCTAATTGTTCAACTCAAAACCTTATTTTTTACTATGCTTAAATTCTATTTCACAAGCCTTTTGATAGGGCTTACTACCTATTTCACTTTTGCTCAATTTACACTTAAAGGTACAGTCAAAGACTCACTTACCCAAGAGAATCTGGTAGGCGCAGTAGTGATGCTTACCAATACGTTCAAAGCAACGGCTACGCAAACGGATGGCTCATTTTTACTTACAGGGCTAAAACCGGGCAAATATTCGCTTAAAGTTTCATTCTTGGGCTACAAAACAGCTACCCAAGAAATTCAAATCTCTGAAAACCAAGAAATTGTAATTCTACTTGCTAAAAATACGTTTTTAGCCGATGAGTTAGTGGTGCTAGCTACCCGTGCTAATCAAAAATCGGCAGTAGCCTATACCGAAGTAAGCCAAGAAGAAATTGCCAAGCAAAATTTAGGGCAAGATTTACCCATTCTGCTCAATTTCACACCTTCTGTGGTTACAACCTCTGATGCAGGAGCAGGTATAGGCTATACAGGCATACGTATCCGAGGCTCTGACGGTACACGTATCAACGTTACCATCAACGGTATTCCATTGAATGATGCTGAAAGTCAAGGCGTTTTTTGGGTAAATATGCCCGATTTTGCCTCCTCGGTAAGTAGTGTGCAAATTCAGCGAGGTGTAGGTACTTCTACTAATGGAGCAGGAGCTTTCGGAGCTACAATCAATATTCAAACTAATCAACTCAACGAAAAAAGCTATACCGAAGTGAATAATAGTTATGGCAGTTTCAACACATGGAAACATACCCTTATGGCAGGCACAGGGCTAATTGACAATAAATTTACCTTAGATGCGCGCCTCTCTCGCATTACTTCTGATGGATTTATCGATAGAGCAAGTTCTGAACTCAAATCTTTTTACACCTCAGGAGCTTACTATGGCAAAAAAAGTTTACTTCGCTTGAATATTTTTTCAGGAAAAGAAAAAACCTACCAAGCTTGGAACGGCGTACCTGAAGCTAAACTACGTGGCGATTTACAGGGCATACGTGCTTACATTGACCGCAACGGCTTAGACACCGAAGATGCTAATAATTTACTTACAGCAAACAACCGTACCTACAATGCCTATCTTTATGATAACCAAACTGATAACTACCAACAAGACCATTACCAACTATTTTACACTTACGAAATTAGCCCTAAACTCAATGCCAACATAGCATTGCATTATACCTATGGGCGCGGTTATTTTGAACAATATCGCAAAAACGATGACTTTGCTACCTATAACCTCACTCCCCTTACTATAGGAAATACTACTATTTCCCAAACTGACGTTATTCGCCGTTTATGGTTAGATAATCATTTCTACGGGACAGTCTATTCGCTTAACTACCAAAGTAATCTTTGGAATATCACCTTTGGTGGTGGAGCAAATACCTACCAAGGCAAACATTTTGGAGAATTGATTTGGGCAAGATTTGCCAGCAACAGCCAAATCAGACAACGCTACTATGACAATGACGCTACTAAAAACGATATAAACAATTTTATAAAAATAGCTTACCAAATCACTCCTAAGCTTAATATTTTGGTAGACTTGCAGCATCGTAACGTGTTTTATTCCTTTTTAGGCTTCGGCAGACAAGGGCAAAACGTACAACAATCAGCAGATTTGCACTTTTTTAATCCTAAATTTGGGGCAACCTATCAACTCAATACCAACCAAAATTTATACGCTTATTTTGGTATTGCCCATCGCGAACCTAATCGCGAGGACTTTACGCAATCCACCCCTGACAGCCGCCCTAAAGCTGAGCAGTTGCAAAACTGGGAATTAGGCTACAAACTACAAGCTAATCAAATTGCGTTTAATGCTAATTTGTATTACATGAACTACCGAAACCAACTTGTGCTAACAGGGCAAGTGAACGACGTAGGAAACTATGTACGCACTAACATTCCACAAAGCTACCGTGCAGGCATAGAATTAGAACTTGGGCTAAAATTGAATAACCGATTTACTTGGAACGCTAATGCTACTTTTAGCCAAAATAAAATCCAAAATTTTGAGGAGTTTATTGACGATTTTGACAATGGCGGGCAAGTAAAACAAACCTATTCGCAAACGGATATTGCTTTTTCACCTAACGTAATTTGCGGTAGCCAATTAGAGTACAAACCTTTGCCCAATTTGAGCCTTGCTTTGCTCTCTAAATACGTAAGTGAGCAATTTTTGGACAATACCTCTAACCCAAACCGAAAACTTAATGCCTTCTTTACCAATGATTTACGCTTTATTTACCAACTTAAACCCAAGTTTTGCAAAACCCTCACCATGAGTTTGTTAGTAAACAATATTTTTAACCAACTCTACGAACCTAATGGCTATACCTTTGGCTACATTGCAGGCGGAGAACGAATTACTGAAAATTTTTACTATCCGCAAGCAGGAACAAACTTTTTGGTAGGGCTGGGAATACGCTTTTAGCACGAGAACGAAAAGCTCCAAAATTCTTACAAACATCAAGTTTGAGCCTTTTACAATTGTTTAGCTGTAAGTTTCTACAAAAATTGATTATTACCTCTCTCCCACTGCTTAATAACAGTGGGAGTATTTGTTAAATTACAATTTCACAAGAATTAGCTGTTATCCCCAATTTTCATAAGCACCTAAACCAAAGAGAGCAAAATCATATTTTACAGGATCCTCAGCATCAAAAGTGCGTAATTTTTGGGTAAGCAGTTGAGCTGTTTGCCAATTAGATTGTATTTTAGGAATAAGCCCCAGATGCAAAGCTACACGCTCTACGTGAACATCGCAAGGACAGATAAGTTGGCGAGTAGAAATACCGTGCCACAAACCAAAATCTACCTTTTGGGAGTCTTTTCGTACCATCCACCTAAGAAATAGGTTTAAGCGTTTGCAAGCCGAATTACGAAGCGGTGTAGCAATATGTTTTTGGGTACGTTTGGGATAGTCTGACAGAAAACCAAAAAAAAATTCGTGAAATTGAATAAGCGACTTTTTTACGTCAATTTCTTGGGCTTGGGTTGGCACAAGAAAAGCCGTTTCCAAAGAAGTATGTTTTTCATACCAGTACCGAAGAAAAGCAACAAAATAAAGCAAATCAGTGGGCTGAAAAGTGCGGTGCTTAAAGTGTTGCAAAGCTTTCAAATCACTTTCTTGATGTTGGAGTATGAATTGATAAGGTGCATTATCAAACAGGGTTATCAATTCTTTGCACTTTTTGATAATCGTAGTGCGGTTGCCCCAAGCTAAAGTAGCGGCAAAAAAGCCCATGATTTCAATATCTTGTTTTTGACTAAACAGGTGTGGAATAGCAATAGGATCCTGCTCAATAAATTGAGGCGTATTGTATCGCAGGTAAGCCTTATCCAATATTTCCTTTACTTGTAGAGAGGATATAGCTTGCATAAAAATAGTTTTAATTTTACAAAAGTCCTTTTTGCAAAAGGTATTCAGCAATTTGAACAGCGTTAGTTGCCGCACCTTTACGAAGGTTATCGGCTACAATCCACAAATTGAGTGTTTTGGGTTGGGTTTCATCTCTGCGTATACGTCCAACAAAAACTTCATCTCTGCGGTGTGCCAATATGGGCATAGGATAGAGGTTATTTTTTACATCATCTTGCACCACTACTCCTTTCGTACTATGCAGAATTTCATACACTTCTGCAAGGTCAAACTCTTGCTCAAATTCTACATTTACTGCCTCAGAGTGTCCGCCGATGGTGGGAACGCGTACTGCAGTGGCAGTAACACGAATTTGGTCATCACCCATGATTTTTTTAGTTTCATTTACCATTTTCATTTCCTCTTTGGTGTAGCCATTTTCCAAAAAAACGTCAATATGAGGCAATACGTTGAGGTCAATAGGGTGTGGGTAGGCTCTTTCGGTAGGTACTGTTCCTTTTCGCTCGGCCATGAGTTGGTCAACGGCTTTTTTACCTGTGCCTGTAACGCTTTGGTAAGTAGAAACTACAATTCGCTTTATGCGATATCTTTGGTGTAAGCCGTTCAAAGCTACAACCATTTGAATAGTAGAGCAATTAGGGTTAGCAATAATTTTATCAGCTTGGGTAAGTAAATGGGCATTAATTTCAGGCACAATCAATTTTTTGTCAGGATGCATGCGCCACGCTGAGGAGTTGTCAATAACAGTAATACCCGCTTCGGCAAATTGTGGGGCCAGAATCAAAGACGTATGGCTGCCTGCTGAGAAGATGGCTACTTGTGGCTTTCGGGTTATGGCTTCTTGGGCAGAAACTACCGTGAGAGATTGTCCTTTGAATATAATAGTTTTACCTACCGATTTTTCGGAAGCCACAGGAATAAGCTGACTTACAGGAAAATTACGCTCTGCTAATACAGAAAGGATTTCATTGCCTACTAAACCCGTTGCTCCTACGACAGCAACTTTCATAGCGATTAGAAGAGGTTTTGTTTTGAATAATTTGTCAAAAAAAGTTCACAAAGTTGCAATTTTTCCAAGAAAACGCAAAATAGACTACACTTTATTAAAAGGAAAAAAACAAAGAAGCATCTTACTTTAAGGGAAAAGTAAGACGCTTCTCAAATGTAAATATATTTTGAAACTTAGCCCATTTTAGCCCAAATAAGGCTTCAAGAATTTACTTCTTGATGTGTGGCGAAGCCTACGAATGGCTTTCTCTTTAATCTGACGCACTCTTTCACGTGTAAGGCTAAATTTTTCACCAATTTCTTCCAAGGTTAACGATGTGGTATTGTTTAGACCAAAATACAGAGAAATGACATCGGCTTCTCTGGCACTTAAAGTAGATAAAGCCCGTTGCACTTCACGGCAGAGTGAGTCATTCATTAGTGAAGCATCGGGTGTCTCTTCGCTATCATTTTCTAACACATCTAACAAACTATTCTCCTCTCCTTGAACGAAAGGAGCATCTACCGAAACATGCCTTCCTGATATCTTGAGCGTATCTACCACCTCGGCAGGAGGCAAGTCCAATACCTCGGCTAACTCCTCAGGAGAAGGCTCACGTTCAAATTTCTGCTCTAAATCAGAGAAGGTTTTAGAGATTTTATTTAATGAGCCTACCCGATTAAGCGGCAAACGTACAATACGTGATTGTTCAGCTAAAGCTTGCAAAATAGATTGACGAATCCACCACACGGCGTAAGAAATGAATTTGAATCCACGGGTTTCGTCAAAACGTTGAGCGGCTTTAATTAAGCCCAGATTACCTTCATTTATCAAATCGCCCAAAGAAAGTCCTTGGTTCTGATATTGTTTTGCTACCGAAACTACAAAGCGTAAGTTAGCCTTAGTCAATTTTTCAAGGGCTACTTGGTCTCCTTCACGAATGCGTTTTGCTAATTCTACCTCCTCATCAGGTGTCAATAAATCTACCTTTCCAATTTCTTGCAAGTACTTATCCAATGACTGGCTTTCACGATTGGTAATTTGTTTGCTAATTTTGAGTTGTCTCATGGGTAGCGTTTCTATTGTTTAAGTTAATCAATTAAATAAAACTTAAATCAGGAATTTATATGAACTACAAGAGATTTTCAGATTTTAATCCTATTATAGACCACTCGCAAATGTTAGAGCTATTATTGACCTTTGAAGTGCGAAAACTATAAAAAAAATTAGAAAATGGATTTTCAACACATCTATCTGTTGTAATAGAAATTCCTTAGGTATCGCATTGAATCATCCATGAACTTTTACCGAGGTAAAAACGTTAGCATACAAAAAAAAGTTTTATTTTTTTGAAAAAAATGAAAAAATTTTGCTTAATTGCATATTAACTTCTGGCGATATATGCAATAGAATTGTTAGCCCTACAAAGAGCAAACTAATAAGCACCGAACGCATAAAAATAGCCACAATTCCTTGCAAAGGAAGAGGCATAAAGCTAACCAAAGTAAAGACAAATAAAGAAACACCTAAAACATACAAAGTTTGATATGTGAAAGGGTGTATTTTGAAATAATACCAAACATACACCGACTTAATAAGCTCATAGGCCACAATACAAGTCAAATTTGCTAATCCTGCTCCATTTAAGCCATAAAAAGAGATAAAAAAATAATTGCTAACTATGGTAATTATTCCTAAAAAAATAGTCAAAACCAATACAAACCGATAATGTGAAGAGAAGAGTAATAATTCACCATTTAGCCCTGTTGCCATATCAATCACTTTTGCCAAGCCCAAAAATAGCACTACGTACTTTCCTTGTTTGTAAATTTCATTTGGAATAATCCCTAGAACATCGTCTATATTGAGCCAAATACCTAAAAAGATAAAACTTCCCACTAAAAACAAATGTAAAGAGGTTTTTTGGTAAATATTATACATTAAGACTCTATCTTGTGTATGTAATGCATGAGCTAAAATAGGAGTACTAATTTGTTTAAGGGCTTTCTTCGGTACTTCAATTACTAAACTAATAAAGTAAGGAATAGTAAAAATCCCCATCATTTTTTCGCCCAAGAGTGAGGGTATCATAATAGCATCAACCTTGCTCACAATGACTACTCCAATCCCTCCCAAGATAGTGTAAAGCCCATAAATACCCATAGTTTTGGTTTTCTCCCAACTAAAATATTGCCATTGCGGTTTGAGATAAAGCCGTTGTAACCAAGCTAGATAAAAAAATAAAAAAATAACAGGCAAAGCATATAAAACAACTGTTGCCCATACCAAGCCCGTAAGTTGGTAAAAGCCCCATCCGAAACCCAAGACCATGACCAAATTACCTATTTTCACGAGCAATTCGCGCAAAATATTCGGTACAACAATTCTTAAATGCAAATGACTATACGTTTCTAAAACTACTTGATAGGTGAGAAATATTGTAAGCGGAATCACAAAGTAGTAATAATTCACTAAAATAGGTGATTTAAGCTCATAAAAACCTGTAATCCAATCCTTTAGTAAAACATACAACCCTAAGCAAAGCCCTAAACCCAAAAGCGGATACAAGAGCATATAAGCAAAAAAGCCTCTATGTTGCAGATTTTCTTGCCTAAATTCTGAGAAAAACTTGTTAGCAATGAAAGGAATCCCTAAATGAGCAAAAGCAGCAAACAAAAAAGCATACTCTACCAAAGCTCGCACCACACCAATATATTCAGGAGGAAGATATTTAGGCATTACCCAAATATTATTTACCGTACCTACCACAACTGCCACATAAATAACTACTGTCCCTTTCAAACTTTGCCGTATAACAATGCCCATTTTCTAAAAAAGTGTATTTTTTGCGTACAAAGGTAGAAATTTAGATATAAACAAATCATACTACCAAAGATTAGAAAATCTAATTAAAGTTTGGATATTCCCCTTGCCGTTGCCTTGCACAAAACCTACACCACAGAACGGCAAAGGTCAGGTTGTTGGGAAGCTTGCTTCGCCAACACTTTACATATAGACGTACTCCCTCCCCTTCGCATCTTTCACGCATTAAACTTTTATTCTGTAATACATCTTGAATAAGTGAGTTATTTTCTCAAAGTAACAAAATAAAATATTGAAATAGTAAAATAAAATATTACTTGCAAATGAAACCAATTTCATTTTTTTTTCAGAAATTTGTAGCCTTCAAGTAAAACAATCACTTTTATCTATTACCTAAAACTAAAACCACACAATGAAAAACATCTATCTAGACAACGCAGCCTCCACACCACTTGACAAAGAAGTCTTGGCTGTTATGCTACCTTACCTTGAACATAGCTTCGGTAATCCGTCCTCTATTCATTTTCATGGACGAGAAACCCGCTCTGCTATTGAGAAAGCCCGCAAAACTATCGCCCAACTGCTTAATACCTCCCCTTCCGAAATCTTTTTTACCTCTGGGGGCACCGAAGCCGACAACACCGCCATTGTCGCCACCATAGAAACCAAACAGATTAAGCATGCCATTACCAGCCCCCTAGAACATCATGCCGTTTTGCATACCTTAGAACATTTGCATAGAGTAGGCAAAATACGACTTTCCTTGTTAGAGGTAGATAAGCAGGGAAATCTAAATTTAGAACAACTAAAACAATTACTGCAAGCTAACCCTAATAGTTTTGTTTCTCTTATGCATGCTAACAATGAAATCGGTAACATCTACCCCATAGAGCAAATCAGTGAACTTTGCAAACATTACAAGGCTATTTTTCATACTGACACCGTGCAAACCATAGGACACTACAAACACGATTTGCAAATGCTTTCAGTAGATTTCTTAGTAGGTTCAGCACATAAGTTCCACGGACCTAAAGGTGTAGGATTTTTGTATATCAATGCTAAAAATAAAATTCAGCCTTTCATTCACGGTGGTTCGCAAGAGCGAAACATGCGAGGAGGTACAGAAAACGTATATGGCATCGTAGGTATGGCAAAGGCACTAGAATTAGCATATCATACCATGCAAAGCCACCGAGTGCATATTGAAACTTTGAAACGAACCTTTATGCAAAAGCTAAAAGAAAACATAGAAGATGTGCAATTTAATGGCAAAAGTGCTGACTTAGACCAAAGCCTTTACACTATACTCAATGTAAGTTTTCCTCCCTCTGACTATGGGGATATGCTTTTGTTCAATTTAGATATTGAAAAAATATCTGCCTCTGGAGGAAGTGCCTGCTCTAGTGGTTCAGAAATCGGCTCTCACGTCTTGCGTGCTATTGGCACTCCCCAAGAGCGAGCTTCAGTACGGTTTTCATTCAGCCGTTTTAATACATTAGACGAAATAAACTATGTCATAAAAGTTCTTACCCGAATATTCGCTAAGGAAAAGACACCTCTTAACTAATTTTTTTTGTATTTTTGCAATCCAGCTTTTCTAAATTTTCACCGCATGGAAACAGAAAACAAAACTACCGAATATGAACCGCTCAATTTTATTGAGCAAATTATTGAAGAACACAATAGAACCAACCGTTTTAACAAAAAAGTTCACACCCGCTTTCCACCCGAGCCTAACGGATACCTGCACATCGGACATGCCAAATCAATTTGCCTTAACTTCGGCTTGGCAGAGAAATATAACGGACTTACAAACCTCCGCTTTGATGATACTAATCCCGAGACCGAAGACGTAGAATATGTAAATGCAATTGAAGAAGACGTAAAATGGTTAGGCTTTGATTGGCAAGACAGAAAATTTTTCGCTTCTGATTACTTTGAGCAACTTTACCAATACGCTGTGCAGCTTATTCGCTTAGGCAAGGCATACGTAGATGACCAAACAGCAGAGGAAATAAGCAATACACGTGGTACCCCTACCATAGCAGGGAAGGAAAGCCCTTATCGCAATCGTAGTATAGAGGAGAATTTAGCCCTTTTTGAAGCCATGAAGCGTGGTGAGGTAGAGGAAGGTGCTAAAGTGTTACGCGCTAAAATTGATATGGCTTCACCTAATATGCATATGCGCGACCCAGTGATTTATCGCATCAAGAAAACTCCTCATCACCGTACAGGAACTAAATGGTGTATTTACCCTATGTATGACTTCGCTCACTGCCTTTCTGATGCTATCGAAGGTATTACGCATTCAATATGCACATTAGAATTTGAAGTCCATCGCCCACTTTATGACTGGATTTTAGACCAACTTGGTACACACCATCCACAGCAGATTGAATTTGCACGCCTCAACCTTACTTACACTGTCATGAGCAAACGAAAGCTCAAAATTTTAGTAGAGCAAGGCTACGTAAATGGTTGGGACGACCCGCGCATGCCTACCATTTCAGGTTTAAGACGCAGAGGTTATACCCCTGAGGCTATACGTAATTTCGCTCAAAAGATAGGAGTTTCCAGACGTGATACCATAGTAGATATAGCACTTTTGGAGTTTAGTGTAAGAGAACACTTAAACAAAATCTGCCCTAGAGTAATGGCTGTGCTTAACCCTTTGAAAGTTATTATTACTAATTACCCTGAAAATCAGACCGAAAACCTTATCACTGAAAATAATCCCGAAGATGAAACCGCAGGCAACCGTACTATACCCTTTAGCCGTGAAATTTGGATAGAACGTGATGACTTTATGGAAAATCCCCCCAAAGGCTATTTCCGGTTAACTCCCAAAGGTATGGTACGGCTTAAATCAGCTTATATTATCCAATGCGAAGAGGTTATAAAAGATAGGGAAGGAAATATCATTGAACTACATTGTAGATACTTTGAGAATTCTAAAAGTGGAAATGATACCAGTGGCTTGAAAGTGAAAGGTACTATTCATTGGGTTTCAGTGGCACATGCCCTACCTATTGAAGTGCGTTTGTATGATAGACTTTTTGAGGTAGAAGAACCCGAGGGACATGAAGGCAAAGAATTCACAGAGTTTATCAATCCTAACTCTCTACAAATATTACCCAAATGTTTTGCAGAACCTTCGCTGGCAAAGGCAAAAGTAGGCGATAAATTTCAATTCCAACGATTAGGCTACTTTTGCGTGGACAAGGATAGCACGCCTGAAAAGCTAGTATTTAATCGTACTATTACCCTCAAAGATACTTGGGCAAAAGAACAAAAAAAGAATAATTGAGAAACCTAAACTTGCTACAAGAGATAGAAAAATTTTTTCCCAATTAGCTATTAGCTTAAAAATTAGCTGTTGGTAATGCTCGTTGTAATCTGAATAAATGCAAAATATTTTAAAGTTTTGGAACAAAGACAACAGCCTTTGTGAGTATGAAAGTTTTAATTATTGATTTTCAAGAAATTATATTTTTTTAAAGAAAAATAAGCCATACAAAGTTTAGCCTGCTTTGGCAATAGTAGCAATGCTTACTTTGGCACAACCCGCTTCAATCAAAGCCAAGAGGCAGGCTTCTAAGGTAGCTCCTGTGGTTACAACATCATCTACTACTAAAACGTGCTTATTTTGAACAATCTGCGGTTGCACAACTTCAAAAACGTTAGCTACATTTTGCAAGCGTTCTAAACGGTTTTTTTTGGTTTGAGTTTCGGTGGCTTTGGTACGAATCAAAACATCGTTTTGGTAAGGTAGTTGTAGAGTTTGTGAAAGCCCCTTGGCAAACACCTCACTTTGGTTATAGCCACGCTTCTTGAGTTTAGAGGGATGTAAAGGTACAGGAATAATTAAGTCAAAAACAGTATTGAAATTTGCCTCAAAAAGCAATTGCCCAAACCATCGCCCTAATACCTCACCCAGCTCGGGACTATGGTTGTATTTCAAGTGGTGCAAAATAGCTTGCACTTTGCCTCGTTTGCTAAATTTGAGGTAAGCCAAAGCATATTCCATGTTAGGTACACGCGTGCCAAACACCTTTCGTAAATCGGTATCTTTATTTTGAAAATCAGTAAAAGTGGGCAACTCAAAACGGCAGGGTGTACAAATCCAAGTTTCATTACTTACCAATACTTGCGAACAGACTACGCAACATGTAGGAAAAATAAGTTCTAAAAAATCGTTCCAAATAGCTTTGATAAGCATAGGCGTTCGCTTAAAGGTTACTAATTTTTATATTTAATCCGTTTGTCCATAGTTTCAAAGTGAAGTTAAGCATCATTTAGTACCATCTTATAATGTTGTATGGCACACTCCTCAAACATTTCCCCTACAGCTCTGAAACCAAATTTGGCATATAAGCCCATAGCTGTAATTTGAGCGTGTAAATATTTAAGTTTTCCTTTGGTATTAGGGTGATTATCAATATCTTGTAAAACCTTTTGCAAAATAGCTGAACCAACGCCTCTGCTACGGTAATTGTGCAGAACGGCAAAACGCTCCAACTTAATACCTTTGTCTGTAAAACGCCAGCGGGCTGTTCCACAAGGCAAATTATAAGTTTTATGAATAGCAATAAAATGCCTCGCTTGATTTTCAAACGCATCGTACTCCTCTTCAGCAGGCACATTTTGCTCAATTACAAAAACTTTATGCCGAATAGCAAAAACAGCTTGTAATTCTGCTAGAGTTTCTGCTAACTTTACTTCAATCTCGGTTGGTATAAGCATGCCTCAAATCCTTAAATATTTTTAAGAATAGTATGTCCCATTTTATCGCGTTTGGTTTTGAGATAATTTTCATTATGCGGATTAGGCTGAATTTCAATTGGTACATTTTCAACGATTTCCAGTCCATAGCCAATTAGTCCTGCTCTTTTTTTAGGATTATTAGAAATGAGTCTGATCTTAGTAACTCCCAAATCTCTCAAAATTTGGGCACCTACCCCATAATCGCGAGCATCCATTTGGAAGCCGAGCAGGAGGTTAGCCTGTACGGTATCTAATCCTTGCTCTTGTAATTTGTAGGCCTTGAGTTTATTTAACAGCCCAATTCCGCGTCCCTCTTGGTTCATATAAAGTACGATGCCTTTTCCTTCTTTTTCTACCATTTGCATTGCGGTATGAAGTTGTTCACCACAATCACAACGGCAAGAACCAAAGATATCTCCTGTAACACAAGAGGAGTGGACACGCACCAAAATTGGCTCATCCTTTTGCCAGCTTCCTTTAATAAGTGCTAAATGTAATTGGTCATTATCAATCTGACGATAAGCAATGAGGTCAAAGTCTCCAAAGCGTGTCGGCATTTTGACTCCAATTTCCCGCTGAACGAGGCTTTCGTGTTTCAAGCGATAAGCAATCAGGTCTTCAATAGATACGAGTTTGAGGTTAAACTTATCTGCAATTTGGCGTAGTTGTGGTAGGCGTGCCATTGTGCCGTCATCATTAAGTACTTCAATGAGTACTCCTGCAGGGTAAAGCCCTGCCAAACGAGCAAAATCTACCGAAGCCTCTGTATGTCCTGCACGTCGCAGAACTCCACCTTCTTTGGCTTTGAGTGGAAAAATGTGCCCTGGTCTGCCCAACTCTTCGGGTTTGGTATTTGGATTTACTAATGCTTGAATGGTTTTCGCTCTATCGTGAGCTGAAATCCCCGTGGTACAGCCATGCCCTAATAAATCCACCGAGATAGTAAAAGGTGTAGCATGAGCCGAAGTATTACTATCAACCATCATGTCTAATTTCAATTCACGGCAGCGTTGCTCAGTAAGCCCTACACACATCAAACCGCGTGCTTCCTTTATCATGAAATTAGCAATTTCAGGGGTGATGTGCTGTGCAGCACAAATCATGTCGCCCTCGTTTTCGCGGTTCTCATCATCTACTACTATAATTACCTCGCCCCTGCGTATGGCTTCTATGGCTTCCTCTATAGTGTTTAGCTGTATTTTTTCTTGCATAATGGAGGAGATAAGTTAGTAAATTTGCGCAAAGATACTTAAAATGTTTGGTATCTTACGAAAAGCTAAATTAGGTGAAGTACAGATAATATGAGAGTTTACTGAATACTGTATGTTGTATGGAGATAGAAACGAAAAAGACTACCTGTCAAAAGATAGTCTTCTTTGTATTTGTAACTGTTAATCCGATTACAGGTAGGCTATATTTTCTCAAAGGTAGTTTCTATGGTAGCACCCGAGTTCATGATGTTCTCTGCCCTAACTCTTATTCTAGTTTTAGTAAGTTCCAGTACTTGATACGATATACCAATATTACCTATACTTGGTAATGTGATAATAAGTGTTCTAGCATCGCCTGTCAATGCCCAAGTACCCTGTTCAGTTTGTGGAGATGAAGCATCACATTTGGTTCTTCCTTCATCAAAAATTAAGGTTCCTCCTGACTTGAACTCAACAGTATTATCTAATTCACAAGAAGCAGCAGGGAACGTCTGCCCACTCATAATAGTATTTTGTGCGGTAATACGCCATTTACCTATGATTTTCTCTTGTGGAGTGGGTTCTTTTTCCTTTTTACAAGAAATCGCAAACATCACTATTGCCAACAAAGCAAAAAGATTAACTAACTTTTTCATAAACTCGTCTATGTTTTTAGTGAATGAATAGCAATTTTTTAGTAGATTACAAGTAACTTACTACATAGGAATACGCCTTTAATAAGCGGTAGGTTGCCTTGAGGTATTATTTTTTCAATAATTTGTTATTGTTTCAATTTACTATGTTTAGTGTTCTCAAATGGAGAATTTTAATTGATTGATTTGATTTTCAGAGGTACTTAACTTTTAATTTGATAGTCAATCTATGCTTGGCTTCAAATAGTTCTTTGGTCTTTCAAAAAATAAAGAGCCGAACCAATTGGCTCGGCTTTTTATGAACTTTATCATGAAACACAACACCATTGCTAAGAAACAAATTGCACTTCCTCGGTAGAACCTTTAAGGGCTACGGTAGAGCTATTTCCATTCGTAACTATATTCTGAATAGCATCAAAATAACCTGTTCCCACAAAACTCTGATGCTTAACTGCCTTGAAGCCTTTGGTTTTCTCTTGCCGAAATTCCCTTTCTTGAAACTCGGAATAGCCTAACATTCCGCGTTCTTTGTATGCGTGTGCCAGTTCAAACATACTTAGATTGAGAGCATGGAAACCTGCTAAGGTAATAAACTGGAACTTATAGCCCATATCTGCCAACTTTTCACTAAAGTGACGCATAGTTTTTTGGTCAAGGTTTGCTGCCCAATTGAAAGAGGGTGAGCAGTTGTAAGCCAATAATTTGTTAGGATATTTTGCTCTAATAGCTTGGGCAAATTCATGTGCTTGACCAAGGTCAGGGGTAGATGTTTCACACCAAACCAAATCGGCAAAAGGGGCGTAAGACAAGCCTCTGTCAATAGCTTGCTCTAATCCATTTTTCACGTAGAAAAAGCCTTCAGCAGTACGTTTTCCTGTTATGAATTTTCTATCTCTCTCGTCAATATCACTAGTTAAGAGATTAGCAGCATCAGCGTCAGTGCGGGCAATTAATATAGTAGGTACATCTAACACGTCAGCAGCCAAACGAGCAGAGACTAATTTGTTAATTGCTTCTTGTGTAGGTACAAGCACTTTTCCTCCCAAATGTCCGCATTTTTTAGCCGATGAGAGTTGGTCTTCAAAGTGAACACCTGCGGCACCCGCCTTAATCATCATTTTCATGAGTTCAAAGGCATTCAGATTTCCGCCAAAACCTGCTTCGGCATCGGCGACGATAGGAGCAAGCCAATGTATTTTCTCCTTGCCTTGCAAATGCTGAATTGCATCAGCACGGAGTAGGGCATTGTTAATTCGCTCTACTACTTTGGGAACGCTATCAGCGGGATAGAGGCTTTGGTCAGGGTACATTTCACCTGCAAGATTAGCATCAGCAGCTACCTGCCAGCCACTCAAATAAATGGCCTTTAATCCTGCCTGTACTTGTTGAATAGCTTGGTTACCTGTTAAGGCTCCCAAAGCAGATACGTAGTGTTCACTGTGTAATAACTTCCACAGGCGCTCTGCCCCCATACGGGCAATGCTATACTCTATATGATAAGAACCTGCTAAATTAGCTACATCTTCGGCAGTGTAGGGGCGTTCTACACCATTCCAACGATTTTTATCACTCCAAGCTGTAATTATACGTTGTATTCTTTCGGATTTTGAAATATACATATTATTTTTGCGTGTTAGTTGTTAAAAATATATTATGTAAGAAAGTTGCATAATTTTTTAAGTGTTCTGGAAGTTTTTAACTTTCAGAACATTTTTGTTTTATTTTCTTGTTAGCTGTTAGTCAATATAATTATAGGCTTCTAATGTAAGAAATTCTGGGAAATCGGGGCTAAAAACTAAATGCTCAAAAATTTGTTTTGCTTCTGCAAAACGACCTTGTGTAAATCGTTCTTTACCTACATATCGTTCTATTTTTGTTATCTCCTCTTCAATAAGACTTTGTACAAGTGCTTTGTCAATCGCCGTTCCATTTTCTAGTCGGGCTTGGTGTTTGAGCCATTGCCACACTTGCGCTCTTGAAATTTCAGCAGTGGCAGCATCTTCCATTAAGTTGTAAAGTGCAGCGGCTCCATTGCCCATAAGCCATGACTCTATGTAAAGAATACCTACATTGATATTCAAGCGAAGCCCTTGTTCAGTAATTTTTCCCTCAGGAATATGAAAATTAAGCAAATCATTTTGAGAAATTTCCAAGTCTTTTTTGTAATAGCCTTTTTGGTTATCTTTCTCACCCAAAACTGCATTAAAGGCTTCTAGGGCAATGGGTACTAAATCGGGGTGGGCTACCCACGTACCGTCAAAGCCGTTAGTGGCTTCTAGCTGTTTATCGGCATGCACTTTTTGCAAAGCCTGTTCGGTTACTTGGGCATCTTTGCGGTTAGGAATAAAAGCCGCCATGCCACCTATAGCATGTACATTGCGTTTGTGGCACGTTTTCACTAAAAGCTGTGTATATGCTCGCATGAAAGGCACTTGCATCGTAACCTGCGACCTATCGGGAAATACACGGTCGGGAAATTGAATAAATTTTTTGATAGCACTAAAAATATAATCCCATCTGCCTGCATTTAGCCCTGCAATATGTTCACGTAGTTCATAAATAATTTCCTCCATTTCAAAGGCGGCTAAAATGGTTTCAATCAAAACGGTAGCTTTGATAGTACCATTCGGAATATGCAGTTCTTGCTGGGCAAATTCAAACACTTCGTTCCAAAGGCGTGCTTCTTGATGGCCTTCTAACTTAGGTAAATAAAAATAAGGAGCAGAACCATTTTGCAAAAGTTGATGGGCATTATGGAAAAAGTATAGCCCAAAATCAAACAAAGAGGCGGAAATGGGCTCATTATTCACCAAAAAATGCTTTTCTACTAAATGCCACCCACGAGGACGCACCATGAGAATAGCTACTTTTTTATTCAACTTGTAAGTTTTACCGTTTTCAGCTGTAAAATCAATTTGCCTACGAATAGCATCATATAAATTGATTTGCCCTTGCAAGCAATTATCCCACGTGGGTGAGTTGGCATCTTCAAAATCAGCCATAAAAACATTTGCCCCAGAGTTTAAGGCATTGATAATCATTTTTCTGTCCACAGGTCCTGTAATTTCTACTCTTCGATTGTGCAGTTCAGCAGGTACAGGAGCAGTTTGCCAATCTGTTTCGCGAATAGCACGTGTCTTTTCCAAAAAGTGTGGCAAGAACCCTTGGTTAATTTCCTGCTGGCGCTCCTTGCGTTTCTGCAGTAACCGCAATCGTTTTGCATTAAACTTTTGATGTAATTTTTCCAAAAACTGCACGGCCTCAGGTGAGAGAATTGCCTGATAAGCAGGTGGCATTGGTGCATTAATCTGCACCTTATTGTGTATAGCTTGTGAAATAACTGCTTCCATAGGGTTGAAAATACTTAACAATTCAACGAACCTGGTGAACTTGGCTTCAAGCCTCTTCTGTTTTTTTGAGTAATCCAAAGTTAGAAAGTTTTTTAGAATTAGCGAAATTTCGCTAAAAAAATTTTTTCATTTTTTTGAAAAAAAAAACCTAAATTGTACTTTTCTAAGCCAATTTAGATTATATTCAATAGGAATTAAGAAAGACAAGAACAGACTTTAACGAAAATTCGCTTGAATTATAACTTAATTCTGTTTCTGCTCTGAAGGGAGAGAGAGGCTATGCGTTTGACTATGATACAGAATTTTCTGCACACACTCTTCTGAAGGTTCGGCTAATTTAGTACTATAATAAAGCTCTAAAAGTTGGCACATTTCATTCAGTTCCTCAAAGAGAATTTCTATTGTATCATCTTGGGTGAGCCATTGTTCAATTGCCTCGTTCTCTTGAGGTGAGGTTTCTTTATAGAGATAACGTAAGAGATCGTTTTCAGTAAAAGTCTGTATCATGCACTTGTAGGTTTTCTTTGATAAATTTTCGGAGATTGAGCAGGGCATAGCGCATGCGCCCCAGTGCCGTATTGATACTTACGTTAGTAATTCGGGCAATTTCTTGAAAAGTTAGTCGGCTATAATGTCGTAACAGAACAACTTCTCTTTGAGAGTCAGGTAGTAGGTTAATAAACGATTCTAGTCGTTCAAAGGTTTCGTTTTGGAGGTAGTTATCTTCGTAATCATTTGTTTCTGCCGTAATTTGCTTAGCCAATTGTAAGGACTCTGTTGGATATTTTTTTTTAGCTGTTCTCTGTTTACGAAAGAAGTCAATAGCTAGATTGTAGGCAATTTGTATTATCCAAGCAGCAAAGCGTCCTTGTTCGCAGTATTTACCCTCACGAATTTTTTGTATAACTTTAATAAAAACCTCTTGTAGCAAGTCCTCTGCAGTTTCACGTTGTTTTACTATTAAAAGAATAGTAGTGAAAACCTTGTTCTTATAACGATTAAGCAAAACCTCAAACGCTCTCTCATCTCCCTCTTGGTAAAGAGCGATAAGAGCATGGTCTGATAAATGCGGATAGTTCATTATTCCTCTCGTTTACGTTTGGTTTGAACGTAAAGTCGTCTCATAGGATAATTGAAGTAGAATAGATTTAGCAAATAATTATTTATCTGTTGAAAAAAAAGTAGGGTATCATTCCCACGCTGAATGTAAATCAGAGTAGAAAAAGAAGGTATCAACTAAACATTGAATTTGCTTTTATACGTAAAAAAGACAAAATAAGTTGCTTTACACACAGAAAAAATTAAAAATTAGGATTATTACGTTAGTATACCTCTGTTAGGCTAAATGAATAACTTGGTAGAGGAGGAGAACTAATTCATGTGTTTATGAACAAAAGTTATAGATAAATCTAAAAATTTTTATGGGAACATTGGTTTAGCCGTAATTAGGCTATGCATCGTAAATATAGAAGTTTTTTTATTCACTTACAATGTTGATCAATCAGGTATTTTGCATTAGAGAAACCTAGGGCAAAAGCTTTGGTCCAGTCTTCACAAGCTCCCTTTTTATCTTTAAGAGCAAATTTAGCGTTACCTCTTTGATAAAATACAAGTTCATCTTGTGGGTTAAGTTCTGAGGCACGATTAAAATCCTCTAGGGCTCCTCTAAAATCTTTTCTATCTAAGCGGATAGCCCCTCTACTGCTATAAGGCGAATGATAAGTTTTGTCTAATTGCATAGCTTTTTCATAATTTTTCAACGCTTGTACAGTATCTTTAAGATACAGAAAAGCCAAACCTTTGTTATGGTAAGCAGTAGCGGCGTTGATGCTATCATTTTGAGCTATTTCAATACTTTGATTATATAGCTCAATAGCTTCTTTATAAGCTTGCTTCCCCATAAGTTCGTTAGCTTGGTCTAAAATTTTGCGGGCATTGAGCGTTGCTTTGGCACTTTGCGAGGTAGAGTCTTGTTGTCTGTGTTGTTTTTGGCTTGTTTCTGTTTGGCAGGCAAATATGCTAAGACATAAGCCAACAATTAGGTAAAGAAATTGATTAATTTTCATAATAAAATTTGTATAATGGAATTATATTTTTCATTCTGAACTGCAAAGATAACTTTTTTAGATTTATGGATTTACAAATTGCCCTGCTGAGGCATATCTCAGAATAAATTTGACAAACGTATAGATAGATTTTAGTAACTTTGTTCGGCAAAATAAATTTTCACTTTTTATTTTTATATACTAAATACAATTCTAAACTATAAGCACTTGCACTCATAACTTGTTAAAGTTTAGGTTATTAAAAGTTGGTAAGAAACAAGCAAAAAAATTGCGTTAAGAGCTGAAAGAGCGAAGCCAAAGAATTTAGTAAACAAAAACTATGAGAAAATAGAAAAGTAATATTCAAACATTTTTCCCTTACAACTTGTATTCAAAGATAATATAGCTAAAAATATAAAAATTTATTATCCCATACTCTTCAAAATTACCCAAAGATATGTCCCTAATTGAAGTTGTACCTTACAAAGATAGTACTGCTAGCAAAAAAGCTCAAGTGGCTCAAATGTTTGATAATATCTCGCCCAAATACGATTTTCTGAATCACTTATTGAGTTTGGGCATTGATTATTACTGGCGTTGGCGGGCAATTCGCATGCTACGCAAACATAAGCCTAAATTTATTTTGGATGTAGCCACAGGTACTGCTGACTTCGCTATAGAAGCCTGTAAGTTGAAACCACAAAAAATTATAGGAATTGACATCTCTGAAGGAATGCTTAATTACGGAAGGCAGAAAATTAACCGTTTGAAATTGAACCACTTAATAGAATTACAGCAGGCAGACTCAGAAAAATTGCCTTTTGAGCAAAACATTTTTGATGCAGTTATCGTATCATTTGGCGTGAGAAATTTTGAAAACCTAGAGCAAGGGCTGGCAAATATATATAGAGTGCTCAAACCTAAGGGAGTGGTTCTTATTTTAGAATTTTCAAAGCCCAAATATTTTCCTTTTAAGCAGTTGTATCAGTTTTATTTTAATCGTATTTTACCTTTTATTGGTAAAATTATTTCAAAAGACGCCTCTGCTTATAGCTATTTACCCGAGTCTGTTAAAGTATTTCCTGATGGTCAAGATTTTATTAATATATTAGTTAAAACAGGTTTTAAAGATAATCAATGTATACCACTTACTTTTGGGATAAGTTCTATTTACAAGGGAACAAAGCCCAGTTGATTGCTTGTTTGTCAATTGTTTTTATAAGTTTAACTGCGAGCCCAACCTTCGCCCAAGGAAATGACTTGGCCTGGTTTAGGGTGAAACGCTCCTCAGGACATTATGCCAAAGATGCGGATAAGGACTTCTTTAACAATAATAAGAAAAAACTTACTCGCGACTTAAATTACGGCTTCTTGCTTGGCTTAAACCAAACACGATTTATAGCTCCTATCAACCACCCTTTACCTGATAGCATTTCTACGGTTATTCCACTCAAAAGCATTGGCTTTTCAGTAGGTTTTGTGCTAAATAAAAGATTAAAAGAATTTTGGGACGTACGTATTACTCCTACAGTAGGTTTTTTTGAGCGAAATTTAGAATATCGTTTCCAAGACTCAAGCGCTGCGCCAAGTACCAAAAATATAGAAATGACTATGTTAGAGGTTCCTGTGTTGTTCAAATATCGTTCTGCATTGCGTGGGCGAACAGGTATGTACTTGGTAGGTGGGCTAAAGCCAGGCTTTGTACTTTCAGCTCAAAAGCAAGAAAGCTTGGATTTAGTACGTGTAGGACGCTCTGATTTATCTATTGAGTATGGCTTTGGATTAGATATTTTTTATTCTTACTTCAAGTTCTCTCCTGAACTTCGTTTTTCCCATGGAATAAGCAATATGCTCATCAATGATAGAAACCCCTATAGCCGAACCATGAAGGGATTATTTACGCACAATGTTTCGCTGTATTTGCATTTTGAGTAAAAAATTATTCCTAATTTAAGTTGAAAAATGAAAATTACACAACCCTTCAAAACTTGAAGGGTTTGAAGTAACATTTGGGTCATGTTTAGCTTTTAATTTGTATAACTTGTGCAAACGAGATAGTTATTTAGTAGGTTATGTAAGAATTAAATACGGCGTGTAATACGTGGACATAACCATAAAAACAAATAAAAAAATAACCGATAGAAATACGCTCCTGATAAAAGCATTTCCATCGGCTCCTTGTATACCCACTCCAACTTAATAATACACTGGCAGTGACCTACTCTCCCACGTCTCTCCGCAGTACCATCGGCGCTGTAGGGCTTAACTTCTCTGTTCGGAATGGGAAGAGGTG
>JANWZA010000014.1 GCA_025054775.1 Microscillaceae bacterium
AATACCGAAGAATACCACAAGTAAAGAGTGAAGGCTCTTTTCATTGGGGAAAAGAACTCGAGCAGGCTTCTCAAATAGATTTAGATGCCACATATACAGCAAGAAACTTACTAAATTTGTTGAGAGCCCGAACGTTTGAAGGCTATCCAAGCTGCTATTTCATAGAAAATGGTGAAAAATACGAAGTCAGAATAAATATTAAAAGAGTAAACTGAAATTTATGTATTACGACAAAGAGTTTTTGAACAGAAACACTGAAAATATCAGTAAGTTGGGTGAAAACGAAAAGGCTTGGCAGCTAACTCGTGAATGGTTTAGCCATGTGTCTCTTTTTGAATACTCTTACCACTTTACTTGGCTCGGCTTACCTATTATACAATTTCCACAGGATATTCTGGCTTTACAAGAAATTATTTGGCAAGTAAAACCTGACTTGATTATAGAAACGGGTATTGCTCGAGGCGGTTCTTTGATTTTTAGTGCATCTATGCTAGAGTTGCTGGGTGGTGATGGTCAAGTCTTAGGTATTGATATTGATATACGCAAACACAACCGAGAAGCTATTGAAAGCCACCCTATGGCAAAACGTATCACAATGATAGAAGGCTCTTCGGTAGATGAACAAGTTGTGAGCCAAGTATATGATTTTGCCAAAGGAAAACAGAAAGTTTTGGTACTGCTGGACTCCAACCATTCGCATAATCACGTATTAGCCGAACTCAAAGCCTATACCCCCTTGGTGAGTGTAGGTAGCTATTGCATTGTGTATGATACCGTAGTAGAAGATATGCCCGCTGATTATGATTGGCAAGGTCGCCCTTGGGGAAAAGGCAATAACCCTAAAACTGCCGTTTGGGAATTTTTGAAAGAAAATGATAACTTTGAAATTGATAAAACTTTTCAGAATAAGTTACTAATCACCGTTGCCCCTGATGGATATTTAAAAAGGATAAAATAAGTTTTTTGATTATGGACAAACTTCCTTTGGTTTCAATTGGTATTCCTGTTTATAACGAAGAGCGTTTTTTAGCCAAGACGATAGAATCTGCTATCAGCCAAACTTATCCAAATTTAGAAATTATTATCTCAGATAATTGCTCTACTGACGAGTCATTTGAAATAGCTCAAAAGTATGCGAATAAAGATAAAAGAATAGTACTTTTTAGGCAACCTGAAAATATGGGTTCTCTTAAAAACTTTTATACTGTATTAAAAAGAGCAAAAGGGATGTATTTCTGTTGGCTGGGTGCTCACGATATTTTCTTGAAAAATTATATTCAAATAGCCATCGAGATATTCGCACAACAACCAGAAGTAGTTATGGTCTATCCGATAAGTAGACTTATCGACGTAGAAGACAGGCTTTTGCAAATAGAAGGCAGTGATATACACACTGCTGGACTTCCCTTAGAGGATAGATTGTGTAAAGTTGTAAGTAATCTTAATTCCTGTGTAGCTATAAGTGGAGTATTCAAAAGTGTGATTGCAAAAAAATTACCTTTTAAGAAAGTAATAGGGAGTGATCATCTGATGCTTTTCGCAACAGCTTTCTGGGGCGGCATATGTGAGGTTCAGCAGGAGGGTATTTACAGAAGAGTAGTAAGGCAAGAGTCCCATAAAGAAGTATTAAAAAGATATGAAAAAATGAGTGTTTACAGCCCAATCAAGTACATAAGTAATCCTTATTCTTTGCTGGTATATTATCATTATACTTTTCTATTAAAACAAATGCTCTTTTCTCATCCTCGTCTGTGCATCAGAATAATAAAAAAATTAGAAAAAATTTTTCAATGCAGGTTTGGTGTAGAAACTAGAGAAGTAAAAAGAATATTTTGGAATAATCTATTTCTCTGTAAAATTCTATAAAACCTAATTATGAATCTAGCTCCTATCGTCCTGTTTATCTATAACCGTGCTGATATATTAGATCGTACCTTAAATACTTTGTCTCGTAATGTCTTGGCTAAAGAATCAATACTATATATTTATGCAGATGGAGCTAAAGAAAATGCTACAGAAAAAGATAGGGAAAAAATACAACAAGCTCGTGCAGTGGCAAAATCTAAACAATGGTGCAAGGAAGTGCATATAATAGAAAGAGAAAAGAACTTAGGCTTATCTAATTCCATCATAGCAGGGGTTACAGAGGTGATTAATAAGCATGGAAAGGTAATTGTTTTGGAAGATGATTTGGAGTTATCACCTTATTTTTTGAAGTACATGAACGATGCTTTGAATATGTATGAAAAAGAACCCAAAGTATGGAGTATTGGAGCGTGCAATTTCTTTTCTACTTATTCTCATACTCCTGAAACCTTCTTCATTCCTATTCCTGATTGTTGGGGCTGGGCGACTTGGGCTGATAGATGGCAATATTTTGAGCCAGACTCCAAGAAATTATTGCAGCAGCTAAAAGATAGAAAACTAGAAGAGGATTTTAACTTATATGGCACCTATGATTTTATAGGAATGCTTCAAGCACAAGCGGAGGGCAAAATAAGTTCTTGGGCTATTCGTTGGCAAGCACAAGCCTACTTGCACAATGCGCTTACTCTATATCCTAAATATTCACTAACTAATCATTTAGCTTCTAACGAAGCCACTCACGCTGCAAATTTTTCCCTTACCCAATACATTATTTTCCCTAATAATGAAATAAAATTAAAGAAGGAAAAAATTGTTTTTTTAGAAAGTATAAAAAAAGACCTGATAAAAGCATATAAAAAAATCTACGGAAGCAGCTACTATCAAAGAAATTTAGAACAATCTATGAAAGCTAAAATAAAATATTTGTTGAAAAAAATTACTCCTCCTGTTGTAGTAGATGCCTACAAGGCACTCCGAGCATATCAAAGCCAGTTAAAAGAAAAGTATAAACAGAATACTATCTTTTGGGAAGGTAACTTTACCTCTTGGCAGGAGGCACAACAGAAGACCGATGGCTATGATGCCCCTCAAATATTAGCCAAAGTACGTGAGGCAACCATGAAAGTAAAAAATGGAGAGGCAGTTTATGAAAGGGATAGTGTTATTTTTGACAAAATTCAGTATAATTGGCCTTTATTAGCTTGTTTGCTTAAAGTTGCCGTGGAAAATAACAATGAACTTAAAATTATTGATTTTGGGGGCTCTTTGGGCAGTTCGTACTTTCAGAATATTCACTTTCTCAAGTCTATTAAAAAAGTGCAATGGACTGTAGTAGAACAAGAGCACTTTGTCAAGTGCGGAAGAGAGGAAATTTCTCATAATGGCTTAGATTTTGCCTATACCATAGAGGAAGCATTAAAACAAAACAAAGCTAATTTATTACTCCTATCAGGTGTTATTCAATGTTTAGATAAACCTTATGAATGGATTGATAAATTTTTATCCTATAATTTTGATTATATTATCATAGACCGAACCGCATTTATAGAAGATAGCGACGATAGACTTACTATACAGTATGTACCTGAATGGATTTACAAAGCATCTTACCCTGCTTGGTTTTTGAATGAAGTTAAGTTATTAAATATTTTCTTGCAAAAATATCAGTTACTTTCAGAATTTGATAGCTTTGCCGATGGGATTACCTACTTGGAAGACAATAAGAAATGCTACCGAAAAGGCTTTTTCCTAAAATTGAAAACAACCTAATATGTACTATTTTTGCACTTATTTTGACAAAAATTATTTAACTCAGGGATTAGCTTTGTGGGAATCATTAGAGAAAGAATTGCCCAAAGAATTCATATTATTTGTGCTAAGCCTTGATGAATATGTATATAAATTTTTTCAAAGGCATCATTTTGAAGGGATAATTCCTATTCAACTTACGGCTATTGAGCAGAAATATCCTGAACTTTTAGCAGTAAAGCCTCAAAGAAAGAATTATGAATATTATTTTACTATCACACCTACCTTACCTTGGTATATTCTAGAAACACGGCAAGAAGTAAATATGATTACCTATGTTGATGCCGATATTTATTTTTTCCAATCTCCTAAAATATTATTTGAAGAGTTAGCAGATAATTCTATTTTTATTGTTCCTCATTTTTTTTCTGAAAAAAACAAGAATCTAGAAATTTATGGTATTTACAATGTGGTATTTAATACCTTTAAGAGAGATATACATGGATTAGCCTGTTTGAATTGGTGGCGAAAAAGTTGTATAGAATGGTGTTTTGATTATATAGAAGGTGATAAATTTGCAGACCAAAAATATTTAGATAAATTCCCTATACTTTTTCAAAAGGTAAAGATTTGTGAAAACCGAGGAGCTAACTTAGCAGTTTTCAACCTTGATAATGCTAATATCTCAAAGAAAAATAATGTCTTTTTTGTAAATAATCAACCTTTAATTTTTTATCACTTTCATCATCTCAGACGTTTCCACAAATACTTTTTTAATCCTAATTTTTTGGAAAATCATATCTACAAAAATAAGATATTAGTTGAAATTTACATAAGATATATTTGTTCGATGCTAAAATTTGAGAGGAGATATAAATTACCATACAATGACAATAATCGGTATAAATCTAGGTACTTAAAAGGAAAAGATTTGTTATATCGGTTAATCTATAATTATTCTATCGCATATTTTCCTTTTTATCGTGGTGTTGTACATTTGGATAAATACTATCGAAAAATTAGCTTTTTGTGTAAAAAACTTAAGTTAAAATGGCATACTTAATTAGCCTTAAAACTTTCACAGATAGCCGGGGTAATCTAACAGTAATAGAAAAAGCTATTCCTTTTGATATAAAACGAATTTTCTATATCTACGGGGTAGATAACTCTGAGCGAGGAGGACATAGGCATCATGAAACTATGCAGGCTGCTATTTGCATTCAAGGAAGTTGTAAGATTTATAACCACGATGGTGAGAAAGAGGAAGTTTTCGTTTTAGATAGTCCTGCAAAGTGTTTAATCTTAGAGCCTAAAGATTGGCATAAGATGTATGATTTTAGCCAAGACGCTATTTTAATGGTGTTAGCTTCTACATTTTTTGACCCCAAAGACTATATATATGAAAAATATTGACTATGAAAACCTGCAGAAGTTAAATACTCCCTTTCTAGCTGAATACACTGCTGTATTTGAGGCAGTTGCCCATAAAGGATGGTATATTCTTGGTGAGCAAGTTCGCTTATTTGAAGAAGAGTTTGCCAAATATTGTCAAGCAAAATATTGCGTAGGCGTTGCTAATGGCTTAGATGCTCTTATTTTAGCCCTCAAAGCCTTTGAATTTCCTGCTGAAAGCGAAATAATTGTTCCCTCTAACACCTACATTGCTACTATTTTAGCTATTGTGCAGTGCGGCTTAAAACCTGTTCTTGTAGAACCTGATATTCGTACCTACAACATCAATCCTGATCTTATTGAAAAAAAAATAACTACAAATACAAGAGCAATTATGCCTGTACACCTTTATGGCAAACCTTGCGATATGCCTAAAATTATCAAAATTGCCCAAAAATATGATTTGAAAATTATAGAGGATGCCGCACAAGCCCACGGTGCCCATATACACGGAAGAATGATTGGAAGTTGGGGAGACATTACTTGTTTTAGCTTCTATCCAACTAAAAATTTAGGAGCCTTGGGAGACGCAGGGGCAGTTACTACCAACAATCAAGAATTAGCAGAAAAAATTCGTACTTTGAGAAATTACGGCTCAAAGGTCAAATATTATAATGAACTAATTGGTTACAATTCGCGATTAGATGAAGTTCAAGCTGCTTTTTTGCGTATCAAACTCAAAAGACTAAATGAAATTATACAACACAAACGCCAACTTGCTAACATCTATTTTGAAAATCTAAGTGATAAATTTATCAAGCCTATTCAACAAGAAAATTTTTTTGATGTTTTTCACATATTTAATATTCGTCATCAGCAGCGTAATAGATTAAGGCAATATTTATTAGAAAATGGCATAAAAACAGAGATTCACTATCCTGTGCCACCGCATAGGCAAAAAGCCATGCAAAATATTTTAGAAAATAAAAGTTATCCTATTGCAGAGGAAATTCACGATACCACTTTGAGCCTACCATGCTCATTCTGTCATAGTAAACAAGAAATTTTAGAGGTTATTGATTGCTTGAATAAATTTGAATAATTCAATAAGCATGAAAAATCACCAAGAATGAAAGTTTTGCACCTTTCTACTTATGATCAAGGTGGTGCCGCTAAGGCAAGTATTCGCTTGCATGAAGGGTTGCTCAAAGAGGGTGTAAATTCTAAAATACTTTTCAAGGTTAAGACCCAACCAATCGTAAATTCTTTTCAGATTCCTAATATTTCATTAAAACAATGGATAGAAAATAAACTAAAACGATTAGGCAAAATCCTAAAGATTATCCCTATTGATGAGCATACCGAAGGTGAAATTTTGAAAGTCCAACGGCAGCGCCACGGTTTGGGTTTACTTACTTTGCCTACCTCTCACTTTGACCTCATTCAGAGCCCACTCTATCAAGAAGCGGATATTATTCATTTACATTGGGTAGCTAATTTTTTGGATTGGAAAACTTTTTTTGCTAAAAATACTAAACCCATAGTTTGGACTTTACACGACCAAAACCCTTTTTTAGGCATAGAACACTACGCAGAGCGTTTTATCGGGGTTGATGAAAACGGAGCGCCAATTCCAAGAAAATATACCGAAATAGAATTACGTGAGAGTGAGTATTGGCTCAATTACAAGAAAAAATGCTTGCAAAATGTAAAAAACTTACATATTGTTACCCCTTCACAATGGCTCTTAAATTGCTCAAAAAGTAGTGAACTTTTTGCACAATATCCGCACTACCATATTCCTTATGGTTTTCCTACGGATATTTTTAAGCCCCTTGACCAAAAAACTTGTCGTGAAATATTAGGGCTGCCCTTAGACAAGAAAATTATACTTTTTGTAGCGGATAGTGTAGAAAATACTCGTAAAGGCTTTGCATTTTTGAAAAAAGCCTTGGAAAATTTACGAAATGAAAATCTTTGTTTGTGTGCTATTGGTTCTAAAACTCAACTTCAACAGCATAAAAATTTGATAGAATTAGGTAAAATCGTAGATGAGCGTTTGATGGCAATGGCTTACTCGGCTGCCGATGTATTTGTTATTCCTTCTTTGGAAGATAATTTACCTAATACTATGATTGAGGCTCTGCTTTGTGGTACACCTGTAATCGGCTTTCCCACTGGAGGTATTGTAGAGGTGCTTAGGAACGGAGAAAATGGCTACATTTGCAAAGAAATTTCAGTGCAAAGTTTACAACTAAATATTGAAAAATTTCTAGCAAATTTTACTATTTTTAATCGTAAGCAAATCTTTTCTACAACTCTCAACTTATACGCCCTTGAAGTACAAGCAAAAAGGTATATTCAATTATATCAAAACATTTGACTTAAAAATCAATAAGTTGCAATACAACCCTTGTAAAAATGTTGATGTGGGGTGTTTGAAATAACTACAAAATTTTACTAGCAATTGAACTCTAATTGTACTTTTGAATTAAATACTTACACTTATCATACATCATAAACCACTGCCTGAATTTTAGTCATTTCTTACTTTTTCACTGAAACGAACAAGTATTGACTGATGACTACTAAACTAAATGTAAATAAGGTGCTACTAACTACTTTTACTATTGTGGTAGCAAGATATTGAAAACTGGTAGCTTCAATAAAAAATATGAGCAAATGATGAATAAAAATAAGAGGTAAAGAATAAGTGCTAAACCACCCCCATCCTGTTTGGTGAATGGAAATATAATTTACCTCTTGCTCTGCTAATAGGCTAATAAGCCACGGTCGCAAATAAGCAATAAATACGCAAGCAAAGGCATGAATACCTAGCGTATCATAAAAACTATCTATCATTAACCCTAATACAAACCCTAACAAGAGAAGTACTAGCCTATCCGTATCTAATGGTAAAAGGAGCAGAAAACCTACATAGACAAAGCAAAAAGCAACTTCAAAGAGAACCAAATTTTTAGCTAAAAATATTTGTATCAAAATGTATAGAAAAAAGTAAGCAATTTGCCTAAAAATATTTGTGTTATTCATTGTTTTTGGGCACTATCAGTAGCTTGCATGAGTTGAGGTGTTGTACTTTTAGCTTCTTTTTTTAGTTTGGCACTATCGTTTGTAGGTTTACTTTTATCCTTATCTTTGTTTTTTTCGCTATCTTGTTTTTCCTTTTCTTGTTTTCTTCTAAGTTCTTTAAGTGTTTCTTTTTCGTTCTTTATGGTATCTTGTTCTAATTCTAATTGCTCTTTTGCTAACTTATTGCGTACAACGTACACATAAGAAATTTGATTAAAATTATTTGTTAGTTCTACATCAATATCATAAAAAGCTTCAGCAGCTTTACTGCTAGCTACCTTGCCGATCATGATGTTAGGAGGATAGATAGGATTATACCCTGAGGTAACCACGGAGTCTCCTACTTGAATGGTAAAATAACGAGGTACATACAGCATTTTCACCTTTTTAGGGTTATTACCTAACCACTTTACTGAGCCAATTACATTGTTTCGCTTTATTTGCGAGGAGACTAATATTTCAGAATGGAGTAAGGAGAATACTGTAGCATAATTACTACTCACACTTTTCACCTTACCCACGATACCTTCTGCAGTAATCACTCCCATACCTACCTCTACTCCATGCTTTGCACCTCTGTTAATGGTAATATAGTTGTTAGATTTATGGGTACTGTTGTTAATAACTTTGGCAACTATATAGTCGTATTTGTTTGTAATAGTAGTATCTTCCAAGGGTTTGAAGTCAAGCCAACCTGTGCGTTCCTCTTTTTGTGAAAGCCTGCGTCGCAATTCAGCATTTTCTTTAGCTAACTTATCATTTTCATTTTTAAGGTTAATGTATTCCCACACACTATTTACCACCTCTAATACAGAACCTACATAATAGTTAGCAGAACTAAAAAATACGTAACCTTGATACCTATTTTGTGTTACGATAAGCCAAATAGCTAATAGCTCCAGGACGATAAAAAGACTAAAATTACGATATTGCTTGATAAATAATAACAAAGATTGCATAACACAACATCAAAATTTTAGAGTAGCATTTTTTATACTAAGTCATCAATACTGACTTAAAACTATTCAAATTCTTGAGAGCAATCCCTGTACCACGTACTACGGCGCGAAGCGGGTCATCAGCGATATGAATAGCTAGTTTTGTTTTCATAGATAAGCGTTTGTCTAATCCTCTGAGCAAAGCACCCCCACCTGTGAGATAAATCCCATTGTTGTAAATATCCGCTGCCAATTCAGGAGGGGACATTTCCAAAGTTTTCAAAACACCATCTTCTATTTTGATAATAGATTTGTCTAAACAAAAAGCTATCTCTGAGTAACTTACTTTGATAACCTTAGGAATACCTGTCATCAAATCGCGCCCGCGTACTTCGTAGTCAGGAGGAGGATTATCTAGTTCTGCTAAAGCGGAACCTACTTCAATTTTAATCTGTTCGGCAGAGCGTTCTCCGATTAAAAGATTATGTTGGCGGCGCATGTAATCCAAAATATCGCGTGTAAATACATCACCTGCTACTTTGATAGATTGCTCGCATACAATTCCTGAGAGTGAGATCACGGCAATTTCAGTAGTACCTCCCCCGATATCCACTACCATAGAACCTACGGGTTCTTCTATGTTGATACCGATTCCAATTGCTGCGGCAATTGGTTCGTGAATCATATACACCTCGCGGGCATTGCAGTGTTCGGCAGAGTCTTTTACAGCACGTTTTTCTACCTCTGTAATGCCTGAAGGGATACAAATAACCATTCTGTACGAAGGGCTAAAGAACCTGTTGCCTGGGTTTATCATTTTTATCATACCCCGAATCATTTGTTCGGCAGCAGTGAAGTCTGCAATTACACCGTCCTTAAGTGGACGGATAGTACGAATACCCTGATGCACCTTTTCGTGCATGTTCATAGCGGTTCTTCCGACGGCAATTACTTTGCCTGTTTGCTGGTCAAGAGCGATAATAGAAGGCTCATCTACTACAATCTTATCATTACTAATAATCAGGGTATTAGCAGTGCCTAAATCAATGGCAATATCGCCTGTAAATAGATCTCTAATGCTCTTAAATAAACCCACTTTCGTAAATGTTTTGAGGTTAAAGCCTAAATTAAATTGAAATAAAAGAAATAAGAAAAATAGTTTATATTTAATCAAAATTTTATAGTGTCATTTCGTTGTGTGTCATTTTATATAATTTTATTATCATGGTGTAAATTAAAATTTATATTTCGGATGTTTTTTTCAATTTTTAGAAAAGAATGTTCCCTATGGCATTGGTTAATGCTTAAAGTGCCGAATACCTGTAAATACCATTGCCAAATGGTGAGCGTTACAATAGTCAATAGAGGCTTGGTCTTTAATTGAGCCTCCGGGTTGAATAATTGCAGTAATACCTGCTTGGTGGGCAATTTCCACGCAATCAGGAAAAGGGAAGAAAGCATCTGAAGCCATAACTGCTCCTTGTAGCGCAAAGCCAAAATTTTTAGCTTTTTCGAGAGCTTGTTTCAAGGCATCTATTCGCGAAGTTTGCCCTACTCCACTTGCTAAGAATATGTCTTTTTTTGCTAAAACAATTGCGTTCGATTTAGTATGTTTCACAATTTTATTAGCAAAAAGCAATGCCTCCACTTCTTCTTCTGAGGGCTTACGATGTGTTACCACTTTCAAATCTTCGCGTGTTTCGGTTTTATTATCTTTGTCTTGGGCTATTACCCCATTCAATAAACTCTTAAATTGTATACCTTGAGGTAGGGGTTGTTTTTGCTTTACAAGGATACGATTTTTCTTTTCTTTCAAAAGTTCTAGGGCTTTGGTTTCATAGTCAGGGGCAATCAGTACTTCAAAAAACAATTTGTTAAGTTCTTGTGCTGTGGGCAAATCGATAGTTTGGTTGGTGCAAAGCACACCCCCAAATGCTGAAACGGTATCACAAGCAAAGGCTTTAAGGTAAGCCTCTACCGTAGTAGAGGCTATACCCACACCACAAGCGTTGGTGTGTTTGATAATAACAAACGCTTTTTCGGTAAACTCCTCAGTCAAAGCAATAGCTGCCTCTATATCTACCAAATTATTGTAAGAAAGTTCTTTACCATGCAATTGTTCTAACATTTGGCTCAAATCGCCATAAAAAATACCTCTTTGGTGTGGATTTTCACCGTATCGCAATACCTGTGCCTTCCGAATACTTTGCTTAAAACTTGGAACAGCCTGACTTTGATTGAAATAATGAAAAATAGCCGTATCATAATGCGAAGTTACATCAAAAGCATAAGCAGCAAGTAATCTCCTGTCTGCATAACTAATTATTCCCTGATTCTGCTCTAATTTTTCTAGTAAAAAGCCATATTGTTCTTGTGAGGCAATTACTACTGTATCTAAATAATTTTTCGCTGCTGCTCTTATCAATGCAACGCCTCCAATATCTATTTTTTCAATAATCTCCTCGTGGCTTGCTCCTGAGGCTAAGGTTTGCTCAAAAGGATACAAATCTACAATAACTAAATCAATTGCTGGAATATCATACTCTTCTATTTGGGCGATATCTTGAGTCTCGGAACTGCGGTACAAAATGCCACCGAAAATTTTAGGATGCAACGTTTTCACACGTCCTCCCAAGATAGATGGATAGCCCGTAACTTCTTCTACTGCTATCACAGGCACGCCCAAGGTTTGGATAAAGTCTTTTGTACCTCCTGTAGAATAAATAGTAACTCCTTGATTGTGAAGTACTTGAACTATTCTTTCTAAATGAGTTTTGTTGTAAACAGAAATGAGTGCAGAGGTAATTTTTTTGGGCTGCATAATGACTGCAAATCAAGGTATCTTTTTTTGAGGTGCAAAGTTAATACTTTTTTTGAAAAAAATAAATTGTAACTTCGCTCTACTATCAAATTTGAAACTGCATGAACTATATTGGCTCTGAAAAATCAGAGTTAGGCTTTGTAGAAAAAGCAATTTTACAAATTGCTTCTCAATTTACTACATTTGCAAACCTATTTGCAGGTACAGCGGGGTAGGGCAACATTCAAAATAAAGGGCTGTCAAATTATTGCTAATGATTGGCAATATTACAGTTTTGTACTAGATAGAAATTATACCAGCAATCACCAACTACTTTTTTTGAAGGTTTAGAAAGTGAGATTCCTACTTTGAAAACCAAGAGTAGTTTTTATGAACGAATTGAAAGCGTATGCTATTTTTTAGAAAATTTGGAAGGAAAAGAGGAGTTTATTTTTCAGAATTATTCCCTTGGTGGAACGCAAAATACTATTCTTAAGTGAATGTATTACTCTGACAAAGATGGCAAAAAGGCTGATGCTATAAGGCAAAAAATTGAACGGTGGTATAACAATACGCAAATTACTGAAAATGAATACTTTTTTTTGCTTGCCTCCCTTTTGGAAAGCATAGACGAGGTAGCTAATACTGCTTCGGTATATGGAGCTTTTTGAAAAAACCGAAAAAAACGGCTTAAAAATCTTTACAACTTAAACCCGCTTTTTTTACTTTGAGCAAAAAGCCTCATTTCTTTTTTCAGGAAAATGCCGAAAAGCTAATTACCCAAATTCAAAGTAGTGTATAGACCCACCCTACAACCATCGTCAATATGCTCCAAATTATCACCTTTTGGAAACGATTGCTTGCTATGACAACCCTACCATTGAAGGTAAAACAGGATTGAGAGAATACACTCACTAAAAATCAAGATTTTGTCAAAAAAAGAAGCCTTGTCAGCTTTGCAAACGCTTATAGAAAAAGCCCAAGCCAAATAAACAACGAAGGGATTATCTCTCACGGGGGGATAAAAATTTAATGAAACAGCGCGGTAAATACGAGGTATTTACTACCGAATACCCGTCCGTTGTAAGGCAGATACCAACCCAAACCGAAATCATAAAGCCGAAACTACTATGGAATATTTGCATTATGTTGTTTGCAAATAAAGTCATTTTTGTAACTACTTACTAATTGGTAAAAACATAAAAACAATTCAAAAGGTTAAACAAGTAGTAATTTGGTTTTCAATCAAATTGTATCAAGATGGTTAGCCCATGTCTTAAAACCTCTCCCACGGTAGTTATTGTAGGGAGTGGTATGGCCTCACTTACTGCGGCTTGCTTATTAGCCAAAGATGGTTTTAGTGTAAAAGTAATAGAACAAAACTATTTGCCTGGTGGTTGCACAAGTTCCTATTGGCGCAAGGGTTTTGTTTTTGAGTCAGGAGCTACTACTTTGGTTGGATTGCAACAGGGAATGCCTTTACACTATCTTTTGCAACAGATTGGCATAGAAATCCCCGCTTGGAAGTTGGACCTGCCTATGCAAGTTCACTTAAAAAATGGGCAAATTGTGAATCGTTACCAAGAGTTAGAGGCTTGGATACGTGAAGTAGAACGTATTTTTGGTAAAAAAAATCAGCGTGCTTTTTGGCAGTTTTGTTATCGTGTAAGTCAATTTGTGTGGCAAACTTCTTTGAAACAAACCGCCTTTCCTCCTGCTACTTTAAGCGATTGGTGGCTTTGTGCTACACGAGCTACCATCAGGCAACTCAGCTATGCGCGTTATGCTTTCTTTAGTATGGAATATTTGCTCAAAAAATTTGATTTGTTGGATAATCTACCTTTTGTAGAGTTTGTAAATGAGCAATTACTCATAACGGCACAAAATTACTTGAACGAGGTAAATATCCTGTTTGGGGCTACGGCTCTTTGCTATACTAATTATGATAATTTTTATGTACAAGGTGGGCTAATTCATTTGGTACAGCCTCTTGTTAATTATTTGCAGAGCAAAGGTTCGGAAGTGATTTTAAGAGAGAAAGTAGAAAAAATTATCCGAAAGAGTAAGCACTATGAAGTGCAAACTAACAAAGGAAGCTACATAGCAGATTTTATTATCTCAGGTATTCCTATTAACAACACACTGCAGATTTATGAAGGTACGCACAGCCAAAAGTTTGCTAAAAAATTACTTCAAAGTGAGTACCTTCATAGTGCTTTTCAAATGGGTATAGGTTTCAAGTTAGAAGAAGAGAACCTGAAACATTTACCACCAAACTGCATTCATTTTCAAATTCACTTGCCTCAGCCTTTAACGGAAATTGGCTCAAAGAGTATTTTTGTCAGCCTAAGTCACCCAAAAGATATTACTCGGAGTGATTATCCGAACATGCGGGTAGCATCTGTTAGTACCCATATTTCGCACCCTGCAAAGTACACAAGCATAAATAAAACACAAGTAGAAAAAGAAATAATACAAATTTTAGCGCAGAAAAAGTGGCTCAATCCAGAAAATATAGTATATTCGCACAGTTCTACGCAAAAATCTTGGGAAAAATGGACAGGACGCATGTACGGCTTTGTGGGAGGTTACCCACAATACTTTCGGATTAAACCTTGGCAAATGATTGAAGCCCGTTTAGACCACTACAAAGCCTACATTTGTGGTGATACTACTTACCCAGGTCAAGGTATTCCAGGTACAGTGTTGAGTGGTATCATTGCATATCAAAAACTTAAAAGAGATTGGTTTTGATGCCCTAAGACTATGGCAAATTGAATTAAAAACATAAATGCAAATCGATATTTACAATTCAATTCACAAACTCATTATTCTTTTATTCCCATGACAGAAGTACATAAAGAAGATGTTTACAGAATGATAGCCCAGTTCGTGAAAAGTGTAGGGCTAGACCCCAGAGAAGTTTTTCATCCCGAAGACCAAGTATGGCATTGGCAATACAACGACCACGATATTCAGGTTTTTGTAGAAACCATCTATTTCAAAGAAGGTTATGTGCGCGAATATTTACGCATCTTTTCCCCTTTGTTGGCGTTACCCCAGCCTTATGAAGTGAATTTGATGGAATTATTGAGGTACTTGTTAGAACTTAATGATGTGAAATTAGGAGTAAAAATAAGCATTATGCCAAGAACTGACTGGGTATATGCTACCTATGAACGCGATATCAGAGGTATGGATTACCAAGAGTTAGTTACCTGTCTTTCGGATTTAGCCTGGTGGGCTGAACAACTTACGCAAGAAATAGAAAATAGAATAGCTGAAATGCGATAAAGAGAGTAACTATTTTTTACGAAACTTTACTAAAAATAGAACGGCTAATCGTATTTTTGAAGGTAAGGCGGCTTATGCGCATCACATACATTGAACCCATCTTTTTTGCCTAAAAAAGTTTATGAACGCAAGCATTCTTACAAAAAAGTAGCTCTAAAAAAATAGTAAGCTACATTTTAGTAACTTTTGCGTTCATAAGTTTATTTTTATTTTATCGCACTACTGTTTTTTACTTGTTAGGAATAGTTTTAACTTCTCCTGAGGGAGTAATGAGCCAGTATTCTTTACTAGGCTTTTCTACTTTTTCTATGGGTAGTCTTACTTTAAGATGGTAAGTAAATTGTACTACGGGTGCCAAAACTTTTGGATTGATGACGATATCATAACCGTTTTCGCTAATTCGATTGTAATAATAAGTGATAGGTTTACGTATGCGTGTAACAGGTGCATTGCGTCGCTTAGCGGCATCTACCGAGGAGGCTCCTGCTACTTGGTAGCTTTTGTACCTATCGTGAGGATAGGCTACGCCTGTCTCTTCGGCTAAAACGCGATGATTAGGGGAAAAGTTAATACCTAATTTCTTAAACTTTTCCATTTTAGCAGTTATCAATGCGAGAGCTTCCTCTTGCATTTGATTGTAGATTTTTTTACTATCATTGATATTATATTCTACTTTTATAATTTCATAAATTTCTTGACTGGCAGCTAAGGTGAGAATGGTATTAAGTTTCTGCTCGTCTTCAAATAGAATGTGGATATTTTTCTGAATTTCAAAGCCTTTGGGGACTTCATTATAGCTTTTGCTAAACAGTTTCTTTTCAACTTCTACCTCGTAAATAGGTAAAAGAGAAATCATGTCAATAAAAATATTCTCGGGTTTAATGCCTATTTTTTGCAGCTCAGTAGTAAAATTTTTGATACGTTCATTAGCTAATCTGTCAGCTTCGGCGGCAGTTTCTCCTACTTGTACTACGTTGAATAAAGCCACCAAATTGTCAGGTGAAGCGTTGTAAAGTACGTTTACTTCTAGCTCTACAAAGTCGTTGTTAATAGCTTTGGCTTGGGCAATGCCTGAACCACGTTCTACTGAACTTTTGCTTACAACTTGTGCCTGATAAATTTGGTTACTTCTGAACGATTGTTGCTGTACAGGCTCCTCTTCGTAAGTATTACCTTTGGCTTGAGCAAAAGTATATTGAGGTAAGTAAAGAATAAAAACTGATAAGTATAAAAATGAGTAAGCTATTAAGAAAAAATTAGGAGTTTTCATAGAATTAGGTAAAATTTAATCTGATTTTTAAGTTAGACTAAAAAAATGTAAGTCAAAACTATCAATTTCAAAAAAAGTTAGCTTTCCATATGTTGGGAAGTGGTTCAAAACATACATGTGTTTCCTATTCGATAATACAATTAGCAACGTAGTTGCTAATAAAAATTTCGTAGCTGTTTCACAATAAATTAAGTAAGGTTTTATTTGGTAATAATTTCCTACGGAGATACTCTCATTAGCTACTTAGAGAGAGAGACCTGAAAACCCAGATAAAGTTTAACATAAAAACTTTCACGCATGGTTTCAGGTAATCCTTGCACAATTTCGGAGTCAAAGCCGTCTTCGGTAGATTCACCATATCGCCAGTTTCCTTGCAAAAAGCTAAGCGTAGTTCCTGTACGTATTCCTACAATCATTTCTTTCTTACTTCCTAACTGATTGATTAAAAGGTTAATTTCAGGATTGAGTACCATGGCAGTACGTCGGGCATAGGCCTTATTGCTGAATCCTAAACCTACTAAACTTGGAGGGATTATTCGCTTAAAATTGATGCGATTAGTCTGCAAACCTACCCCTAAGCATGGGATAAGGTGTATGTTTCCCCAACTCCTTACATTATATCCACGTTTGAGAACAAGAGAATTATGATTAGGTGTAGGTTTTTGTCCATTAGTAAGAATGTGGTTATAATATTCCAAGCTAGTGTAGTTACCATCAGGGTTAGCAGCATACAAATCAAAGCTAATAGGTATGTAATGGCTTGTGCCTTCGGACATATTTTGCCATCTTGCCCAGCGGTTATAGCCTGAAGCGTCGCTATAAGAATAACCCAAAGAACAACCTACTCCAAAAATATCTCTAAAATTGCGAGGGAAGTTGATATTTTGAGCAAAGATAAAGGCATGAGAGCCTGTAAGTAATGCTATTGTTAAGCAAAGAACGCGATAGAGGTGGCTCATATTAGATAAGGTAGTAAAATGGTTTTAATGCAAATATAAAAAAGTTTGTAAAGAGTTTGTAGACATTTTAAGAAGGCAATTAAAAATTTCTTTCTAAGGGAACTTAGAATGCAGTAAATGCAAAGGTAAGCAAATTAGCTCCCATTTTTAAGGCTTGTTGGCGCACTTCTTCGGGATCGTTATGTATGCTTTGGTCTTCCCAGCCGTTGCCTAAATCGCATTCATAGGAATAAAAGCAAACTAGTCTACCTTCATATATAATGCCAAAACCTTGGGCAGGTTTGCCATCATGTTCGTGAACTTTAGGCAAGCCATTAGGAAAATCATATTTTTGGTGGTATATGGGGTGGCTAAAAGGCAATTCTACAAAGTCGGTTTCAGGAAAAATCTTTTTTATTTCTCGTCGGATGTATTTATCCATGCCATAGTTATCATCAATATGCAGAAAGCCCCCTGAGAGCATGTAATTTCGTAGGTTTTGGGCTTCTTGTTCTGTGAATACGACGTTGCCGTGCCCTGTCATGTGAACAAAAGGATAAGAGAAAATATCAGAACTTCCTGCTTCTACTATGTCAGGTTCAGGATGGATGTTCATGCGGAGGTTTTTATTACAAAATTCAATCAAATTAGGGAGAGAGGTTTTGTTAGCGTACCAGTCCCCTCCGCCACTGTATTTGAGCTTGGCGATGCGATAGGTCGGTTTTTGGGCAAAAGTAGTAGTGGTAAAAAGCAGAAAAGTTATAAGTAATAAAGAGAATAGTTTTAACATAGTAAGTTAGTGAGTTATTTTTAGGTATATTTGCCCTGTTCCCAAAGCAGTAAGCAAAAGTCCTCTTGCTGTCGCATGATAATTTTTTGCTCGGGGGTTTTGTCCTTAAAGCCGAGCAGATGTAGCAATCCATGTACCATAACTCGGTGCAATTCGCTGTCAAAGCTTACGCCATATTTTTCAGCATTTTCGCGTACGCGGTCAATACTAATTAAGATGTCCCCTTCAATTTGTCGTTGATAGTCTGAATTATCGAAGGTAATGACATCAGTAAGAGTATTGTGCTGAAGATAACGAATGTTGTATTGGCTAAGAATTCCATCGGAGCAGAAAACGTAATTAAGTTCTATTAGGTCAAAATTAAAATGTTGAACGATTTGTATTATCCAACGTTGTAATTGGATTTTTTGTTTCTTATTCAACTTAAATTTTGTTTCTTGATAAAAGAAATGAATTTTGGACATTTTTTTACGTTGAGATTGATAAATGAGAGGTAAGAAAAGCGAAGTATGCAGGAATGTGATACTTCGCTTAGGTTGGGGACTATTACATTTCAATTTTGTTAATAATCTTATCTACTATTCCATACTCTACGGCTTCTTTTGCGTTCATCCAGTAGTCGCGGTCAAAATCTTTTATGATTTTTTCCAAGGGTTGTCCACAGTTTTGGGCTAGAATTCTTGCCCCGAGTTCTTTGGTTTTAGCAATTTGGCGAGCATTGATTTCAATATCAATAGCTCTTCCCTGGAAATAGCCTCCGATGCTAGGTTGATGTATCATTACTTCACCATGCGGAAAAATAGCGCGTTTGCCTTTTGCTCCACCTGAAAGCAAAATAGAACCCATAGAGGCGGCTAGACCCATACACACCGTAGCCACTGGTGAGGAGATCATTTGCATGGTATCGTAGATTACCATGCCAGAGGTGATTACACCACCTGGGCTGTTGATATAAAAAGTGATCTCCTCTCCTGGTTTTTCTGCTTCCAAGTAGAGCAAACGGTTCACTACCTCTCTGGCGGAGCCGTCATGTACAGGTCCCCACAAGAATACTTTGCGTTGCTCTAAAAATTTTTTGTTAAATAAGCGCGCATCTGTCATAAAATCAAAGATTTCCCTCAGGGGATTATCCTCCTCCTCGTCTTCAAGGCAAGTTTCAAAATATTTTCTCATAGTTGAGCATGATAGAAATGTATGAAAGATTTTTTTGAAAGTTTTTTTCCTAAGTGTAATAAAAAGAAATAATTTATCTAACTAAAACTTCGTCAATTAGCCCATATTCTTTGGCTTGTGGTGAGGTCATCCAAAAGTCCCGGTCAGCATCTTGGGCTATTTGGTCAGCGCTTTTTTGTGTATGTTTGCTCAAAATTTGGTAAATTTCATTTTTAAGCGTAACAATTTGCCTGGCAGTAATCTCAATATCAGAACTTTGCCCTCCTGCAGCGCCCATGGGTTGGTGTATCATGATACGAGCATGTTGGAGAGCAGAGCGTTTATTTCTTGCCCCACCTGCTAGTAAGACTGCTGCCATAGAAGCGGCAAGTCCTGTGCAGATGCTTACTACATCGGGTTTTACATATTGCATGGTATCATAAATGCCTAGCCCTGCATAGATAGAACCTCCAGGACTGTTGATATAGAGCAAAATATCTTTTTTAGAGTCCGTAGATTCTAAAAAGAGTAGTTGGGCTGTAACGATGTTGGCAATATAGTCATCAATAGCTGTACCAAGAAAGATAATTCTATCCATCATGAGGCGTGAAAATACATCAATTTCGCGGAAGTTGGTAGGGCGCTCCTCAATAACGGCGCGCGTCATATTTTGAAATTGGTGTATGTATTTATCAAATACTAAACTGCTAATACCTCTGCCTTTGATAGCAAAGCTACGAAATTCCTTTTGCATTTTTCGCTCGCTTTGAAGGTCGGTATAATCGTATTGACTTACGATGTCATGCATAGGGTTTGAGATGTTTTGGTTCATGAGTTGGCAAATGAATAAATATATGAAAATCTTATTTCGGATTTGTTGTTAGTTTGGAGTTCAATAATACATTTTTTTCATGTATTCACAAAATTTGGCTTTTATTTGCCTTTCCCTCTCACTTGGGGAAGTATTATTTTTCGGAGATTTTATGTTATAGCATACTATTTTGCCCGTTAAGATGTTAAGAGATGATGGAAACTATTAAAAATTAAGAGTTGAATCTTTTCCGATTTTATTTGACTTGATATTTTTTAATTGTTTTATTTTAGAACCTAAAACGAAAGGACTTGACTAATAGCTACTTACTTTTTGTTTTGCTTTTTGCAAGGCATATTCTAGAATTTTATCGATAAAATGATAGGGTTTGTAATGGTTAATTGCCGCTTGGTGAAAAATACACGTAGCGGGTGTCATACCAGGAAGTGAATTAACCTCAATAATGTAGACTTCTACGCGTTTGTCGGCATAAATTTTCACAAAAGCATCAATACGGGCATAGCCCTCAATGTTGAGAATTTTGGCTACTTTAAGCAGTTCTTTTTTTACAATTTGGCTAATTCGCTCATTTTCAGTGGCATCAGAGCTATACACTGCGGGAGTAATGTTTTGTCCTTCACCTGCTAAAAACTTCTCTTCCAAACTTAATACTTCGCCGAGGGCTAAGGCTTCTGAAGGTTCAAAAATTTCATACTCAATACCTTGGGGCGTATAGTGCGTAAGTAATCCACCTGTAATTTCTAGAAAGTGTACGGCTTCGCCTTTTTCTATCAAAGTTTCTATCAAAAAGGCATTTTTCATAGGAAACTCCTCATTAGGTTTCAGTTTGAGTGCTTGGGCTTCTTTGAGAGGGATTTCAGGTGAATTACGAAACATAATTTTAGCGTAAGCTATCAACTCGCCTCGGGATTTAATTTTTTTCACTGCTGAACTGCACCCCTCATCAACAGGTTTAGCTATGCAAGGATAGGAGAAACGCATTTCTAATTCCTCGATCAAAGCATCAAAACGATTCTCCAAGTCATGTTGGTAAACCATCATGTGTTGGGCGACTTTTAGCCCGTGTTTTGCTAAAATTTCATTAGTTTCAAACTTATTGATAGTAATTTTAGAAGTTTGTGCTGAGGAGCCGTTGTAAGGAATTTGGTAGCTATCTAATAGAGATTGCAGTTCTCCGTCTTCGCCTGGTCTGCCGTGAAGGGCAATAAATACTACATCGGCTAAATTTTTTAGATCTTTTAGGCTAATTTTTTGTGGTTCGTTTATGCTCTGTCCTGCAAAATATTGTGTAATAGGTTGTGCCTCTTGTCGGATTTGTTGCATGTACTTTCCTGTGGCACTGTTTTTATATTGCTCAAAGGCAAGTATTTTTTCTCTAATGTCGTCGGCATTGTCTTTGAGCATCATGTTTATGGGCAACAGGTATAGTTCAAAAGGGGTACTTTCAGGGGCGAATACTTCGCGGCTCAAAAAGACAGGAAAAGGAGCGTATTTGTTAGAAGAGGCTAATTTTTCAAACACGTTGCGTCCACTTTCCATAGAGATATGTCTTTCTGTGGAATAGCCTCCCATGATAACTGCTACTCGGATTTTGCTTTTTACTTCTTGTTGCAAATTTTCTATTTTTTGAGCTAAGAGTGAAAGTTTATTTTGCAAGGTTTGAACTTTTTTGCCCTCACGCAAGCGCGCCACAAGGCTTGTATAGAGAACATAAGTAAGAAATTGTGAAGGATTTAGCCCAATTTCTGCTGCTTGGTGAAAAAAGAAGGACGAGGGCAGCATGCCTGAGGTAGTATTCGGGTCATTCAAATAAATTTTGCCCTCTTGGGTGATAAATCCATCAATGCGGGCATAAACTTGGGCAAAAATAGCTTGAAATAGACGGCAACATTCTTGACGAATTTGCTCTATTTGCTCTATGGGCAATTCTATGGGCGTAACCTTTCGGCTAGTGCCAGGCAAATATTTAGAGCGATAATCAAACACATCTTGAAATTTGCGAATCTCAGTAGGTGGAAGGGCAAAAGGTTTTCCTTCAAAGTCTTCTATCACAATACACGAAAACTCTTTGCCTTCAATCCATTGCTCTATCAGGACCACCTCTTCGGTATTTTCGGCAAGCAAATGTACCGAACTTTTGAAGGAAACCTCTTTGAAAATCTTATCTAAAAATTCCCACAATTTTTCAGGGGTGTAAATAACTTGGTCATATTCAGATACATAAACAGGAAACCCTAATCCTTCACGAATATCAGTAAATTGATTGATAAAATTCTCTTTGTCTATTGAGGAGAGGTTTCGCCAAAATTGCGGTGTAATTTCTTGCACAAAAAAACTTTTATGAACAGCTTGCTTAAATGTGTGCCAATTATCCTCTTTTACAATACTAATCCCAATGGATGAGCCTTGTTTGGGAGACTTGACTACCAAAGGTAAGCCGATTTCTTGTTTTATGTCTTCAAAAAGTTCTTTTTTATTATTAGTTAAAAGCCAAGTTTTTTTATCTAAAATTCTACTTTTGGGGCGTAGGAATCCATTGTTAGGTAGCCATTGTGTTTGTACATGCTTATCAATGCCAATAGCAGAGGGCAAAATTCCTGCTCCTGTATAAGGGATATTGTACCATTCTAACAATCCTTGAATATTACCGTCTTCACCATAGCTACCGTGCAGGCACAAAAAAGCCATATCAAACAAAGTAGCGAATTCGTGCGGATAAATGGGCCTGCCCACTTCACGCATTATTGCCTCTAATTGTGCTGTTTCAAGCGAAAGCAAAGACTCTACATAAATTTGAAACTTCTGTTTTTGATTAGCTTGCAGTTGGTAGCTAATAGGTGGGTAGAAGTCGCGTATCGTGCCTTTGTAAAGATATTGCCATTCTAATAAAATAAAATTGCCCAAACTATCCACAAAAATAGGAACGGGCTCAAAAAGTTGCTTATTTAGGTTGTCATACACAGTGCGACCTCCTGCAAAGGATACTTCTCGCTCTCGAGATTGTCCTCCGAAAAAAATACCGATTCTCATGCTGCAAAGGTAGCTATTTTATTAGAAAAAGCAAATGGCTATTTTTACATTTACTTTTGCCGTGCTAACTCGACTTTACTTTTCGTCCATCGGGCATTTCTAAAAGCAGTTCGGTAGTATAAGGAATGAGGTTTTCAATCAAAATATCCTAATCAAAAAAAGAAATTTGCCATTGATAGGTAACCACTTGTGCTAAAATTTCTGCTAAATTTTCTTGAAAATACATCTGAAAGCACTGTTTTTCTTGCAGATTCTCAGTAGTAAGCTCTTCTACTAATTTTTTTTCATTTTGTATAAAGAATTTGTATGTGTGGTAATTGCAAAAAATTGTACAGTTCAGAGTGTTGCTCTATTTGCGAGAAAAGCTACAAAAGTTGTTTCCATGTACCTTTCCAATAATTGTATTTGAGCGTACTGGGAAGTGCCTTCCAAAAATATTTGTTGATATTGACCGCAAAAGATGGCTGCATATAGCAGTTGATTACACAGCCTTCGCATTTTGCAAAGCGTCCCTCTTGGGCTACTAGTTGTTGTACTCGGTCAGATTTCCAAAGTTGATACAAATTATTTTCTATTGGAATATGCTCTAATCCCAAATGATAGCATGGCAGGATTAATTGATTTTCAGGAGAAATAACAATGGTAGTGCTACTTGCTTTGCATACGGGTTTTTGTATATGGTTTCCGCCATCTTTCCGCAAGGCGATAAATCCTTCATTAAGATAGACTTTGTGCTTTTTTGCCCAAAATTGTAGAGTTTTCAAAGTGTGGGCTGAGAGCGGGCTCCCTGTTTGCACCTCGTTGTATTCAAATACAGGATTGAGAATGAGTACCAAATCGTTGGGCAAAGTAATTTCGCGATACACTTGCTCTATTTGATGCGAATTATGCTCAAAAACGGTAAATAGAATATCAGGCTTTTCTCCCAGTTCTTTGGCTATTTGGATAGATTGTAAGACGAAATTAAAACAAGCTACGCCTCGGCTCGTATCATGTTCGGCTTGATTAGAAGAGTCTAACGAAAAATGTAACATATCTACTTTACCTCTTATTTTTTCAGCATATTTAGGATAAAGTAAGGTATTAGTAGTAAGGGTAGTAATGAATTTATATTTTTTGGCAATATCTAACAGTTCTGCAATTTTTCGGTGCAAGAGTGGCTCACCGCCTGTAAAATCAATGACTTTCACACCCAGCCGTTTCAAATCGTAGAGGTTGCGTTCTGCATTTTCCAAAGTAATGTAAGGCGAGGGCTTTTGCCAAATATCGCAAAAAGCACATGAAGCATTGCAGCGGTAGGTTAAATAATAATTACAAAGCACAGGATGCCTAATCCAACGCATGGGAATTGTACAGATGTAAGAAATCAAAAAACTTTGCCAAAATTACGTCTTTTTTTTGAGTTGAAATAAACAACCTAATTCAAAGAAAAAAGTAGAAATTAGCGTACTATTTCTACTTTTTGCGTTTTAGGCAAATTAGCATTGCGTATAGCTACTTGCTGTGCCAAATTTTGGGCTAGTTGCTCAAAGGCTTGCTGAGTGGTAGGTTCGGCTTTCAAAACGGCGGGTGTCCCCTCATCACCACTTTCGCGAATACTTTGCACCAAAGGAATTTCTCCTAAAAAGGCAACTTGATACTTTTGGGCTAATTGCTTCCCACCATCTTTACCAAAAATGTAATATTTATTTTGAGGCAATTCGGCAGGTGTGAAGTAAGCCATGTTTTCTACAATCCCCAACACAGGCACATTGATTTGAGGTTGTTTGAACATAAGTAATCCTTTTTGGGCATCACTCAAAGCTACTTTTTGTGGGGTAGTTACAATTACGGCACCTGTAAGTGGAACGCTTTGCACCAAACTCAAATGAATATCGCTAGTACCAGGAGGCAAATCAACAAGCAAATAATCTAATTCGTCCCAAAGCGTATCAGCTATAAATTGTTGTAAGGCTTTGCTTGCCATCGGACCCCGCCAAGGAATAGCTTGCTCAGCATCAGCTAAAAAGCCCATGGACATAATTTTGACACCAAACTGCTCTATAGGCAAAAGCAGGGCTTTGCCTTGTTCGTTCTCTTCTACAAAAGGGCGTTCTTTTTCTACCCCAAACATGATCGGAATAGACGGACCTGTAATATCTGCATCAAGAATACCTACTTTTGCTCCTGCCTTAGCCAAAGCCATTGCCAAATTTGCCGCAATTGTGGATTTACCTACACCTCCTTTACCTGAGGCAATGGCAATAACATTTTTTACTTGGGGAAGTAGAGGAGTGTTAGCTCGGTTAGAGGTAACCTCTGCAATTAAGTTTATGCTTATGTCTAAATCAGGGGAAACGTATCGGTGAATAGCCTCAATACAATTTTGCTTTATTTGTTCTTTCAAAGGGCAGGCAGGTGTAGTAAGTACTATAGTAAAACTTACTTTTTTGTTTTCTTCTATTTGTATGTTTCGCACCATGTTTAAGCTTATCAAGTCCTTTTTGAGGTCTGGTTCTTGTACGGTGCTTAAAGCCTGCTTAATGCGTTCTATCATAAAGCTAATAAAAACACTTGAAAAATAAACTAAACAAACAACTGCTTTCAAGGGCAAAATGTTTCATAGTAAGCCTAACAAATTTATTGCATTAGTTAGTTTTGAGTTTCCAAGTTTAAGGTTTTATTTTGTATATTTCTTGTACACTTTTGTAATTTATATATTTTTTGGTTAATTTTGCACAAATCAAATTACATTCAATAATTACCTAAACTTTTTATTCTTTATTTTTCAACGCACATGGAAAATATACAAGACCCACTTCCAATAAAAGGAACCGACCATATAGAGCTTTATGTAGGTAATGCCAAACAAGCAGCATATTATTACCAAACCGCTTTTGGATACGAGCTTGTAGGGTATGCTGGACCTGAAACGGGTGTACGCGATAAAGCCTCTTACGTATTGAAACAAGGTAAAATCTGTCTTGTACTTACTACTGCTTTACGCCCTGACTCACCAATTGCCACTCATGTACATAAACACGGAGATGGTGTAAAAGTTTTGGCACTGGAAGTAGATGATGCTGAATACTCCTTTTATCATACTGTAGGTAAAGGGGCCAAACCTGCCATAGAACCAACTACCTTACAAGATGAACACGGTAAAGTAGTAATTTCAGCTATTCATACCTACGGAGATACAATACATACCTTTGTGGAACGAAAGAATTACCAAGGTGTTTTTATGCCAGGTTTTCAGCCTGCCAAAGGAATTAACACCAAGCCCGTAGGGTTGAAATATGTTGACCATTGCGTAGGAAATGTAGAACTTGGCAAAATGAATGAATGGGTAAAATTTTATGAAGAGGTAATGGGCTTCAAGCTTTTAATTACTTTTGATGACAAAGATATTTCCACAGAATACTCTGCGCTTATGTCCAAAGTGGTTTCTAATGGAACAGGTTATATCAAATTTCCTATCAACGAACCTGCGCAAGGCAAACGAAAGTCCCAAATTGATGAATATTTAGAATTTTATCAAGGGGCAGGCGTACAGCACATTGCCGTAGCTACTGATGATATTATTTATACAGTTTCTGAACTTAGAGCCCGCGGAGTAGATTTCTTGTACGTCCCTGAAACATATTACGATGACCTCAAAGAACGTGTAGGCAATATTGAAGAGGAAATAGAAGCTCTTAAAAAGTTAAATATCCTAGTAGATAGAGATGAAGAAGGCTATCTACTACAAATTTTTACCAAACCCGTAGAAGATAGACCTACCCTTTTCTATGAAATTATACAACGCAAAGGAGCTAAATCATTTGGGAAGGGGAACTTCAAGGCCCTCTTTGAAGCTATTGAACGTGAGCAAGCCCTACGCGGAAACCTTTAATTATTTGTAATCAAAACCTGTAAGCAAAGGCAAAACAAGTAAAAGTTTTGCCTTTGAACTTCTTGGAAGCTGATGCAATAAAAAATTTAATCTGCTTATCTACCCCTACTTAAACAACTTTACCGCACAAACTCATACCCTCTAAACGAACACCCCCAACTAAAATTAAAAACTGAAAACGACAAAGTGTAATTTTACGTTATATCTAAAAAATACTTAAAAATTCATCTAACTTTTTGTCTTTCGCCTAATTTTTATGAAAAAACTTTTGTGTCTGTTTTGCCTTGCCTTCGCAAAAATGTATTTGTTTGCCCAAACCCAAGATGTAGAACTAGCAGAACAATATTTTACCCAAAATGAATTTGAAAAAGCCCTTGCCATGTATGAAAAAGTAGCTAAATATCCACAGCATCTTGCTTCTATTTACAAGAATTATTTAGCTACGCTTATTCAACTTAAACAATGGAAGGAAGCCGAAAAATTAACCAAAAAAATGACCAAAGATTACCCCGAAGACTTTGGCTATAAAGTTGACGCGGCTTGGCTCTTAGAATTACAAGGCAAAACCCAAAAAGCAGAAGAGGAATACAACAAACTGATAAATGACAATAGAAAAAATAGTGAACAAACCATTCAACTAGCTAATAAATTCTTGAAATTAGCCAAACCTGAATTAGCTGAGAAAACTTACCTACAAGCTCGCAAAACTAACCGAGATAAGAATGCCTTCGCCGCTGAACTAGCCGAAGTATATGGCATTATGAATAGCCTTGATGCAATGATTAACGAATACCTCAACATGGTTATTAATGACAAAACTAACCTTGAATTTGTGCGGGGGGCCTTGCAAGACCATCTTTCCAAACAGGAAGATTATGACAAATTAGAGCGCATTTTATTAGATAGACTGCAAAAAGATAGTAGTGAACTAACGTACAACGAACTGCTTTTATGGTTGTATTTGCAACAAAAATTATTCCATCGTGCCTTTATCCAAGCAAGAGCCATTGACAGACGCTACAAACTAGAGGGTAGTGAAATTTTGAATATCGGCAACATTGCTATGAAAAATGGGGACTACAAAAGTGCTATGACTATGTTTGAATACATCGTTAAAGAGTACCCACGTAGTAGCAATTATTCTATTGCCCGCAACTACTACCTTAAAGCCAAAGAACAAGTAGTTACACAAAACTACCCTATTGTGAAAGAGGAAGTGCAGTCGCTTGTTCAAGATTATGATAAACTAATTACTGAACTTGGTAAAAGCTACCACACTACCGAAGCCATGCGTAGCAAAGCATTACTTTTAGCTTTTTATTTAGATGAAAAAGATAAAGCCATTGAACAATTAAACGAAGCCATTGAATTAGCTAAAAGTAATCTGAATTTTGTAGCACAATGTAAAATTGACCTTGGCGATATTTACCTACTCAAAGGAGAAGACTGGGAATCCACTTTGCTCTATTCACAAGTAGAAAAAATGCGTAAAGATTCGCCTTTGGGCTATGAAGCCAAGCTACGTAATGCTAAACTTTCTTATTTCAAAGGTGATTTTGAGTTAGCCCAAGAGCATTTAGACATCCTAAAAGAAGCTACTACTCGTGAAATTGCCAATGATGCTATGGAGTTGAGTTTGCTTATTCAAGATAATACCGTTTTTGATACTCTCGGGCTAGCACTCAAAGAATATGCTCATATAGAGTTACTGATATTTCAGCACAAAGCTGATGAAGCCTTAGAAAGATTAGACAAAATGCTTAAAGATTTTCCTAATCATAGCCTCACCGATGAAATTTATTACCAAAGAGCCAAAATTTTGCTCAAAATGGGCAAATACGAGCAAGCTATCCAAAGTTTGGAAAAAATCCTAGCCCTCTATCCTGACGATATTCTAGGAGACGATGCTAATTTTTTAATAGGCAAAATTTATGAAGAGAATCTAAAAAATAAGGAAAAAGCTATGGAATATTACAAAGCCCATCTTACTAAATATCCTGCCAGTGTGTATTTGGCTGAAGCACGTAAACGTTTCAGAATTTTGCGTGGCGACGTGGTAAATTGATTTTTAACTCACGCTTGATAAGTTTTGCCCTGTTTTTTTTTCAAACTTTTTGCTCGGCATTTAGGTTAAACAATATAGTTAATTTTTTAATGTTTAATTTATTTTATTTTTATGCTATCCGAGAATATTCAAAAACTTCTGAACGAACATTTGGGCAAAGAGTTTTATGCCTCTAAAGCCTATTTGGCTATGGCTTCATGGTGTGATGTGAACTCTTGGCAAGGTGCTGCCGAATTTTTATACAAAGGAGCAGAGGACGAGCGCGAACATATGCTCAAAATATTTAGGTATATCAATGACAATGGTGGGCATGCTCAAGTCCCTGCTACTCCCGAACCTCCTGTAAATTACAATTCCTTGCATGAAATATTTAAGAATGTTCTAGAACTAGAAATGTCAGTGGCTAATGCCATACATCAAATTGTAGAGGCAAGTTTAACAGAAAAAGATTACCCCACATTTTTATTTTTGCAGGAATATGTAAAAGAACAACAGCAAGCTGAGCAAACAGCACGTAAAATCTTGAACCTCTTTGAAAAATTCGGCGATGAGCGTGAACGAGATTTGTTTTTTGTAGATAAATACATCAAAAAATGGTTTGTAGATAATAAAGAAGAGTAAAAAACCGCTCTAGGCAGATACAGCCTTACTTATTTCAATAAAATTGGCGTTGTATCTGCCTAATTTTTGTTTGTGAGTTCTTAACAAGTCATAAAAAAAAAGCAACTTTTCTACTGTTTTTATTAAAAAAAACTTTCATACTTTACCTTATTTAGTTGAATTCTAAAAAAAACATCAAAAATTTGCAAGGTTCAAAATAATTCTGCATATTGCCTCTAATTTGTATCACTTACCTAAAAATATTATGAGAATCACACCGATTGAAATACGTCAAAAAACTTTTGAACGGCAGTCTTTTGGCGGTTACAACAAACAAGATGTAAATAATTTTCTACTCCTCCTTTCCCAAGAATGGGAAAAAATACATGACGAGAACAAAGAACTTAAAATTCGGATTGATATTCTAGAAAAAGAAAATGCTAAACTCAAAGAAGTAGAGAACTCCCTATTCAAGACCCTCAAAACCGCCGAAGACACTAGTACGAACATGATAGACCAAGCTCGGAAGACAGCCGAACTCAAGATTCGTGAGGCACAGCTCAAGTCCGATGCTATATTGAATGATGCGCGTAGCCAAGCTAAAATGATTGTACAAAATGCTCAAATGCGTGCCAAAAATGTATTAGACGAACTATTACAAGAAATGAAAGAAAAAGAACGGGATTACAAAGATTTGGAAAATCATCGGATAAATATTATTCACGAACTCAAAAATTTTCTGCAAGAAATTCAAGAAAAAGTGAACAAATTCGACATGCGTGTGCCACGTACTTATATGGAAGAGCAGATTCAACGCGTACAAGAGTTAATTGAGGAGCAGAACCAAAAAATAGATCTCAACCAATATGAGCCTACTATTGACCTAGCTACCGAAAATACTCCTACTAGTGAATACAAAACAGACTCCTTCTTTGAAGATTGAAAGCCAGCAATGCCACTTTTATCCTAAAACTTTATGCTATGCAAGATAAATCTTCAAAAAGGAAGCTAATAAGCCAAAATAGTTCATAATCTATCTATTAAGCTTAACGCGAGTTATTAGCTAAATTTTTGAAAAAGATTTAGATTAATTGAAAAAATGATTAAAATGGAATTGTGCTTTTCAAATATTTAAATCATATGGCTCAGTTACATATCCCTCAAAGTTGTCGTTGAAACTACAATTGATAAGTTTAATCAGTGTCAATTGAATATAAGATTAGAAGTCCCAGGAACTTTATAGTCAATTTGTGTGCAGAACTGATTACCCAAGCCTTCAGAAGGCAAAAATTTAAAGTTCGCTTTTTTTAGGAAAATTAAATCTAAAATCAAGGGGCTAAACGTTCTATTTTCCAAGTATTGTCAGATTGTAAAGTGTATAAAATGCGATCGTGCAGGCGGCTCGGTCTGCCTTGCCAAAATTCTATTTTTTGCGGGCTTACAGCATACCCTCCCCAATAGGGTGGACGTTGTATAAGTTCTTTCCCACTAAACTGCTGAACGTAAAACTCCCAACTTTTTTCTAAAAAATCTCTACTTTGAATAACTTGGCTTTGGGGTGAAACCCAAGCTCCAATTTGGCTATCGCGTGGTCTGCTATGAAAATAGTTGTCAGAAGTTTGTGCCGAAGCTTGCGAGGCGGTGCCTTCTATCCGTACTTGGCGCTCCAACTCTGCCCAAAAGAAAGTGAGGCAAACATGCGGATTATGAGCAATCTCTTGTCCTTTACGACTCAAGTAATTCGTATAAAATAAAAAATTTCCATTCTCTATACCTTTTAACAATACGACACGTCCTGAAGGTTTATTTTCAGCATCTACTGTAGCTAGAAACATCGCATTTGCTTCAAGTACTTGACTATCAAGAGCTTGCTGAAACCATTTCTCAAATAATACAAGTGGATTAGGTGGCACATCAGCAATGTCTAACGAAGCTAAGGTATATTCTTTTCTTAGATTTGCAATTTTTTCTATGCTTAACATAATTTTTACATTTTTTTATTAACTTTGCACCCTAAAATACTTTTGCACAAAGTTAAAAAATCTCTTAAAAACATTTGCTCTTATCCCTGTATTTTTGCCATGCTTAACGAAAAAGAAGATATATCTTTAGAAAACACGCTAGCTAGCAACTTTGAAAATACCACCCCCTTAGTAACTCCATCGGTGGACATACAACTTGACTCTGCTTCAAAGTTACCTGAGCAAAGCGAAGAGAATAAAACAACACCTACACCTGAAGCTACTCTCAGCGAAACCATTAGCTCGGAAGTTTCGCCTCAAAGTGAAAAGAGTGATACTTCTGATATCTCAAATCTAGCATCTGAATTGCAAAAACCTACTGCTGAGGTATCTCTTGAAACCAAACCCACTTCTGATGCTGAAACTGAACGTAAAAACGTTGAAAAAGTAGCCTCTTCCGAAACCACAGCTCAAGATATAGATTACAGCACATATACCAAAGCCGAGCTACTTAAAGCTATTACAGAATTAAGCCAACAAAAAAATATCAAAGCTACCCACGCTCAAATTAAAAAGATGCGTTTGGCTTTTGAAGTGATTATCAACACAGAAAGAGCATTAGCCTTTGAAGCACACCTAAAAGCAGGAGGGGATGCAGCGGATTTTCAATATAATCCCCAAGACGAAGAACGAGATACCTTTTTCAAACTATACAAGCAAGTACAAGCCGCCAAAGCCAAGCAAATAGCACAACTCAGAGAAGAGCGTGCAGCTAATACCAAAGCTAAATTTGAACTTTTAGACCAATTTAGAAAACTCATCGAGCAAGAAGATAACCAAAACCTCTTTAATGAATTCAGAATTTTACAAAAACAATGGAATAGCATCGGAAAAGTAGAACCTGATAAAGCCCTTGAACTCAAAGAGAATTACAAAGCTCTTATTAAACAATTTTATGACAAGCAAAGCATTTATGCTGAGTTACGCGACTTAGATATGAAGCGTAACCTTGACAAAAAATTGCATATTTGTGAAAGAGCAGAACAATTGGTTCAAGAGCCCTCCATCAAAAAAGCCATTGCTGAGCTTAATAAGTTGCACGAAGAGTTTAAGGCTACAGGCCCTGTACCAAAAGGAGAACAAAAAAAGATATGGCAACGCCTGAAAAACGCCTCCGATGCTATCTATCAAAGAAAAAGAGAATACATAGCAGAACGCGAGAGAATCATCGCAGAAGCGCTAGAAAAGAAAAAGAACTTGTTAGAAAAGATACAACCTTACAAAGATTTTAATACAGATAAACTCACCGTTTGGAACGAAAAAACACGTGAATTGATAGAAATTCAAAAAGAGTGGGATGCTATTCCTCGCATTAGCAAAAGTAAAGCAGGCGAATTGAATAAAGAATTTTGGGCGATTTTTAAGCAATTTTTTAATACTAAAAATGCTTTTTTAAGGGCTTTAGATAAGCAACGAGCTAATAACTACAAACTTAAATTAGCTCTTTGCGAACAAGCTGAAGCTCTCATAGCAGACGAGCAGGCGGATAGTAAAGAAGTGGCTGAAAAGTTAAAACAATTACAAATAGAATGGAAAAAAATAGGACCTGCTCCCGTCAAGCAACAAGAAATCATTTATGAAAGATTCAAAAAAGCTTGTGATAGCTTTTTTGAAAAGCGTAGAAATCAAATAATTTCAAGTGAGAAGCAATATGAGCTAAACTTGAAAGCCAAACAAGAATTATGTAAGAAAATAGATGCAACTAATATTGAGAGTGCAGAACAGGTTACCATCTTTGATGAATTTATTAACGAATGGAAAAGCATTGGCTTTGTGCCTAAAAAAAATATGAAGGAAATTTTACAGAGGTTTGAGATTGCAATGTACCGTCTTATAGAACGTGCAAAAGGATTGAGTAATTCCGAAAAGAAACAAATGCGTTTTGACTTGCAACTCAAACTTTCAGAAAGCGGTATTGATAAAGATTTCAGTAAAAAAGCAGGACAAAAAGAAAGTATTTTGAAACGGAAGATTGCTAAGTTAGAAAATGATATAGCAACACTTAAAAATAACTTAGGATTTCTGCAAAACTCAAAATCCTCTTCAGCAGAAAAACTTCGCCAAGATATGAATGCCAAAATTGCTGAGTCCGAGAATGAACTAGCTTTGTTAAAAAATCAGCTAAAACTTTTACAAAGTAAATTGGGAGAAAAAACTGAAAAAAAAGTATAAAAAAATTTTGTCAGTTCAAAAAAAAACTTTACCTTTGCACCACTAAAAAAATAAAGAAAGCCTCCTTAGCTCAGCTGGTAGAGCAACTGACTTGTAATCAGTAGGTCGTTGGTTCGATCCCGACAGGGGGCTCTTATTAATAAAAATGCAAACTTAAATACTAAGGATATTAAGTTTGCATTTTAGTTTTTTTATGATCATTAGGTAAAGCATTTGGCTTTTTACAAATTACAAACGTCTATAAATCAGCTTATTTTGTTTGGGATATTGTTCACGTCATATCATTTCTCCTGCTCTCATCTTTTGCTTCTACGGTTTACTTTCTTAAACCATGTACTCCATTGGTTATAGTTTTCTAGCTCTCGCTCAAGCGAGTCTGCTAATTTAGGAAAAAAATTGATACCCGTCTCCTTTTCTACTTCTGCTATAGTTAAGGCATACTCATGAATAGGTTTGGTAATTACTGCATTAGGCATAATAAAGCCAATTCCCTTTTTTTCGGGTTCAGTAATATCTACAACTACCTTATAATAAGCAGGTGGTACACTAACTTTGTTTCTTTTACCAATTTTCTTCATTTTACCTTTTAAGACCGGACCTGTAACTATTAAAAGACTTTTGTCTCTTTTAGCCCATTCGCGTATAGTCTCCTCTAATATTCGCCATCCTTCCCGATTAAGCTCGGGAACTTGTGGGCTCATATTGCTCATGTAAAATGTTTCGGACATTGCTTCTTGCGAGAAAGCAAAATCGCCTGCGGGAGCTAAATGCCCGCGGTCATATCCGCTTCCGCGATAGTCCTCAGGGAGGCTTGAGCCCGTAGGGACGGCAGGGTCAGGTCTAAAATCGTTTCCACGTTCAGCTTCTTTTTGTAATTCACGAGCATCTAACTGGTAGGCTACCCATTTAGCTTGTTCATGTTCTTCGCTGTAGCAAAGAGTATAATGCGTATGCCGCACAATGATTTCATCCGAACTAAACTCAGGAATTTCTAATCCCTCTTCCTGTACTTTCCCTTGCTTGTATTCCTTCTGTTCCTTTTTCTTAAAAATGGGCTCTTGCAGAGTATTGCTAGAGTCTTTTGAAGGAACAGGTTCATATTCTTCAGACTTGCGATTGAAGTAAAAAAAAGCAACAACGACTATAAGGATGGCTACAATACTCATCCCAAATAAATTAGGTTTAAGGGAAAACATAGGTTATGTTCGTGCAAAAAGGATATAACATTTAAGAAACTATACAATAAGCAAAAGTAATAAAACTTTTCGTTTTCTGATTAATTTACTTCTATTTTTTCTCCAAACCCTCGAAACCAATAGATACCTACCTATATTCTTATTGTACAAGAAGCACCAAGTTATTCATATCTTTATTTCGGCTTTTTTGCTAATTTTGTATTCAAAAATATATCAAAAAATACAATTTAACCAAAGTTATGCCTGCTAAGCGAAAAAAATTGCAAGCTACTCGTACCATGTTTTTTCACCAATCTATGTGGGATATTACTACCTTGGTGAGTCTTTTAGATGGTATGATTATTTTGGGCTTTTATACTTATTTTTTGGTATATCTAAATTACGAAGTGTTTGAATTAAAATTGAAAATGACGGGAGTAGTACACTCTATTTTAGGTTTAGCGTTGGGTTTGTTACTCGTATTCAGGACGAATACGGCCTATGAGCGTTGGTGGGAGGGGAGACGTATGTGGGGTAGTTTGATTAACAATTCGCGAAATTTTGCAATCAAAGTTAATGCTTTTTTTACTCAACCTCAAGACCGCGAGTTTTTCAAAAGGCATATTCCCGCTTTCGCTTTTGCCCTCAAACATCACCTTCGCGATAATTCTGATGTTAATAATCTACATTCGCTCACTTCCCAAGATAAACAAGCACTGGCTAATGCCCAAAATTTGCCTTCTATGATTGTAAAACGTATGTATGAATTAGTGGCTTTGCGTAATAATGATAATTCATTGCACGAGTCTCATTTATTGAGCTTAGATGCTCACCTCAAAGAATTTGTAGATGTTATGGGAGCCTGCGACCGTATTCGGAGCACACCTATGCCTCAAGCATATAACACTCACCTTAATCAATTTCTTAACCTTTACACCATTTCTTTGCCATTTAGCCTAATACATGACCTGAAATACTGGACTATTTTGGTAGTAGTTTTTACTTTTTATGCCTTAGCAGGGCTAAAACTTATCGGAGAGGAAATTGAAGACCCGTTTGGAAAAGATATCAACGATTTACCTTTAGATGCTATTTGCCAAAGTATAGAACGAAGCGTGAATGAAATTTTAGCTTAAAAGCTAAATAAAAGTGAGTGAGTGTTGTTCAGAAAATTTAACAGTAAATTATTTTGCTTGTAAAAAAATGAATGAATAAGAGTAATCAGTTTGAGGACATAAGAAATGTTGAATTATATTACCAACTTTTAGGACTCATTTTTTGCAAAAAGTCTTCCGTTGTTCAATAGACTCCACGATACAAAAATCCTACTTGTAAGATTTACCAGACCTACTGACAAGCTAACTTACTTAGATTTGACTCAAACCTATGAGTTTGAGAAATCTTATTTTAATTGAATATGCTTTTGGGTATTCAAAAAAAAATACTTGCTTTTAAGCCTTTTGCTTAAAAAAGTGTATATTTGCAGGCAAAAATTAGTACAAATTTAAGAAATTTTATGAATAATCCAATACCTTACAAGCCTAAAAATCCTATTCGTATAGTTACGGCGGCTTCTTTGTTTGATGGGCATGATGCGGCTATCAATATCATGCGGCGCGTTATGCAAAGCACAGGAGCTGAAGTTATACATTTAGGGCATAATCGTAGTGTAGCTGAAGTTGTGGATTGTGCTATTCAAGAAGATGCCCAAGCCATAGCTGTTACCTCTTACCAAGGCGGACATATGGAGTATTTCAAATATATGTACGACCTGCTCAAGGCACGTAAAGCGAATATCAAAATTTTTGGTGGAGGGGGTGGCACAATTTTACCTTCTGAAATAGAAGAGTTACATGCCTACGGCATAGCCCGCATCTATCACCCTGATGATGGTAGGGCAATGGGCTTACAAGGCATGATAAATGACGTGCTAATGAAATGTGATTTTCCTACCTATCAGCCTCAAAAAACTAAATCCTTGATTGCCGTAGGTGAGGAGATAGAAGAACAATCTGAATTAGAACGTTTATTAGAACTTGCTAAAACAAAACATCACCAAAGCATTGCCCGCTTAATTTCTGTTGCTGAAAACTATCCGCAAGAATTCGACCAGATTAAAGAACAAATTCAGCAGAGCATTCAACTTAATCCCAAAATTCCTGTTCTTGGTATTACAGGCACAGGAGGCTCAGGTAAGTCAAGTTTGATAGATGAGCTGGTACGTAGATTTTTAATGGATTTTGAGGAGAAAACCGTGGCGGTTATTTCGGTAGATCCATCCAAACGTAAAACAGGAGGTGCTTTACTAGGGGATAGAATACGTATGAATAGCATTTTCAACCCGCGTGTATATATGCGTAGCCTTGCTACGCGCCAAAGTAATTTGGCTTTGAGCCGTTACGTGCAAGATGCAATTGATATCTGCAAATATGCAAGGTTTGATTTGATAATTGTAGAAACTTCAGGTATTGGGCAATCCGATACGGAAATTGTAGAGCATTCAGATATGAGCCTCTACGTAATGACCGCCGAGTATGGTGCCGCTACCCAATTAGAAAAAATTGATATGTTGGATTTTGCCGATATTATTGCTATTAATAAATTTGATAAGCGGGGCTCACTTGATGCTCTGCGCGATGTAAGAAAACAATACAAACGTAACCATAATCTTTGGAACACTCCTGACGAGCAACTACCCATCTACGGCACTATTGCTTCTCAATTCAATGATGTTGGAACAAATGTTCTCTACCGTAAAATTATGGATAAACTGGTAGAGAAAACAGGTGTTACAGCTCTGCAATCTGACTTTGAAATTACCGAAAAGATGTCAGAAAAAATTTACATCATTCCCCCTGATAGAGTGCGGTATTTGGCTGAAATTTGTGAAAATGCCGAAAGTTATCACAAATTTGTAAAAGAACAAACTGATATTGCTCGCAAAATGTACCAACTTAAAGGTACAATAGATTTGCTACGAGCAAATATAGGTAAGCAAAAAATTCAAATTATTGAGCAATCTGAAAATATAGTTTCAGTGGTGGCTTATGAGCAAGGTGAACCTGAATATTTGAAAGATTTGATTGCTCAATACACTGAATTAGAAAATCGACTTGATGCAGAGTGCAAAGCTATGCTCAAGGATTGGGCGGCTACTAAAAAGCGTTATAAAGCTGAGAAGTACCAGTTTCAAGTACGTGATAAGATTATTGAGCAAAACCTTTATCATACTTCGCTTTCGGGTACGAAAATTCCCAAAATTTCTCTACCTAAATACGAAGACTGGGGCGATATTTTGAAATGGTTATTAACGGAAAACGCTCCTGGGTTCTTTCCCTTCACTGCTGGTGTATTCCCTTTGAAACGTGAGGGCGAAGCCCCTACACGAATGTTTGCAGGTGAAGGTGGACCTGAAAGAACTAACAAACGATTTCACTATGTTTCCAAAGGCTTGACTGCCAAACGCCTCTCTACTGCCTTTGATAGTGTAACACTTTACGGAGAAAACCCTGACTATAGACCAGATATCTATGGAAAAATTGGCAACTCAGGCGTGAGCGTAGCTACCTTAGATGATGCCAAAAAATTGTACTCAGGCTTTAATCTCTGCCACCCTGCCACCTCCGTTTCTATGACCATCAACGGACCTGCCCCTATGGTGTTGGCATTTTTTATGAACGCTGCCATTGACCAACAATGCGAACTTTACATCAAACAAAATGGCTTAGAGGAGGAGGTAAGAGCTAAAATTCAAGCAATTTATCAACAAAAAGGCTTGCCTATTCCGCAATACAACGCACCTGCTTTGCCTGAAGGCAACGATGGCTTAGGCTTAATGCTTTTAGGTGTTACAGGTGACCAAGTTTTGCCCAAAGACGTGTATGAGAAAATAAAGGCTTATACTCTCTCTCAAGTGCGCGGTACAGTACAAGCCGATATCTTAAAAGAAGACCAAGCCCAAAATACTTGTATCTTCTCCACTGAATTTGCTCTCCGTATGATGGGCGATATTCAGCAATATTTCATTACGCATAAAGTACGTAATTTCTATTCTGTTAGCATTTCAGGCTATCATATTGCTGAAGCAGGTGCAAATCCTATTACACAACTTGCCCTCACACTTTCTAATGGCTTCACTTTTGTAGAGTATTACCTTTCGCGAGGTATGCACATCGATGATTTTGCCCCTAACTTGTCATTCTTCTTCTCTAATGGCATGGATCCAGAGTACTCTGTATTAGGGAGAGTTGCTCGTAGGATTTGGGCAAAGGCTATAAAGTATAAGTACAAAGGTAATGAGCGTAGCCAAAAACTCAAATATCATATTCAAACTTCAGGACGCAGTCTGCACGCTCAAGAAATTGCTTTTAATGATATTCGGACTACTTTGCAAGCCTTGTATGCTATCTACGACAACTGCAACTCTCTGCATACCAACGCCTATGACGAAGCAATTACCACTCCTACCGAGGAGAGTGTGCGTAGGGCAATCGCTATCCAGATGATTATTAACCACGAACTAGGGTTGGCAAAAAATGAAAACCCTTTACAAGGTTCATTTATTATTGAAGAATTGACTGACTTGGTAGAGGAAGCCGTTTACCACGAATTCCGCTCTATTTCAGAGCGTGGCGGCGTATTAGGAGCAATGGAACGAATGTATCAACGGGCTAAAATTCAAGAGGAGAGTATGTATTATGAAATGAAAAAACATACAGGGGAATTACCTATTATTGGTGTGAATACATTTCTAGACCCTAACGGTTCGCCTACTATTATTCCTTCCGAGATAATTAGAAGTACTACTGAAGAAAAAGAATTTCAGATCGCTCAGTTACATGCCTTTCATGCTCGCAATGCAGAGAAAGCCCCAGAAATGTTAAAATATTTGCAAAAAGTGTCAGTAGAGAATGGAAACATTTTTGAGGCTTTAATGGAAGTAGCTAAATATTGCAGTTTGGGGCAGATGAGCCATGCTTTGTATCAGGTAGGGGGGCAGTATAGGCGAAATATGTGAAATTAAACAAACTAAATGCTTTCCAAAAGTTTTTATCTTTTGGAAAGCATTTTTTTGAATAAGGATGCTCTACTAATAACTTAAAACATAATCTCTGCCTCTAGACCTAATTCAGCGACTTTTTGCATAAAGGTTTCACTTAAACTCACCTTGTATTGTCGTGAAGCCATTTCTACTTGCATTTGACTCTCATAATCCAGTAATTGTACCTTGAGCAGATATTTCCCTGCGTATTGTTCAATCAAATTTTTTAGGTTGATTACTAAAGTGTTATCTACCTTCAAAATATCAACATTCAGCAAAATACCTTTACATTTTTGTTCTTGTAACTCCTCTAAATCCTGAATTTGAATTACTTTGAGTTCAAATCTATCTGTAGAGCCGTAACATGGTTGGTATTTTCCTTTAAGCAAAAGGACAGCACCTGACTGCACATATTCAGCAAATTTTTTATGTTCTTCTCGCCATAGAGTTATTTCTTTTGAACCTGTAAAATCTTCCAGAGTAAAACTTGTAAAGGCATTTCCATTTTTATCAGTTTTAGTTTGAGACTTGGTAACTACGCCTGCTAGACTTATCTCTAAATTTTTACTATTGTCAAGTTTGCTTATAGGCGTAACTTTAAGTGCCTTCATGACGGCACGGAAGTTATCCAGAGGGTGTCCAGAGATGTAAAAACCTACGACTTCTTTTTCTTTTTCTAATTGTTCAAGTCTGCTCCAAGGCTTGCAATCAGGAATTTTAGGGGTGCTGATAGTTTCTTTCATAGCTCTTCCACCGAAGAGTGAACTTATGCTTTCATCTTTACTTTGTTGGAGGGCATTTCCAAATTTGATTAGCAGTTCTATGAAGGTGCCTTCATTGCCCAAGGGCTGAAAATAAGTAGCCCGGTGGATCTTAAAGCAATCAAAAGCACCTGCTTGTGCTAAGCTTTCTAATATTTTTTTGTTAACAGTGCGTAGATTTACACGTTGTATGAAATCAAAAATATCTTTGAATAGTCCGTTTTGATTGCGTTCTCTAATTATCTCCCTTACGGCGGCTTCCCCTGTGCCTTTAATAGCTGCTAGACTGAAACGAATTTGCCCTTTTGTATTTACAGTAAAAGTCTCCTCACTTTCGTTAACGTCAGGTCCAAGAATTTGCACACCAAGCCTAAGAGTTTCTTCAATAAAAGAAGTGATTTTTTCAATATCCATATTGTGGCTAAGCACTGCGGCCATGTATTCAGGGGTGTAGTTAGCTTTGAGGTAGGCTGTTTGATAAGCTAATACCGAATAAGCGGCTGAATGGGAACGATTGAATCCATATTCGGCAAAACGTTCCATGATGTCAAAAATCTCTTCGGCTTTGGCTTTAGGGATTTGGTGTAGTTTTTCTGCTCCTTCTACAAATTTTACTCGCTCTTTTGCCATTTTTTCTTTGTCTTTTTTACCCATTGCCCTACGCAAGAGGTCTGCTTCACCGAGGGTATAACCTGCTAAGATTTGAGCCGTCTGCATGATTTGCTCTTGATATACCATAATTCCGTAGGTTTTTTCCAAGATAGGTTTCAAGAGTTCATGCGGATATTCTACCTGCTCTCGCCCATGCTTTCGGTCAATATATATAGGAATAAATGCTAACGGACCAGGGCGATAAAGGGCATTCATAGCAATTAAATCTTCAATATTAGTAGGTTTCAATTGGCGGAGGTACGTCTGCATTCCCTCAGACTCAAATTGGAATGTACCAATGGTATCACCTCTTTGGTAAAGTTGGTAAGTTTTCGGGTCATCTAATGGAATTTTATCTAGGTCGATCTCTATGCCGTGATTTTTTTTAATGAGGGCGAGTGCGTCTTTCAAAATGGTAAGGGTTTTTAGCCCTAAAAAATCCATTTTGAGCATACCTGCCTCTTCAATTACTTTACCATCATATTGCGTAACTAAAAGGTTAGTATCTTTGGAAGTACAAACAGGAATGTAATTAGTAAGGTCATCGGGAGCAATGATAACTCCTGCGGCGTGGATACCCGTATTTCGTACTGAACCTTCCAGGATTTTAGCTTCTTTTAGTACTGTAGTGCGAATGTCGTTGCTGTTAAATATTTCTCGTAACTCAGGGCTTTCGTTAATAGCATCTTCTAACCTGATTCCAGGCTTTTCAGGAATAAGTTTGGCAATGCGGTTAGCTTCTTCTAGAGGCAGATCCAGAACGCGGGCTACGTCTTTGACTGCCATTTTGGCTGCCATTGTGCCATAAGTAATGAGTTGAGCTACTTGATTTCTACCATATTTTTCTACTACGTAATCAATCACTTTTTGCCTGCCAACATCATCAAAATCGGTATCAATATCAGGCATGCTTACACGTTCAGGGTTGAGAAAACGCTCAAAAAGTAAATCATATTTTATGGGATCTATGTTAGTAATTCCTATGCAATAAGCTACAGCAGAACCTGCGGCAGAGCCACGTCCTAGCCCAACTTTTACACCCATAGCTATTGCCGCATTGATAAAATCTTGCACGATAAGAAAATAACCTGAAAAGCCCATTTTTTCTATGATTCCTAACTCATAGTTTAGGCGTTGCTCTATTTCAGGGCTAATACTGCCATATCTTTTGCTGGCTCCTAAAAAAGTAAGATGTCGTAAATAATCGTGCTGATTAGTAAAGCCTTCGGGAAGTTGATAATTAGGTAACAAGACGTCGCGTTTTAATTTTAATTTTTCCACTTTTTCTACGATGTCTAATGTATTTTCGAGGGCAAAAGGTATATCAGCGAATAGCTGATTCATTTCAGCTTGAGTTTTGAAATAGAATTGACTATTAGGAAAGCCAAAACGGAAGCCCTTTCCCTCACCGATAGGTGTAGCTTTTTTTTCACTTGTGTTGATACAAAGCAGAATATCGTGTGCGTTCCAATCCTCCTCGTTTATGTAGTGCGAGTCATTGGTGGCAATTACTTTAAGGTTATATTTTTTTGCCCACTTGAGCAATATTTGGTTAATATCTTCTTGGCTAATTCCCGTATTGTCGATATTTTTGAGATTATGGCGTTGGAGTTCAATGTAATAGTCTTCCCCGAAGAGATCAATCCACCATTGGAGTAATTTTTCAGCCTCGTTTTCTCCTTTTTTGAGTATAGTTTGTGGAATTTCTGCTCCAATACAACACGAGGTAGCAATAAGTCCGTGGTGATACTTTACCAAGATTTCTTTATCAATGCGGGGGTATTTGCTATAAAGTCCTTCAATAAAGCCTAGAGAGCAAAGTTTAGTGAGATTTTTATAGCCTTCGGGGTTTTTAGCTAATAATAGTTGGTGAAAACGCTCATCCTTTTTATGTTTGCTAAATTCTTTTTGGTGTCTATTTTTTACAAGATAGAATTCGCAGCCTACAATTGGTTTAAGGTTGTACTTGTCAGCTTCGGCAACGAATTTGAAAGCTCCAAACATATTACCGTGGTCAGTAAGAGCGATAGCTTTCATGCCGTCGGCTTTGGCTTTTTTCATTAAGCCAGGTATACTTGCTGCGCCATCTAGAAGTGAAAATTGAGTGTGTACGTGCAGGTGTACAAAAGGCACGAGTTGGTTTGCATTTTCTTGAAGGTTTTGCATAGCTTGGTTTTGGATGTAAAATGAAGTGAAGTTGTAAAGCCTTGGTTATTAAAGCCCCTTAAAATCAAAATTATTCAAAAAAGCGGTATTAAAATCCCCTGCTTTAAATTTCTCATTATCCATAAGGCGGATATGGAAGGGGATAGTGGTTTTGATTCCTTCAATTACAAATTCCTGCAAGGCTCGTTTCATTCGTACAATTACCTCTTCGCGAGATTGCCCGCTCACAATCAATTTAGCTATCATGGAGTCATAGTTAGGAGGGATAGTATAGCCTGCGTAGATATGGCTATCTACCCTTACGCCACGTCCACCGGGGATATGCAAATTAGTGATTTTACCAGGGGAAGGTCGGAAGCCGTTGCTAGGGTCTTCTGCATTGATTCGGCACTCCATTGCATATAATAGCGGCTCATAGTTCCTACCTGAAATGGGGACGCCTGCGGCGATTTTAATCTGCTCTTTGATAAGGTCAAAATCTGTAACTTCCTCTGTAATAGGGTGTTCTACCTGAATGCGTGTATTCATTTCCATGAAGTAGAAATCACCGTTTTTATCCACCAAAAACTCTATGGTACCTACTCCTTCGTAATTGATAGCTTTCACGGCTTTGATAGCGGCTTCTCCCATTTTTGCTCTCAGCTCGGGAGTCATTATAGGGGAAGGAGTTTCCTCTACTAGTTTTTGGTGTCTGCGTTGTATGCTACAATCACGTTCTGAGAGATGACATGCTTTGCCGTACTGGTCGCCTGCTACTTGAATTTCAATATGACGAGGTTCTTCAATATATTTTTCTAGGTAGAGTCCTCCGTTTCCGAAGGCTGCCTCGGCTTCTGTTTTAGCACTGTTCCAAGCGTTTTCAAATTCTTCTTCCGATTGGATAATCCGCATACCTCTACCTCCGCCTCCTGCTGTGGCTTTAATGATAACAGGATATTGGATAGCTTTGGCTAATTCTTTGGCTTCTTCTAGAGAATTGAGTAGTCCATCAGAACCGGGAATAATAGGTACGCCTGCCTTTTTCATAGTATCTTTGGCAGTGGATTTATCCCCCATGGTAGCGATCATTTCGGGACTTGCTCCAATGAATTTAATACCGTGTTCTTGACAGACTCTGGAGAATTCGGCATTTTCAGACAGGAAGCCATAGCCTGGGTGAATGGCATCGGCATTAGTAATTTCAGCAGCAGCAATGATATTAGGAATTTTGAGATATGATTGTCGGCTAGGGGGAGGACCGATACAAACGGCTTCATCTGCAAACTTTACGTGTAAGCTTTCTCTGTCAGCAGTAGAGTAAACAGCCACTGTTTTTATGCCCATTTCTTTGCAAGTGCGAATAATACGTAAGGCAATTTCACCGCGATTAGCTATCAATATTTTTTTGAACATAAATTTATTAGGTTGTAAATAATGGACTAAATCTTGAAATTGAAAAAAAAAATACACAGCTTAGATTTAATGCTAGGTATATTAGGCTTTGAAGCTAATTTTATTTTCAAGGATTAGTTAGGTTCTACCAAAAAGAGCGGTTGGTCGTATTCTACGGGGGTGGCATTATCTACCAAAACTTTTACAATTCTACCTGAAACTTCTGATTCTATTTCATTAAATAATTTCATAGCTTCTATAATACAAACTACTTGCCCTACCTTAACTTCATCACCTACGTTCACAAAAGGAGGTGCTTCTGGGTTAGGAGAGCGATAAAATGTGCCAATCATAGGTGATTTGATAGGCACTAGTTTTTTTTCTTTTTCTAAGGGCTGAGGTTGTGAGAGGGGTTCAGGCTGGGTTTGGATAGGTTGTGTAGCTGTTTGTGTGGTAACTTGGGCAACTGGTGATTGAATGATAGGAGCTTGCAGAACGGCTGTACTGGGAGTAGCGCTGGTACTGGGCTGGATGGTTATTATTTCTTGACGAGTTAGATTGCTTCGTTTGATATTTAGCTTAAAGCCTTCAACTTCAATATTTACCTCTTCTAAACCAGATTTAGCAATACAATCTATTAGTTCCTGAATTTCTTGTGCTTTCATACAAAAAATATTATAGTTGTGAAAATGTTTAGCAAAAATTAGGGCTACAAAAATAGTATTTTTCTTAGAATTTGTGAGCTATCTTTTATGTTTTTGTTAAAATATTCAGTTTGTGAGAGATTTTTATTTTAGTTTCTTTTTTGAGAATTACTTTTTAGAAGCGAATACCAATTACTAATACGTCATCGGTTTGCTTTCTATCTCCTTTCCAAGTATTAAGTTCTTGGGCTAGCTTTTCACGTTGTTGGGGCATAGGTAGGTGGCTAATGGAGAGTAAAAATTCTCTAAATCTACGGGTAGTGTATTTGCTATCTCGCTCACCGCCGAATTGGTCTTGAAAGCCATCAGTGAAGATATAAAATGCATCGCCTTCTTGGTAAGGAATGGTATGCGTTTGAAAGGACTTGTGCTTAATTTGAGAGCCTCCAATGGGATACTTTGAAGCAGATACGATGTGCATTTCTCCATTACGTACATAAAGTAATGGATTTTTTGCTCCTGCAAATTCCACGATTTGCTTTGTAAAATCAATCATTAAAAGGGCAATATCCATACCTTCATTTATTTGTCCGCCCTCTTCTTGTTTAAGGAATTTCTTTACTCCCTGGTCAAGTTTATGCAAAATTTTGTGTGGTACAATAATCTTCTCTTCTATAACAATCGTGTTAAGTAAATCATACCCAATCACGGTCATGAAGGCTCCTGGAACGCCATGCCCTGTGCAATCTACTGCGGCAATAGCTAGTTTAGGGTCTGTAAAGCCTTTGAATACAGAGGTTCTGTAATCAGGGTTGATATCAAATTTAGGTTCAGGCAAGGTTTCTGTAAACCAGTAAAAATCGCCTGAAACGATGTCTTTGGGTTCGTAGAAAATAAATGCATCTTTGAAATAACTAATAATTTCCTCTTGACTGCCCAAGATAGTACGCTGAATGCGCCGTGCGTAGCGAATGCTATCGGCAACTTTTTTCAGTGAATTTTCCACAACCTGATTTTTCTCCTCAATCTCACGCAAAAAATTAGCTTTGGAAAATGCAGAAACTGCATGTTCTTTGAAACGTAATAACCTTTGTACGGTGCCATTTTCTATTACACTATCTTTTTGGTAGTTATCCAAAAACATTACTCCTTTGAGGTCATTTTCTATATAAATGGGCATTGCTACGGAGGTTTCAGGTTGGTATTGTGGGGTAAGTAGTTCACTATTTTTTGCAGGTTCGATAAGCCATAGGTCTTCTTCTATTTTTTTTCCTTGTTGGCAATATTGTTGTACTTTCTGTATTTCAAAATGTTGTTCAGCAAGGTTTGTATCTTCATAACCATATTGAGCTACTAAATCGAAATGATTGTTTTGTGGGTTTTTGAGCAGGAAGATACCTTTTTGGGCTTGGTCAAAGAGATGTATACCTTGTTCTAGTACTGTTTTCAGTACATTTTCTAAATGTACCTCTTTGTTTAGGGTGCGTACGATATTGTTAATTCTTTCTAATTCTTCAGCTTGTTGTGTAATTTTTCGGTATTGTTCAGAGATTTGAATAGTACGTTCTGCTATGCTTCGTTCTAATATCATTTTAGCTCGTTCTAAGCTGTGTATTCGCCAAAAATAGAGCAAAAAGCCCAAAGAAATTAGACTTGCACTTGCCGAAATATAAAACCACCATGTTTGGTAAAAAAAAGGCTTAATATAGAATTTGAGTTGTATGCCTTGTTCATTCCAAATACCATCATTGTTAGCGGCTTTAAGCCGAAAGGTATATTTACCAGGGGCTAAATTAGTATAAAAAACTTCGTGTTTGTTATGTATTTCTATCCATTCGTTATCAAAGCCTTCTAGTTTGTAGCGATAGACAATGCGGTTAGGAGCTAAGAAGCTTAATGCTGCAAAATCAAATTCAATCTTGCTGCTTCCTGCAGGTAATTCAATCAATTCTCCGTCTATTGGATAGGGCTTGTTGTCTACCAAAAACTCTTTGATAACAATAGAGGGAGGCAGTTGATTGATTTTAATGCTTTCGGGATTAAGCATGGAAATTCCTTTGGTAGTGGGATACCATAGGTTGCCGTTGCGGTCCTTGCAAACGGTAGGTTGTGCTGAGCCCGCACAATCACTGCTTTTCATACCATCTTCTTCTTGGTAAATTCTGCATGAGATACGGATTAGTCTTTTGGCAAAGAAGTCAAAAATTTGTTTTTTATTGACAGAAAATACCCCACTGTTACAACTCATCCATAAATTGCCTTCTTTATCTTCTGTAATGGAATAAATAGCGTCATTAGGTAAGCCGTCTTTGGGCAGAATAGATTGCAACTTCCCATCTTTCCACAGGGATAATCCGCCTTTTGTTCCTATCCAGAGATTAGTTTCTTTGTCTTCATAAAAAGCAAACACGAGGTCATTGGCTAAACCTTTCTTGCTGTCAAGAGCAATAAATTTCTGTTCATTAGGTTTCAGAAAAGCTACCCCTCCTCCATCAGTGCCTACCCACAAATTGCCTTTACTATCTTCTAAAATAGGGATAATAGAATTGTTGGGCAAGCCGTTGCGCGTGGTGTAAGTGGTAAATTGCTTATTTCTGAGCATAGATAAGCCGTTGCGCGTGCCAACCCAAATATTTCCATCGCGAGTTTGGTAAATACTGCGAGTAATGTTACTAGCTAATCCATCTTGGTCTGTATAAACTTTAATAGTTTGATTCTGTAGTTGCGCAATTCCACCGCCGTAGGTGGCGAACCACATAGAGCCATCTTGGGCTTGCATAATGGAACGCACATGATTGTTAGGTAGTCCTTGGGTTTTATCATATTGCTTTATTTTACCATTTTTCAAATAATTTACTCCGCCGCTTAAAGTACCTATCCATAAGGCGCCGTCTTGGTCTTCTAAAATACAATTAACAATATTATCTGATAGCCCTTCATTAGTTGTAATATTAGTAAACTTTCCATCGCGCAAGCGATTCAGCCCACCTCGGTTTACGCCAATCCAGAGGCTTCCTTCTACATCTTCAAACAAGCTGTTAATACTGTTGGCTGAAAGTCCTTGTTTAATAGTGAAGCTATCAAAGCGAGGTTTAGGTTTGTAAAGTTCTTGGGGGGTGATACGATTTAATCCACCGTTTTGTGTACCAATCCAAAGTGTACCGCGACTATCTTGTAAGAGATCGGTAATATAGTCATCTGTCAGGCCCTCTTTGGTGGTAAAGAGGTCTTGTTTACCTATTTGCTCATCGTACCTTAGTAGTCCTGCTGGGGTTCCTATCCAAATTATACGATTTTTATCTTGGTATATGGCAGTAACATTTCGGTTAGTGAGTAAAATTTTGCGGTTGTAATCCTCAAATCTACCTTGTTTGTATGCCATTAGCCCACGATTAGTACCAATCCAGAGCGTTTGGTCTTGTCCTTTTTGCAAGGCTGTAATTTGGTTTGAGACTAAACCGTGTACCGTAGTAAAGGTTTGAAAACTTTCCTCTTGCATTTGCGACAAGCCATTGCGTGTACCAATCCAAAGTTTTTTTTGATCATCTTCGGCAATAGCTATCACCACGTTGCTGTATAGCCCTTGTTCAGTGGTGTAGGTCTTAAAATTTCCTTTCTTGTAGCGGATAAGCCCACCGTTGTTCGTGCCAATCCAAAGGGTGCCGTAGCTATCCTCAAATAATTTCCAAGTGCTACTTGTGAGCATTTCAGGTACGTTTGAGCTATTAAAACAAACGAACTCCGCACCGTCATATCTACCTAATCCTTCATAGGTAGCTACCCACAAATACCCCTCAGCGGTTTGTAAAACAGAAAAAACACTATTTTGAGGCAAGCCATTTTCTTTTTTCCAAACATCATGTTGATATTGGGAAATAGCTTTTTGGGGATTAAGCCCGTGTAATTGTGAACTCTCTTGGCAATAGCCTAAATTGATTGCACCTAAAAAAAAGACCCCCCAACTATATAGCACAAAAAATAGCTCACCTAGAAAGATTTGGTGTAACATTCTTAATGCAATCCCATATGCGTACATTCAAAAAAAATATTTTTTGATTTACGAACAAATATATTATGGCAAAATGTGTGCAATTTTTCAATACAATTCTAAACCTTCCTATTTTTGAGAAATTTTACTAAGTAATCCAATGGTAAGAGATAGTTTCTGTATTTGAGGGAAGTAAATCTTTGGGGAATAGGTTAATTCAACTGAATAATCTACCAACACCTAGCCAGGCACGCGACTGTCTGCTCTTTGCTTAGAAATCTGAATTAGCACCTGTAATTTATTTTCTAAAAATTTTTATCTTTGCATTATATTCTGTGAATTTAGTTAGTATCTTAATAACCTTATACGATCCTTGCAACACCTCTTTTTTGTATTTACTACGTGTGTAGTCTTTTTATTAATAAGTGCCTGCGAAAGTAAAATTTATCAAAATATTGTTGGCAAGTATAATGCATATTTCATTGCCAAAGAAAAATTGATGTGGATAGAAAAAAAACGTTTCCAAGTAAGAATTGACGACTATAACTCTGTATTAGATGTATTTCCTGCTGTAGATAGTATCAAAATGAAGTCCTCTAAGGATAGTTTAGAAGATTGTATCAAGAAGGCGGCTATTGTTATCAATCGGCGTAAGAAGAGCCGTTGGTTAGATGCCAGTTATATTGCTGTGGGTAAAGCGCGTCAATATATGCAAAATTACGAAGATGCCATAATTACCTACAAATATGTAAATGCCAAAGCTAAAACAGACAAGGACCGCCAAACGGCTCTATTGTGTTTGGCTAAAACTTTTTTTGAACAGGGAGACCTTAACAGTGCCAAATCGGTGATTGATTACTTACGCACCATGGAAATTCGCGATAGGACTAATCGATTAGAGTTTTATTTAGTAAAGGCACACTATTTTAGAGAAATAGAGGACTGGAAAGAAACCGCCGCACAACTTAACCAAGCCCTAAAACTTATGCCCGGAGGAGAACGCAAAGGCAGAATACGCTTTATCATGGGGCAGGTATTGCAAAATTTAGGACAAGATGAACAGGCTTTGAAACAATATAGAAAAGTTTTGAATAATAATCCCACCTATGAAATGTCTTTTTATGCACGACTTTTCATGGGGCAGGTTGCTAATACAAACAACAAAGCGGACACACGAAAAATCCTACGTTACTATAAACGCTTGCTCAAAGATAGCAAAAATAAAGATTACCTTGATAAGATTTACTACGAAATGGCAATGTTTGAACTTAAACAAAAGGATACTACGCAAGCCCTTGACTACCTGCAAAAAGCAACCGAAGTAAGTAAAAACCCACAACAAAAGGGTTATACCTTCTTGAAATTAGGTGAAATTCACTACAAACGCAAGCAATTTGAATTAGCTCAGCAGGATTACGATAGTGTAATTATTCATTTACCTAAACATTTGAAAAATTATGCCGAAGTACAAAAAAGGCAAAAAATATTAGCCGAGTTTGTAAAGCATCTTCGTATTTACCAACGCGAGGATAGCTTGCAACGTATGGCAGCTATGCCACCCACAGAATTAGAGGACTACCTAAATAAAGCCCTCAGAAAGCAAGAGGAAGCCAAAATGCAAGCCGAAGAACGCCAACGCCTTCTAGCCCAAAAACGTAACCAAGAAAACCAAAAACAACAAGGCACACTTGACCTTGTGAACACCCAACAAAGTGGCTTGTGGTACTTTTACAACCCTAATAGCGTAAGCCTAGGAAAAGCCGCTTTCCTTAAAAAATGGAAAAACCGAAAATTAGAAGACCACTGGCGACGCAGCAATAAACCCTCTACTGCTACTGCAGAAGACGACTCACTTACTATTTTAGCCCATCGTGAGCCAACCAAAGAGGAAATCTTGAAAAAACGTATAGATACCGAAAAAGCCAAAATTTGGGCTGAAATTGAAAAAACGCGTTCCAAAATAGACTCCTCTAATATCCGTATGGAAAATGCCGCTTTTGAGCTGGGTAAAATTTATGACTTCAAACTTGACGAGCCACGCAATGCAATTCATATTTTTGAAGTTTTACTTAAACGCTTTCCCAACTCCAAATTTGAAAGCGAAACCTTGTATAATCTGTTTTTACTCTATCAAAAACAAAATCAACCTGACAAGGCTGAGCATTATAAAAACTTACTTTTAGAGAAATACCCTAACTCCCTCTTCGCAAAAATGGCTAACAACCCGAATTATTTAGAAGAGAGCAAAAAAAATGAAGCCCTACTAAAAGCCGAGTACAAACGGGCTTACGAATTATTTGAGCATAACCAACCTACCGAAGCCCTTGCCGTGATTACAGAAGTAGAGCAAAAATATCCACAAAATTTATTAGCCGATAAGTTTGCTTACTTGAAAATCCTTATTAAAAGCAGTCAAGAGAAAAATAGAGCCGTGCATATCGCCGCTTTGAAAGAATTTTTGCAAAAATACCCTGAAAGTTCTTTGGTAAATTACATAAACGACTTGCTTAGAAATGTTTTGAAATAATTTAACACTTAAACTAGCTAACAATCGTGTTCCATTGGTTTGTTTTGGTTGCCACAGGCGGAGCAGTAGGAAGTATACTTCGCTATACCCTCAGTTTGGTAAGCCTTAAAATTTACCCAGGGCAAATCTTTCCATGGGCAACTCTCCTTGCTAATTTGATAGGTTGTTTTTTAATTGGCTTGTTGGTGGGATACTTACCTAAGCAAATCTCCTATCAACATGAGTGGAAATTACTACTAATTACGGGTTTTTGTGGTGGACTTACTACATTTTCTACTTTTGGATTAGATGGCTTGATACTTTTGCAAAATCACCGTTACATACTTTGGGCTATTTATTTCTTACTTACTAACCTATTCGGTACGCTTTTAGTTGCTGTAGGTTGGTGGATTACAAAATAATAAAGTTTCTTAAACGAGAGTCCTTTTATGAAAAATTAGGTTCTGAAAATTAGCAAGTTATGAATTTAACTATTGCTATTCTCAAACCTTAAATTAGCTGACCTCTATCTTGGAAAAAGTCTCAAGGTTGAGAACATTACAGAAGAGAAGTTATTTTTTTCTCTATTTTTTTCTAAAAAATAACTTTAACTTGCAAACTAAATAAGTTTAATTCCTATGTAGTTGCTATGGTAAGTACTACGCGCGTTCTTTTGGTATTCGTTTACATTGTAGCTATTTTATTGGTTATCAGTCTATTACCTAGAGAGATTCATTTTTTTGGTAATCAGGTATTGCGTATTCCGCAATTAAGCGATGTATTTAGTAGTAGAGACACCCCCCCGCGGTATGCTGATATAAGCCAACTGCAAAAGGATTTTGAGAAAAATAATATTACCGAGAAAGTAGAAAAAAAAGAGGTGAAAATTGAGTTTAGAACGTTCAAACCTGACACGCTTCGGCTTAGACCGCATCTGCGTATTCAGTATGCTGATATGCCGCAAGCTGATACAGCCCTTTATCCCTTTTTTCGTGCTTTGCAAAATTTGGAGAAATCCAAAGAACATATTAGAGTGCTGCATTATGGTGACTCGCAATTAGAAGGGGATAGAATTACAGCTTTCTTGCGTGAGAAATTTCAAGCAGAATTTGGAGGGAGTGGAGTAGGTATGGTTGATATTGTAGATAATTTACACACAAAAACATGCATTTCGCAAAAAGCCAGTGCAAATTGGATTCAATCGGCAATTTTTGGTAAAAATACCTATCGATTAGGCAAATCGAATTACTTTGGGGTAATGGGGCATGTTTACAAATTTTACATTCCACCTGCTCAGCCTGCAGGTAAGAGAACCAAAATACAATCAATGGTATATTATGCCAAAAATCCGCATGCCACACCACGTCAGCAAAAAGTAGAAAATGTAAAAATTATGTTTCGCAACCCTGAGGCTCCTTTTGAATTGCAAATTGAATCACAAAGTGACTCTAGCATTCGTCAAGAAATCCCTGTTAATAAAGATTTTCAGATATATGAATACCCTATTCGCGGGGAATTTGAGAATATTCGCATCACTTTTTCCAGTAATGTAGCTAGTCCTGAAGTGTTAGGAGTAAGCCTTGATGCGAATTTTGGAATTACTTTTGATAACATTCCTTTGCGCGGCAGTTCAGGGGTAGAATTTACTAGAATAAACAGAGAGTATTTTAAGCAACAAATAGAAAAATTGAATGTTAAATGCATGATTTTGCAGTTTGGCGTTAATATTGTACCCTATATTTTGAACGATTATACTTTTTATGAGGATCAACTTGTAGAGCAACTGAATTTTTTGAAAAGTCTTAATGAGCAAATGAGCATTTTAGTTATTGGTGTTTCGGACATGTCAAGGCGTAGTATATCAGGTTTTGAAACTTACCCAAATGTAGAAAAGATACGTAATGCTCAAAAGAAAGCGGCATTTAGAACAGGCTGTGCTTTTTGGGATTTGTATGAAGCCATGGGCGGTAGAAACTCTATGCCGAGTTGGGTCATGGCAAATCCACCTCTAGCTACCAAAGATTTTATACACTTTACTGAAAGAGGGGCACAATTAGTTGCTGAAATGCTATACCAAGCTCTTATAACCGAGTATAGCGAATTTTACAAACGAAATATACCATAAAATAAAATTTTTAGTACTGGTTAGTCCTTAGGAACTAATTTTTTGTAAAAGGTTCTTTTTCACAAATCCTATTAAGCATTTGAATTTTGTAAACCTAAAAGATTGATGGTATAACCTGTAATATATGCTATAAAATGAGAGTAGCTATTAATTATCTGATAGGTTTGTACCTTAGTTTTTGGCTGTCTATGGCTTTTAATTATGTAGAAAGAAATCCTATACCTCGTATGGGATTAGATGAGCCATATAGTTTTATCAGATACAATAAAAACGTAATTTACAAGCCACAAGAAAATACATTAGAACATTTTTATCATGCCTTAGACTCGCTGGTTGCTCAAAAGCGAAAAAAGGTGAATATTGTTCACTTTGGAGATTCGCACATCCAAGCCGACTTTTGGTCAGATAGAATACGCAATAACTTTTCACAAGAGGCCATGTTTGGCAATGGAGGAAGAGGGTATATCTTCCCTTGCTCTATGATAAAGTCCACCGATCCATACAACCTAAAAGTTTCATATACAGGGACATGGCAGGGCACAAGTAATATCAATATCAGCAAAAATGCATCTTGGGGCTTAGCAGGTATGGTGTCGCAAACTACAGACTCTAACGCCACTTTTACCATAGATATTAACACACGCTCCATTTACAAGTACAAAGTTTCCCGAGTAAAAGTGTACTATCGAACTCAAGATGCCACTTCTTACCAAGTGAAATTAGTACTGAAAGATACTACACTTTATCCACAGGTGCTTTCCTCTCTGGGCTATGCCGAATTTCATTTTCCTGCTACCCAAGATAAAATTACCTTCCAGTTAGAAAAGAACTATCCTATGCAGAACCAATTTGTTCTAGAAGGCTTATCATTTGAGAATGATGAGGTAGGGGTTCAATACCATGCTGTGGGGGTAAATGGTGCTTCTGTTTTTTCGTTTTTGCGTAGCCCAAAAATAGAAGACCATTTACAAAGCTTACAACCTGATTTAATTATCATTTCTCTGGGTACTAACGACGCATACACTACTAATTTTCAAGATAAAACTTTTAAGATGAATTTTGCCAAACTTATCCAACGTATCAAAAAAGCTTGCCCCCAAACCTCTATTTTGCTCACTACTCCTGGAGATTGTGCCTTGGCAGGGGGCTGGAACTATAACAACCAAGTAGCAGGTAAGCGTATTTTAGAGCTAGCTGACGAAACCAACTCTGCTGTTTGGGACTTGTTTACCATCATGGGAGGGTTAGGCTCGGTAAATAAATGGCTTGCTAATGGGTTATCCGCTTATGATAAGGTACACCTCACAGGTAAGGGCTATCGTTTACAAGGGGACTTGTTATATGATGCTCTTACACAGGATTATGCATTCTATCGGTTTCATCAACGAAATTTGACAAAGAAAAATTAGTACAAGTGTGAAAGTACTACCCAACTCTACTCCAAAAAGTAGCTTCTTTTTGGGTTTTTTCTAGGTGTTGTTTCAGGGCTTGGTGTTCAGGGTGGGTAAGAAGTGCGTCTTTGTCTAAAATAGCTTGAGCGTGATGACGAGCTTCTTGTAAGATGTGAGCATCTTGGGCAAGGTTAGCGATTAGGAAATTAAGCATACCACTTTGTTGCTTACCCATGATATCACCTGGTCCGCGAAGTTGCATATCTACGTCGGCAATCTCAAAGCCATTGTTAGTACGAACCATAGTTTCTATTCGTATCTTGCTTTCTTTAGAGAGTTTATAGTCAGTCATTAGAATACAGTAAGATTGCTCTGCCCCACGTCCTACGCGTCCGCGAAGTTGATGCAGTTGCGAAAGTCCAAAACGTTGCGCGTCTTCTATTACCATAACAGTGGCATTAGGAACATCTACCCCCACTTCAATCACAGTAGTAGCTACCATGATTTGGGTTTCATTTCGCTTAAAGCGCTGCATCTCCAAGTCTTTTTCTGCACTACTCATTTTACCATGTATCATTCCCACCTCATACTCAGGAAAAACTTTTTTAATCTGAGCATAGCCGTCGTGTAAATTTTTATAGTCTAATTTTTCTGACTCCTCAATAAGCGGATAAACGATATAAACTTGCCTTCCTGCTTTGATTTCTTTTCGTAAGAATTCATATACTCTCAATCGATGCGATTCGTAGCGGTGTGCCGTAATAACAGGCTTACGTCCTTTGGGCAATTCATCTATGATAGAGAGGTCTAAATCGCCGTATAAAGTAAGAGCCAATGTGCGTGGAATAGGTGTAGCTGTCATAACTAAGATGTGTGGATATATGTCAGAAGTGGTTTTTTGCCAGAGTCTGGCTCGCTGTTCTACTCCGAAGCGATGTTGCTCATCAATGATGCAGAGTCCTAGATTTTCAAATTGTACGCTGTCCTCAATAAGAGCGTGGGTGCCGATTAAAATTTTCAAATTACCATTCATAAGCCTTTCGTGCATGATGCGTCGCTCGCGGTTAGAAGTGGAGCCTGTAAGCAAATCTATGGTAATGCCTAATTTTTCAGCGTAAGTTTTGAGAGAATGGAAATGCTGTTCTGCAAGAAGTTCAGTAGGCGCCATCATACATGCTTGGGCCTGGTTGCTTAGGGCAATGAGCATGCTTAAAAAAGCAACTATCGTTTTACCGCTACCTACGTCCCCTTGAAGGAGGCGATTCATTTGCTTGCCTGTGGTCATATCCTTATAGATTTCCTTGACAACGCGTTTTTGAGCGTTAGTGAGTTCAAAGGGGAGGTGTTGGTTGTAGAATTTAGTCAAAAGGTGGGTATTCTGAAAAACTTGCCCCTTGTAATATATCTTTCGGTAGGTCTTTTGGCTTAAAAGTTTGATTTGAACCAAAAATAGCTCTTCAAATTTGAGCCGAAATTTTGCTTTATGTAACTGTTCACTATTTTGTGGGAAGTGAATTTGCCTAAGAGCCTCAGTAGGAGAGAGGAACTTGTATTGCTCAACTAAGTAAGAAGGCAAAAATTCCTCTATGGTGAATTGTGGTTGCTCAAGTAAGGTGCGTATCCATTTAGCAATAACCTTACTGCTGATAAATTTCTTTTTTAGTACTTCGGTAGTGTGATAAACAGGTTGTAAGAAGCCCGTTTGTTGCTTGGCTGTTTCGTCAAAGAGTTCTATTTCAGGGTGAACCATACTGAACCGATTATTGAAAAATTGCACTTTACCAAATACCAAGTATGTTACTTGAAGTTGTAAACTTTTTTTCACCCAAGCAATACCCTGAAACCAAATCAATTCCATTTCACTGGAACCATCGGTAAGATAGGCTACTAACCTTTGCTTGCTTCCTTCACCTAAAATTTCAATACGTGTAATGAGGCCTTTCACTTGTACGGGAGGTAGGTTTTCGTCCAAGTCAATAATTTTGTAAATCTTGGTGCGGTCTTCATGCTTGTAGGGTAGGTGCCATAGCAAGTCAGCAAAGGTAAAGATATGAAGTTCTTTATTAAGCAGAGTGGCTTTGGCAGTACCTACACCTTTAAGAAATTCTATTTTGGTCTCTAAAAATTGATTCATGGGCAATTTGCTCAAAATTGTTGTAAAATTAGGGCAAAATGCTTACAAAGCAACTATTAAGCACTAGGTAGTTTAGGTTTCTTTTGATAAAAGTTTGTTTTTCTAAAAAAAAGATGTATTTTTGAGCCGAAACGAATTTGGGTAAGGGAGCGAAATGAATTTAGGTAAGGGAGATTGCCCTAAATTTTGTGTGTAGTTTCGTGAGTATATTTTTATCTCTAATTTAGCCTACCAAAAAGCCATGAACTTCTTTGAGAAACTCACCCAACAATTAGAATTTGATACGCTTTTACTTGCTCACAAGGGCGAATTAACACAAGATATAATGCTTGGTATCTTGAAAGTAATAGAAATAAAAATGGAAGTCATGGGCGAAAGTTTGGCTACTCGTAAAAAAGTTTTTAATATTACCGTAGAGTGTTTGCAAAATATAGTAAAATATACTCGACTCCCTCCAGGAAGCACCTGTGAGTTAGAACCTGTCTTTGCACTTACCAAAAAAGGAGATATTTTTTTAATAGCCTCAGGAAACTCTGTTGAACGAAGTGCTATCAATAAAATTATCGAAAAATTAAACCACGTGAACTCTTTAGATAAAGCAGGTTTAGTACAACTTTACAAGCAAATTTCGCAAGAGAACCTCAAAATGGGTATGGAAGCTCATAAAAATAGTGCGGGGCTGGGCTTTGTAGATATGGCACGTAAAGCGGGCAATCCTTTGAAAGCAGAATTTGTGGATACTAAATATCCTGACTACGTGTTTTTCTTTTTCTATGTAACCGTAAAAACAGTACATAAGGATAAGGGTTTAGAATAGAAAAAACCGTAACTTTGCAGTCTAATCCTTTGGTACTAGTATTACAAGCCGTATCTTTCAAACCATTCCTACTTTTGTAGTAAATTTCATTGCCTTGAAGTAACTAAAAAAGATGGTTTATTTAACCAGAAAAGAACATTTTAACGCAGCACACCGCTTATACAATCCTCAATGGAGTGAGGAAAAGAATGCTGAAGTTTTTGGAGCTTGTGCCAACCCCTATTATCATGGACATAATTTTGAACTAGAAGTTACCGTAAAGGGCAGACCTAACCCTGAAACAGGATGTGTAATTGACCTGAAGGAATTGAGTCAAATTATTCGCAGAGAGGTAACGGATAAATTAGACCACCGTAATCTCAATTTAGAGATTGATTTCTTGAAAAATAAAATTCCTAGCTGTGAAGTATTGATTATAGAAATTTGGAAAATCTTGGATAAAGCCTTAAAAAATACTAATACTTCGGCAAGGTTACATTCCTTAGTTTTGCATGAAACAAGCAGAAACATTGTAAGCTATTTTGGAGAAGAAATTGAAAAATACGCCTAGCTAATTCTCATAAGCCCGTTATACCATAACGATAAAAATGATTGAGGAAAAACCCGAAAACCGACCTGTAGAGGCTATTTTAGAGAAGCCTAATCTAGTGCAGTCCTTTTTTAATACTTATTTTCAAGGAGATAGGATTATTTGGTTTCTTATCTCTATGATGCTTATTTTCAGCATTCTAGCAGTTTATAGTGCCACAGGCACATTAGCATTTAAGAAGTTAGTCAATCCTGAATATTACCTCATTAGCCACAGCTTGCGTGTATTAGTAGCCTTGGTGGCAATATGGCTTTTTCATATGATTGATTACCACTACATTGCTCGTACTGCTCGTGTTTTTTTGTTGCTTTCTGTACCACTTTTGCTCATCACCTGGCGATATGGTGTAACCATTAACGATGCTAGCCGGTGGCTCACTATTCCATTCATTGGGCAATCGTTTCAGCCTTCCGATTTGGCAAAACTAGCCCTTATTGCCTATGTGGCTACTATGCTTTCCAAAGGGCAGAAACTTAATATGGATTTTCAGAAGATTATTGTACCTATCTTAATTTGGACAGGGGTAATATGTACACTTATTGGACTTTCCAACCTTTCTAATGCTATTTTGCTGGCTATTACCGTCATTGTGCTTATGTTCGTGGGAAGGGTAGAGGGTAGATATATCTTAGTCCTCACTCTGGTAGGTGTGTTTTCTATCGGCATAGCATTGTTGGGTGGGCAAAGACTAGAGACAGCAAAAAGCAGATTGAAAAAGTATACTAATACTGAATTAGATTTTCAAGCCCAACAGGCACATATTGCCGTAGCCACAGGTGGTTTTTTAGGTAAAGGACCTGGACGAAGCGATCAACGTAATTTTTTGCCTAATCCTTTTTCTGATTTCATTTATGCCATTATCGTAGAGGAGTATGGCTTATTAGGAGGATTATTCATCATTTTTTTATATTTGGCTTTGCTTTATCGTGGGGTAATGATTACAGTAGAAAGCCATGAACCTTTTGGTGGAATCTTAGCCATTGGACTTGCATTTAGTATCGTAATTCAAGCATTTTTGAATATGGCAGTTTCGGTAGGGTTAGTCCCTATTACAGGCGTAACTATGCCCCTGATTAGCATGGGGGGAACTTCGCTGCTCTTTACAGGAATTGCCTTAGGCATCGTTTTAGCCATTAGCCGAAGTGTGAAAGAGGCAAACTAATTAGGCAAGGATTTGTTTTTTCAAACAAAACGCGTATTTTTGTAAATCCTTAAAACTTGAATAATATCCGTAACTTTCTTGATAGATAGAATTATGCCACTTAAACAACAAATTGATGCCGATATTAAGCAAGCTATGTTAGCTAAAAAACAAACAGAACTATTGGCTTTGCGTAGCATTAAGTCTAAAATCCTATTAGAAGAAACCAAAGAAGGTAGAGCTATCCAAGGCGACCTCACCGAAGCCGAAGAACTACAGCTCCTTAATAAAGAAGCCAAACAACGCCGCGAAGCTGCTGAAATCTATACTAAGCAAGGACGAGTAGATTTAGCACAAAAAGAATTAGAAGAATTAGCAGTTATTGAGCGATATTTGCCTAAACCCCTCAGCCCTGAAGAGTTGAAAGCCGAATTACAAGCTATTATTGCACAAGTAGGAGCTACCAAACCCCAAGATATGGGCAAAGTGATGGGAGTAGCTACTAAAAAATTAGCAGGTAGAGCCGATGGGAAAGCCATTTCTGAAATGGTAAAAACTTTGCTCAACTCCTGAAACTTGCTATTTTTGTAAAAACATTGCAAAGACCTACTATTTTGCGAATCATATTACATAAATTATGATATTAGACCTCCTCTTGCTTGTCCCAATTGCTTTTGGGGGCTATCAAGGCTATAAACAAGGGCTATTAGCACAAGTAGTTTCACTTCTGCATTTCGTGTTGGCTTTTATGATATGCTTCAAAGCAGTAGGATTTTTACTTCGGCTTATTAATTTGTATATATTTTTTTTCAATGAAGTAATGTTCCCATACATCGGTTTCCTGTTAGCCATTGTTGCTACTTTCGTTTTATTAGATAAAGTGGGTAAGCATTTCAAAACAGAGGTAGATTACGACATACCCGGTAAATGGGACAACATTATCGGAGCCGTCTTGGGAACTTTGCGATATGCTTTTGCTGCAAGTTTTATTCTTTGGTTTATAGAAGGTTTTGGCACTATCCGCCTCAATGATGGAGAGGGCTGGCAAAAAAAAGGAGTTATCAATCCTATTGTTAAATCTATTGCCCTCAAAGTGTCAGGCTCGCAGACGCAAGACCAATTAGCCCGCAAAATTAGAGAAGCCCTATGATTACAAGTTGTTAGTAACTAAACTCGAAAAATACTGAAAAAAGGAATGAAAAACATCTTTTCTTGTTGTTTGAATAAACTTGTAACTCACCCTAAAAATCTACCTACCCTAATGAAAAAGACTAAAAAATTTGATTTGAAATTACCCAAACCATGTATAGTTAAGCCCCTCCGAAATTATTGAGGCAGGCGGTCCAGAGGCTTGGGCTAAAAAAACAATTAATAGAAACAGGAGAAAGTTTAATAGCAAAAATCAAACTTATCCCTAAATTACATAAAAAAACCAATAGATTATCGCTCGAAGGCTAATGGCTATTTTGTATGATACGAGCGTTTTGATTGATATTGTAAGGCTAGCGAAGATAGAAAACCGTTATTTGGGTAGAGGGCTAACCCTAATTTGGAAAGCCTACAACAAAAAAGCATTAGAGGAGTTTACAATTAACCAAAGCGACGAGCAATTTTTACGTAAAACAACAACCTCACACGATATTGGCTTAGCAAAAGTAGGGTAGAAGTGCTTATTTTGAACATTGGAATAAAAAATATATCTTTGTGTTTTAGTGCGGTGAAGTGCTACGAAACCCCCGCCTTTGCCAAGCTCCTTCCGTAAAGTATCTAAAAATTTGTAAAAAACTTGTAATTTTTTTGAATTAGAGTTTATGCACTTGCCCATTTCACACAAAAAGAAACAGTTTAGTTGGGCAACTATCCCTTTTTTACGATTTTTGACTTTTTTAGTAGCAGGTATTCTTTTGCAGGTTCACCTCAATTTATACACACCTCTTTTGTTGTATATTTGGTTGGGTTGTTTGTTGCTTTATGCCTTGTTGTATTTTTTTGTTTTACCCCAAAAGCCGTATTTTGTGCTATTTGCCAATGGTTTTTTGGCTAATATAAGTTTGTTGTTATTTGGTATTATTCATACATATTTCTATACAGCTAAAAACAATCCTAAGCATCTTATCCACGAAAAAGAACCCATAGAAGCTTACCTTGCTACAATAGATAGCGAAATTCAAGAAAAAAAGAAAAGCTACAAAGCCGAAGTGGAAGTTTCACAAATTTTGGTTCGTAATGCATGGAAGCCCGCTTGTGGGCGTGTGGTTTTGTATGTAGAGAAAGAGGAAAATTACAAAAACATCTTCCGATATGGTGATAAAATTTTGGTAAATGGTACACCGCACCCTGCCACCCAAGCCCCAAACCCCAAGCAATTTGATTATTCGGCATATTTGTATTTTCAAAATATTTATCATTTGCACCGTATCAAAAGAGATAAGGTACATTTCTTATCGCATAGCACCCCAAACTATGTAGTGGCTTGGGCAATTGCTTGCAGAGAATTTTTTAAGGAAAAATTTAATCAATTAGTGCGTACACCACAGGAAGCGGGTTTGACTGCCGCTCTTTTGTTAGGTATCAAAGATGGGTTGGATAACGAAATTATTGAGGCATATTCCAATACAGGCACAATGCACGTATTAGCTGTTTCGGGTATGCACGTAAGCTATTTGTTTTTTGCGATAGGTTTTCTTTTTGGTTTTTTGAAGCAAAATCGCAAATACGAATGGCTTTTTGTGCTGATTTCTCTGTTTTTGTTGTGGTTTTATGCTTTTGTAACGGGCTTATCGGCTTCGGTGTTGCGGGCTGTAACCATGTTCTCTTTCCTGATTATTCGCCAATCGCTTAGGAGGCATACCAACTTCTACAATATCATGGCACTCTCTGCGGTACTTTTGCTCTGTTGGCAACCTTTTTTGCTTTTCCAAGTTGGTTTTTTACTTTCTTACTTGGCTGTGGTGGGCATAGTATATTATCAACCTAAAATAGACAGACTTTTTAGCCCTAAAAATCAATTTTTAGCCCACATTTGGACAATTACAACCGTATCTATTGCTGCACAAATAGCTACTTCTCCTATTAGCTTGTTGTATTTTCACCAATTCCCTAATTATTTTTTGCTCTCTAATATAGTAGTTATTCCGCTTTCGGCTGCGGTTATGTACTGTGGCATTGCTTTGATGGCAGTTTGCAGTATTCCTTGGGTGAATATGGTAGTGGGAGAGATAATGCGTGGTTTGGTGTGGTTTATGAACTTATGTATTTTTAGCATAGAAAAACTGCCCTACGCTCTTACGCAAGGATTGGATATTTCAGTAGGGCAAACAGTTCTTTTGTATGTTTTTTTATTCTTTTTCTCGGCTTTTTGGTTTGAGAGTAAACGTTTTTCGCATTTAGTTTTAAGTTTTGTTTGCTTATTGGTTATCAGTAGTTTGCAAGTAAAAGAAGTGTTGGCACAAAGCACACAACAAGAACTTATGGTCTATAATGTGCATGGGCATAGTGTATTAGCCAATATCAAAGGGCAAAATGCACAAGTTTTGAGTTCAGTAGATTTGAAAAAAGAATATGATATTCAGAAAAATAGCATTTTGCCTTATTTGTACTACAAAGGTATTAGCCCTAAAAATATTCATTATCAGGCACTTCCATTCAAGGAAAAAGAAAAATATACAGTAATAATTTTCAAAAATGAGAAAATTTTATGGGTAAGGGAAAAACTAAGAATGAACGAGTGGCAAAAAATTCTCGCCTCCCAACCTACTTATGTTCTAATTAGCCAAAATGCCTTTCCCTATGAAATAGAGACATGGAAAACGTATTTTCAAGCGCTCCCCCAAGGTATTATTTTAGATACTTCTAATACACCGTTCAAAGCCAAAGTATTTAGCCAACAGGCTGTGGAACTGGGTATGAAAGTTTTTTTAGTAGCTGAAAAAGCCTTTGTTATTACATAGTTAGCTTGGTAAATATAATTTTATTGGCTTTACTGTTAAACCTTTCCATCAATTTTTGTTCTTAATTTACGTAGTAAAGCAACACGCAACGTTATAGTTATACACCTATTTGAAACCCTACGTATTTATGAGAAAGTTCAAAGTAATTGCTATTTTACCACTCTTGTGCATCACCGTATTTGCCTTGGCACAAGAACGTATAAAAGGAGACGGACAAGGAAGTAGCAATTCTGCTACAAGTCTTACTCCCGAACAAAAAGCTGAAAAACAAGCCAAAAACTTAACCAAAAAACTGGGACTTTCAGCAGACCAAACTACCAAAGTGCAAGCTATCATTTTAGAGAAAATTAAAAAAAGCGAAGAAATTAGACAACAAAGGCAAAGCAAGCAAATAGATGGACGCACCGCTGCCCAGCGCCAAATGGCTCTCGCTCAAGAACGCGATAATGAAATCATGACTCTCTTGAACCCAAATCAACAGGCTAAATTCAAAGACCTGCGCGAAAAACAAAAACAAAAAGCCCAACAACGTAAAGAAAATAAAAAAAGAAAGGATAAAGGAAAGATAAATCTGAATGAAAATGAAAACCAAAACCCCTTAGATGAAGACAATGACGTAGATAATTAAAGTTAAAAGTAATAAATAGTACAAAACACTTCATTTGTTTTTCAAGTTGAAGTGTTTTTTTATTTTTTCTGCTTAAAAATCTATATTTGTTTACAAAAATCACTTAACTGCTGTAATCTTTTCACTTTGGCATCATAGAGTTTTTATTATACGTAAAATGGTATACCTTTTTACATTCTAGAATGTACTTGCAAACAATCCAACTTGTTAATTTTAAGAATTATGAAGAACTAGCCCTCAATTTTTCACCTCAAATCAATACTTTTTTAGGGGAAAATGGCAGCGGTAAAACTAATTTATTAGATGCTATTCATTACCTCGCTCTTACTAAAAGTGCCTTCAATAGCATAGATAGCCAAAATATTCGTTACCAAGAGGAATGGGCTATAATACAAGGCAATTTTCAAATTGAGGGGCAGGTACATAACGTAAGCTGTAGTTTGCGTGTAGGGCAAAAAAAAATTTTTTCTTTTGATAAAAAGCCTTATTCCAAAATAGCTGACCATATCGGCAAAATTCCTATTGTCCTTATAGCTCCCCAAGATAGCCAGCTAATTGACGAGGGAAGTGAAACTCGTCGTAGTTTTTTAGATAGTATGATTTGCCAATTTAATCTAAAATACTTATACGATTTGATGCAATATAACCACCTACTAAAACAACGTAACAGTTTACTTAAACAATTTGCTGAACAGAATAAAATAGACAAAGATTTGATAGAGGTATATGATACTCAACTTTTGCCCCTAAATTACACCCTTTGGCATACAAGACAACAATTTATGCAACAATTTCAGCCCATATTTCAAGAAAATTATAAAATAATAAGCCAACAAAAAGAGCAAACTCAGCTCGTGTATCAATCACAACTTAATGAACTAAATTTCGAGCAAAATTTTCGTAATTCGCTTGATAAAGACATTTTGCTGCAACGCACTAGCTATGGCATCCATAAAGACGATTTAGATTTTTTAATACAAACCTACCCACTAAAAAAAAATGCTTCGCAAGGACAACAAAAATCTTTTCTCATTGCTCTTAAGATAGCTCAATTTGAAATCCTACGGCAACAAACTACCCAAAAACCATTGCTCTTACTAGATGATATCTTTGATAAATTAGATGAAAACCGTATTAAAACCTTGCTCACTTTAATAGCTAAGCAAAATTTTGGACAAATCTTTTTAGCCGATGCTCGCCCTGAAAGAAGTTCTACCTTACTTAAAAATATCCAAGTTGAAAGGAAAAATTTTTTTATTCAAAAAGGGAAGGTCCAAAGCGAAGCACTTGAATATCAATGCTAAAATACCTGATTTTTAGCTAAAAACTAGAAAGAAAATATTTTTTTAGTCTATTTTATTTGGATTATTCAAAAAAAAGAAACATATTGCAATCCTGATTTATAGAAACAACACAAAAATGTTTTTAAGAAATTATTACCTAATCTTTATAGAATAAAATAAAAAAAAGTTTATATCTTTGTGAAGTATTAACTTTTACAACTTAATTCAAAAACTGTTTTCTAAATCTATATCAAAGCATGAAGAAAAAAATACTCGTATCTTTGGTATTGTCTTTTTGCATAGCTTTTTATGCACTTGCACAAAACCGAGAGATCTCAGGAAAAGTAACCGACACTAAGGGAGAAGGGATTCCTGGTGTAAGCGTTCTTATCAAGGGAACTACCTCAGGTACTGCAACCGACTTTGAGGGAAAGTATAAACTAGCAAATGTTCCCGCAGGAGCTGTGCTCGTATATAAAGGAGTAGGGCTTGTTACCCAAGAAATTGCCGTAGGTACACAGTCTGTTATAGACGTGGTAATGAAAGAGGACGTACAAACAATGCAAGAAGTGGTAGTTACAGGCTATGCTGATAAGGAAGCTAAAACCTTTGCGGGTGCCGCCTCTAAAATTGGAGGTGATAGGATTGAGAACGTCCCCATTGCTACCTTTGATCAACTCCTTCAAGGGCAAAGCCCAGGGCTCTTAGTAAGTTCTAGTAGTGGCATGCCTGGTACAGGACGTACCAACGTCATTATCCGTGGGGTAGGTTCTTTTGGTAATGTAGATCCGCTCTATGTAGTAGATGGGGTGTATGTTTCTGCCGATTATTTTGCAACGCTCAATCCTAATGATTTTGAGAGCATGAGTGTACTTAAAGATGCCCAAGCCGCCTCTATCTACGGTGCAAGAGGGTCTAACGGAGTAATCGTGGTTACTACTAAAAAAGGAAAAGCAGGAAAAACACAATTCAATTACAATTTTCAATACGGAATTACCCAAGCTCCCCAAAACCGTATTCCTTTAATGAATACCCAAGAAAAAATTGATTTAGAGTTACAACAAGGAATCGGTGTAGCTTCGCTCTCCCCTGACTCCCTGGCTCGCCTCAGACAAGTAGAAACTGATTGGTTTAATTTGGTCTTCCGCAATGGAGTTACTACTAGTCATCAATTAGATGTGCAAGGTGGCGATGACAGAACTAATTTCTATATCTCCGGTTCGTACTTTAAGCAAGAGGGAACTATCCGCAATACACAATTAGACCGCTATACACTTCGTTCTAATACTACGCACAGTTTTAATAACTTCCGAATTAGAACAAACATATCCATAGGGCACTCTATAAGCAACTTCACCCGTGAGCAAGATGTCTTCATTGGTTCGCCTATTAATGCTATTCGCTGGGTAAACCCCTACGAAATGCCCTATGATAGTAGAGGTGAGATTATTCAGTTCTTTTTCAATAGCCAAAACCCAAACCCAATTGGTGACCTATTTATGAACAAACGCGAGACTCGAGAAACAAAAATTATAGGAGGCGCCTCTTTAGAATATGATATTCCAAATGTAAAAGGCTTAACAGCGCGCACCCGCTGGGGCATAGACTATACGCAAAGAGAAGGAAGTGTATTTTTAGACAGGAGAACCTACATCGGAAGTCAAGCACAAGGAGGAAACGGCTCACTAAACCAAAGTATATTGAAAGATGCTCGATTAGTAGGTACCACTTCTTTGAATTATAGCAAAACCTTTGGGCAGGACCACTCTATCAACGCAGGTGTTTTCTACGAACTGAGCTATGTAGATATTCGTACCTTTGGTGCAACTGCCTTCGGCTTTACAGGCAGATTACAATCTTTTGCAGGCTCTACCCCTGGTGCGCAAGGAGCAGGACCTAACTACATTCCTACCGTGGGCGGCTCTTTCACAGGAAATGCTTTGTCTTCTTACTTCTTTGATGCTAGCTATGACTTCCGCAAAAAATATTTCATAAATATAGGTGCCAGACGCGATGGGTCATCTAAATTTGGAGCAAACCGACGTTTTGGTAACTTCTACTCCGTAGGAGCAAGTTGGATAATCTCTGACGAGGATTTTATGCAATCTACTAGTAGTTGGCTCAATACTCTGAAATTGAGGGCAAGCGTGGGAACTCTTGGAAACCAAAACCCGTTAGGCGACTTTACTCGTTTAGCCATCTTTGGAAATGTTACTTATGCGGGTGTACAAGGTATCGCTCCAAGTAATGTACCCAACCCCGACTTGCAATGGGAAGCTAGCCGTAAGTGGAACGTAGCTGTTGATTACGACTTGTTCAAAGGCAGAATTAAAGGTAGTATTGAGTTTTATGATAACCTCACCAAAGATGCTTTGTTAGCTACGCAACTTTCACGTACTACAGGTTTCACAAGTCAAGTGCGTAATGTTGCAAGTATTCGCAACAGAGGAATAGAATTTAGTGTTTCAACACGTAACGTTGAGTATAGAGGCTTCCGCTGGACTACAGATTTTAATATTACCTATAATGATAATAAAATCATTTCTCTTTCAGATGGGCAGACACAAATTGTAGATGGATTTGTGGTAAATAAAATTGGTCTCCCTATTCGTACACTCTTTGCTGTTCCTTATGTAGGGGTAAATCCTGCTAATGGAGATGCATTATTTAGAACCATAGACGGTAATCTAACCAATCAGTATCGTCCTTCGGATGCTCGCCCTTTTGGGCCTACCATAGCTCCTTATTTTGGAGGGTTTACCAATACATTTACCTACAAAGGCATAAGCCTAAGTGCATTTTTCGTGTATTTCTACGGCAATCAAATCATGAATAATGATAGAATAAACGTAGAATATCAAACCTATATCAATGCTAATGTTTCACGCGATTTACTCCGTGCTTGGAGATACCCTGGACAAATTACTGATATTCCTGCTTTAAGCTATGGTTATCCCCAAGAGCCAACCTCACGTTACATAGAAGATGGTTCATTCCTACGTTTGCGTAATATCCGTTTAGCATACAGCGTACCTGAAAACGTACTCAAACAAGCTAAACTGATACGCTCAGCTACTTTCTATTTGCAAGGGCAAAACCTATTAACCTTTACTAAATACCTCGGACAAGACCCTGAAACTGCTAACGATTTTCAACAAGGGCAATATCCACAGCCTATTATTACAACTTTTGGTATGACCCTAGGATTTTAATATTCTAATTACAAAATCACCTAAAAGCATTTTGAATTATGAAAATTCTAAAACATAGCATAAAAATCACACTAATTGTGCTTCTTTTTATTGCAGGAAGTGCCTGCGACCGTGTGTTAGATGTAAAACCTACTGACATCCTAGACCAAGAAAAAGCACTACAAAATTTAGATGACTATGAAGCTGCGTTAGTAGGTTGTTATACACCCTTACGCGGTGCTGGTTACTATGGGCGTGCACTATACATCCTGCCCGATATGATGAGTGATAACTTGGCAGAAATTACAGGCTCACTCGGTAATTACCGTGAAATGACTGACTGGTTTTTCACACCTGCCACTGGTGAAGTCTCAAATTTCTTTATTGCAGCTTACACTGCTATCGGTAGGGCTAACCTCATCATTAACACCATAGGAAAGTTTGAAGCAACTAACCAACGCAAAGCTAATCGCATCAAGGGGCAAGCCTTAGCTATTAGAGCAATGGCACACTTTGACTTGCTACGCATCTTTGGACAAAGCTATGAACGAAACTCCTCAGCACTTGGTGTACCAATTGTTAAAGTCTTTGGGCAACCATCCCTTAAGCCTAAACGTAATACCGTAAAAGAAGTGTATGATGCCGTGTTTGAGGATTTACTTGCCGCTGAAGAACTTTTGCAACCTAGTAATGTAGATATTTCAGAAGGAAGTACTGGTTTTAATAAGAACTTTTTAAGCCTAAGAGCTGTGAGATTCTTGCTAGCACGTGTTTCTCAATATGCAGAACAATGGCAAGATGCCGTAAAATACGCTACCGATGCCATCGGAAATTTACAACCTGCCACAGGAGCAGCTTATGATGGTATTTGGGAAAACGATAACTATGCTAATGTAGGAGAAGTGATTTGGGCTGTTCGCTATAATACTATCGGTGAAGGGCGTATTGCTGCTCCTGTTACTTTTTTTAGCGGTAATTATCTGATTAGCTTCTTACCCTCACAAGCCCTTATGAGCTTGTATAATACAGGAGATAGGCGAATAAATGCATTCACAAGAGTATTAACTACTTCTGGATCAGCAGGGGGAAAGAGAGCTGTAAGTAAATTTTTAGGGCGTGGTGGGCAACCCGATGGAGTGGTTGATGCCAAAGCCTTTCGACTTTCGGAACTATATCTTATTAGGGCAGAAGCTAATAGACGTTTAGGAAATAATACCGACGCAGTGGCAGATCTCAATGCAGTACGCAATGCAAGAAATGCAGGAGCTCTATCTACTGCCGAACAAAATGATTTCTTTCTAGCCATAGAAAATGAAAGACGTAGAGAATTCGCCTTTGAAGGACATCGTTGGTTTGACTTCCGTAGATACAAAAAAGGTATTCAACGAGGTACAGACTGTCAACCTCCAGCCACAGCTTGTTCTCTACCTGCTGATAGCCCACGTTTTGTTTGGCCTATTCCACAAAGCGAAATTTTGGCCAATCCTAACATGGAGCAAAATCCTGGCTATTAGAATTATTATTTGATTATTACTTTGAAAATTACCTTGTAACTTTGTGAAACATAAAATATTGGATAATTACAATGAAAAAACGAACATACTATTACCTCGGATTATTAGCATCTACTTTGCTTTTGATTAATACGGCTTGTCAACGCGATCCTAATCAATTTATTTTGAAAGGTAGCGAGTCTATGTTTGTTGCTTTTAAGGATAGCCTTTTGAAGGTAAAGGAAAGTTTAGACGGCAAGAACGAAGCCAACAACCTCGTGAAAATTCCTGTTGAACGTACTGCTATGTTTGATAAAGATTTAGTAGTAGAGTTTCAAATAGAAGCGAAGTTTGTCAAGTCAAATGCTCCTGCAGGTAATAGATACCAACTCCAAACTAATGCAGGAGAAGGTAGATTACTAATTCCCGCAGGAAGTGCCAAAGGTGAGATTGCACTTACTATTGTGAACGATACAGATTTTATTGATGACCAAGTGCAAATTACTATTACACTTACAGGTACTTCACAAAAAGAATTCACTTTGGGTTATCCAAGCAAGAAGCGTACCCCTTCTACTAGAGATGCTATTGTAATTAACGTAGAAGAGGATGATTGCCCTTTGGTTATATCTCAATTCTCTGGTACTTATGATAATATTGTATTAAATGATATGCCATTTCTATGGATAGCAGGAGTGGAACTAAGGTTTGTATCTAACATTACATTAAGTACACAACCTAATACAATTTTAGATGATAACATGTTCGGTATTCAAAATCGTGCAGCAGCTGGAGGTCTAGGTCCTATATACATTCCCACTGCTATTCAATTAGATCCTGTTACAAAAACAACCAACGTACCACGGCAAAACTTGTATGCTACCTCGGGAGGGGCCTTGCGTTCTGTAGAAACAGGGGATAGACCAAGAGGTGGAATAAGCACTTGTACAGCAGGGTTTGTAGTAAATTGTTACGTAAGACGAAATGCGGATAACTCGGTGGGTACTACCTTCACGGCTACTTATGTTAAACAATGAACTCTATAATTGAGAATAAAAAAAAAATGAAAGCTACTCTTAAAGAGAGTAGCTTTTTTATCTTTTGGGGATAAGTACTACGAAAGGTAAAATAATTTCTTCCATCGAAACGCCTCCGTGCTGGAAGGTGTCTTTGTAGTAACTTACGTAATGGTTATAGTTGTTGGGATAAGCAAAAAAATTATCCTCTGTTGCGAAAACGTAAGTGGTAGAGACATTGATTTTAGGTAACATAAAACGTTCGGGCTTATTAGCCACTAACACATTGTCATCATCTTTGAAGCTCAGATTTTTGCCTTGTTTGTATCGTAGATTAGTATTTACGTTCTTATCTCCAATAATCTTGAAAGGTTTTTTTACGCGTATCGTGCCGTGGTCTGTGGTAATGATAACACGTACTTGCTTTTCAGCTAGTTTTTCTAATAAATCTTTAAGGGGAGAGTGCATAAACCACGATTTGGTAAGTGAGCGATATGCTGACTCGTCAGGCATGAGTTCGCGAATCATATCACTATCGGTACGGGCATGAGAAAGCATATCTACAAAATTGAATACAATCGCATTAAGTTGATTGCTCAGTAGGTTATTTACCTGTTGCAAAAGAGCTCTGCCTTGTGCTTGAGTAATAACTTTATGATAAGAAAATTTTACATTAATCCGATTTTTTTGTAATTGTCTGCGTAGAAATTCCTCTTCTTGTAAGTTTTTCCCATCCTCATCATCCTCTTGTACCCAAATATCAGCATGATATTTTGCCATGTCTGAAGGCATCATGCCTGAAAAAATAGCATTGCGAGCATATGAAGTGGTAGTGGGGAGTATAGAGTAGTACATCATTTCTTCCTCTATTTTGTAGATTTCTAAGATTAGCGGTTCAATAACACGCCATTGGTCAAAGCGAAGGTTATCTATAAGAATAAAAAATACAGGTTCGGTTTGTTTGAGGTAAGGAAAGACTTTTTTTCGCATAAGTTGGTGAGAGAGTATGGGCTTGTCTATGTCAGGGTTATTCAGCCAATTTTCGTAATTTTCTCTAATAAATCTTACGAAATTATTATTTGCTTCACTTTTTTGCATATCTAACACCTCAAACATATCTTTATTTTGAGTACTTTCTATTTCTAATTCCCAAAAGACAAGTTTTTTGTAAATATCTGCCCATTGCTCATGGTCAATATCATCTTGGTAAGCCATGGCTAGTTGGCGGAATTCTTGTTGATAATTCTGGGTGGTTTTCTCACTTACGAGGCGTTTATTATCTAGAATTTTTTTGATAGCAAGTAATAATTGACTAGTTTTGATAGGTTTTACCAAATAATCACTAATTTTTGAACCAATAGCCTCTTCCATGATATGCTCTTCTTCGCTTTTAGTAATCATAATGACAGGTAGGTTGGGCTGTTTCATTTTGATTTGTGCCAGAGTTTCCAGTCCTGACATACCAGGCATATTCTCGTCTAAAAAAACGAGGTCAAAGAATTGATTTTCAATTTTTTCTAAGGCATCGGCACCGTTGTTTACGGTGGTAACTTTATAGTCTTTTTTTTCTAAAAATAATACAAATGGTTTGAGCAGATCAATTTCATCATCTGCCCAGAGGATATGATAGTTTTGCATATTCACTCGGGGAAGAGTAAAAATGAAAAATATAAATACTACAAAAAAATAGCAAAAGCACTTACTCTGTATGCTACGGTTTTATTGTACTTACAGAATTGAATTTTGTTTACTGAAGTTAAAAATTATTTTATCATTTGTACGTAAACGACCTTCTTTTCTGCAAAGAAGTCCTCTTGGAAGATGTTTTTGAGGTCAAATACTTGTATAGGACGGTGTACTTGTGCTATTTCTTGGCTGAGGTCTCCGCCTTTTAGGCAGATAATTCCATTTTTAAGAGAATGGTTATACATTCGGTAGAATTTGTTATTTGTCCATTTATAAAGGTCAAGCAAGGGGGCAACGGCACGGCTTACTACGAAATCGAACTGGCGGTTGATTTTCTCAGCTCTTTGGTGCATAGTTTCTAAGTTGTTAAGTTGTAGGTTTTGAGCAATATCCTTTACAACGGTAATTTTTTTCCCGATAGAGTCCACTGCTAGGAATTTCGTTTCAGGGAATAAAATAGCTAGGGGAATAGCTGGAAAGCCGCCTCCTGTGCCCAAATCCATGACTTCGGCTTGTGGCTGAAATTGTATGATTTTGGCAATCCCTAATGAGTGTAGTACATGCCTTTCGTACAGGAAATCAATGTCTTTTCGTGAAATAACATTGATTTTTGCGTTCCATGCTGTGTAAAGACTATGTAACCTTCCAAACTGCTCTATCTGCGTAGGTGTGAGGTCAGGAAAGTATTTTAACAGAATTTCCATAAGCGGTGCTATTCGATGGTAGCTTTGATGCCATGTTCGTTAATAGCATCACGGTAGATTTTAAGATCGTCAAATGAGCCTTCTTTTACAGCACACTTACCTTTGTAATGAGCTATTAAGGCACATTGCTCAGCTTGTTCTTCTGTATGGTTAAGTACTTTCATGAGTACATAAATTACGTAGTCAAAAGTATTGTAATCGTCGTTATGAATGACTAACCGGTTCTCATGGAGTAAGTCTTCTATAATATCACTCTCAATGAGCTCTTCTACTCCAGGGTTGTTATAGTTCCAAAACATATTCATTTTCATTCTATATGGGTAAATTTTATACTTTAAGTAAGTAATAAGACAACTTTGTAATCTTATTTTTAGGCAAAGTTAAGAAAAAAGTGCTTTATTGCCAAAATAATAATAAACTTAATTGAAATAGGAATTTTTACATACTCAATTCTTATTAAAATCTTATTAAAATGTTTCTGTTTGTGCACTCTAATCTTGCTATAAGTTACGGTAAACAACTTTATTTAGATGGCACATAATCTTTCTCCCACTTTTCGGGTTGGACAATAGGCGTAGGATAATCTGCTCCCAAAATTACATCATATTGTTTTTGCTCTTGCAAATTTAAGGCATAAGGAGTATGCACCAAGTTAGCAGGTAATTTAGCTAGTTCTGGCAGCCAAAACTTTACATACTCTCCTTTGGGATCGTATTGTTTGGCTTGTTTCAAGATGTTGAAATAACGATTTTCACGTGGGTCATTTCCTACGCCAGCTACATAAGTCCAGTTTCCCCAGTTACTACAAACGTCATAGTCAATTAGTTGAGATTCGAAATACATTGCTCCCCAAATCCAATTTATGTGCAAGTCTTTCACTAAAAAACTGGCTACATTCTGCCTACCACGATTAGACATAAATCCTGTGGCTTGTAGTTCGCGCATGTTAGCATCAATAAAAGGTATGCCTGTTTGTCCGTTAATCCACTTTTGAAAAATTTGGGTATTTTCCTGTAATTTCAATTCTTTGTTAGGCTTGATGCCGTGAGGTTTGAAGATGGCATTTTTATATTTTTTGGCAATAAACCGAAAATAATCACGCCAGATTAGTTCAAAAATAAGCCAATAAGTAGATTCATTTTTTTTGATTTGCTTTTCATATTCTTGTACTTGTTCATATACATAACGTACTGAAATACACCCTAATGCAAGCCAAGCGGAGAGTTTAGAGGAGTATTTTTTGCCCAAGAGCCCATTTCGGGTTTCTTTGTAAGTATGTAGTAATTTCTTTTCCCAAAGGTATTCGTTGAGGTGTGCAAGGGCTTCACTTTCTCCACCTTTCCAAATCATGAGATGGTCAGTATTTTTAGGCAGATAATGAATTGAGGTAGGGGGATTTAGCCCTAATTTTTTGAGCGTAGGAATTTCACCAATTTCTATGTTTTGAGGTAAAGCAGGAAGTTTTGTAGGTGTGGCAAAAGTAGGACGTACAGGGCAAATGCGCTCACACTCTTTACGAAATTGTGTAAAAACATCGGGAATTTTACAAATAGGAAAAGGTAGATCTTCAATATGGAAAAGGGTGCTTGTCCAAAAAGTTTTAAGTGTAATGTTGTGTTTTGCCAAATTATATTCTAATTTTTGTTCTACTTCAATCTCCTCCTGAGTAACTTCTTGGCTGCAATAAACGCTATTAACTTGTAATTCTCGGGCTAACTGGCTAACTTCCACTTCAGGAATGCCTACTCGCACAACTAAATTAGAGCCTAATTTTTGTAAATTTTTTCGTAAATCTTTTACACTTTCTATCAAAAAATTAGCTCTCAGATAGTTGGTTTTGGGAAACCCTAAGAAGGTTGGCTTGAACTGCCGAATATCAAAGCAATATACAGGAATAACTATTGCCTTTTTTTGTAAAGCCTTATATAGAGGCTCTTGGTCATGCAGACGCAAATCGTTTCTGAACCAAACCAATATTACAGGAGATTTCATATGTTTATGAAAATATGTTTATTAAATGTTGAATAAATAGATACTACACCTATTGCCAAATTACCGAAAGGGTAGAGCAATATAGGTTAAGATTTACCTAGAAACCATTTGCGAAGAGGCTTTGTTTTACGCTTTTTAGGTGAAAAATATTCAAAATAAGCTATTTGCAGAAGCATATTTGTTGAGTTTAGTTTTTTTATGTAGCTTTGCGGGCTTATATTTTCTAAGCTAAGAAGGATTTTTCAAGATTTTAATCGTATGGGTGTTGTCAAGTCACCTTTGTTAAAGGTAAGTTTTCGTACTGCGATAGCTATTGTAGTAGCAAACATGATAGGTTCGGGGGTTTTTACAAGTTTAGGCTTTCAGATCGTTGGCTTTGAGAGTTTGAAGTTAGGTAGCTTTTCTACTTTTCCTTTGTTGATGTTGTGGGTAGTGGGTGGAATTATTGCTTTATGCGGGGCGCTGAGCTACGGTGAAATGGCAGCACTATTTCCCCGCTCTGGGGGAGAATACAATTACCTTTCTAATACCTATCACCCTGCTTTTGGGTTTCTTTCGGGTTGGGTTTCAGCAATGGTAGGTTTTTCGGCGCCTGTGGCACTAGCGGCAGTTTCTTTGGGCAAATATGCCTCTAATGTATTGCCTTTTTCGGTACAAATTAGCTCTAAAATTGGTACTGCTGAGTTGATAGGTGTATTAGTAGTGCTAATTATTTCAGCTATTCATGCCAAAGATATTAGAATAGGTAGCCTTTTTCAACAATACTCTACTGCGGTTAAAGTACTCTTAATTGCTTTCTTTATTGTAGGTGGTTTATTGTTTACTCCTTCTCCGCAAGAGGTGAGTGTATTGCCTCAAAATCAGGATTGGAATTTTGTATTTAGTGGGGCCTTTGCTGTTTCACTGGCGTGGGTATCTTTTGCCTACTCAGGTTGGAATGCGGCGGCGTATTTGGCAAATGAAATAGAAAACCCGCGTGTGAATGTACCCAAAGCTTTACTTGTAGGTACTTTGATAGTAATGACAGCATATGTATTGCTCAACTTTGTATTTCTTTACACTGCACCTATAAACAAGATTAGCGGTCAATTAGAGGTGGGTTATGTTTCGGCACAGTATTTTTTAGGGCAAAATGGGGCTAAAATCATGGCAAGTATTATTGCTTTACTTTTAATCTCCTCTATTAGTGCCATGGTTTTTGCGGGTCCTCGCGTTACGCAAGCTATGGGCGAAGACTTGAAAATGCTCGGTTTTTTAGGTGTGGTAAGTAAAAATCAAATCCCCGTACGCGCAATTATTTTACAAAGTTGTATTTCCATTGTACTAATCCTTACCGCACAATTTGATGCTATTTTGTATGCTATCGCTTTTACATTAGATATTTTTACTTTTTCTACTGTTTTAGGAGTTTTTGTAATGCGATTTAAGAAGCCACAAGCGGAACGTGTGTATAAAACTTGGGGCTATCCTATTACACCACTTGTTTTTTTGCTTGCCACAGGTTGGACAATGTATTTTCTTCTTACTCAACGCACTTATGAGTCGTTAGTAGCGTTAGGAGTGGTATTGCTAGGGTTGGTAGTCTATTTTGTAGACAAGGCTTTGTTCAAAAAATAGCCTCTACATCATTCGCAACTTCTTTCTAGACACAAGAATTGGTAGTAATAATTTTTCTAAGTATTCTCTTTGCTATTTTTGCTTTGCTCAAAAGGCAAAGTAATTTTTACTATTTTTACTAAAATTTACTTTCTTAAGCAAGAGTAATTAACTTTGTAATTAACTTTGTAATTAACTTTCATAGACTGCCTAACAAAGTAAACATTCTTTTGAACTTGTGTGTTTGCTTTTTAGCAAATTAGCATCTCACAAATCATATCTTAGAGATTTCTATAGGTAATTTTATGAAAAAAACATTTCCTATATTCCTGCTTGTAGCTATTTCAGTTTGGGCAATCTATCCATGGTTTTTTCATACTCAGACGCTTTTAGAAATAGATAATCCACTACAACCTCAATCCAAACGCTTTGAGGAGGCTCGCTTTGATGTGAAAAGAATAAAAAGAGCTATTAAACAAGCCAAAAATCAGCGTGAAAACCCTAATGATAGAGAAGAGTACTTTCGGCTCAGGCGGCAAAACCCTTTCACAGGGCAAATTCCTCCAGGTATAGAGGTGCGTAGTTTGGCTTTTTCGCAACGTATTCCTACACGCAAGCAGGTAGCCTTTTTGTATAGTACGGAAAGCACCGAAGAGGTACAAGAGTTGACTTGGCAATTCCGAGGGCCGAGCAATGTAGGTGGGCGTACACGTGCTTTAGGTATTGATGTTGCGAATGAAAATATTATTTTGGCAGGGGGCGTGTCAGGAGGAATGTGGCGTTCTACTAATGGTGGAAAAACTTGGCAAAAAGTTACTGCAAATAATCAATTGCAAAGTGTCTCTTGCCTTGTGCAAGATACACGTGTAGGTAAAACTAACATTTGGTACTATGGTACAGGTGAACTTACAGGCAACTCAGCAGCAGGAAGTGGTGGTATGCTTTATCGTGGAAATGGAATTTATAAATCTACTAACAATGGACAAACATGGCAACTTTTGACCTCAACAGCAGCGAATAATCCCCAAAGTTTTGTCAATATGTTTCAATGGGTTTGGCGCGTGGCGGTCAATACAGCCAATACACTACAAGATGAGGTGTATGCTGCTACTTTTGGGGGCATTCAGCGGAGTATCAATGGCGGGGCGACTTGGACAACCGTACTTGGTAACTTAAATAATAATCAAGCCCGCTTTACGGATGTTGCTGTTAGCCCACAAGGTATTGTTTATGCTACATTAAGTAAAACAACTATCCCTAACCAAACAGGTACCGTGAGTGGCTTCTTCCGCTCTACTAATGGTATTATCTTCACAAATATTACTCCACCTGACTTACCCGAACGCTACGATAGAACTGTTATAGCAATAGCGCCCTCTAACCCTAACATTGTCTATTTTTTCGTAACTATTGGTAATGGAGCAGGAGACGATGTAGAAAACCGATTATACCGCTATACCTACCTTTCAGGCGATGGCTCAGGAGCAGGGGGAAAATGGGAAAGACTGAGAGTACCCACTTTTGGTGGAAATGTAGGCAATATGGATACACAAGGAAGCTATAATATGGTTTTAGCCGTAAAACCTGACAATCCTGACTTCGTACTAGTAGGTGGCACTAATCTCTATCGCTCTACTGACGGCTTTCGCACCGTAGAGAACATTAGTTGGATTGGCGGCTACGATAGTCAAAAAAATGATTTTAGTATTACACCTAACCATTACTGCGACCAACATGCACTCGTTTTTTATCCTTCCAACCCTAATCGCTTACTCTCTTCTCATGACGGGGGCATAAGCCGAACAGAAAATATTACCGAAGAGAAAGTTACTTGGCAAAGTTTGAATAACGATTACCGAACCGCACAATTTTACACCTTAGCCTTAGATCCAGAATTTGACGCTGTGGCAGGCGGTATGCAAGATAATGGTACGTATGTAAGCTATGCAAGACAAACTAACCCTAAAATTTGGGAAAAAGAATTCGGTGGCGATGGTTCGTATTGTGCTATTACTCGTAATTCGCTTATTGTCTCCTCTCAGAAAGGACGTATCTACCGCTTTGCATATAGCACCGCAGGCAGATATTTGGGCTTTACTAGATTAGATCCCGAAGAAGGAAGAGGTTATTCCTTTATCAATCCTTTTGAAATTAACCCCAATAATCAATTCCAAATGTACTTACCTGCTGCCGATACGCTTTGGTACAATAGTAATATTTCGCAAATAAAAATGTTTAGCAACGATAAAACACGTACTAATTGGCGAATAATTGCTCTGTTACCTAGCCTCGGTAATGCTCCCAAACAACGTATTACAGCAATTAGAATTTCTAGAACTCCTGCTAATATCGGTTATATAGGAACTTCACGAGGTAAAATCTATCGATTTGTACATAATCCGAATGAAAACCGAGTGCAACTAGTTGATGTAAGCAGTTCACTTTTTCCCGCCAACGCTTTTGTTTCGTGTATAGCTATCAATCCAAGTGATGCTAATAAGGTAATGATTAGTTTTTCTAATTATGAGGTGCAAAGTGTGTTCTATACTGAAAATGGAGGTAATACGTGGGCAAATGTAAGTGGGAATTTAGAAGAAAATCCTAATGGTACAGGAGCAGGACCTGCCGTAGATTGGGTAGAAATTTTGCCTTTACCTAATCAACAAGCGCTCTACTTTGCAGGGACAACTACAGGACTTTATTCTACTATGCAGCTTGACGGTATCCATACCATTTGGGCAAAAGAAGGACAAGAAACCATTGGCAATACCCCTGTAGATATGATACGTAGCCGCTTTTCTGATGGTACAGTAGCCGTAGCTACGCATGGCAATGGGGTGTTTATGGCTAAAGTTGACGCTCCGCTTAATGTGTTTAGCTTTGAGCCAAACCCTACTGCTGTACAACTGTTTCAAAACTTTCCTAATCCATTTGACCAAGCCACAACTATTCGTTACGAATTACCCGAACCCAAAAAAGTACTTCTACAAATTATTGATACCCAAGGCAAAACGGTAGCTACTTTGGTAAATACTACCCAACCAGCAGGTAAACACGAGTTCGTGTGGCAAGGCGAAACCGAATCAGGAGGACGTGTGCAAGCAGGTATTTATTTCTGCCGTTTGGTAATTGATAAAAAGAGCTATACCCGCAAAATGATGTTTCTGAATTATCGTTGAAATATCTAAAATTATATTAGTAAAGGAGAACTCACAACAACCATTTCAAAAGGTGCTTTATTATCTTTTGCTTCCGTTCACATGGCTTTATACGGCACTTGCTATTTTGCGTAATCATTTGTATGATATAGACTTACGAAAAAGTGTTGCTTTTGATTTACCTGTCATCAATGTAGGAAATTTAACTGTTGGGGGTACGGGCAAAACGCCTCACGTAGAGTATTTAATACGACTTTTGCTAAAAAATAATTTTCAGATTGCTACCCTAAGTAGAGGCTATGGTAGAAAAACAAAAGGCTTTTTGTTGGCTAATTCCGATAGCACTGCCGAAACGATAGGCGACGAAAGCCTACAACTTTGGCTCAAATTTCGAAATCAAATTACAGTAGCTGTAGGTGAGCAACGGATTTTAGCTGTCCCTCAAATTTTAGCTGAAAGACCTGACACGCAAGTTATTTTGCTTGACGATGCTTTTCAACATAGAGCCATTAAACCTTCGCTTAATATTTTACTTACAGACTATAATCGCTTGTTTTACAAAGATGTAGCCCTTCCCGCAGGTAGACTCCGCGAGAGCCGACATAGCGCAAAACGTGCTGACGTGGTAATTGTAACCAAATGCCCCCCTAATCTTTTGGCAACGGAAAAGCAAACTATCATACAAAATATTCAACCTTACACACGTCCTAAGACTCCTATTTTTTTCTCTGCTATTCGGTATGGTATGCCACAACCTATTTTCAAGGCTAATTCTACTTGGCAAATGCCTTCTCTTAAAAAATCAACTTCGATTGTTTTGGTTACAGGCATTGCACAGCCACAGCCTTTGGTAAATTACATACAACAAAATTTTACACTGCAAAAACATTTTCAATTTCCTGACCACTATCATTATCAAACTCGCGATTGGCAAAGAATTGTGCAGTATTTTCAAGAAAATGCTACTTCTGAAAGCTTAATTTTAACCACAGAAAAAGACTTTGTAAAAATTTCGCAGCCTGCCTTTGAATCTCTTTTGCGGAATATTCCGCTATTTTATCAACCTATGGAAATTTATTTTTTAGAAAATGAAACTCAATTTGAACATATTATTCTAGAAAATTGTAACTTTGTAAAAGCTTAACCTACTTTTGTGTTTTTTAGAAAAAAAATTACTAAATTGCAAAGCTAATTTGAGTGTAGTTTTAAAGTTATTATATCCAAGCATAATTTGCATGCTAGTCATCTCTAACAGGCTATTAAAGGGAAGTGTAGTGTGGTTGCTTGTTTTAATAATAAGTTGTAAGACCTCTAATAGTCAAAATCAAGGACAAGTGAACACAAGTAACGATAAAATATGTAATTTTTGGTATCATTCTTTTGAAGAGACCAACGAAAATGTGAAAGTGTATAGACCAAGCACGTATAATTTTCCACGTGCCAGAGCCAGAGAAGGGCTAGAAATAAAACCTAATGGAGAAGTAATAGCTCACCGAATCGGCATGGCAGACGAACCAGTACAAATTGCAGGAAAATGGAAAAAAATACGTGAAAACTATTATGAAATTTTTCTACAAAACCAAGAAAAGATTATTTTAGAAATACAAAACTTAAGTGCAGAGAAAATGATTGTCAAAAATCAATAAAATTTTATCTTGAAAACTCTTTTAACAAACTTCATCCTTTTAACCAATTAGTAAAATGCTCATGAAAAAAACGTTTACTTACCTTTGGGCTTTTTTGTTAATAAGTTGGCTTGTTATGCCTTGGCTCAAAGCGCAGCATATCCACAACAGGGGTTGCTACACGATGGAAAATGACGCAGAGATGCGTGCTAAATACCCACAAATGGGTTCATTGCAGGACTTTGAAAATTGGCTTCAGCAACGCATCAGGGCTATGAAAGAGGCACGTGCTGCGGGAATTGAAGCCACCGAGTCATCTGAAGAGATTTTGATAATTCCTACGATTGTTCATGTAGTACATGCAGGCGAAGCCGTTGGAACAGGACGTAATATTCCTTACAATCAAGTGCTCTCGCAAATTAAAGTCTTAAATCAAGACTTCATGCGTACTAATCCTGACATGGTGAATACCCCTATCAACTTTTTACCTGCTGCAGCTAATTGCCGTATTGAATTCAGATTAGTAACTCGCGATCCACAGGGAAATCTAATGCCAGAACCTGGAGTAAATCGCGTTAACGGACAGGCACAATTTGGTATAAGCAACTGGAGCACAGCACAAGTTAATAGTATCCTAAAACCTAATACAATATGGGACCCAAGCAAGTATTACAACATGTGGGTAGTGCAGTTTTCAGATGCAAGCTTATTAGGTTTTGCTCAATTTCCTAATTATAATGGAATTCCAGGTATTCCCACTCCTCCTGGGCCAAATACTGATGGCTTGACTATGGGATATCAATTCTTCGGCTCCAACTTTACAGGAGATGGTACGTTTTCTGCATTGATAGCTCCCTTTGACCGTGGACGCACCACCACTCACGAAGTGGGGCATGGCTTTGGGCTTCGCCATATTTGGGGTGATGTAAACTCTTGTAATGATAGCGATCCGTATAACCAAGGTGATTTCTGTGCAGATACACCTGTTTCTAACTCTGCTAACTTTACAGGTTCGCCTTGTACAGCAGGAAGTGTTAATAAATGCCCTGCAGGAGGTGTACCCGTCCCTCCTTATCCACCAGGCTCTTCCGATCTGCCTGATATGTTCCAAAACTATATGGATTACTCTGACGACGTTTGTATGAACCTATTCACCCTTGACCAAAAAGACAGGATGCGAGTAGTACTACGAAATGCTCCTAATCGGGCAAGTTTGATAGAGCCTACTAATATTGCAAATGTAGTAGGTACTATTCCCCCTCGTCCCACTTTTACAGCTTTTTCTCCTGTTTCAGGTCCAGTAGGTACAGTAGTAACCCTTACAGGTACTAACTTTGATCCTACTCCTGCTAATAATAAAGTATTTTTTGGTAATATTTTAGCCACAGTTACTGCTGCTACATCCACTTCTTTAACCGTAACCGTTCCTGCAGGAGTAACGGGATCTGTGCCTATTTTTGTAAATGTAGGTGTTGTGACAGTGCGAGGTCCTTACAATTACACTATAACCGCATTGCCTAATCCAACCATAACTAGTTTCACACCTACCTCTGGCATTGCAGGAATTTTTGTAACTATTAACGGTACAAACTTTAGCACCAACCCTAACCATATGTCTGTAAGGTTCGGAGCTGAAGAGGCAATTATTTCACGAGCTACTGCTACTGAATTACTTGTAATTGTTCCTTCGAACACTCAAACTTCTGTACCAATTACAGTGCAAGTTAATGCTAATTCAGTAACTTCAAGTACTAACTTTACTTACACTACTGCCACTCAAATGGGCACTGCTCCTTTGAGTACGTGCAATGCTACTTACACGAGCCCAGGTGCCTTGTTAGGTTACGGTCCGAATCTAAATATTGTGCAAACGGTAAGTCCCTCTAGTTCAGGGCAGGCACTAAGGGTAACGTTTAGCTTATTCAGTATGCCTGACGGTAGTGATAAACTGGCTATTTTTGACGGAGCCAATACCTCAGCACCCCTCATTGGTGAATTTACAGGCACTACACTTCCACCTGTTATTACGGCTAGCAATCCAGCAGGACAACTTACCTTCCGCCTTACTACCAACGCGACAGTACGTGGTTACTTTGTAGCTAATTTGAGTTGCGTAACCATGCCTGTAATTACAAGTATTTCTCCTACACAAGGTTTTGTGGGAACAGCTGTTACTATCAATGGGGCTAATTTTAATGCCACACCTGCCAATAATCAAGTTCGCTTTGCCAATATTGTAGCTACCATACTATCCGCCACTACTACGCAAATTGTAGCGGTTGTACCTGCTGGCGTACCTGTAGGTCTGGTGAGTGTACGAGTAACCAACTTGGCAGAGAATGTAACAGGGCAATCCCCTCAAAACTTTAGAGTGTTGCCTTCTCAAATTATCAGTAGTTCACCTACCACCACTTGTAATTTATATGTACTTGACCCAGGAGGTACAGGTGATTATGGTAATAATCAGACTGTTACACAAACTTTTACTCCTGAAAATACTTCTCAACAACGGCTATTCGTAGTTTTCACAGAATTTAATCTAGGAGCAGGCGACCAATTAGAAATTTTTGATGGAGCTAATGTTTCTGCACCACTTATCGGTACTTACACAGGCACAACTATCCCCACAGGAAATATTATCGCTCGTAGTGTAAACCCTGCTAATACATTAGGACAATTAACCTTCCGATTTACCTCTGATGCAGCTGGCGTAGGTTCAGGGTTTGTGGCTTGGTTACGTTGTGCAGGGGCCCCTGTAATTACAGGCATGCATCCTCTACAAGGCCCTATTGGTACAAATGTAACCTTTACGGGTATAGGATTTGGGGATACCCCTGGTGCTAATGAAGTTCGCTTTAACAATGTTGTGGCTAATATCGTAAGTCAGACAGCTACGCAAATTGTAGCTACCGTACCTAATGGTGTAACCTTCGGCTCAGCCCCCGTACAGATTAGTGTATTTGGGGAAGGTACTAATGCTCCTTCTGTATTCTATGTAGTAGCCCCTTCTCCTGTAATTACTAGTTTTAGTCCTACTGCTACTGAATTTGGACGCGGCACAGTAGTAACCGTAAATGGTGCTAACTTTAATACAAGTGCAGGAGCAATGACCTTCCGCTTCGGTTCAAGGGTATTATCTATCACTGATGTAACGGCTAACAGCTTCAAATTTACCGTACCTACTGATGCTCCCGTGGGCGAGTATCCTCTCTCTGTTGATGTTCGCTGGACAAATGTACCTACACTTACGGCTATCTCTACTACTAACTTCCGTATTACAGACGCCCCAGTACAAAGTGTAGAAGTCTTTGACTCAAGCGAGAAGGTAATGCTTTACCCTAATCCTAGTGAAGGAGTATTTAGAATAAAGGTGAGTGATGCTAACCAAATTCAAGTAGTGGTATTTGATGCCTTAGGTAGAAAGGTAGCGGATTTTGCTAATATAGATGTAAACTATAATGAAGCGAGCATCAATCTTACTAACCTTCGCATAGGAACTTACACGTTGGAAATCACCGTAGGTAAGCAAAAAATCTACAAGCAAGTAGTGAAATACTAACGCTTTTCGCAAATGTATCTCAAAGGTTTTCTCTTGAAAAGGAGAAAACCTTTCTTTGTTTTCTTTAATTTATACTAATTTTGTAACCTGTTTCAAAAAAAACAACAAGAAAAAAGCCATGACAAAAGACGAATGCTATGAATTAGGGTATATTACTAAGGTGCATGCCCTTAAGGGAGAAGTAGTAGTCTTTTTAGATACTGATGAGCCAGAGGGATATGCAGAAATGGAATCTGTATTTCTGGAAATTGCAGGTAATTTAGTACCGTTTTTTATTGAGCAAATCAATGTGCAGGGAAATAGAGCTATCGTGAAATTTGAAGAAATTGACACTATAGAAAAAGCAAGTGAACTTGTTAATGCTAAATTATGGCTTCCGCTTAACTTACTCTCGGAGCTAGAAGAGGGACAGTTTTACTATCACCAAGTTATTGGTTATCAAGTAGTAGATAAAGAAAAAGGAAAGTTAGGGAAAGTAAGTACTATCTATGCAAACAATATGCAAGATCTTTTGGCCATGCAATACAAAGGCAGAGAGGTACTTATACCCCTTGTTTCAGCTATTGTGCAAGAGGCAAATCACGAAAAACAAGAAATTTATGTAACCTTACCTGAAGGTTTGTTAGAAATTTATTTGGAAGGCTAAAATGTTTTTCAAAGTTTCGGGTATTTTGGGTATTTAACAGTATCACTTAATCACTCCAAGTTCTTTTGCCTTTGCAATAATAAACTCATGGTCTTTACTGCGTTCAAGCATTTCAAAATTATTTTTTAGGGGTTGTAGTTGCTTCAAACTTTTACTTTCTGTTCCAAAAAACTCAATTAGTATAGTAGGTACA
>JANWZA010000035.1 GCA_025054775.1 Microscillaceae bacterium
GAAATTCAGCAACTCCTACAACAACTGCCTACTGAAAGTTATGTAGAAATTCCTTTTGAAGCCGATTTAGCCAACTTGTACCAACTTTTTGATATTTTTTTGCATACACCCATCAATGCTACTTTAGAAGCCTTTGGGCAAACCTATGTAGAAGCCCTTGCTGCGGGTATTCCGTCTATTTTTACACTCTCAGGTGTAGCCCCTGAATTTATAGTGCATGAGCAGAATGCGCTTGTGGTAGAATATCAAAGTAGTCAAGCTATTTACGAAGCTATTGAAAAGCTATTGCAGAATGAACTTTTACGAAAAAAAATCGTAAAGCAAGGGCAAAAAGATGTGCAAAATCTGTTTCCCTTACACACAATGATTCAAAAACTAGAAAAACTTTACTGCCAATGAGTTCGAGGCGTATGGAAATTTCAAATAAACAAGAAGATGAACAAAACGCTATCAAAGAGAAATGTTTATTTTTTAGTATTATTGTCCCTACTTACAACAGAGCAAACTTTATTGAAAAAACGCTTCGCTCCGTACTAAATCAAAAATATCAAAACTTCGAAATTATTGTGGTTGATGATGGTAGTAAAGACAATACACGTGAAATTGTAACAAACATTAAAAGCGATAAAATACGCTATTTTTGGAAAGAGAATGGAGAACGCGGCGCAGCACGAAACTATGGTATGAAATATGCCCGTGGAGACTATATCACTTTTTTAGACTCCGACGATTTGCTGTACCCCAATTACTTATCCAATGCCACAGAAAGTATACAAAAATACGGAATGCCTAAATTCTTTCACCTCGGTTATGAAATCACAGATATTAACTTACGACGTCAGATAAAAGTAAATAACCTGAAAAACGATGATAAAAAATTTTTGATTGTAGGCAATCCGCTGAGCTGCATAGGGGTATTTATGCACAAGTCTATTATCCAAGACTTTCAGTTTAGAGAAGACCGTCGATTAGCAGGTTCAGAAGATTGGGAATTGTGGTTAAGAATAGTAGCCACACACGGCATTAAAGTAGATAACCGCATCTCAGCAGCACTTATCAATCACGAAGAGAGAAGTGTACTTAATTATCAAGAAGATGCACTCATAGAACGCAAAACCTTAGCTCTGGATTATGCTTTTCAAGATGCCAGAGTGCAAGAAATCTATGGTAAAGATCGTAAACGTATGGAAGCATATTTTGAGTCATATGTAGCTTTACATTTGGTACTCTCTAATAAAAATAAGTTAGGATTAAAGCATTTATGGAAATGTTTTAGACTTACTCCACAAGCTATTTTCCATCGTAGAACCTTAGCTATATTCAAGCATCTTTTTTTTAATGTATTGAGAATTAGGCTAAAACTTTTATATTTACTTTTAATTTTATCTCATTGTGATATTAGCACTTGCGGAGTTTATTAGTACAAACATACTCCTGTGTATAACCTAATGCTTATTTCTATGAAAGAGCAGAAAAAGAGAAAAATATCTTTAAGATGAAAAACACAGAGAGAGCCTCAGAAAGGGAATTTGAGATATAACTCCGTAAAAGAAAAAATATTAAACAAAACTAAAAGAAAACTTAATTACAGACTATGTGTGGTATAGCAGGTTTTTTTTCTATAAAACAGCAATTGAACGAAACAGACCTCAAAAAAATGACCAACGCCATAGCTCATCGAGGCTATGATGCCGAAGGATTTTTTTTTGATGGTTTGTGCGGCCTTGGACACCAACGATTAAGTATCCTAGACTTATCTACCAAAGCCAACCAACCCATGACTTCACAAAACGAAAGATATGTCATTACCTACAATGGTGAAGTTTATAACTATCAGGAAATTGCCCCAAGCCTGAATATAGCTTTGAGAACTACCTCAGACACAGAAGTTATTTTAGAAGCCTTTGCTCAACGCAATATTCATTCCGTTCATCAACTTAACGGCATGTTTGCTTATGCTATTTATGATAAATTTAAGCAAGAACTCTATCTTTTTCGCGATCGTATTGGTATCAAACCTCTTTTTTATTATTGGGACGGAGAAACTTTTGCGTTTGCCTCCGAACTGAAGTCCATCATAACTTTGCCTAATGTTTCCCAAAAAATCAATTTTGAGGCTATTCATCATTTTTTACATTTAGGCTATATTCCTGCACCTAAAACTATTTACCAAAATATCTATAAGCTCCCTGCAGGTAGCTGGATTAAAATCAGTAAAAAAGAATTCATCTTAGAAAAATACTGGCACATTCAAGAAAAAATATATGACCTTGCTACTCAAGAGAAGCTGAACAACCTAATAAAAGAGCCAGAAGCAAAACAACAATTAGAAAAATTATTACATTCTGCTGTGAGAATGCAACTAATCAGCGATGTACCTTTGGGTATTTTCTTGAGTGGAGGCATTGACTCAAGCATTATCACGGCAATTGCTTCACAGAATAGTAGTCAAAAAATCAATACCTTTTCTATTGGTTTCAAAGAACATAAATATAATGAAGCAGACCATGCCCGTGCAGTAGCCAAGTACATAGGTACTAACCATGAGGAGTTTGTAGTCTCAGTAAAGGAAGCTTTAGAACTTATACCCCAACTCCTTAATATTTATGACGAACCTTTTGCAGACTCGTCTGCTATTCCTACCTATATGGTCTCCAAGTTAGCACGAAAACACGTAAAAGTGATACTTTCAGGCGATGGTGGTGATGAATTGTTTCTAGGATATGGTATGTACCAATGGGCAGAGCGGCTAGCAAATCCTTTCTTGAAAAACGTACGTAAACCCCTAGCAGGGTTATTTAGCCCTTTCAAAGTTATTAAGTATCAAAAGGCAAGAGCTATTTTGAATTATCCTAACAAACAGGATATTCATAGCCATATCTTCTCGCAAGAGCAGTTATTTTTTAGTAAAAGAGAACTAGACGAAATACTAATCGTTCCTGAAGGTGAAGAAAATTATCAGCCTTTTCGCTATGTTGGTCTCAAATGCCAGCGTCCTTTGCAAAACATGGAAAAACAAGCCCTCTTTGATTTGGAATATTACCTACCTGACGATCTTTTGGTGAAAGTAGATAGAGCCACCATGCAGCACGCCTTAGAGGCGCGTGTGCCCTTACTTGACCATAGATTAGTGGAATTTGCTATTAACTTACACCCTGAACTTCGTTATCATAACGGTGAAACCAAGTACTTGCTCAAAAAAGTACTTTATCAATATGTTCCTGAAAATTTATTCAAACGACCAAAGCAGGGATTTGCTATCCCATTAATGCAGTGGTTGCAAAAAGATTTATTATTTTTGTTAGAAGATTACTTGTCAAAAAGCATAGTCCAAAAGTATAACATTGTAAAATACGAAGTAGTAGAAAACTTAAAAAAACGCTTTCTTAAAGGGGAAGCATATTACTACAATCGCCTTTGGGCTTTAATTATATTACACCAATTTTTACAAAAAAGTATCCCCTAAAAACAAGATAGGGGGTAAGATGTAGAGAGAGTAGTTGCAAATGTATGGTAGATTGCTTTATATTCAAAAACAGAAAATTAGTTTGTAGTCAATTTCTAATAAAATTTTTAGCTATTTTTACAGCTTCTTACAAGCTATTCCACTTTAACTACCCGAAATTTTACGAAATACTTAAAAAACATCAGCACCCGTAACCCTAATCCAGCTTAAGGCGGCACTTTGCCTAATTTTTATGACTGAATAACCTACTTGAGGTAATTGAGGTAATTTGCTTTTGAAGCAAGGCAATTCCTTCTTTGAAACTATGTGGCTGATAGCCAAGCAATTGCTGAGCTTTTCGAATATCTAATCCTGTACGCAATGGGCGCACTGCAGGTTGTTTGAATTGACTACTATCAGTACGAATGATAAGACTTTTGTCTAAATTAAAAAAATCAGCAGTAGCAATAGCCATATTGTAAGGAGTAAGTAAATCCTTTCCTGCAATATTAAAAATTCCTTTGGCACGTTGCTTAGCAATGAGCCAACACCCCATGGCTAAGTCTTCAGCTAAGGTAGGAGTTCGCCACTGGTCATCTACCACATGAATCGTTTTACCTTCTTCTAGTGATTTTTTTACCCAAAGGATGATGTTAGTTCGGCTCATGGCTTCTACAATACCATACACAAGCACCGTTCTCACAATAGCCCAATCGGTATGGCAGTTTTGCACTAATTTTTCAGATAGGAGTTTACTTTCTCCATAAAAACTTAAAGGATTAGGTTCAGCCTCTTCGGTGTAAAGTCCTGTTTTGCCGTCAAAAATAAAATCGGTAGAAAGATGTATGAAATGAGTTTGATACTTTTCTGCATATTTGAGCAAGTATTCTACTGCCGTAACATTGAATAGAAGGCAACGTTCGCGTTGCATTTCACAATCATCTACTTGCGTCATAGCGGCAGTATGTATAATTGTGTTAGGTTGATATTGTTCAAATACTTGGGCGATTTGTGTCTCTTGTGTAACGTCTAGGGTATGGTAAAGAGCATTGTTAGGAAATGAATAAAGCCTATTTTCACCTTTAGCAGTAGCAATAAGCTGAACGTTTGGCTGTTGGGCAAGCAAATGTACTAATTTCTGCCCTAATAAGCCGTTTGCTCCTGTAACTAAAACCTTTAGCATACATCTAAAAAAAGATATCAAAAGGGGAGATTGTTCACAGAGTCATCATCTTGTATTTGTGAGAATTCGTCAGGAATAGGGGTTTTTTGTATCCCTTGGTCTGTTGTTACGTTTGGACTGTACTCATCTGTGTCACTGCTTTTTTCTATTTTCCATGCACGTGCATCGGTAAACCACTTTCCATTCCATTCTCTTGATTCTATATTGAAAGCTACTTTGAGCATATCTCCTATGCGGTACTTGCTCAAGGTATCAATTTTATCCCCCCAGACATTAAAGCAAACTTTCTTAGGATATTGCTCTTGGGTTTCTATCACAAATTCTTGTTTACGCCATATGCCGTTGCGGCCTTGCCCAGTCTGTTCGGGCAAAATTTGTATCAATTTTCCAGAAAGTTCCAAGTTCATAAAATTTATTAAATGTTTGTATACAAAGGTATAAAAAAAAGTGTAATTTTGCATAGATTTTTAGACAAACAATTCAACCTCTAATTTTTAATCATATGAGTGACATTTATGTTGAAGAAACTCAAACTACCCCAGAAGTCAATTTTGATTTTAGGAGAGGTATTTTTGAAATTAAAGGAGTTTCTATCCCAGAGGACACAGAGCATTTTTATAGTTCTATATTAGAAAAATTAGAGGATTATGCACGCAACTTACCTACGGATAAAACTCAAATGAACTTCAAGTTTATTTATATCAACACGAGCACCTCGGCAGTAGTAGCAAAGATAATCAAACTCCTAGAGAGCATCAATAGCGTAAGCCACCCTGTTACGGTACGCTGGTACTACGAAGAGGGTGACGAAGACATGCGGGATTTAGGTTATGATTTTAGCACTTTTACAAACCTTAACTTCATACTTATTCCTTGTCAAGAGATTTTATAGTAGCTATTCAAATATGCAAAGCAACTAAGAAAGATACTAGGTTGTATAAAAATTGAATAGTATGAAATGTATAATTATGTAATTCTAAAACTGAATTGAATGGATAGTTTGATTTCTGAATGTAAAATTACACGTATCATACATTTTGAGTTGCTACCAAAAAGTTTATTTGCGTTTTTTGTAGAATATTGCCAAAAATTGTGTCATAAAGCCTGTGAACAATATTATAGGTCCGAGAGTTAGCCCTAAAAAACCAAAACCAAAGGGTTCTTTATCAAGAGACATGATAATAAAGCCTGTCAAAATAAGGGCTATACCTGCAAGCATGATTAGATAGTTTTGTTTATCAAAAACAAGCTTATTTTTCTGTTCAGTCATCTTTCTTATCTAATGATTTAGTCATTTATTTTTATTTTCACTCTCACTGAAAAAGTACTTTTCAGCAGAATGTTTTTTGCAAAAATACTATTTTTGTTTGAAAAGTATAAAAAAGGTATAAAAGTTATACAACTATTCAGTTTAGTGATATCCTTAAACAGATAGGTAAGCAAATTCGTAGATTATACTTGGTTGAAAAGCTAAAAAAATTGAAAAAATTGAAAAGACAAGTCTTATAGATTTACTGAGCGAAACTCCAAAGCATTAAGCAAGTACCTATAAGTCTGCCTTTTATCTTTTTAGCCAAGGGCGAAAAGAACAAAAAGAGCAATCAAAAAGAAAACAGAAACATTTTTACAAAAACTTAATCAATCCTGATAATCAACAATTCAGGAGCTAGGATTTTCTGTTCTTATGCAAATCTATGACTAAGTAGAAAGCTAAGGAAATAATCTCAGGCATAAGAGCGGATAAAAATTATGAAATACTTAATTTTTGTATCTACTCTCCAATCATTACAAAAGCTCCCCAATAATATGGATTAGGGAACTGCTCACGAATTTTACGTTGGGCATTCAAAAAAGCTAATTTTCGGTTACCTGTCTTTACTTCTTCTTCATAAAAGCTATTCATAAGTTGTTGTGTAGCAGCATCATCAACTTTCCACAAACTCATAATAATATTTTGCGCGCCTGCGATTTTCAGAGCCCGCTGAATACCGTATACTCCTTCTCCATTTTGCACCTCACCTAAGCCTGTTTCACAGGCTGAAGCTGAAACGACTTCTGTACGTTCTAGGGATAAATTTGCAATTTCATAGGCTGTAAGCACACCATCCTCGCCTTCGGGTTTTTTCTCCAAAAGAGCATAGTCATTCACGCCTGCTAACACCAGCCCAGAGCGAAGCATGGGGTCTATGGCTTCTTCCTCTTCTTCTAATCCTGCTCCTTTGTTTGCCTCATCCTTATTTTCTTGGGGAATAAAAAATCCATGGGTGGCAATATGTAAAATAGTAGGACTTTGTACATTTTTTACTGCTTCTTCGGTAGCTTGTTCTCTTGTTCTAATTTCTACCATATAGCCATTTAATTTAAGTAACTCTTTTATTCTTTGTACTTCAATTTCTGTACCTTGCAATTGAGCGAAAGGTTCTAAGGTAAGCCAAGCACTACGTTGGTTATCCATATTGATAGTATTTTTAGCAGCGGTTAGGCTCTTGTTTATCAGATAGGTAGGATTGCCCACTAGAAAAGCAGTTCTGTTGTTTTTCTCTGTAGTTTTTCGCTCTTCTAAAATGTCTTTAATATTAGTAACCGTTGTAACTTCTAACTCATCTAACAAATAGCTTTGGGTTTCTGGGTTACGAAGTGTTGATAGATTGATTTGATTATACACACCATCAGGAGCAAAATAAATCTTTTTCACGTTAGGGATTTTCTCTTTGATAGGTTGCCAAAACATATTGTATGAATATTTATCGTTAGTTTGAAAGCGAATTGTTTTCTTATAGTTAGAGAGATAACGCTTTTCTAATTGTCCACCATTGTTCAAAATTACTACTTCGGGATAGTTGAGTGTTTGGGGTGTAATGATAAATGCGGCATATTGTACTGAGTCTTTAATTGGGTTGAGGCGTATCATAGTGATAGCTGCTTCATTATCCTTCAACTTAGCTTGAATATCCTTCCAAGAGGGTATTTTAGGGTTGTAAGCGGCATTAAAGTCTTCGGATTGAAGTGAGATTTCTTTCTCTAAATTATTCACTAAGTTAGTTAAGCTATCTAAATTGACGCCTTTGGCTTTAAGTTCGGCTTCTGATTGGCTGTAGAGTTTAGCAATCAATTCACGTTGGGCTTGCCAAGTTTTATATTTACTGATAAGTGCCTCGTTCCCACTGGCTAAAATACGCTTACGTACTTTGCTTGTAGCACTCAAAACGATAGCCTTGGTAGAAATCTCCAAATCGTAGGCATCTCCTAGTATGCTCAAAAATTCTTTGGGCAATCCTTCTTTTTGGGTACGAGAAATACTATTGATAGCAAATATGATAAAATTATCCAAAAAGTTTTTGTTTTTATTAAAAAACTTGATTTTCTCCTTTTCACTCAAAGCGGGGAAGGTGTTTTGGATTTGGTTCATGATATTTTTTATCAAATCTTTGTAGTAATTTTTGGCATCTTCATATTTTTTCATGTTTTCGTATAGGAGAGCCATGTTATTGAGCGAGGAGGCAAAATCGGGGTGATTTTCACCGAGGGTAGTTTTGAATATTTGTAAAGCCTCTTTAAAAATTGGTTCGGCTTGGGTGAGTTGGTTCATATCCACATAAAGCGAGCCTAAATTGTTAAGGGAGGCGGCATAGGCGGGGTGTTTTTGTCCAAAAACTTTTTTTCTAATTTCAATAGCTTGTTTAAGCAAGGGTTCGGCTTCGGTAAAACGCTTTACACTTCGGTAGAATCCCGCTAGGTTATCTAAGGAAGAGGCGTAATCAGGGTCATTTTCACCAAAAGCCTCCTTACGAATAGCTAAGGCTTCTTTGAGTTGTTTTTCAATTTCTATGGGTTTGTTCATCTTTCGGTACAGAGCCGCTAGGTTGTCTAGTGCGGTAGCATATGAAGGGTGCTTTATTCCTACTGTATTTTTACGAATGTCTAAGGCTTGCTTGAAAAGCTTTTCAGCATCAGGATATTGCCCCATGCTTACATAAAGCGTAGCCAAGTTGTTAACAATGGTAGCATAGGTAGGGTTTTTATCTGTATTTTTACTGCTTTCATAAATTTTCATTGCTTGGAGATAGTGTCGCTCTGCATCAGGGTATCGCCCTGCTTTTTTGTAGAGAACACCAAGTTCGTTTAAGATTTCAGGATAAACCTTCTCTTTTTCTAATTTATTTTTTTGGATAAGAGAGAGAGCTTCTTTGTAAATTGCTTCAGCTTCATCAAATCGACTTAATGTAGTATAAAGATATCCTAAACTACCTAAAACATTCACATACAAGGAACTATTTTCATTTTTGTTTTCTTTGATAGATTGCAAGGCTTGTTTGTAAAGGTCTTCGGCTTCGGTATAAAGCCCTTCATTTTGGTAAATGGTAGCTAAATTTTTTAATGAGTTGACATAGATAGGGTTTTCATTGGTTTGGTTGGCTTTGTAAATCTCTAATGCTTGTTGATACATCTTTTTTGCTTCGTAGATTTTTGCACTTTGGTAAAGTACGCCTGCTAGCATGTTTAGGTAATCGGCATAATCTAACCTTCGGGCAGGGTTTTTTGCTAGAAGTGTGGTAATTTGCCGGAGTAGTCTTTCGGCTTCGGACAAGTTTCTACGGTTACGATAAGTGATTGCCAAATTAGAGAGAGAACGCAAAAAATCAGGATGCTCCTCTCCCAAAATTTCTTTTCTAATTTCTACGGCTTGTTGTAAAAGGGATTCGGCATCTTTCCATCGGTTTTGGTTAATATAGAGTTCAGCTAAATTGTTAAGGGTTTTAGCATATTCCTTACCTTTAGCATCTAGTTCTTTGGTAATTTTTAGGGCTTCTAAGTATTTAGGTTCAGCCTTGGCAAAATCTTTATTAGAAGCATAGGTGTCAGCTAAATTATTCAAAATATTAGCATAGCTGCTCTTATCACCACTTTTTTGGCGAATGGCTAAAACTTCATTAAACAAAGTTTCAGCTTTGCTATACTCACCTTTTCCAAAATAAATTTTGGCTAGGGTAGTAGTAACTTGTCCATACTCTTGGCTTTGTATAGCTGTTGGGTTGGCTTTGTAAAGGTTGAGAGCGTTCTGTAAAAGCGGCTCTGCCTTGTCATATTGTTGCATTTCCTCGTACAAATCCCCTAAATCAGCTAAGGAGCTAGCTGTTTCCAAGGAGTTATCCGCAGTTAGGTTCTTACGAAGTTCTAAGGCTTCGTTATAGTATTTTTCTGCTTTAGCAAAATTACGGTTCAGCTGATATAAGTTTCCTGTTACACTTAGCCAATGGGCATATTCCAAAGTATTATTGCGTTGGTTTTGTTGGCTTATTTGGATAGCCTCTTCAAACAAAGGTAATGCTTCGGTATACTTTCCTTGGTTGTAATAAATAGAGGCCAGATTGCCCAAAGAGCGGCTATAATCGGTACTTTTTGCCCCAAGTTGTCTTCGCATTTCTACGGCTTGCTTAAAAAGCGTATCTACGCCTTTCTCTCGTTTTGTAATGACTAGTAGTTCGCCCCAATCATTCAAAGACTGAGCATAATCTCGGAAGGCTTTGCTGTACTCGTCTTGTTTATTTTCGGCTTCGGCTTTATCTAATAATTTCTTACGAAGTAAGCGAGCTTCGGTCATTTTACGTTCTGCTTCGGCATATTTCTGTTGGCTTAAATCTACTTTTGCCCACCAGTGCAGGTTAGTAGCGAATGCCAAACTTTCCTTTCCTGGTACTTTCTCATAGGCTTTTTGGGCCTTACGGAAGGTGGTATCAGCACGCAAAAAGTTATTGGTGAAGTATAGATAGCGTGCTAAGTTATGGTAAAATTTACCATAATTTTCTGTATCATCCCCTATTTCATCTAACACGAAAGGAATAATTTTTTCGGCATATTCAATAGCTTTGACATAGTCGCGCTGCTTTTCAGCTTGTTGCATTTTGTCAAAATTTTCATTGAATATGGGATTTTGAGCATAAATTTTTACAGTAGATAAGTATAAAAAACTTATCAAACCCACATGAAGTAGATACTTTTTTAGCATAATATTTTGGGATAAGTTAGTAGCTTTGAGATAAATATCCGAATTGTAAAGATACGAAATAAAAGACCATAGCAAATCAAAGTTGAGGTAGTTCTTAATAAATGTACCGATTCATAAAAACAACTTTCATTTTTACTACGTCTTTTTTGTGGGTTTGGTGGTGAAAAAGCTAATTATTTCTTTGTTTTTTTGTTAAGTAAGCCCTTTTTGTAAAAAGTTTTTATACTCAACCAACAGAGGTTTTGATTTTTTAGAAATCGGAACTGACTGAAAATCCAAATTTTATATTTGGAAAATTTACAAAATCACTTTTTGTTTAGTATAATTTTCCTCAATAATTCATAATTAAAACACCCTTTGTCAATTTTGGCAAGCGTAGTTAGTTATCTTTTTCAAATTGCAGGGTGTATTTTCTAACTAATACGTGAGGTAAAAAACCACGGTTATTTAGCTACAAGGAGGGATTTTAATAATAGGCTTAATGGCTTATGCTATCAGCTTGTAACGACTTATTTATGAGTGAGTTAGGAATAATCTCTTGTTCTCTTGAAGTAAAAAATTGGGTTTCAATTTGGTTACGTTCTTTCCAATAAGTTTGATAATGTTCATCAAAGTTCAAGCGTGAGCTAAGTGTTTTTTCATATATGTTTTGTAAACTTATAAGCATTTCACATATTTCTCGAACTGCATAATTTCCGCCTTCGCAAGCCGAAATATAATCGCAAAGTTGGTGTTGTACTACAAATTGCTCAAAAAGTGGACTTGCTTTTCTGTGAATAAGAAATCGTAAGCCGCAAAGTTCTGCCATAGGAAGGTCAATGGCATCATCAAAAAAACAAGCAGTTTGTCGTGGCTCAAGTTGGTAAGTTTGGCAGAAATGCAAGAGAGCAAGTTTTTTATCTATGATTTTGCTATAAACAGCATGAAAGTGTTCTCTTAAAGCCAATTGGAATGCAGTCTCATTACCTGCTCCCGTGATAATAGCTATTTTAATTTGTTGGGTTGTTTGTAACCATTTGGCAAAACGTAATAAATTTGTTCCTGCTGAGTCAGCTTCGGAGTAAGGACTTCCTTTGTCAGTGGTTTTTTGTCCATTATTAAATACTCCGTCCCAGTCTAAAATAAGGGCTTGTATGTGCTTAAATTGCTCTGCCATCCGATGGGGAGGGAGCAGGAATCTTGCCCCTAAATTTTCAAAAATGGAAGATTGCATGGTTAATCTTATTTTTTACAATTTGCACATCCTTTGCAACAAGTACTTTGTGAGGCGGTAGAGGCAAATTGTTTGTAAAAGTATTTAAGTAAGAAGCTACAGGCCCAACCAATAGAAAGAATTGTTAAAAGAAGTTGCATACATTTATTTAAGAGGCTTCAGTGGGTTGAACATAGAAAATAAGTTCTACAAGGCTACCGTTTTTGTGAAAACGCACTTCATCAGCTAATTGACGCATAATAAAGATACCTCGTCCGCCTAATTTTTCTACGTTCTCGGGAGCAGTAGGGTCGGGAATATTGTTATAGTCAAAACCTTCGCCTTCATCTTCTACCCAAAAGCGAATAAAATTATCGTGAAGCTCCATAGAGAGGTTGACTGTTTTGTTGTGGTCCTCTTTGTTGCCATGCTTTATAGCATTATTCACTGACTCGGTAACGGCAATCATAATATTGCCATAAATATCATCGTCTATTTCGTGTCTTTCTTTTGCATGGTCAATGAAACTTTCTACGATGCGAATGTTTTGCATCATAGAAGGTATCTGGATTTTGATAGCATTCATTATGGAGAATAAGTTTTTTAAGACATTCGCTAAATTTTTTCGCAAATTTAATTTTTTTCATTGAAAACCTATAAGGTTTACCAATACCTTATAGGTTTATATAATGAAATATCAATTTTTAGGCTAATGTTCCCACGTTATTTAAGTCAGCGAAAGCCTGTTTTAGGCGTTCTTTGAAAGATTCTTCTCCTTTACGAAGCCATACACGTGGGTCGTAATATTTTTTATTGGGAGCGTCTTCCCCTTCGGGGTTTCCGATTTGCCCTTGCAAGTAGGCGCGTTTGCTTGCTTCATATTGACGAACTCCATCCCAAAATGCCCATTGTAAATCTGTATCAATATTCATTTTAACTACTCCATAGCTAATAGCTTCTCTAATTTCCTCTACTGAAGAGCCTGAGCCTCCGTGGAATACAAATTTGATAGGATTATGCCCTGTACCAAATTTTTGTTGCACGTATTCTTGTGAATTTTTGAGAATAATAGGGGTAAGCTTCACGTTGCCTGGTTTATAGACACCGTGTACATTGCCGAAAGCGGCTGCAATCATAAACCTATCACTTACTTTTTTTAACTCTTCATAGGCATAGGCTACGTGCTCGGGCTGGGTGTAAAGTTTAGCATTCTCTATACCTGTATTATCTACCCCGTCTTCTTCACCCCCTGTTACGCCGAGTTCTATTTCTAAGGTCATATCCATTTTGCTCATGCGGTCAAGGTAACGTTTACAAATTTCAATGTTTTCATGAAGGGGCTCTTCTGAGAGGTCAAGCATATGCGAACTGAATAAAGGTCTTCCGTATACTTTGTAAAAATCCTCTCCTGCTTTAAGCAAGCCATCAACCCAAGGGAGTAGTTTTTTAGCCGCGTGGTCGGTATGTACCATAACTACCGCACCATACTCTTCGGCTAATAAATGAATGTGCCTTGCTCCTGAAATAGCACCTAAAATACAGGCTTGGTATTTATCATTTTTTAGCCCCTTGCCTGCAAAAAATTGCGCTCCACCATTAGAAAATTGAATAATAACAGGGGATTTAATTTCAGCCGCTGTTTCTAATGTTGCATTTACTGAGTTAGTACCTACTACATTAACTGCGGGCAAAGCAAAGCCTTTGGCTTGAGCAAAATTTAATAACTCATCTACTTGGCTTCCTGTAACTACACCTGGCTTAAAACTAACTTGTTGAAATGTTTCCATATTTTTGTTAGCCTATTTATGTAAGAAAATTGACACATATGACACATAGTAGTATAATGTCTCAAAAATATAAATTCAAATACAAATTACCAAATTTTGGTCAATATTCATAAATGGTTATAGTTTTTTTCTCACTTGCAGAGTTTATCCTCTTTTTCTTACTCTTTCTTTACATATTCGCTTAAAATGTAGTAACATAATCTCCTACTTTTGGCTGTTTTTGGATAAATTATATCCTATAGATAGTACTACAAAATGATTGGAGATGTTTATATTATCGGTTTTAGTATCATCATTAGTAAAACTATTAGCATACTGAAAAAGGTCAGTAAAGCCACGTGCATATCGCAGCCCTAATGAAATTTTTGGTGAAAATTGATAATTGATACCCGTATTTAATCCAAAGTCAAATTTTTGGAGATATTTGTTTTGATTTTCGCCTTCGCGGTTGTCGGGTGTACCAAAGATAGAGTTATCTCTTTGTAATTTTCCTTGTTCGTTAATACGCTGAATATCGGCATACATAAGTCCACTTATGTAAAAGCCTAGGTAAACTTCCAGGCCCTTGTAGTAAAAAGTAGGGTTAATAGGACAGAGGTCTAGGTAATAAGTTCTGAATTGAGAAGTGTAAGTTTCACTGCTTGAATTATCTAAAAGCGAAACATTAGCTCCCCGTTGGGTAATAAAAAGTTCATGTTTTAGCCTAAAATTATCATTAATTCGTGTATTCAAGAAACTTCCTAATTGGAAACCTGACTGCCAACGCGTGGCTTTTTCAGCGAAAATGAAATTCTTGTCTTTGCCGTAAAGGTTGCTTAAAAGATAGCTCACTTGTAAGCCTATTGTAAGGCGTTTCTGTAAGGCAAATTGTTGTTCAAACTCTTGCTCAAAGCGCAAGCTATCGGTTTGGGCTACAAGTGTTTGTAAAGGCAAAGATATTAGCCTGCAAAGAAGTAGATATAAAAAAGATTTGCGTATGTTCATAGTGTTTAAATGTTTTTAGATACCATGCTAAAAGTTAATATCCCAAATTCCTACGGCACGCTCTAATTCTACCAAAGCGGCGGCATAATCATAAAGGGCTTGGTAATACGATTTTTGTACGTCGTTGTAAGTGCGTTGTGCATTCAGGACTTCTAAAAGTGAAGTTTCACCACGTTGATAGCTGTAAATTTTACCATCAAGCACGGCTTTGGCTTCGGTAAGCAATCCATTTTTGAATTGTTGTACTTGCTTTTGCAGAGCTAGATAATTGAAATAAGCCTGCATAATTTGGTTTTGAATTTCTAATTCAATTTGGCGGTATTGAGCCTCTGCTTGTTGCACAAGATAATAAGCTGCTTTGAGTTCACCAGGCTTATTATTAGAAATTTTAATTGGAATAGCTACTCCTGCACTTATTTGATTAAAACTAGGGGTGGGTGCTATCACGTTCCTGACATATGAGGCATAGGTACTACCGATAGATATTCCCAAATCAATTGTACGATTAGCCTTGGCTAAGTTGAGTACACTTTGCGAAAGGTTTTTATTTTGTAAAGCGGCTAACAAATCAGCACGATTGTTTTGAGCCGTAGTGATAAGTTCATTAAGTTGAAAGTTACGGTCAAAGGTATTAAAGTCACCTTGTGGAATAAGCAGGACATCGGTTTGCTTTGAGCCTATAAACAAGGCAAGGTTAGCTAAGGTCATTTTCCACTCTGCCTCTGATTGAAAAACATCGTTAAGCACTACTCTTGCCTCTACTCGGCTTTGCAGTGCATCAATTTGAGTAATTGCTCCTAACTTGAAACGTGTACTATCACTGCTTGCTAATTTTTGAAGAGTTTGATAGGAGTTGAGTTGTACGTCAAAGATTAGTTTATTACGGAGGGCTTGCAGATAGACAAGAGTAGCATCGGCACGTAGGTTTCTGAAATAATCTTGCAGGAGCAGTTTTTTGAGTTCGTATTCACTTTTAGCTACTTCCATGCGGGCTTTTCGTTTGCCTCCGAGTTCCCAGGTCCAATCTATGCCTGTGCTGAACCCATAGCCCATATTCATGCGTTTTTGCCCATTATCAAACCATCCAAAACTTAAATTAGGGTCTGGGAAAATGCTCGCACTGATGATGCTTGCTTCGGCGATGTTCAAATTAAATTTCTCAGCTGCATAGCCAAAGTTCTTTTGCCCAACCAAGCTAATAAAATTAGCATACCGAATAGGTTGTTTGTTGAAAGTAGTATCTATTTGTGCTATAATTTGCCTGTTAGGTAAGCACCCAAAGATTATAGAAAAAGAGATAAGAAAAGCTACATACTTTTTCATGAGATTTCTTTTACTTTGTAAGTATTTTTTAGGTTGATTGTGTTAATTGTGGGTTTACGTAATCATCATCTTTTCCCCACTTTTTCTCTACCATGTAGTAAAGAGCGGGTAAAACGAACAATGTAAGTATAGTAGAAAAGAATAGACCATACACAATTACGGTAGCCAGAGGTCGTTGCACGTCGCTACCAATACCTGTGGCAAGTGAAGCGGGCAACAAACCTAGAATAGCTACGGTAGCTGTCATGAGTACGGGGCGAAAACGATCCTCTGCACCAACGATTACAGCTTGCAACAAATCCATGCCTTCACGTCGCAATTGGTTGAAATGAGCAATCATAATTACTCCGTTTTGAATAGCTACTCCGAACAGAGCAATAAACCCTACGGCAGAAGAGACATTTAAGGTCATACCACGAACATTAAGAGCTAACATTCCCCCAAAAAGGGCTAAGGGTACGATGCCCATGAGCAATCCTGCTTGGTGAAATTTCCCGAAAGCAGCGTATAGTAGGATGAACATAATCCCAAGTGCTAAGGGTACTATCACAGAGAGGCGAGCATAGGCTCGGTTTTGGTTTTCAAACTGCCCTCCCCATTTGATTTGATATTTTTCGTGGTCATACTTTACTTGTTTTTCAATTTTTCTTTGTGCCTCGCTCAAAAGTGAGGCAAGGTCGCGGTTACGAATATTTAGCTTAACAGTAAGGTGTCGTTTATTCATTTCACGTGTAATAGTACTCTCTCCTGTGCTTAAACGCACATCAGCCACTTGTGAGAGTGGAATTTTAGCTCCTGTACCTGATGTGAGCATAAGATTAGCAATTTTCTCAGGGGTGTTACGGCTCTCCTCATTGTAACGGCAAATAATATCATAAACCTTATTACCAATAAAGATTTGCGAAATTGCCTTTCCACCGATGGCTACCTCAATCAATTCAGCAACATCAGAGACATTTAAGCCGTACTGAGCAATTCTATCTCTATCAGCATGAATTTGGAGCTGGGGTAGTGGTGGTTCTTGGTCAATAGCTAGATCTACAGCCCCGGGAACGGTTTTGAGAACTTTTAGTACTTGCTCAGCGATGCGGCGTGTTTCTTTGAAATCATCCCCATACACCTTTACTACTAATTCGCTATGCGCTCCTGCAATTTTATCCATTACTCCATCAATCATAGGTTGCGAAAAACCTACAATGAAACCGGGTATAGTTTCGTATTCTTTGGCTAAATCTTCGATTAGGTCGTATTTGGTGCGTCCGCGTTTCCATTCTTTGTAGGGCTTTAGTCCAATAGAAACTTCAAAGTGCGAAGGTGTCCAGGGGTCTGTGCCGTCGTCATTACGTCCTGCCTGTACCATAATGTAGGTAACTTCTTCGTACTTCATAGTTCTTTTACGAAGTGTATCGCTTAATTCACGTGATTTTTGCACTGAGATTCCAGGGGGAAGTTGCACTTGCAACCAAATAGAGCCCTCATCCAAGGGAGGCAGAAAGTCTTTACCCACCCAAACAGTAAGTGTTATTGCAGAAGCTAGAACAAATGCAATTGGGAGGAATACTATTTGTGGTTTTTGCATTATTTTCTCTATCCTACGGTGATAGGCTTGTCTCAACCACTCTAACCATCGGTTATGATAAATTTTTTGTGGCTTACGATACAATACGTAGGCTAATCCGGGAATGAGCAAGAGTGCTACCAGTAAGGCTCCAAAAAGAGCATACCCTACGGTAAACGCCATAGGTGTAAACAATTTCTTTTCTACACGCTCAAAGGCAAAAAGGGGTAAATAGGCTGTAATAATAATAATGGTTGCAAAGAATATGGGATTAGCTACCTCTAAAGCTTGCTTGGTTATGGTTTTTTCACCTAATTCTAATTCAGGATTTTCTTCACGTTTTTTCAAAATAGTTTCTAACATCACAATTGCCCCATCTACAATAATTCCAAAGTCAATTGCTCCCAAAGAGAGCAAATTAGCAGGAATGTTAGTTAAATTCATGAGAATGAAGGCAATCAAAAGAGCCAAAGGAATAGTAATAGCTACTAACAAGGCTCCTCGCCAACTGCCTAAAAATACAATCAAAACCACTACCACCAAGCCCATTCCCTCTAATAAGGTGTGCGAAACGGTATCAAGTGTAGTATGCACGAGTTCAGTTCGGTCAAGGAAAGCGTGTATTCGCACTCCTTCAGGCAGGATATCATTATTTAGTTCATCTACAGCTTTGTGTATGCCTTCCAGTACTACGGAGGGGTTTTGCCCTTTCAAAAGAAGGACAATTCCTTCTATACTTTCAGAGTAATTACGTTTACGGTCTGTATAGCCCAAAATTCCTTTTCGCTCTACGTTACCATATTTTAATTTGCCAATATCGCTCAAAAAAATAGGTACTCCTTTTTCAGTCTTTACTACGATATGCCCTAAATCATCTAGATTTTTAATCAATCCAATTCCACGGATTACATAACCTAAATCACCCCTTGGCAATACGCTTCCCCCTGCATTTACATTATTTTTTTCAATAGTTTCAATAACATTGCTCAATGAAAGGTTATATTGTTCTAACTTGCGCGGGTCAAGTTCTACTTGAAACTGTGTCGTAATTCCTCCAAAGTTAGTAACATCAGCTACCCCTGAGACTTGTTTAATTTTAGGAATAACTACAAACTTCTGCAAATCAGTCAATTCGCGTAGGTCGTGGCTATTGCTTTCTATAATGTAGCGGTAGATTTCACCAATAGGTGAGGTAAGCGGGTCTAAACCAGGCGCAGCACCATATGGTAATTCTACCTCATTTAGGCGTTCTTGTATTCTCATTCTTGCCCAATAATCATCTACTCCGTCTTTGAAAACGATTGTAATCATGGATAAGCCGAAAGTACTTTTACTTCGCATCACATGCATACCTGGCAAGCCATTCAAAGCACGCTCAATAGGTATGGTAATTTGTTGCTCTACCTCTTCAGCGGCTAAACCAGGGACTTGCGTTACTACCTGCGAAGTAACATCGGCAATGTCAGGGTAGGCTTCAATAGAAAGTTGTTGCCAAGAGTAATAGCCAAACAAACTCATAAGCACAAAAAGTGCAGCCATTACCCAGCGTTTTTGTATGGAAGTATTGATTAATTTGTTCATAGATAGCTATAACTTTTGAATTTATTTTGCTTCAAGCAAGTAAATTCCACCTTCGCTTACAATCACTTCGTCGGCTTTTAGCCCTGAACGTACAATCGCTTTTCCATCAAAAGTTCCTTCGGTTTCAATTTTTCGGCGTTGGTATTGGTCTTTTCCTACTTGCACAAATACAAATTGATTATCATTCATTTGTAAAATAGCTTTAGATGGGATAAGAATAGCAGGTGAGGGTGTATCAATAAATCGTACAGTAACATACATACCCGGCTTGAGGATACGTTCAGAGTTATCACATTCTATCAGCAATTGCACACTTCGCGTACTTTCGTCTACCATTTCATTTAAGTGATAGATTTTCCCTTTAATAACCTTATCGGGAAAGGCGGCAACTTTTACTTCTACCTCATCTAATTGATGAATATAACGAATATCTTTTTCTTTAATTTGACCTGCTATCCAAACCTTGGAGAGCTCAGCGACGATAGCTATGGGCCCAGAGTCAGCCTTGAGGTATTGCCCGATAACAATTTTATTATCTACAATTTCACCTCTAATTGGAGAACGCACCACTAGTGGTTGCCCTAATATTACTTGTGAGGGTTCTACATTAAAAATGCGCAAGGCAGCAGCAGCATTCTCTAAGGCAGTTTTCTTAGTAGAAAAATTAGTTTCAGCTTCCTCTAGCTCGCGCTGTACCCCTACGCCGTTCTTAAATAAATCTTGCTGACGCTTCAAGTTTTGCTCTGCTAAGCGGAATTCTTGCTTAGCATCAAAATATTCTTTTTGGGCATTAAAGTAATCAGGGGAACTAATTTCAAAAATAGGAGAATTTGGTTCTACTTTTTGTCCTAAACGTACAAAGGATTTAAGCACACGCCCTGCAAAAGGAGGAGCAATTTCTGCATAATGGTTAGGAATAGATTTCACTGTGCCTGCCGTAGTAAATTCCACACGAAAATCTTGTAATACTACCTTTTCAAGTTTAATGCGAGGCTTGATATTGGAATTAGCAGTAAGCGATATAACTTCCCCTTTGACTATGTAGTTACCATTTCCCTCAGAGTCTATTGATTTTTCACCACAAGCCGTAAGAAAGAAGCAAATAACCAAAAGAAGGAGAGATAACTTATTATTTTTCATTGTTCTTGAAAGTAGGTTATATGAAAAATGCGGTGCAAAGTTAGCCGATTTTATCTTGAATTTTTGCTGAAAGACTATTAAAAAATTATTAGAAATTTGTCCAAATAAAAAAAGTGTACGCAAACCTTCTGTTTGGTACACTTTGCAAGCATTTGTTTATCAATATGTTAGTTTATACCAATTCGATTTGACTACGGCAGAGCTGTAACAATTTTATTACCGTATTTTCTACCCCTAAAAATACTTCAAGGATAGAGGCTTCCATCATGTAACAAGGTGAAGTTACGATAAGATTTTCAGCATCTAAGGCAAACTCTCCCACGTTACAGGCTACGGCTTCGGCCCCTGTTTCACTTATGCCTAAATTAACGCTTTCAATATCGTAAGGGGAGGCCGCTTGGGTAGTACCTACGGTTATTTTTACTTTTACACCTGTGCCTTCCAAAGCTTTTGCCACTACGGTAGGAGCCATACACACTGCGGCAATAGGTTTACGATTTTGGTGCATAGCTCTGATAAAATTAGCTACTTCAGGCAAAATAGCCCCTTTTGCCCCTTCAAATGCCCATTTAGTAAAATTTTTTGCTGTACCAAACCCCCCAGGCATAAATAAAGCATCAAATTCAGAGGGGGATACCTCGCTTAAAGATTTGATTTTACCACGTGCAATACGTGCGGCTTCTACTAATACATTACGCTTTTCGGGCATCTCTTCACCTGTAAGGTGGTTGATAACGTGATGTTGCTCAATATTAGGAGCAACACATTGTGCCTCTGCTCCATGCTTCTCTAAGGCTAACAAAGCAAAAACACTTTCTTGAATCTCAGCACCATCATATACGCCTGCCCCTGACAGTAAGACAGCTACTTTGGGTTTCTGTTCCATAATTTTTTTATGTGTTTGTTCAATGTAAAAAATTCTGTGTGCAAATTAAATAAAGTTTTTGATTTATTTCGTAATTTTCCTAATTCCTAGATCGCCTTTTTGGCTAATACCTTACCTTTCTCTTGAATTAAAAAAAATTTATTCAGAAATGCTGTAAAACACCAAATGCATGATGTCGTGAAAGTAGTTAAAATTTTTTTTTATTTAGGAAAAATTAGAAATTATTATTTTGCTAAAATTCGGTCTAAGTAGGCTTGATAAGTGGCAAAAGTAGCTAAATTATTATGTTCACCTTCTTGAATGGTATAAAATTTTGCTTTTTTTCCTGCTCGTTCTGCTAATTTTTTACCTAATATGTAAGGTACGGTTTCGTCTTGTGTGCCATGCAAAATATAAACAGGGCATTTCACTTCTGCAATATACTCGTCAGATGGTAGAGAAAAACGTAGCAAAAGTTCAGTTGGTATTAACTTGGTGTAAGTGTTTATCAAGTCTTTCATATTATTGTAGGGAGTTTCTAAAATAAGTTTAGCCGTTTCATTTTTAGAAGCAAGGTAAGTAGCTACGCCTGTACCAATAGACCTTCCATAAATGATAATAGGTACTTTCTTATTTTTATACTGCTTTTTTATGAAATCATAACAAAGTTGGGCATCAGAAAATAAATTTTCTTGGCTTAAACTTCCTGTGCTTTTGCCATAAGTTCTATAATCGTGAATAAACACATCAAAACCTCGTCTGCAAAAATCTTGAGCCATACTACCCCAACGCGCCAAATTACCCGCATTGCCATGAAAAAACAACACTACTCCCTTAGAATTAGGCACCTTGAACCATAAATTATTCAGTACAGCCTCATTATCAGAGCTTTGTAAATTCACTTCTTGATATAGGTAAGGAAATCGAAACTTAAAGTTAGCATCTAACTTCTTAGGTAAGAATAAAAAGCATTCTTGAAAAAAATAAAAAAACAGGCAGAACACGAAATATAAAGTGAAGGGTAAACCTGTTATTACTGCTATCCAAAATTTTTTTATTCTCATAAGTATCTTTGAGCAAATTCTAAACTAAGGCATAAAATATATTTTTGTATATAACTTGGAACTATTGTATGAAAAATACGATGTAAAAATAAAAAAGTGAAGAACTAATAAAAATAAAATTTTGTAGAGTTAGCTATAAACTTGGAATTTGAAGAAACAAATTTTGGAAAGCAGATAATCCACAGCTGAAACAAGACAATCGTTACTAATTAGTAGGTTTGGTATTTTTTCAATACAATTCAAGGCAAAATAAGTTGAAAGTGTAGGTATCTCAAGAATTGCTTGAAAAATACATTGATTTTCTGATTAGACATAGAAGCCTTGAAAAGAGCAAGAAAGAGGCAATCCTGAAAATTAGAGTTTGATAGTTAAACTAAAACCTAAAAAAAGTGTATTTTTGCATGCCTCTCTTACGCAAGAGGCTTTATGCAAAGATTTGTAATATTACTTTGATGTATCTTTGTGAGCGTATGTTTGCTTTATCTCTTAACGTATCTTATATAAGAAGCATAGTTTTAATTACTTAAATTACTTTTTTTATGGCTACTACTGAACTAAAAACAAATAAAAAGCAAAATCTTGTTCATACTTCGCAATATATTGCTATACAAGTACTAAAAAATAGTGGCTTATTATTGCTAATAGCTGCTATCATTTCTCTTATTCTAAATAATACGCCTCTACACCACGATATAGAGCATTTTTGGGAAAGCCAGATTACACTTGGCTTTGGGGAGAAATACAAAGTAACTTTTACAGTACATTACTTTGTAAACGAAATGCTAATGACCTTATTTTTTGTATTAGTAGGTCTAGAGATAAAGCGTGAATTAGTAGAAGGTGAGCTATCTTCTTTTCGGAAGGCTCTATTACCTGTAGTAGCGGCTTTGGGAGGTATGGTAGTTCCTGCTTTATTTTATGCCACTTTCAACTATGGAGGCATATACAGCAAAGGCTGGGGAATTCCAATGGCTACCGATATTGCTTTTGCTCTCACCATTATTTCCATTTTAGAAGATAAAGTACCATCAAGTTTGAAAATTTTTTTAACTGCCCTCGCCATAGTAGATGACCTCGGGGCAATTATCGTAATTGCTCTTTTTTATTCTAATAGTGTACAAATGACAGCTCTTTTAGAGAGTTTAAGTGTATGGATGGGGATTGTGTTAATGGGCTGGTATGGAGTACGTGCCTTGTGGTTATATGCGGTAATGGGCTTTATAATGTGGATACTATTCCTGCCCTCTGGCATACATCCAACTATTGCAGGTGTGCTATTTGCTTTTGCTATCCCCATGTCTACCAAAGAGCAAACTGAACATTTTGAGGAGAAAGTAAGAGAATTAAATAATTTAGTACAAAAACTACTCACTTGGGATAAAAATAAAAACAAGAAAGACAAAAGTATTAAAAACCAAATGTTAGAAAGAGTGCAAGCCGTTAGCACCTACATAGAATCACCACTGCAAAATATGATAAACCAACTGCATGGGGTATCAGGTTTTGTTGTAATGCCTTTGTTCGCCTTCGCAAATGCAGGTATCTATTTGGGCAACTTCTCTTTTACTAGCTTATTCACACCACTTTCTTTAGGCATTATTACAGGATTGCTCATAGGAAAAGCTATAGGAATTTTTGGAGTTTCTTGGCTATTTGTCAAAATAAAAATTGCAGATTTCCCTACAAACACAACCGCTATGCAATTTCTCGGAATGGCTTTTTTGGCTGGTATCGGCTTTACTATGTCTATTTTCATGTCCGATCTTTCGTTCAAAGATGCGGTTACTAATGATATAGCCAAAGCCGCTATATTCGTAGCCTCTACCCTATCAGGAATAGTTGGACTATCTATCCTAAAAATCACTTGCAAAACTGAACAGAAGCTAGACAATGAAGACGTTGAAATTATTTCAACCACAGAGGAGATACAAGAAGTCTATGTAAAATAAATCTTCTCCTTACCCTACAATTTGTATTTTCAAAACAAAGCGTGCATATTTGCAAACAAACTTTTTTAGAATTACCCAATAAAATCAACTTTCTCTTATGACTACCAAGCATTTAGTAGATAAACACACTATTGAAATATTACAAACCTTACAACTAAAAGCCCAGAACCCTGCTTATTACACAGGTCTAGTAAGTGGAAGTATTGAGGCTCGGGAACTAAAAGATATTTTTTCCCCTATTGACGGACAATTTTTAGCAAGTGTGGCTTTTGCTGATGAAAAAGAATACGAATACGTTATTACCACAGCACAAAAGGCTTTCCCTATTTGGCAACAGATACCCGCCCCCAAACGCGGTGAAATTGTAAGGCAAATTGGCAATAAATTACGCCTCTACAAAGAACCCTTAGGCAAATTAGTAACATTAGAAATGGGCAAAATCCTTCAAGAAGGTTTAGGTGAAGTGCAAGAAATGATTGATATCTGCGACTTTGCCGTAGGCCTTTCAAGGCAACTCTATGGGCTAACCATGCACTCCGAACGTCCCGAACACCGAATGTACGAGCAATATCACCCCTTGGGAATTGTGGGAATTATCTCTGCTTTCAATTTTCCCGTAGCAGTTTGGTCTTGGAATGCCATGATCGCCGCAGTGTGTGGGAACGTATGCGTTTGGAAGCCTTCTGAAAAAACCCCACTTACAGCTATCGCTACACAGCATATTGTAAACGAAGTTTTGCAAGAAAATCACCTACCCGAAGGAATTTTCAACCTTATTATTGGAGATAAAAAAATCGGAGAACGCATGGCAAAAGACGAGCGTATTCCACTTATCTCTGCCACCGGCTCTACCGCCATGGGTAAGCAAGTAGCTCAAAATGTAGCAGCACGCCTAGGAAAAACAATTTTAGAACTCGGTGGAAATAATGCCATCATCATTACTCCTAATGCTAACCTTGAAATGGCTGTGCGAGCTACCGTATTCGGAGCAGTAGGTACTTGTGGGCAACGCTGTACTACCACACGACGCCTCATCGTGCATAAAGACGTGTACGAAACAATAAAAGAAAAATTAGTGAAAATCTACCAAAATTTACCTATTGGTAATCCATTACACAGCCAAACTTTGGTAGGTCCCTTAGTAGATAAGCAAGCCTTAGAAAACTTCAAAAAAGCCCTTATAGACGTACAAGCCGAAGGTGGAAAACTCTTGGTAGGTGGTGAAGTTCTTACAGACAATGAATATGCCAAAGGATGTTACGTAACTCCTGCTATCGTAGAGGCAAAAAATCATTACCCAACTGTTCAAAAAGAAACCTTTGCACCTATTCTTTACCTTATTCAATACGAAGGCGAGGTGGCTAATGCCGTACAAATTCAAAATGACGTAAAACAGGGGCTCTCCTCTGCAATATTTACTACAAATTTGCTAGAAGCCGAATACTTTTTGAGCCACCGCGGTTCAGACTGCGGCATAGCTAATGTCAATATCGGCACATCAGGAGCAGAAATAGGAGGCGCCTTCGGCGGAGAAAAAGAAACAGGTGGCGGACGTGAGTCAGGCTCCGACGCCTGGAAAGCCTACATGCGAAGACAAACCAATACTATCAACTACAGTACTCAACTACCTCTAGCACAAGGTATCCGATTTGAAATAAATCTGTAAAAAAATCAAAACAAAAAAGAAATTTAACCATAAAATCGTGTAAAAACCATACAAAACCGAAAACATATGCCCAATACTATCATTTTTACAGAACAAGCACCTGCCCCCATCGGACCTTACAGCCAAGCAGTTTTGGTAGGAAATACATTGTACATTTCAGGACAAATTGCTCTGAAAAATAATGTATTGATAACCGAAAACATTGAAATTGAAACGCACCAAGTTATGCAAAACATTGAGGCTATTTTGAAACAAGCCCAATTTACTTGGCAAGATGTAGTAAAATGTACTATCTTTGTTAAAGACTTAAATAACTTTGCAGCTATTAACCAAATTTACGGAAGTTATTTTCCACAAAATCCACCTGCTCGTGAAACCGTTGAGGTGAGCCGATTACCCAAAGACGTAAATGTAGAAATCTCTTGTATTGCTGTAAAACTCTAAACCCTCTTTATGAACAATGATTGTCTATAATGTAACTCTCAACGTAGATGAGAAAATTCACCAAGAATGGCTACAATGGATGCGCGAAGTCCACATCCCCGAAGTATTAGCTACAGGACTCTTTATTGAACATAAATTCCTGCGGCTACTTTCACACGAAGCAGAAAATACAGGCTTTACCTACGCAGTACAATATTTTCTGCCTGATTTACCCACTTACGAAACCTATCGCTTGCACTATGCACCTGCTTTGCAAGCCCAAACAACTGCTAAGTTTGGAGACAAAGTAGTAGCTTTTAGAACAATTTTAGAAACAGTTGAATAACAAACTTATACTTTTTCTTTTAGCCCAAATACAAACAAAACATTTGAATAACGTGGCCCCGCCTCTATCTTACTAAAATACAACTAACAGATAAAGATAATACAAAAAGAAAAAATTTTTACACAATTACAATTAAAAAAGAACCCTAAAAAACGTCTTTTTTAGCTTCTTGTTCGTATCTTTATCGTTGTAAAAATATTCAAAATTCTAAACTCTCTAATTTAAGCTCACGCTATGGCACAAGAACTAAAAAATACGTTGGGTAAAACTTTTCTTAAATTATCCTTTCAATCCGATACTCAATTGGTATATGCCCAATGGGTTAACAAAGCCAGCCTTGCAGAATTAAAAAAAGGGATTTTCCTGATTACCGAATTTATACAACAAAACCAAGCCAAATATTTGATAGATGATAGACAACGATTTGAAAGCCCTTTCATAGAATTAAATGACTGGTGGGTTTTGGAGTGGTATCCACAAATCCAGGCTCTTGGCTTGCATACAATTGCTATAGTCGCTCCCGAAAATCTTTTAGGAAAACTTTCCATAAAGGATTTGAACCATAAAATTATAGAACTACGCCCTCAAATTGAAATTTTTGCTTCTTTTTTACAAGCCTATCAATGGATCACTCAACAGCAGTATGCTATAGCCAAATAAAATCATACTAAAAAGGTAAAACTTTCAGGCTTTATTTCTTAAAAATCAATAGCTTTGCAGACTTTATTTAGTGCAAAGCTATTTGATAATAACTTATCACCTAAAATTTACCTTTTATTCCTTTGTTTACCACTATGAAAAATATAGCTATTATCGGTTCTGGAACTATGGGCAATGGCATTGCTCACGTATTCGCTCAAAATGACTTTCAAGTAAGCCTGTGTGATATATCTCCCGAGGCACTCTCCAAAGCCCTCGCTACAATAGAAAAAAATTTAGACCGACAAATCCAAAAAGCAACTATTTCAGAGGAAACCAAGCAAAAAGCTTTGCAAAACATCAACACGTATACTCTTATTGCCGAAGCCGTACATAATGCTGACCTCGTTATAGAAGCTGTATCAGAGAACATTCAAGTAAAACTAGAAGTATTCAAAGATATTGACCACTTCGCCCCCGAGCATACTATCTTAGCCTCTAATACTTCTTCTATTTCTATCACTAAAATAGCTGCTAATACCCGCCGACCTGACAAAGTAATCGGTATGCACTTCTTCAATCCCGTCCCTATTATGAAATTAGTTGAGGTAATCAAAGGCTATGCGACCTCTGAGGAAACGACGCAAAAAATCAAAGAAATTTCTGAAAAAATAGGAAAAATTGCCGTAGAAGTAAACGACTATCCCGGTTTTGTTGCTAACCGCATCCTTATGCCCATGCTCAACGAAGCATTTTATACACTTTACGAAGGTGTGGCTGGCGTAGAGGAAATTGATACAATCATGAAATTAGGTATGGCGCACCCTATGGGGCCTCTGCAATTAGCCGATTTCATAGGTTTGGATATTTGTTTAGATATTTTGAGAGTAATGCACACTGGTTTGGGCAACCCCAAATATGCTCCTTGCCCACTCTTGGTCAATATGGTAGAAGCAGGACACAAGGGAGTTAAGTCAGGTATTGGTTTTTATGATTATTCACACGGAGGCAAAAATCTTGTAGTATCCCCACGATTTGCTAAAAATAAATAGTTTGCTCATATTTTCAAAATATTATCAATCCTAATTTTTAGTGGGCGTTCCTCCTCCCTTTTTTCGCTTTGCTCAAAGGGCTTCGGAGGAACTTTGCAGGGCTTCGCTAACGCTTCGGTGCTTCGCACTAGGCCCTGCACGCTTGCTCTTTCAATCCCTAACGCATTTGAAAGTATCAAAAAAATCAAAAGCTCTGGCATTGTTAAAATAGTATAGATAAATGATCTTAAACTTTACAAAATTTTGTTGACTTGCATTTTGGACATCGTTCCCATAGTTTCAGGGTTTTACTAATTTTTTTGCAAAAAAAAATCTATACAAAATTAACAATACTCTGTTTTTTTATCTTCCGATTTATTAGTTTACAGCCTAACCTTGCAAGCCTAACGGCTAGCTCCTAACTATGCTTTGAATTTTCCTTTTGCTTTGGAGTATCAGCAAAAAAGCAAAAGGAGAGTTTTTGCTTATACCTTGGTACTTTTCACCTTTCTTTTTATTTTCTTATCTTTGCCATAAAAACAAAGTATCAAAAAATAACCTCAAACCGTAGCATAAACTTACTTTACTAAACTGCAACAAAGAAAAATATAATTTTTTTATCAAAACCAAAGATTATTATTTTTAAGATAATACCTATTTTTTTCTATGAAAACAAAAACAACTGAAATGTACTTTAACCGAAAAAATTACACTGACGAGCAACTTTTTTATATCTATAAAGCACTCATCAAACCCCGCCTTATTGAAGAGCGTATGCTCATTTTGTTAAGGCAAGGTAAAATTTCTAAATGGTTTTCAGGCATGGGGCAGGAAGCCATTGCGGTAGGAAGCACATTAGCCCTTGAACCTACGGACTACATCTTACCCTTGCACCGAAATTTAGGAGTTTTTACTACCCGTGGTATTCCCTTAGATAGACTTTTTGCTCAATTTCAGGGGAAAAAATCAGGCTATACCAAAGGGCGCGACCGATCCTTTCACTTCGGAAGTAAAGAGCATCACATCGTAGGTATGATTTCGCACTTAGGACCGCAACTAGCCGTAGCTTGTGGTATCGCTTTAGCCGAAAAATTGAATAGAACCAAAGGGGTTGCCTTAGCTTACACTGGTGATGGAGGTACTAGCGAAGGCGATTTTCACGAAGCCCTTAACGTAGCCTCAGTTTGGGATCTGCCTGTTATCTTCTTGATTGAAAATAATCAATATGGACTTTCTACCCCTACCTCAGAACAATACCGCTGTAAGCATCTGGTAGACAAAGGCATTGGCTATGGCATGGAAGCCGTACAAATTGATGGAAACAACGTGTTAGAGGTGTATAGTACCGTCTTACATTATGCTACCGAAATGCGATACCACCCACGCCCAGTTCTCATTGAAGCAATTACCTTCCGCATGCGAGGACACGAGGAAGCCTCAGGCACAAAGTACGTTCCACAACATCTATTTGATGAGTGGGCTTTGAAGGATCCTATCGCTAATTATGAAAAATATTTGATTGATAACCAAATTATTTCGCAAAAAATGGCACTAGACGTGCAAGAGATTTTTAGAAAAGAAATTAACGATGCCTTTGAAAAAGCCTATAACGAAGACTTTATCGTACCTAATACCGAAGAAGAATTAGCCGATGTGTATGCACCTTATCACCCTAAATATATCGCTCCAAATTTTCAGAATGTCGCTGAAAAACGCATGATCGATGCCATTTCTGACGGCTTACGGCAAGCCATGATAAAATTTCCTAATCTAGTACTTATGGGACAGGATATTGCCGAGTATGGAGGAGCATTCAAAATTACCAAAGGTTTTGTAGAAGAGTTTGGCAAAGAACGTGTACGAAATACGCCTTTGTGTGAGTCAGCTATTATAGGAGCAGGGTTAGGTCTATCAGTTAAAGGTTGGAAATCAGTAATTGAAATGCAATTTGCTGATTTCGTGAGTATGGGTTTTAATCAAATCGTAAATAATTTGGCTAAAATTCACTGGCGCTGGGGGCAGAATGCTGACGTAGTAATACGCATGCCCACAGGAGCAGGCACTTCTGCAGGTCCCTTTCACTCACAATCCAATGAAGCATGGTTCTTCCATACCCCAGGCTTAAAAATCGTATACCCCTCCACACCATATTATGCCAAAGGGCTACTTTGTGCCGCTATTGAAGATCCTAACCCTGTTATGTACTTTGAACATAAATTTTTGTATCGTTCTACCCTAGAAAACATACCCAACGAATATTATACCTTACCCATAGGCAAAGCCCGCTACGTAACGCAAGGCAATGAAATTACAATTATTACTTACGGCTTAGCAGTACACTGGGCAAAAGAAGCCTTAGACGAACTCAACTACCACGAAGCCGATCTGATTGACCTTTGTACTCTCTTACCTTGGGATACGCATACTGTGGCTGAAAGCGTAAAAAAAACAGGAAAAGTACTGGTATGCCACGAAGATACCCTTACAGGAGGAATTGCAGCCGAAATATCTGCCTGGATCGCAGAGCATCTTTTCCAATATCTAGATGCACCTATCATGCGAGAGGCTTCGCTAGATACCCCCGTACCTTTCGCCAGTACTTTGGAGCAGAATTTTTTACCTAAAAAACGTATCAAAGAAAAAATACAAAAATTGATAGCATTCTAAAATTATGATTTAGGTTATGTTGGCAAAATGTTACTACACACTTCAGAACATAACCTTTCTACTATTTCTATTCAGCGTAGCTATGCTACCATAAAACACTTGAAAAGAAAAATATTGTTTTTTACTACTTTTGCATCAAGAAAAGCAAGAAGCAAGGTAATTGTACGTTCCTTTGTTTGCAAGTAAAAAAAGTAATCTGCAAAAAATTAACCATTTTTATTTATTGTTATCTCTTTCATGCCTCAAAAAACTATCATTATTGCACCATCTATTTTAGCCGCCAACTTTGGCAACCTAGCACAAGCCATACAGATGGTGAATGAAAGCCAAGCCGACTGGCTTCATTTAGATATAATGGACGGAGTGTTTGTACCTAACATCTCTTTTGGTATGCCCGTATGCCAAGCCATTCAATCCTTAGCAAAAAAACCTTTGGATTACCACCTCATGATACAAGCCCCAGAGCGTTATTTGCCTGTTTTCAAGGAGCTAGGAGCTAATAGTATTTCAGTACATTATGAGGCATGTACACACTTGCACAGGCAAATACAAACCATCAAAGATTTAGGTTGCAAAGCAGGGGTAGCTATCAATCCACACACGCCTGTAAGTGTTCTAGAAGAAGTAATAGAAATGATAGATTTGGTATGTTTAATGAGTGTAAATCCAGGCTTTGGAGGGCAAAAGTTTATTCCACAATCTCTGCAAAAGATAGAAAAATTACGTAATTTGATAGAAAAAAATAATGCTCACGCTCTCATAGAAGTTGATGGTGGGGTAAATGCTAATAATATGCAAAGTATTATAGCAGCAGGAGCTAATGTATTGGTAGCAGGAAATTTCGTGTTTAATTCACCCAACCCTTTGCAAACCATAGCAGAAATACGAACTAACACGACACTTGCAAAACGCACAACAAACAACGATAAGCAACACTTATAATTTTTTAGAAACAAATCAGTCTGATTTTTGCATATTAAAAATAAATAATACTTTTGTCATAAGTTTTTGATTCACGCTCCAAACCCTTAATTGTATGCAAGACCGCAACGTAAAAGGCTACTTAAAGCAAATAGCTGAAAAACTGAACGGAAATTACACAGAATATACCGAAGATTTAGTAATTATTACTATCCCTTTGGAAGGCAAACCTGACAGGTTTCAGAGTGTAAAAGCACTAATTACAGAAAAAGAAGGACAACTGCGACTCATCTTTACCTCTACCGTCTGTCGTATTCACGAATACCCAAATATAGATTTTAGGCATTTGTTAGAGGAAAATTACGATTTAATTTATGCCAAAATTTGCATTACCGATGAAGACTATTTAGAGGTAATGTCTTCTATTAACTATGATTTATGTACGCTTGATGAGTTATATTATATGATCTTGGAAACTGTAAAAAAAGCCGACGCCTTAGAAGCCGAAGTTACCGAAGGCAAAGATGTTCACTAACAAATCCCAAAAAAGCTATTCTTACAAACTTATTTTTCTCTTTTTGCTTTTAGTTTGGGTGGTAGGAATAGCTTTTTTGTTGTATGCTCTCTATATTTTATTTGGCTTTTCATACAATGATTTTACTCTTGGATTACTCAAAAAATACAATAAATTAGACAAAATTATCCTCTTCCAAGAGCGATATTTTACTATTCTCACTTTCCAAATCACTCGTTTTTTTGTTGTTTTATCACTTCTTTTTTGGTTAATTAGTGTTTATTTTTTAGGCTTTTTAAGCCAATTACTGCAAAAATTTATTAGCTACATAGGGCAATATTTCATCAAAATTGCTCAAATCTACCAATCTTTTCTGCAAATAGAAAAGCTAATTTTCTGCTCCTTTTTTGTAACTATTTTTTTTATCAATCTGAAAGATGTACTGCTCTTTCCGCTCATGATTGATGAAGTTTTTAACTATGTTTTCCTTAGTTCCAAAGGCCTTTTAGTGTCTGCAACTTACTATCCAGGTCCTAACAATCACGTTTTTTATACGCTTTGCGTAGCTTTTTTAGATAAGTTTTTGAACCAAACCGAACTAATTTTACGTTTACCTTCTTTTATTTCTAGCCTGTTTTTACTACTCATCCTGTTCACATGGCAATATGCAAAATATGGCTTTGTGATTGCGTTTTCAACAGTACAAATATTAGCTTTTTTACCTGCTTTTCGTTTTTATAGCTTCCAAGGGAGAGGTTACATGCTCACCGCTTTATGTGCTTTAACAAGCCTTTTTTGGGTAGAAAAGTACCTTATTAGGCCAAATGAAACAACTTTGGAAAGCAAAATTTTGTTTGTCTTTATCAATTTTTTGAGCTTTTACACTATACCAACTTATTTATATTTTAGCGTAAGTTTATTCACTTTTGGGCTAATTTGGGCAAAAAAAAGTCTGAAAAAGCAATGGATTATTACTTATTTTTTTATTGCAATTTGCACAATAATAGCCTATTTACCTATCATTTTTTTGAATGGATTAAATAGTTTAGTAGCCAATTCTTGGGTAAAACCTTTAAGTTGGAACGAGTTTTTGGGTCAAATTCCAAACTATTTAGTAGAGTTTTCTAATTTCCTTTGGTTAGATAATCAAGGAGCTTATTTCTTGATTTTGCTGTTCATTATTTCTACTTTTTATCTTTACAAAGAATATTTTACATCAAAAAAGCTCCAAGAATATGCTTTTTTTTTACTTTTGATTACAATATTTCTAGTACCTCTACCCCTTATTTTTTTGCAAAAAGTATTGCCTTTTGTACGAATTTGGCTTTACTTACAGCCTGTTTTAATACTTATTTTACTGTTCCTTATTCATCATTTTCTAGCAGAAAATACAAGAAAAATCACACTTGGAGGGATTATTATGTGGATTTTTATTAGCAATTTTACAGAAATTTTTAAGTTCCACCGACCACTTGAATGGCAGATTATCAGTCAAAAAATAATCACTCAAAAGCCTCAAAAAATCTTTGTAAATGAAGATACCTACAATGTTTTTCTACGTTATCAAGCCTTAAAACAAGGACAAAATGTTACTTTTCTCTGCGAAAAAATAGATACTTCTTTACACTATGACTACATAATTTTAGAAAAAAAACGTCTCAAAACGATTGCTCAAAGCATACAAAATTATTTAAAGAGAAATTATTTTGTATCTGAACAGAACCAAGACGTACAAATTTACCTACCAATGAACACAAAAGCAGACCAAAAATAGACTATTGAGTTAGAGTTTGAAGTGTATTTGTTACATTACTCTGTATAGAAGTTTGACTAAAAGCAGCCTTTATTATTAACTTTTTTCTATAGCTTGTAAAATATCTGCCCAAATATCTTCAATATGTTCTAAACCTACTGAAATCCGAATTAGCCCTTGCGTAATTCCCACTTTTGCTTGCTCCTCTGCACTTAATTTGGAGTGCGTAGTAGTAGCAGGGTGAGTTACAATGGTACGCGTATCACCTAAATTAGAGGTAAGTGAAAGCATTCGTAAATTATCCAAAAAACACATAGCACGTTCTCTGCCTCCCTTCAATTCAAAAGTGAGCAAACCACCACCGAGTTTCATTTGTTTTTTGGCTAATTCATATTGCGGGTGTGAGGATAAAAACGGATATTTTACACTCAAAACTTCAGGGTGCTGGGCTAACCTTTCAGCTAAAATGAGGGCATTTTGGCAATGTTTTTCCATGCGTACTGCCAAAGTTTCTAAACTTTTAGAGAGTATCCAGCCATTGAAAGGCGACATGGCAGGTCCTGTATGCCTTGCCATAAATCGCACTTCTTGAATAAGGTGTTTTTTGCCCAAAACGGCTCCCCCTAGCACCCTACCTTGTCCATCAATAAATTTAGTTGCCGAATGGGTTACAATATCTGCTCCAAGCAAAGCAGGATTTTGCAAATAGGGCGTAGCAAAACAATTATCTACATTCAAAATAAGCTGATGTTTTTTGGCAATTTGAGCTAATTGGGCAATATCTAACACCTCTAACCCTGGATTAGAGGGCGTTTCTACAAAAATCATCTTCGTGTTTGGGCGAATGTACTGATCATAATTGTTCCAATCAGTATTATCTAAATAAGTATAGGAAATACCCCAACGTGGAAAAATTTGTGTAATAATTTGATGGGTAGAGCCAAATAAGGAACGTGAAGCCAGTAAATGGTCGCCTGCTCGTAGGAAGGAAGCCATACTCAAAAACATTGCTGCCATACCCGATGCCGTGGCTACACCATCCTCGGTATGCTCTAACAAACAAAGTTTTTGTACAAATTCATCATTGTTAGGATTAGAAAAGCGCGAGTAAATATTGCCCTCAATCTCGGAAGCAAAGAGTGCACGTGCTTGTTCTGCATCTTCAAACACAAAACTGGAGGTGGCAAAAATGGGTACAGCGTGTTCGCGTTGTTCACTGCGTAAAGTTTGGGTACGTATGGCATTAGTTTCAAAGTGTTCGTACATAGCGGTAGAGGTGTTTGAATGTAGGCAATTTTTCGTAAAATTAAACTTTTTTCATTTCTTTGCAAAAACGTTCTCTAAAAATGTTCTCTCAATCTATCCAAGTGTGAAAGTAGCTATTTTACAATACAATGCAGGTAACGTGCAATCGGTACGCTTTGCTTTGGAACGACTAGGGGTTAGTCCAATAGTAACCTATGACCAGCAAACACTGATTTCTGCAGATAAAATTATTTTTCCAGGCGTGGGCGAGGCAAGTACAGCTATGCAATTTTTGAAAGAAAAGCAATTAGATAAGTTAATTCCTACCTTAAAACAACCTTTTTTGGGCATTTGCTTAGGTATGCAACTCATGTGCAAATTTTCGGAGGAAGGAAAAACAACTTGCTTAGGGATTTTTGAGGAGACAGTACGATTATTTGACAATAGTCAAAATCTAGCTTGCAAAGTGCCGCACATAGGCTGGAATAATTTACAGAAACTCAAAAGTCCTTTATTCAAAGGGCTAAGCGAAAACTGCGAAGTCTATTTTGTGCATAGCTATTATGTTCCACTCAATTCCTACACAATTGCCCAAACAGACTACCTTGTACCGTTTAGTGCTGCTTTGCACAAAAAAAATTTTTTTGCCACACAATTTCATCCTGAAAAAAGTGCTACCGTAGGTGAGAAAATTCTACAAAATTTTCTAGAACTATAATCTCGGCAATGTATAGCTATCTATATACATTTATACCTAAAAAACCACTTTACTAATGTGAAAAATTAACTTTTAGTAGTTTTAGGTTGCATACTTTTCTTTACTATGGGCAACCATACATAACTTTTGCTTAAAAGAGCAACACAAGCTCATATCTACTGATACAACTACTCTACATTTTCATATCCAAGCTAATGGGTAAATAAAAATTCAAGATACCCAAAAAATAGCTCCATACATAAGCACGTGGAGACTAGAGAATAATCAAAAATATAGCACCTTAAACAAAAAAGAGGAAAAAGTTATTCCTATTTGCCTGATAAACAATAAGTTAGAAGTTATAAGCCCAAATAAATACAACTGCAACGTAGAACTTTTTTGAACGAAAGCGATAACTATCTTTTAATGATTTTTTTTTTGAAAAAAATATAAGTGAAAATCAAATCATTACAAATTACTTTGCTTGCCAAGTTACAATTCTTACCTAAAACTTATAGGTTGTTTTGTATCTTTGTGAATATTTTGACCGAACTATGGCAAATACACGCACAAGAAATACGTTTGGACAGGTTTCTAATGCTAATCATTTAGGCAGACTGCAACCGCAAGCCATCGAATTAGAAGAGAGCATTTTGGGGGCTTTAATGATTGATAAAGAAGCTATTAACTTGGTAGTAGATATGCTCGTTCCCGATGCTTTTTACAAACCCGCTCACCAAGTCATTTATCAAGCTATCTTTGATTTATTTGCTAATGCCGAACCAATTGATATGTTGAGTGTAACTCAACAACTACGCAAAACGGGTAAATTAGAATTTGTAGGTAATGCCTCAGTAATTGCACGCCTCACAAGCAACGTACAGTCTTCAGCACATATTCAAGCACATGCACAAATAGTATTAGAAAACTACCTCAAACGTCAGCTAATTAGTGTGGCTTCTGAAATTCAAACTAATGCCTTTGAAGACAATATCGATGTTTTTGAACAATTAGACAATGCCCAACAAAAATTATTTGATATTTCTGAGCAAAATATTCGAAAGAGCTATACCAAAATTTCTAATTTGCTAGAAAAGACTCTGCAAGAGATTGAAGCACGCCGCCGCCTCAAAGATGGGCTTACAGGAGTACCTACGGGTTTTATCCAATTGGACCGGCTGACCAACGGTTGGCAAAAATCGGATTTGATTATTATCGCTGCGCGCCCAAGCGTAGGAAAAACTGCCTTTGCCCTTTCTATTGCCCGTAATGCCGCTGTAGACTTCAAAAGACCCGTGGCTTTCTTTTCATTAGAAATGCCCGAGTTGCAAATTACAGAACGCCTGCTGATTGCTGAAACTGAAATTGAAAGCTATAAAATTAAAAAAGGGCAACTTTCAGAACAAGAAATGCAAATTATTAAAGCTAAAAGCTCTATACTCAACAACGCCCCCATCTATATAGACGATACCCCTTCTATTTCCATTCTAGAACTTCGCGCTAAATGCCGTAGGCTTAAAGCTCAACACAACGTGCAACTAATATTGATTGACTATTTGCAACTTATTCGTGCTGACAATATACGAAATGTAGGCAATCGTGAGCAGGAAATTGCTTATATCTCACGCTCACTCAAAGCTATTGCCAAAGAATTGCAAGTACCTGTAATCGCTCTCTCGCAATTAAGCCGAGATGTTGAAAAACGCGGAGGAGATAGACGCCCCCAACTTTCCGATTTACGAGAATCAGGAAGCATTGAACAAGATGCTGACATAGTCATTTTCTTGTATCGTCCTGAATGCCACGGCATTACTCAAGATATGGAAGGCAACAGTACCCAAGGATATGTAGAACTCGTAGTAGCAAAACATCGAAACGGAGCCCTAGACAATATTCCACTACAATACGTAGCAAAATATCTCAAATATGTTGAAACTCCCTCAGAAAATACTTTTACTAAACATACATCCCAAGAATTTAACAATAGAGCAAATGAATTAGAAAGTAGAGTGAATACCTTGCGACCTTCGCAACGATTTAACCAAGAAGACGAGCCTCCATTCTAAATTAATGGTAAAGATAACTACCAAGTTTACCCCTATTTGCAGGAACTTTCACCTTGTATGTAAGAAAGTTTAGGTTTTTTTGCTAACTTTGCGTACCTCTTTACAATAAGAAAGAAAACGCTTTTCTATTAAGACATGAATATATCATCTACTTTCATTTTGTATAGTTTTTATGAAATACAAACGTATTTTACTCAAATTGAGTGGAGAAGCACTGCAAGGCGATAAACAATATGGGATAGACCCTAAAATGCTCAAACAATATGCCCAAGAAATCAAAGAGATAGTAAACTATGGGATAGAGGTGGCTATTGTTATTGGAGGAGGTAACATTTTTAGAGGAGGACAAGCTGAAGGAGTAGGGCTGGAACGAGTGCAAGGTGATTACATGGGCATGTTAGCCACACTTATCAATGGTATGGCTCTACAGAGTGCCTTGGAGAGTATCGGTGTCTACACAAGACTTATGTCTGCTATTAAAGTAGAGCAAATTTGTGAACCTTTTATCCGTAGGCGAGCTATTCGGCATATGGAAAAAGGGCGAGTAGTCATCTTCGGAGCAGGAACAGGAAACCCTTACTTTACTACAGACTCCGCCGCAAGCTTGCGAGCTATTGAAATCGGGGCAGAAGTAGTACTCAAAGGTACACGGGTAGATGGTGTTTATACAGCAGACCCAGAAAAGTTCGTAGATGCAGAACGATTTACTAATATCTCTTTTGATCAAGTATACCAAATGGGCCTAAGTATCATGGATATGACCGCTTTTACGCTTTGCAAAGAAAACAACCTACCTATTATTGTGTTTGATATGAATAAAAAAGGTAACCTATTGCGTATCGTGCAAGGCGAAGAGGTAGGTACGCTCATTACTATGGATTAAAAAACATAGACGCTTTAATTATTTATTAGTACAATTCTTTTCTTTTCTTACTTTGAAATATATTTACTTAAAGGAATATTCTATTTTCAATCCTATTTCGTTGTAACCTTTACTTTTTACCCAAAACTTTACCTATTGGTTTATGGAAGATGAAATTCAAATGTTTTTAGAGGAAGCTAAACAACTTATGGAGAAAGCCGTAGTGCATACTAACCAAGAGCTCTTAAAAATTCGTGTAGGGAAGGCGATGCCCTCTATGCTCGACGGAATTAAAGCCGATTATTACGGTGTAGAAACACCAATTTCGCAAATGGCTTCCATTACTACCCTTGATGCACGCACCTTAGCTGTTAAGCCTTTTGAAAAGAAATTTATTGCCGAAATTGAGAAAGCTATTCGTGATAGCGACCTCGGCGTAAATCCACAAAATGATGGAGAAATAATTAGAGTGGTTATCCCTCCTATGACCGAAGAGCGTCGCAAACAGTTAGTAAAGCAAGTAAAACAAGAGGTAGAAAATGGTAAAATAAGTATTCGTAACATTCGTAAGGATACGAATGAAAGCCTTAGAAAGCTACAGAAAGAGGGAGCTTCAGAAGATGCAATTAAAGTGGCTGAGGAGAAAGTGCAAAAACTTACAGACAGTTTTATTGCCAAAGCTGACGAATTATTGGCTAAAAAAGAAGCCGAACTTATGACAATCTAAAAAACTTGCTTTCCAAATTTCATGAATTTGGAAAGCCCTTTTCTTTAAATTAGAGCAGAAAAATAGTTAAGCCAACTTGATAGCTTCCTTCTTGGCCTTGATAGCTTCCTTCTTGGCTGGGTTTCCCTTTGTTCAATCAAAATCTTACAACGTTCTGGGTTAGCCTCTGCAGTGAGACAAATACGCCCTAATTTTTCAGCTTCTAACAAATCTAACTTTTGTTTGAAAAGGTAATTTTGGCCTTATTAAAAAGGCTTTTTAGGGCTTAATCGCTTATTGCATCTGAGTAGGTTCTGGTTTTTGCTTTTTTTTAAGCCAAAGAGAGCGAATACTAAACCCAAATAAGGCCCCAAAAGCACCTACTAATCCTCCTAAAATACTGGTAACCAAGAGCATATATTCGCTATTAGGCAATGAAAAAAGCTTAGCCATTTTACCTGCTAAAAGCCCTTCGTTTTGCAAATTGAGCAGGAAGGCATAAGCCAACCAAACCAAAGCTACGGCAAAAAAACCTCCGAAGAAAGCCCGCCAGCCATTACTACTCAAAAGCAAAGCCCATACTGCGGGAACAGCCATGGCTAGCCACCAATCATTCAAAAAGTACTGACTAACTGCCAAACTAATAGCTACTAATAAGAAAAACAACATATGGCTCAACTATTTTATGATAAAAAGAAACTATTTACAAAATAAATAGGGCTTTCAAATTAATTATTTACGATGAAATTTCTGTTGGTCTTCTGTTCCAAACTATTTTAGCAATGCCTTCATGAATTTGTTGCCAGTCGTCAATAGAAAGTTCTAGTAATACAGTTTCACAGGTGGCAAGTGTGGCATAGCGGCTTGGAATAAAATAATTGACTAACTCTGAAATAGCAGGGTTGTGCCCTATGAGGGCTACTCTACTTATATCGTTAGGTATGTTATGTATCAATTCTAATAAATGATTGAGATGTGCTGCATAGATAGTAGGCTGGAAAATAATATGCTCTTTGCTAATATCAAGCACATCAGCAATTACTTTTGCTGTTTCAGTAGTACGCTTAGCAGGGCTAACATAAAATTTCTCTACCAAGATTCTACTATCCTTTAAGGCTTTACCTATCTCTAAGGCTTCACTAATGCCTGTCTTTTTTAGAGGTCTGTCAAAATCAGCTTGAAATGGTTCAATATCCTTAGCTTTAGCATGGCGAATAACTAAAAGGTATTTCATTTACATTGACCTATTATTAGTTTTGACAAAACTTATTAGATTATGTTCTGCAAAAGTAATAAAAAATTCTGAGTTAGAGTAAACGAATTTATTTAGCTGTTATTTGTTTTAGTCAGAATTTAGGGAGTACTTTTCATTAAATACGTCAAGGATTGAAAGAGCAAACCCGAGGAGTTGAGAGCTGAGCACCGAAGCTTAGCGAAGCCCTCTGCAAAAGCCTGCTCCCCTACCCTTTGAGTAATAAGAAAAAAAGGCAAAAAGAAAGCTCAAAAAACTTAAAACTTGAAAACAAAGACATTCTGCTTAAATCTTCACGAATTTCAAATTAGGTTTAGGCATCTGTGGGTTGAGGTATTGGTTAATAAACAAAGCTGCCCCAATGGCAATACCTTCAGGAATATCAGCAACTAATATAGTAGCTTCATTGTATATTTCTTTCAAGGTATTCAAAAATACCTCATTTTTGGCATAGCCTCCATCAACCACGATGTTCTCAGGGAAACGCTTTTTAACAGTAATATCAATAGATGGTTTAAGATACATTACCATATCAAAGAAAAAGCGATGATAGGCCTCTTCGTAATTTTCAAAGACAGAGAGATTCCAATCCTCGGTAGTCTCCTCTTTTTTGATAGTTCCCTCTTCAGTAAAAAAATGAGGTTTTAATTTTTTATCCAAGTTGTCCTCTTCGGCTTGTGCTTTTTCAAAGAGGTCAAAATCAAATTTTACGGATTTGAAATAGTCTATAGGCTTATCAAAATGTTTTGCCATACGTTCAGTTTGGTAGGCGTGTTCATTTCCCAAGAAGAAGCGTGCAGAGCGGATACCTCGCCCTTGAACGGTCATGTAAAGCAAGCAATCTCGCAGCAGGTCTTCAGGTTTGAGCGGAGCATATTCAAAGGGATTGAGTGTGATGCACCAAGTACCTGTAAATGAGAGTAATAAGAAACTTTTTTCTAACATATATAAGTAGGTACGAAGCGAGGAAGAGCTATCGTGAATACCCGTTCCGATAGGAATTTGCACACCGTTATATTCCTTATAATCAATTACAGGGCTTGTGGCAAAGTCAGGTAAGATGTTAATAATACCCTCATCCTTAATCCATTGGTGGTAGTCGCGTTTTTTGAAGTTCCACATAGCTGTATGGCAACCGATGCTAGTATACTCCGTAGTTACTTTTCCTGTAAAGAGGTGTGCCATGTATTGAGGAAAGTGCAAAGTATAGCGAATACGCTCAAAAAGATGAGGTTTTTTGTATTTAAGCCAATAAATTTGTAAACCTGAATTGAGCATACCTAATGGTGGAGAGCAGGTTTCTAGGGCGAAATCTAGGGGGTTACCATAGGTAGCATGAAATTGCTCGTGTAAGTCTTTTGGAAATTCTTTGAGATAAGAGTAAAGTGGTGTAACGTCATTGCCCTGCTCGTCAATATGCATGAGCGTAGCTCCATAAGTAGTAAAATTTAAGGCTTTAACTTGAAAGCGGCTATCGGCTAAAAGTTCGTTCCAAGTATCTATTGCCCATTGCTTAATAAATTGTAAGTCATCAGCAGGAAAGCCGTCATCATCTTGTACTTTTTCACAACGTGCTGAATAGATGTGCACAACTTGAAACTGCTCGTCAAAAAGTACTAATTTTTTATTTATGTTGCCAATATCAAAAACAGCAGTTACGGGTGTTTTCATATCAAATTTTGAAAAGTTAAAGGATATACAAAGCTAAAAAGAAAATATAAGTTAGCAAATTTATATGTCAATTTAGGGGAATGAACAGGTAATAAATTTTTGAAGTGCATACTTGTTTTGGGCTATAATCCAAAAAGTTGAATTGCATTTTGGGTAGTAACTTGGGCTACTTCTGCTAAACTAACTTTTTGAAAATCAGCAACTTTTTGAGCTATGATAGGCAAATAAGCAGGTTGGTTTCTTTTACCACGATACGGCACAGGAGCCAAATAAGGGCTATCCGTTTCTAATACCAGCGAAGTAAGCGGTATGTGAGGCAACACCTTATCCAACCCACCATTTTTGAACGTAGCCACCCCTCCGATACCCAAATAAAAACCCATTTCTATAATGGTTTGGGCTTGTGCTAAATCGCCTGAAAAGCAATGAAAAACGCCTTTCAGACCTTGAAAAAAGCAAGTCTGTAGCAAGGCAATCGTTTCGTGAATTGAGTTGCGGCAATGTATTACGATGGGTAAATGATATTCTTTAGCCAAACCTATTTGAAAACGAAAAGCCTCTTTTTGTTGTTCAAAGAAAGTAGTGTCCCAGTACAAATCTGTACCAATTTCGCCGATAGCACAAAAAGAATTAGGTCTTTGAGCTAACTGCCGAGTGACATGAGATAGCTCCTGCTCAAAATTAGCTTTAACAGAACAGGGGTGTAAGCCTATCATAGCCCGACAGATGTCAGGATATTGTTCGGCAAGTTGCAAAAGGGCTTGCGTAGTTTGGCTATCAATGTGCGGAAGTAAAATATGTTTTATATTTTGGGCTTGGGCTTCCTGTAAAATTTGCCCTCTGTCTACCTCAAAGTCAGAGAGGTAGATATGTGCATGAGTATCAATTAAATCCATAGCAGAAAGGAATTAGAGGTGTATAGTTTCTAAATTTTTTTTCAATATTTCAATATCTACCTGAATATCACTATTTTGCGTGTCCTTAGCACAACTCTTATTGAGTTGGTAATAATAGTCATGTCCCAAGTCGGAGGCTAATGAAAAGTAGCAATTATTGTGCATATCATTTTCAGTTCGCAGTTCTAAAATTTGCCCACCTTGGGGCATAAAAAGCATATTCGTGAGTCCTGCTCCGTGTATACTTATCAAAAATTTCGTTTGCGACATAATTTCTATTTGTTTTTCCAGAGAATAATCCTCAAAAAAATGAATTTCATAGCCATAGTTTTGCAATATTTCTATTACCGCTTGCTCGTTCAAAATTTTACGCTTATGAGCTTTTGCCCTGCTAATATAAACTTTTCGGTGGAGGGTACTTTTTCGGTTTGCTAAAAATTTTTCTCTTAACTTATTGATAACGAAATGGTTATAGTTCCCTGTGGGCGCTGTATGGCTCGGCAAAAGTAATTCTTTAATAAAAACTTTTTGGCTAAAAAAGTAAAATTGATAACCCAACCATTGAAGTGATTGCTGAACGTAGGGATATTTCTCAAATCTTTTAGGCAAAAGTACAGTATAACTTTGAGAGTTTTTCTCCTCAAATTCAACCGCTATTAGGCGAGGCAGAGCATCGGTAAGCCAGTGAAAATAGCTATGACTCCACTCGTCAGTTATCCATATTGCTTTGGATAGCTGTTTTTCGCTTTTTCGGCTCAAAAAAATGAATAAACGTTTAAGTAAAGATTTTTTAGGTAGCTTTTGCAAATGCGTATATTTTAGATAGAAATGCAGTCTTTTTGGATTGAAAATTGTATCTTTTATTACAAAAACGCAACTTAACTTCAAAAATACAGTGGCAGGGATTTCCTTTGAAAATTCAATCTCAAAAAGTTTCTCGTCGTTTGGGTGCAAATTTTTGGGTTTGTTTCTTAAAGAGACATGCGGAGGGCATATAATTTTCACGAGTGCCATCTCAAAATTACTTAGTTTTTTTTCTGTTTTCTGAAACTTTTATCAAAGTACAATAGTAGTGATATTGTTAAATGTAAGATAAACCTAAAAAATGAATATTTGCAAGTTTAAGAAAAAAAAAGTGAAATTTGTTAGATTAAATGTTTTGTTTACAGATATAAACCACCTTTAAGATTATGTTTAGCTACCTTTTTAAGAGAAATAAGAGAGAGGATCAACCTCAAGAAAAAAGTATTTCAACCACTTCGTTTAGTTGGCAAAAAGATGCTTTTATCACCACTGATGTTCATTCGCACCTGCTTCCAGGCATAGATGATGGTTCTAAAACATTGGAAGAATCACTTACTTTAATCAAAAATTTACAAGCCTTAGGCTACAAAAAAGTAATTACTACGCCCCACGTCATGGGTGATGCTTATCGCAATACCCCTGAAGTTATTTTGGGTAAATTAGCCGAACTAAGAGCTTATTTAGCTGAAAATCAGACGGATATAGAAATAGAAGCGGCTGCCGAATATTATCTTGATGCTTGGTTTATGGATAAGTTGGCTAATAATGAAAAATTGCTTACCTTTGGTAAAAAATACTTACTTTTTGAAACAGGTTTTTTGAATAAACCGCAAATGTTTTTTACTCAAATTTTCAAAATTCAATCCGAGGGCTATATTCCCGTTTTTGCTCACCCAGAGCGATATGAATACGTATATGATGATTTTGCACTATTGGAGCAATTAGCAGAGCGTGGCGTGCTATTACAAATCAATATCAATTCGCTTACAGGCTATTATGGCAAAATGGCACAAAAAACTGCCGAAAAATTAATTGACCTTAAAATGGTAAGTTTTGTAGGTTCGGATTGCCACGGGCAACGGCATATAAGAGCTATGCAAGAACTGAAAGCCAAAAAATATTACTATAAGTTAAAAGATTTAGAACTAAAAAACAACCAGCTCTAAGTACGCATGAAAGTCTTTGTTACAGGCGGAACGGGTTTGGTAGGAAGTTATGTCATTCGCACTTTTTTAGCCAACCAATACGAAGTAATTGCCTTAACACGTAGCCCGAAGACAAGTATTTTTTTACAAGATATTGAAAAGCAAGTTACCTGGATACAAGGTGATATCCTAGATATTACCATTTTGGAAAGTGCTATCCAAGAGGTAGATTACGTAATCCATGCTGCCGCTGTGGTTTCTTTCTTACCCAAAGATACCAAGTTAATGTATGAAGTCAATGTACAAGGAACGGCTAATGTAGTAAACGTTTGCCTTAAATACCAAAAACGCCTCTGTTTTGTAAGTTCTATTGCCGCCTTAGGCAGAACTGAAAATACCGAAATAATTGACGAAACCCAAAAATGGGAAAATTCTGACCTCAACTCCTATTATGCTCAAACTAAATATTTAGCTGAATTAGAAGTTTGGCGCGGGGAAGCCGAAGGGCTAAATATGGTAATTATCAATCCCTCTTTGATACTAGGCATAGCTGACTGGAATAGAAGTAGTACACAACTTATTAAATATGCCTACGAACAGCATTGGTTCTACCCTCCTGGCAGTATTAACTATGTTGATGTGCGCGATGTGGCACAAATCACTTATCTACTGACTATCAGCCATATACGTTCAGAGCGGTTTATTGTCAATGCAGGAAAAACGACCTATAAGATCCTTTTTCAAGAAATTGCTCAAAGATTAGGACGCAAACCTCCTCGCTATACACTCTCACCTTTTTGGATAAATATTGCTTGGCGTGTGTTAGCATTGGTATCGTTTTTTACAAGAAAACCCCCTTTGCTCACACGAGAGACAGCTATTTCAGCTCAAAAAAATTATTTTTACCAAAACGAAAAAATAAAAAAAGCACTTAACTATCAATTCAAAACACTTACTGAAACTTTAGATTGGGTTTGCAGTGAAATCGAACAAAAAAACCTACCATAATTTCAAGATTTGAAAATAATTTTTAACGTTGAAATAACGAGTATCTATGAACTTTCCTATTTAAGCTTAACACTCTTCTGAGAAAGCCCTTTCCCTTATTTTTTAGGATACTTGCAAGCAAAAGAGAGCTTTGTGCCTAATCTTGTGTATTTTTGCACCAAATATTCGCCGATAGCCGTCATTTAGAGTCTATGAGATTATTTTGCCACTTTTGTGTTGCTACAATATTGTTATTGCTTATGTGCTATTGCGAACATTCCACTTCCACTGAAACTCAGAAAGCAGAAAGAAAGCTACAAATTATACAAAAGCAACTCACCGAAATCAAAGCCCAAAAAATCAGCCTCATTTTTACTCACCTCTATAAATTAAATAAGTTTAATGGGAACGTATTAGTTACTTTACGAGGTAAGGAAATTTACAAAGCCGCCTTGGGGTATGCTCACTTTGAGCAGTTGCAACCACTTAATTTCCAAACTACTTTCAAAATTGCCTCTATTTCCAAGCAGTTTACGGCAATGGCTGTTATGATATTGTACGAACAAAAGAAACTCAGCTTTGACGATGCCGTTTCATTACATTTGCCCGAATTTCCTTACAAAGAAATTACCATAAGACACTTGCTTACACATACCTCAGGATTACCTGAATACTTACATTTTTTGGCAAAAGATAGTCTTTGGAGTTATGCCAAAAATAGCGATATAATTAACTGGCTTGTGCATGAAGTTCCTCCCTTACAATTTCAAGCAGGTACACAATTTCAATACAACAACACAGGTTATGTAGTATTAGCAGAACTAGTAAGCCGATTAGCGGAAATGCCTTTTTCGCTCTTTATGAAGCAATATATCTTTGAGCCCCTAGAAATGAAAAACACTTATGTATTAGAATATTTGCAACATCTCCCCACTGTTAACCGTGCTTGGGGCTACGACCCAACTATGCGAAATATTATAGAGGACTCCCCCTTCCGTTATACACAAGGCGATAGCGGTATCTACTCCTCCATTGAAGATTTACAAAAATGGGATAAAGCACTTTATACCCAACAATTAGTTAGTTTTCAAACACTTTTTCAGGCTTATAAGCCCTATACTTTTCCTGACGGCACTCATAGCCCCTATGGATTTGGTTATTACTTGAAAGATAATTTGCAAACCGTTTATCATTATGGTAATGGGGCAGGTTTTCGTTCTGCAATAATTCGTAACTTAAAAGAGAAAAATTGCATCATTATTTTGGATAATACCAGCAACCCACGCATAGAGCAATTAGCTGAAATGGTAGAGAATATTTTGCACGATCGACCTATTACAGTACCTCAATGAATTAGAGGATTAGGTAGAGAATTTAGTAATTTTCTTAATAAGAACGTTTTTAAGAAAAATTAGCTTTGAAGAGCAATAGTCAAGCTATAATACGAAGTTTCTCGTATTCCCATGTCCCTTCTTCAGAAAGAAGGGATTCCCCAAGAGCTAGTTATTTTCCAAATTTCAATAGCTACCCAGCCCACAAGTCCCCCGCCGATAGTTAAGCCTAAAGAGATAGCCGCTAAACGCCATACCTCACCATAAGATAGGTCTTTTTCATAAAGTGCCGAAATAGGTGCGTAAGGGTCTTCAGAAGGGGAAAGAAGAGTGTATTTTCCCTCACGCATTTCAAGTATTCCAACGGCAAAGGCTCTAGTCCCTACGGGAATGGAACGCTCTTGTACTTTTGAGGCTTGATTTTCAGTAATTTCGTAGCCCTCTTTTTTCAAGTAATTTACTAAATTACGTTTTCCTTCGGTCGTAGCTTCTCCTTTGAAACGGGGCATTCTAGTCATAATAAAATGTATGTCTTTGACTATCACTTTTTCTCCTTGTTCATTTTTCAACGCCAAAGGTTCTGGCGAAATGAGTATATTATGGTCTGTACCATCAGGATTACTATCGCCTCCTGCAAAAAAGTCAAGGCGCCATTTTACAACAGGTTTCAAAGATAGAGGGGCTAACAATTCCTTACTTTCGTGTAGCACTAACTCGCCCTCCATTTTGACAAGTTTTCCCAATAAATCAGGAGAGAGCAAACCTATTTTGATAGCCCTATCATACCGCTTGGCACGTTTGTAGGCTTTTAGAACAGCCTTACTCAAGAATATTCCCGCAGGAAGAGCAACAACTGCAATACAACCCAGTAATACGACAAGTATTTGCAGAAGGATTCCAAATATGAATTTCATTAACGTAGCCTTTTTGTATATATGAATTAGTTTGAAAACTTATTTCTGCTCTACTTGCAATTTACCACCATAATAACCATATATTCTCTCCAAATTCACATTCAACACATCATTTGTAGGAATACTTCTGATATTCACATCCATCTCTTGCAAACCTTTGATATTCAGGTCAAGTCCTCCGTCTTTATTGAGAGGTAAAACAATAAATTTGCTATTTTCAGGATATTTCACCTGCTGAAACTGCGTAGCTTGTGTCGTCTGCTTTTGAACCGATTGCAAAATACCCGCCTGACGCTCCATCATAACTTGATTTTGCACCAAAATACCTATCAAGCAAAGAGCAATGATAGTAAGCATAACATTGAAATAGATTTGTGAGGCTTTCATAAAATGAAGGTTTAGTGTGAAACTATATTCAAATTGATGTTACCTAATTTTAGCACGTTAAATTGTAGTTTTTTGCAAGATTTACCCGCAATCCCAATTATACATAATGTCAGAAAAGTCAGCTTTTTTGAGTTTTTCGCCATTGATGAAAAAATTTGCAATGCCCATATCTCCCCACATAATTCCGTTAGTAGAGCCTATTTGTAAAAGAAGTGTGTCAAATCTTTTGAAAATACTCTCTTCAAAACGGGGATCCTCTTGTACAAAAGCGGCATATCCCCCAAGTTTATTCCCCCAGTTGCTTAAATTGTCTGCAAGCCAGTCAGCAAGTCGGTAGTCATCTTGGTAAATAATATCCTCAAATTCTTGTAATCTATCACCTAAGGCATATTGCAGGTTCAGGTCTGAACAGCTGGCATATTCTTCTTCTATGGAAAACTCTAATCTATGAGCTTGAAAAGGATTATCAAAGGGGGAGTTTTCAGGTTCAGGGAGTTCGGGCAAATCTCGTTGAAAATCGTTTTTATCAATTTCGGGAAAGAATAAAACCCTAAATCCTTGTTGTTCGCTGGAATTATCTAAATCCAAGCCATACAAACCATCATCAGCAATATAGAATTGCAAAAGTCCTTTGTGGGGCAGATAGTCTAACTGAGGTACTTCCTCAAAATTGATTTGAGCAAGCAAATACAAATACCTGCCTTTGCTATCTTTAGGATAATCAATTCCTTTGGGTAAAAAAGGCATTCCCGCAAATTTGCTTTGCCATGGGGCTACCTCTTGGTTAGGTCGGTTAATAATTTTAATAAACTTTTTACGTGTGCTTTCAAAAATTGGTTGAAAGGGCTGCAATTCAACAGGAAAATTAATTCGGAATTTCATAATTGTAAGTTTTTTTTGTAAAGATACTCAAAAAAGTAATGAAATAGTAAAAAAACTTTCTTTTCAAGAATTTATATTATTGATTTTACCATACATTTGGCAATTTATTTTGAACTTTCCTACTTAAACCAATCCGTAACATTAGTATTAGGACTGAATTAAACAGTTTATGTCAAAAGTTAGAGGATTTTAAGAGAAATAGATTTGTAGTAATGAATCGGGCAGTTTAAGAAGTCAGTCAAATCATATTTGGATTTCTGATAATTTTACACTTTCACCAACTAATTCTTACCCCAAGTACTAACATATCATCGGTTTGCTCTTGGTTTCCTTTCCATTGATTGATAGTTTGCTCAATAATCTCTTTTTGTTTGGGCATTGGTTCGTTGTGGATACAGTGAAGTAGCTCTTTGAAGCGCTTGGTTTTGAGAGTTTCATTTTTATCTCCACCGAATTGTGAAGTGTAGCCGTCAGAAAAGAGATAAAAGACATCGCCTTGTTGAAGTTGTATTTCGTGGTTAGTGAATGGTTTGTGTAAATTAGGGTGATAGCCAATAGGCATCTTGTCAGGTTTGATGTGTATAAATTTTCTCTCACCATCAATGTTTTGGAAAAGGTAAAGCCCATTATCGGCACCTGCATAATGCAAAACTTTCGTTTCAATACTAAGCCCACATATAGCTATATCCATACCGTCATTTATCTTTCTCTCACCATCATTCTGTAAAAATAATTCTACTACTCTTTTGCGTAATTCATCTAATATTTCACTGACTTTTGTAAAATTGCGGAGCAGAACGATTTCATTAAGTTGAGTAATACCGATAGTACTGAGCAATGCCCCTGGTACACCATGCCCTGTGCAATCGGCAGCGGCTACATAAATCCAATCTCCCACACGTTTTAGCCAATAAAAATCCCCACTTACGATGTCCTTAGGTTGATAAAATACAAAACATTCAGGGAGTGTATTTCTGATAAAATCTTCTGAGGGAAGGAGTATCTCTTGGATTTTCATGGCATAGGCAATGCTATCCATGATATTGAGATTTTTTTGCTCTATTTCTTTCTTCTGCTCCTCTATCTCATCTCTTTGTTGTAATATCTCCTCATTTTTTTCTCTTAATTCTATTTTTTGTAGTAGTTCTCGGTTAATGGCTCTACGGTAGATGTTGAGAAAATCTCTAAAACAACAGAGAAAGCAATTAAAGCAATAAAGAGTGAGAGAGAAATATCTATAAATCGCTCTTCGCGCGTATTGTAACCGATAATTATAGAAGGGAAGTTGTACTCAATCCCTATAAGTAAGGTTAGGACTACAAAAGTTGAAATTGAGAAAAAGAGGTGGTTTCTGTTCCTTGACGTAATTTTGAGAACAGCAAAAATAAACATCAAATAATAGGCAGTACCTCCTTGCGAACCGCCGTTGATAGTCCAAAACAAAGGCAGAAAAACAAACACAAAAAAACCAAAAGCAAGGATATAATGATACTTGAAGTTTTTGGTAATCAGTGAGTAGATGTGTATTAATGCACAAACAAAAGCACTAAAAAGTGTGCCATACACCGTAACAATAGGCAGCCCTGCAAAGTAGTTTGTTGCAGAAAAAAACAAGGTCAGGAACACACCTACGATTGTGATAGCATTCAGTATTCTATGTTCAAGGATAAAAGCCTCACTCGTTCCTAATAAATCTTTTAATTTTAATTGCATTCTTGAATAGTTATTGTACTTGCATACTCTACTTTTTACAAAGTTATTACCAATTTTACAGATTAAGGAACTTGTATGAAAAATAAGTTAAATACCTATAAAAGCAGTAGAAAACATAGACTAGGAGTGGAAATTATGCCAGTACATTTGTTGATAGATACCATTTTGCTGGGCTAAAAGTTGTGAGTGCGTACCTTTTTCTACAATTTCACCATTTTGGAGAACGATAATCTCATCTGCACTTTGGATGGTGCTGAGTCGGTGAGCAATTACTAAAGTAGTGCGGTTTTGCATCAAATTTGCAAGAGCCTCTTGCACTAATTTTTCAGAGACAGTATCCAAAGCAGAAGTTGCTTCATCCAAAATCAAAATAGATGGATTTTTAAGAATAGCACGAGCAATAGCAATACGTTGTTGCTGCCCACCTGAGAGTTTCATACCTCTATCACCTACAATAGTTTGGTAACCTTTTTCAGTTTGCATGATAAACTCGTGGGCATGAGCAATGCGTGCTGCTTGTTCTACTTCGTTGGGAGTAGCTTGGGGCTTAGCAAAGGCAATATTGTTGTAAATAGTATCATTGAACAAAATAGTTTCTTGCCATACTACTCCTATTTTTTCAACAATTGAGTTAATTTGATATTGTTTAATATCTTTTCCATCAATTAAAATTTGCCCTTGCTCGATATCATAAAAGCGAGGAATTAGGTAGGCGATAGTTGATTTTCCACTACCCGTTGCCCCTACCAAAGCTACGGTCTTCCCTTTGGGGATAGTGAAACTAACACTTTTCAAAATCCATTTCTCTTCATACCGAAACCATACATCCTTAAATTCAATGCTATGCTTAAATTCCGTGAGTGGTTGAGCGTGAGGCAAGTCTTGAATTTGACTTGGCGTATCTATAATGGCAAACATTCTCTTGGCTGAAACAATACTACGTTGCAGGCTACTAATAGAATTAGAAATATCTTTGGCAGGACGGAGCACTTGGGAAAAGAGTACCAAATAAGTAATAAATTCGCTGGCTTGCATAGTAGGTTTTTCTGCTAATACTAAACTTCCCCCGTAAAGCAGAATTAGACTGATAACCAAAATCCCAAACACTTCTGAAATAGGAGAAACCAACTCACGCCATCTGCCCATACGTACAACTATACGCGCATATTGCTTTATTTCTTGATTGAATTTTTGCTGAATGTATCCTAATGCTCCAAAGCCTTTAATAACTTTCAGGCCACCAAGTGCCTCTTCTAACAAGCTATTAATAGAGCCGATTTTTGCTTGCCCTTTTTCAGCCTGATTGCGTAAACGCTTGATAATGAAGTTGATAATTATACCCGAAAGGGGTATCAAAAAGAGAGTGAAGAGGGTAAGTTGTGCAGAAATGTAAAATAAAGCTACAAAGTACCCTACTAAAGCTACAGGAGATTTGAGCAAAAGGTGAAAAATATTTTGTATGGTAAATTCTAGCTCGTAACTATCTGTGGTGAAACGTGCCATAAGGTCACCCTTTCGTTTTTCTGAGAAATAGCCTAAATGTAATGAGGTGATTTGTTGAAACATAACTTGCCGTATGTTGCGAATAATTTTCGCTCGCAGGTATTCGGTTATCATAATAGAAGTATATAGGGCAATATTAGCTAAAATAACCGAACTAATAAGGATTAGGCATACAAATTGCAGAGCCTCCCACTTTCCTTGCTCAGATATGGTGCGTTGGAAATAGTAATCAAATAATGCTAATACATATTTTACATTCCAGTTGAAAGTAGGAAGTGTCGGGTTAGGTGTAAGTGGCTTATTACCAAAGAGCAAATCTAAAAGAGGAATAAGCAGAGAAAAATTGAATATAGAAAAAAGTGTGTGCAAAAAAGTAAGCACACCATAAGAAATAAAAAAAATGTAAAGTGGCTTGCCGTAGGACAAGATACGAATAAATACTTTCATTGAAAAAATGTAACTTCTAAAAGAGAAGATTAGCTTAAAAATTTAGCTAATTTTTCTTCATCAATTGGTTTTTTTAGGTAATCTACCACAAAGGGATAAGAAGCGGTTTTAGCCTTTATATCTTTTTCTGCCATATCTGAAATTACCACGATTTTAGTTCCAGGATATTTGTTTTTGTAATTACTTTGGTAATGTTTCAAAAAAAACTCGCCATCTCCAAGAGGCATGTTCAAATCCAAAGTAATAAGGTGAGGAAAATCCATGTTTTTATCGCAAATTTCCAGGTATTGTAATCCTGTTTGTCCACTCATCTTTAACTCAATACGTGCTGAGCTCGCAATTTTCTTGAGAATTTTGAAAGTGATAAAAGCAAAAGTTTTATCATCATCAATGATTAAAATATGTTTTAATTTACTATTCATCTTTCTAAATTTGGGTTAATGGTTAATATTATGGTGCAAAATATGAAACATAGTTATAGTACAAAGTATAAAAATAGTAATAACAATATTAAGAATTGAGCAATTACTTTAACAATCGTGCAAGTTCTTTTTCATCTGTAGGTTTAGTAAGCACACCTGTAATAAAATCATATGCTTCTATTTTTTTGCTTGACTCCTGCACAGGTAGGGCTGATATAACAATAATCTTTGTGTTAGGGTAGCGTTTTTGAAATTTATTTTTGTACTGCTCCAAGAAGTCTGTACCATCTCCCAGGGGCATACTCAAGTCTAGAGTAATAATATCGGGGAAGGTACTAGCTTTATCGCATTCGTCTAAGTATTGCATAGCAGTATGCCCACTCATTTTAAGTTCTATTTTTCGGCTGTCAGTAATTTTTTTAATCAACGTATAGGTAATGAAAACAAATGTTTTATCGTCATCTATTACCACTATATGTTTGTTAGAGGCATTCATAGTTGTTTGGTAGAAATAAAATCAACAAATGAAACTTAGTATGAAATAATATCATTTTTGAACGATTTTATTTACTTTCTTTTGCAAATTTAGTTTTTTTGTTTGAAAAAAAAACTTTTTGTTATTTTTTATGTCTTTTTACTGAGAAAAAGCTATTCCCACAAGGGATAGTGTTCTAGTGTAATATTTCTTCCGAAAAAAAACTGAGCAGTTTGCTCAAAAGATTGGGTATAATCGGAGATATAGAATTTAAGTATAGTATTTTTTCGGGTTTCAACTTGTAGTAAGTTAAGTTCTGTTAATTTTTGTTTTAGGTAGTTAGCTACTAATAAAGAACTGTCTAAAATTTCTACCTTGTGTTGATAAAAATCAGCTATTTCTTCTTTTATGAGTGGGTAATGCGTACAAGCCAGTATAAGTGCTTGAATATCAGCTAAAATTGGATTACTTAGGTATTCCTGTATAACAGCTTTGCTAATATTTTTATTGAAAAATCCTTCTTCAATCATAGGAGCAAGCAAGGGCGTAGCCAAGGATTGTAATTCAATATTTTG
>JANWZA010000020.1 GCA_025054775.1 Microscillaceae bacterium
TTTCACTATCCGAAAAGCCTTTTTCTTTCAAGATACTCACATCTAACTCTTGTAAGGGTTTGTGTAGGTTATGTGATAGTAACCAGTATATCCCCAAAAATAACTTTGAAAACATAGAGCAAAAATACGTTTTTCTATATATCTTGTTTGTAGTGTAGTATCAAGAAAATAAACGTTTAATGTAGGTATTTTTTTTGATGTATCCTGAAAAAATGCGAATAGGCTAAAGTTCCGCTTTATTTACTATTTTTGCAATAAAATTGAATGGCTATGAAAAGAACTTATGCAAAGGATTTTTTTTGGCTTTTAGTAATGACAATGATGGCTAATATCTCCTCTGCTTTTGGACAAGAAACTAAATGGATCAGCTTCAAAGACGAAATTTTGAAGTGGACTTATCAAATTCCTGATTATTTAGAGGATAGGCGCAAAAATCCTCTTTCACCCCATAACTTTGTACGAAATAGCAAAAAAATGCCTATAGATAAGTGTGTTCAATGCGTGCTGAACATAAACATAAATATTGAGGACTTGGAAGGCGAAAACTTGAACGAAGTGCGGCAAGCTATTCATGAAGAGCTTAAATCAGGGCTAGGTAGAAATGACCAAAGCTATAAGCAGTACAATTTGGAAGAGATTAAAGCTAACAAAATGGATTGTTACCTTGCTAGTAACATAGAATTTAATAACGCTCAGCCTAATTATGTATACAGTGCATACATCTTTAATGAAAAACCTAAAAGAATGGTTGTATTAAAATTTCAGTTTTTAGCATTTAAAGAGGGAGATACCTACATTGTCAATCCTGAACATAAAAAATTGGTGCTTGACTTTTTAAACTCTATTCAAGAATAATGTACTTTTTAGGAATAGAAAGCGCTACGGATGCTTGCAGCGTGGTACTGTACAAAAATGAGCAACTTATAGACATAGAATATACAGAAAAACCTAAAACTCACAGTCAATACCTGACAACATTTATTGAGCATTTGCTGCAAAGAAACCGTATTTTAGTTGAACAGCTTAGTGCCATAGCAGTTTCTGCTGGACCTGGTTCTTTCACAGGATTAAGAATAGGAATGTCCACCGCCAAAGGTATGGCTTATGCGTTAGACATACCCTTAATACTTATTCCCAGCACTACTGTAGCTGCCTATTCAGGGCTTGAATACCTTTCTAAGTGCTCGGCTATTGTAGCAGGAATAGTTGATGCACCGTATCAGGAAATTTATATGCAGTTTTTTGAATTGAAAAACAATGAGCTAATCCCGTGCAATGATCCAAAGCACTTTGTAGTTAGTCATGATACTCTGCTGCCTTATTTAGAACAAAATAAAACGCTTTATTTGATTGGAAAAGGGGCAGACAAAGTCAAATCATATTACAAAGACAATTTTGAAGTAGTAGCAATTGAAACCGAACAGAATATGAAAAACTTGGGCAATTGGCTTTTAGATGCTTATCATGCAAAAAATTTTGCCGACCTTGATCTAGCCCAACCCTTGTATATCAGGGAATTTATACCTACTGTTAGACCTAAAAAGTCTGCTATTTGAGCAAAGGGATATCAGTTAAAAATTTTTTAAGTTGTTTTTTTGGGCGTGCCCTTGCCCATACTTCGCTTGCGCTTGTGTGGGCAAGGGCGGCGTGCTACGGGCTACGTGCGGAATGCCCCGACCCTTGCGCAGCAAGGGGGACGCCCAAAAAGTTAAAATCATTCTTAATACAATAAGAACCGCAAATGACACAAATAAAA
>JANWZA010000065.1 GCA_025054775.1 Microscillaceae bacterium
GTAGGAACGAAAAAGGGCGAATGAGAAGTACAAGTGAGGACGAGAGGTACAACAAATTGATAGAGGTTTTACGTCAGCGGTTAGAGGCATTAGCCCAAAAGATCGCTCCTAAGGTGTATGAATATGGGTTTTTGAGAAGATGATTTGAAATAATAGAAAGTTTTTTCCCTTTGCTACTATGTTTTAGAAGTTGTTTAGGTATGTTTTAGAAGTTGTTTAGGATTGTAAAAGATTTCCAATTACAAGGTTTATTTTCAGGAGTCTAATCTAAAATAGCCCTTTTATTCTAAAATAGCTCTTTTATAGAAAATTCCAAGCAAAGATAGTGTTCGTATAAGTGGTGTATTTACCTCTGTTTTATACGCAGAGTAAACAAAAGAATAAATCCTAAACCCACCTTATCGTTATTTCTCCCATGATATACAAAAAAACTACTTTATAATTTTTTCACTTTAACACATCTTTTTTTGCCTTTTTTACGTTTTTCTAAAAAAACTGATACAAGTTTCTACCCAAAGAAAACTTATTTTGTCTCACACTTTTGTATTGTATTATGAAAAGAATAAAGAATGTAATTAGTTTGCTCTTGTGGTTTTTAGGGTCAAATATTCTAATTCAGTTTGATGCCCAAGCCAAGAATCCTATATCAGGAAATACGGGTAAGATTTGGTATACAGATAAGTACCTTTACGTGAATATTGTAGGGAATGGCGTGTATGAAGTAGATAATTCTAATCCCGAAAAGCCTGTAAAAGTGCGATTTATTGATATCCCAGGCAATGTAGATATGGCAGTTATGGGCAATTTGATGTATGCCAACCGCTTTCAAGACTTGATAGTAATAGATTTAAGAGACCCATCCCATGCCAAAGAAATTTTTGTTATTCCTAATGTATTTTCGCATCGAAGACCTGCTAACCCTATTAGCGATCCAACTTTTTTGCGAATATTCGGCTTAGGTAATAATTCTTCTGGTAATTCTCCTACATTATTTGGAGGTTTATTGCAAAGGACTATTTTGGGCAATGCTAGCCAAGGTTTGGATGGCACAGGAATTTCAGGTATCAATGGAGCATATAATTCGCTTAATGCCAACATGCCCGCACCCACAGCTACCACTAACCGACCAACTCAAGGGGGTACAAGCAAGGGCGGTTCTATGGCATGCTTTACGATTGCAGGGCAATATTTGTATGCTATTGACTCGCAAGACTTACACGTATTTGACTTACAAAATCCACAAAAACCACAAGCCGTAGGTAATAAAACACGTATCGGCTTTGATATTGAAACAATTTTTGCCTATCGAGGCTTCCTTTACATTGGTTCGCAAACAGGTATGTATATCTATGATGTAAGGCAAAATCCTACACAACCGCGTAGAAGAGGAGTCTACGTACATACTCGTAGTTGTGACCCTGTGGTAGTAGAAGGGAATTATGCTTTCGTAACTATGCGTGAAGGTGCTGAATGTGGTGGCGGTGAAAACCAACTTGATGTAGTAGATATTAGCAACCCTGACCACCCACGCCGATTGAAATCCTATCCTATGACTAATCCATATGGACTTGGCATTGACAACGGCTTACTCTTTGTTTGCGACGGCAGAGAAGGACTAAAAGTATTTAATGCTGAAAATGTAAGGCAAATTACTAATAATATGCTTGCCCATTTCAAAGATTTTAATGCCTACGATGTAATTCCTACTCCAAGAAAAATCCTTATTGCTGTGGGAGGTAACCGCTTGAAGCAATACTATTACGGAGATATAAAAAACTTAAAACTTCTAAGTGAACTTACTTTCTGAAATTCGTTTTGCCAAAAAGTTTTAGGTATAGATTGCCTAAAATTTTTTGGCTTTTTTATCTCAAAAATGTTCTATAATTTTGCAATCAACAATCAAAACCTTGATATGTCTCAAAATATACTTATTACAGGTGGTACAGGTCTAATAGGAAAAGCTCTCACCCCTTTACTCAAAAATAGAGGCTATAAAGTAAGTTACCTAAGCCGTGAAAAAAAATACTATCCTGACATAGATGTTTTTCGTTGGGATATTGCTAAAAAATTTATTGAAGAGGAGAGTCTTTTGCAAGCTGATGGCATTATCCACTTGGCAGGAGCAGGTGTAGCTGATAAAAAATGGACACCAGAACGCAAAAGAGAAATTTTAGAAAGCCGAACTAAATCCACTGAACTTTTAGCAGAAAAACTACAAGCTCTCGGCAAAAAGCCCGAAGTTTTTGTCTCTGCTTCCGCTATAGGTATCTATGGAGCGGATACAGGTGATAAATGGCTCTATGAAGAAAGCATTTATGGAGATGATTTTTTGGCAGAGGTTACTAAAGCATGGGAGCGTTCCGTCGGCTTGATAGAAGCCCAAGAAATTAGAACTGTAAAGCTCCGGATTGGTGTAGTATTACACAAAGAGCGAGGGGCCTTGCCTAAAATGGCGCAACCTATCAAATTAGGATTAGGGGCAAGTTTGGGCTCAGGTAGGCAATACATATCTTGGATACATTGGTACGACCTATGCCAAATGTTCCTATTTGCTATTGAGAATCAGGCAATCAAAGGTGTATTCAATGCTGTAGCCCCGCAACCTGTTACTAATACCGAATTTACCAAAACTTTAGCCCAAGTCTTGAAAAGACCCTTGCTTTCACCTATCGCCGCACCTTCTTTTATGCTTAAATTAGCTCTCGGTGAAATGGCAACTATGGTATTAGGAGGCAACCGCGTCTCTTGCCAGAAGATTGAAAAGGCAGGGTTTCAGTTTCAATTCCCACAACTTAAAATGGCCTTAGAGGAGATTTACAAAGTAAAGTAAAAAAGCAAACCGATGCCTATTATTTACAGCATTGAGGTTACAAGCCTTTGCATTTCAGCAAAAATTCAAGTCAACTCTCAATTTAACGTCAAAGTCTCTTAAATCTTGAAAAAAGATTAGCGTAAAATACACGATGTCGTGAAAAAATAGTTAAAAAATTTTATTAGAAATCAAAAATCTAATAGTGTTTTTAGATACATATGTAAATACATTTTGAACCATCACTAAAAATCAAATTAAGTGTTGTTTTTTTTGATATTCCAATTTCTTGTATTAAAGTCATATTTTGAGGTTATAGGTAAATTATATTTTTGCAGGTATATTCTTACTCAACGTTTTATTTATGCCTACACAACTTTATATAGTACCTACCCCTATTGGCAATTTAGAAGATATTACCTTGCGTTCGCTCAAAGTTTTGCGGTCTGTTTCGCTTATTTTAGCCGAAGATACACGTACTACGGGGATTTTACTTAGGCACTATCAAATTCAAAAACCTTTACAAAGTTATCACATTTTTAATGAGCATCGGTATGTGGAGCAGTTGGTAGCTCGCCTTCAAAATAATGAAACAATGGCACTAGTTTCTGATGCAGGTACACCTTCTATTGCAGACCCCGGATTCTTACTCATAAGAGAATGTTTGAGAAATAAGATTTCAATAGAATGTTTGCCTGGTGCTACGGCATTTGTACCCGCTTTGGTCAAGTCAGGATTACCTTCTGACAGGTTTGTATTTGAAGGCTTTTTACCTCATAAGAAAGGTAGAAAAATGCGTTTGCAGGCTTTAGCCCAAGAGGAGAGAACAATTATTTTGTACGAGTCACCTCATCGTTTGCTCAAAACATTAGAGCAATTAGCACAATTTTTAGGTAAGGATAGACAAGCTTCTGTTTCAAGAGAATTAACCAAAATATACGAGGAGACTCAAAATGATACTCTAGAAAATCTATGCCAATATTTTAGTAATAAAGCTATTAAGGGTGAAATCGTAATTGTGGTGCAAGGTAAAAATTAAGACATGCATGTAAACTTTTTAAGCCTAAACTTTGTTTTATGTGATTGAAAATGTATAAATCGCCTTATCGCTGTATACCTTTTTAGGTATAGAGAGGAAAGTCCGAGCAACACAGAGCAGCATACTTCCTAACAGGAAGGCAAGTATTTCGTGAGGAATACTTGACAGAGAGTGCCACAGAAAATAGACCGCCACTTTTTTGTGCCTTGCACGAAGTGGTAAGGGTGAAAAGGTAGGGTAAGAGCCTACCGCTTGTTAGGTGACTAACAAGGCAGGGCAAACCTTATGCGTTGAAAGACCAAATAGGCTAACGTGGAGCTCTGCTCCGAAGGGCTGCTCGTCCAAGTTAGCGGGTGGGTCGATTGAGCAATACTGCGAAGTATTGCCTAGATAAATGATAAGGCAAAGCCCTAAAAGAGGGCTTTGACAGAACTCGGCTTATAGATTTATACATTTTTCAAAAAAAAAACAAATTTTGTTTTGTAAGTAGTAAAAAAAAACTACTACATTTGCAATTCAAAACTGAATGGAATGGAGCTTGTAGCTCAGTTGGTTAGAGCGCTAGATTGTGGCTCTAGAGGTCGCGGGTTCGAGTCCCGTCTTGCTCCCTAAGCATTTGGATGAAGAGAGAATATCAAAGCGAAAGTGTTCCCAAAAGGAACACTTTTTATTCTAGATATTCAAATATCTAAATAATAAGTCTAATCTTTCCTTATCAATAGATTGTGTTTCAGTAGGCTGAAACTTAGCAACAATATTATATCCGAAACGCTCAAGAGTAGCAATGATGCGTGTAAGATCTGTTTTGTTAATTTTTACCGTTACACGTAGTATTTGTGGGTTCTGCTCATCTACTGCAATAAAAGTGCTTAGAATTTTAGCATCGTTTTCTTCTACTAAACGGCTAATCTCACTTAGAGAGTAGTCTCGTTGGTGAATAGCTAATACTAAAATTCCGCCTTGCTCTTGCATAGAAGTAGATTTAGAGATAGCCGAAATGGTATCGTTGACAGTTACCACCCCTAAAAAGCGATTATTATTATTATCCAAAACAGGTACAACTTGTATTTTATGATTGTTTGCAACTCGCAGTACATCATAGAAATGCTGGTTGGCGTACACAAAAGCATCTTTATCTGTAATGGCTAAATCTGCAACGAGGGCATTTAATTGATTATGGTGAAAAATTGCTTCCTCACTTACAAGCCCTTCATACACCCCTTTGTCTACTACGGGGAGTTGATTCACACGCAATTCCTCCATCCAATGGATAGCAGTTTCCACCTTGTCTGTTTTTTTAAGTGGAGGTATAGTCTGGTTAATGAGTTCTTCGGCTATCATGGGCGTATTAAAGGTTTAATAGGGCAACAAATTCAAAAGATTTTTATACAGCAAGTTCGGCGGTGTCTTGTAAAAATTGGTGTAGAATAGCATTAAATTGTTCAGGGTGTTCCATCATAGGTGCATGGCAACACTTGTCAATAAAATGCAATTCTGAATTGGGGATTAGCCGATTAAATTCATACGCTACTGAAGGCGGCGTAATGGTATCGTTTAAGCCCCATATTAGTAATGTAGGTACGTAAATTTGTGTTATTTGGTTTGCCATATTATGCCTTTGTGCTGACTTTGCGATAGAAACTATACTCAAACACTTTGGAATACTACTTGTAATTTCAAAAACTTCTTGCACTAGCTCTGGAGTAGCGGTTTTAGGTGAATAAAAAGTATATTCTACACGTTCTTTGATATATTCGTAACTTCCACGTTTAGGGTAAGACCCTCCCATACCTGACTCAAACAAGCCTGAGCTTCCTGTAAGTATTAGTCGCTTTACATTGGATTGATTCGCCAAGGTGTAAAGCAAGGCAATATGCCCTCCTAGGGAATTACCAATAAGCGTAATATCTTTCAGTTGTTTCCAAGCTACAAAACCTTCTATAAATTCTGTAAGTGACTCTAAATCGGCTTTTTTGATAGGTAGTTCGTAGATAGGCATTAAGGGAATAACTACACGATACTGCTTTGAAAAAAAAGATAATACGCTTTCCCAGTTACTTAATGCCCCGAAAAGCCCATGCAAAAGCATAATAACCTCGCCCTCGCCCTCATCGATGTATTTGTAGTTATTCTCTTCTCTGACATTCAAACTCATGGTAATAGAAGTTTGGGTTAAAGAATTTGTTTATTACTACCTACTAATAAAATTTACTAAGATTCCAGCGTGAAATATAAGACTCGCTTTCTGATTAAGCAAAAAAAGGAAAAATTTTTTGTATTTTTTTCAGGTATTTGCCTGTATTATGGTATTTTTTGAACAATGAATTAGATTTTCTAATGTTGCTCTGTTTGTCTAAGGTATTATCCAAGCAACATACAAAATTACTTATTATACAAAGAAATCAGGTAATAATTCAGCTCCTGGAATATAGCTATAAGGTTCTAAGTCGGTTATCCCTTCGGCACGCAGTACCTCTTCATCAATAAAGAAGTTACCTGTACAGCTGCGGCTATCTTTGCTTAAAATATAGTAAGCGGCATCAGCCATAATTTCTGGCTTACGCGACTGGCGAATCATTGCTTCTCCACCAAGCATATTAACTGCAGCAGTAGCAATTATGGTTTTAGGCCACAAAGCATTGAAAGCTACGCCTTGTTTGCGAAATTCGCCTGCCATGCCTAATACGCAAAGACTCATGCCATACTTAGCCATAGTATAAGCCACATGCGGAGCGAACCAACGCTCTTCCATATTTAGGGGAGGTGAGATATTGAGTACGTGTGGGTTTTCGGCTTTAAGCAAATAAGGCAAGCAAGCTTGGCTACATAAAAATGTACCACGTGTATTGATTTGGTGCATTAAATCAAAACGTTTCATTTCAGTCTGTAACGTGCCTGTGAGTTGAATGGCACTTGCATTATTGACTAAAATATCTATCCCTCCGAAATGCTCTACGGCTTTTCTTACTGCTTCACGCACCTGAAACTCATCACGTACATCTACCACTACAGGAAGTGCCTTACCTCCTGCTTTTTCAATCTCTTCAGCAGCAGTGTAGATAGTGCCTTCTAACTTAGGATGCGGATTAGCTGTTTTTGCTGCAATAACAATGTTTGCCCCTTCTCGTGCCAGTCGTATGCCGATGGCTTTGCCAATGCCACGGCTCGCTCCTGTAATAAATACCGTTTTGTTTTGGAACTTAGTCATAAAGTTATAGTGAGATAAAATGTAAAAAATTTTGTCAATAATTCACAAATGTAGGAAAAAAGTTTGAAAGTAAACTTCGCAATTCAAGTTAGCTCTTTATTGATTTATTTTCTAAAACTTTTATAGTTTAAATGAATTTTCTATCTTTTTTAACTACCTTTGTGTAAATCAATCAACAAAAAAGCATGAGGAAATCAAAATCTACTAAAAAGGCTTTACAAAACATCTCTAACAAGGTTTTAACTTCTAAAACTAACACTAACACTTCTAAAAAAAATAAAAAACAGATTTCTAAAAAGAACATTTCAAAGTCTGCTGAAATCCCGCTACGTATTCAGGTAGAAAATCTTTTTGAGAGAGCTGGTCGCAAAAGTTATAGCCTCAAAGCTATATTCAAGGCATTAAACATACAAGATAAAAACCAAAAAATGGAAGTGGTCAATATCTTGGAAACCTTACTAATTGCTGACTTTATTCACTTAGATAAAGATGGTAACTTCCGATCGAATGCTAATTTGCAAACTTTCGTAGGCACGATTGATTTTGTAAATCCAAGATATGCTTTTTTAGTTTGTGAAAACTTAGAAGAAGATATTTGGATAGATGTTGATGACTTGAATACTGCATTAGATGGAGATAAAGTACGTGTTTTGCCTAAATTGAAAAATAAAGGTAAACACAGAGAAGGAGAGGTAATTGAAATTATAGAACGAAAACGTACTCAATTTGTAGGCAAGATTGATGTTTCTAAACGATTTGCTTTTGTAATTCCTGACCATAAGAAAATGTTTTTTGATATTTTTGTCCCTCTTGATAAGATGAAAGGGGCAAAACATGGTGAAAAAGTGCTAGTAAAAATTATAGAATGGCACACTGCTAATACTAGCCCCATAGGAGAAGTTATTGAGGTACTCGGCAAGGCAGGGGAAAATGAGACCGAAATGCACGCCATTCTCTCGGAATATGGTTTGCCGTATAAATTTCCAGAAGCAGTATTAGCCGAAGCTGAACGGATTAAGGGCAATATTACAGAGTCAGAAATTAAAAAAAGACGCGATTTTAGAAACGTTATTACCTTTACCATAGACCCCGAAGATGCCAAAGATTTTGACGATGCACTCTCTATTCAAAAACTGCCTAATGGGAATTGGGAAATCGGTATTCACATTGCTGACGTAACGCACTATGTCAAACCTCAATCAGCTCTTGACCAAGAGGCACAAAAACGTGCTACTTCTGTTTATTTAGTAGACAGAGTCGTACCTATGCTTCCAGAGCGATTGTCTAATTTTTTATGTTCGCTTCGCCCTTATGAAGATAAACTTACCTTTTCTGCTGTCTTTGAAATGAACGAAAACGCTGAGGTGTTAAGTGAATGGTTTGGTAAAACGATTATTTGTTCTAATAGACGTTTTTCGTATGAAGAAGTGCAACAAATTCTAGAAACAGGTGTAGGAGATTTTGCCCAAGAGCTGCAAACATTGAATAAATTAGCCAAAAAAATGACTGAGCAACGCTTTAAGAACGGAGCTATCAATTTTGAAACAATTGAGGTAAAGTTCAAACTAGATGAAAATGCTTCCCCAGTCGGCGTTTATCTTAAAGAACGCAAAGATGCTCACCGCCTCATAGAGGAGTTTATGCTCTTGGCAAATAAAAAAGTAGCAGAATTTGTGTACAAAAAGCGAAAAAAAGAAACCGAAGCTACAATGGTGTACCGCGTACACGAGCCGCCACAACCAGAGAAATTAAATACCTTTGCGGCTTTTGCTCGTAAACTTGGCTATCAAATCCATACCGAAGGCAAAGCACTAGCACGTTCTATAAACCAAATGATTGAAAGCATACAAGGGTTACCCGAGCAAAATGCTCTGCAAAACTTGGCTATTCGTACTATGGCAAAAGCACGTTATACTACTGAACCCATGCCCCATTTTGGGCTGGCTTTTGAGCATTACACGCACTTCACTTCACCCATCCGCCGCTATCCTGATATGATGGTACATCGACTCTTGGAAAAATATTTGCAGGCACGCCCTAAAATTGACCCTAAGACTACCTACGAGGACAAGTGCAAGCATGCTACGGATATGGAACGCAGAGCTATTGAGGCAGAGCGTGCCTCTGTAAAATATAAGCAAGTTGAATATATGCAGAAAATAGGTGAAGAGGGCAAAATATATGAGGGTGTGGTTACAGGTCTTAGCGATTGGGGTATTTACGTTGAAATTATTGAAACCAAGTGTGAAGGTATGATACGCCTTGTGGATATGCCTGAAGCTTATGAGTATAATCCCGAACGTTACCAAATGATTGCTAAACGTTCGGGTAAAGTAATTACTTTTGGGGATAGAATAAAAGTAAGTCTCAAAGCCACTAATTTAGAAAAACGTACCTTAGATTTTTATTACGAAGGCTAGAAGATGAGAATATAACTTCTCAGTTAATGGAAAAATTTTATTGCTGATAGTAGTAAGGGCGATTCTGTGTTTATGGTTAGTTTGAATTTATACTTCATTACTTTCGTTGTTTTCGCTTATGTATATTTCACCTGTATATTTACTCAATTCGGCTTGTAGATACTTTATTTTGTCGCGTAGTTTTTTATCTCTGAAAGTGAATCGCTTAATAGCTTTTTCTATGGTTTTGTCGCGTTTTAAGAGAAGTTTATTTTGTTTTTCAGTTTCTTCTAGGGCTCTTTGTAAGGCTTCTTTTTGCATTTCAATTTCATTTTCTTTTTGAGCCATCGCTTTCATTTGCTCCTCAAATTTCTCATTAAGTTCTTTGATAATTTGTTCGTTTTTTTGCTCTTTGAGTTTTACCTCTTCTTGGGCAATTTGTAATTCTATGTAATTTCTGCGGAGTTCTTCTTCTTGTTGGCGTAATGCTTTGGCGGTAAGTTGTGCTTCTTGCAATAGTTTTTGTGTTTCCCCATTCATCTTTACAGTAGCAATTGTAACGGCTGTATCTTCAGCAATGCTTTCTATGAAGCTAATCTCATAGTCTTTGAGCAGCTCAAAGGAAGCTATTTCTAAAATGCCAAATATTTGGTCTCCTGTTTTGAGTGGTACTACTAAAATACATCGTGGTTTGGCACTTCCTAGTCCTGAGCCAATTTCTGTATAGTTCTCGGGTACTTCGGTGAGGTAAATCTTATCTCTTTCTTGAAAAGCCTGCCCTACAATTCCCTCTCCTATTTGGATAGTTTTTTTAACACTACGCAACTTATCGAAAGCATAGCAACTCACCATAGTGAGGTGAGGTTGCGTATCGTCGGCTAAAAATAAGGCCCCTTGTGCAGCTTTGAGGTATTTAATAAGTTCAGCGATTAGATTTTTGCTCAACTCTTCCAGATTATTGCTATGGGTACGTAAGATTTCGCCGAAGAGAGCTGCACCTGTGTTTGTCCAGTTTCTAATTTGTTCCTCTTGTTGCACCTTTAGGAGGTTATTTCGCATGTTGATTAGGGCAAGTCCCAAAATGTCTCCTTGGTTACGTAGTTCAAATTGATAGTTAAAATTCCCTTTTCCAATAGAGTCAGCAAAGAAGGAGGCTTCACGCATGCTGATTATGAGCGAATTGATAGAGGCGTTGATTTTACCAATCTCATCCTTATAGATTTTTTGGGTAAGTGGTGGGAACTGTCCTGTGGCTAATTGAGTGATGGATCTTTCTATTTTAAGCATAGGACGCGACAAGCTACGCGCTAATAGATATGCTACCAAAGAGATACCTAAGAAGATAATAATTGAGATAATGATGAGTTTACTTCTAAATTTTTCTACATCGGCAAAAATTTCTTCTCCGTCAATTTCAGTAATTATAGCCCAACGTACTCCCAAAATATCAACAGGCATATACACGTCAAGAACTACATTGTTGTTAAAATCAATATTTAATTCTTTGCCTGTCTTACCATTTAAGGCATTGATGGTAGCTTTCACGCGATATTCTCTGAGTAAAATAGTGGTATTTAGTCTGCGTATTTTTTCTACGGTAACACTATCCACTTTACCACTTTTTTTCAGCCTAGTAGTGTAATCTAAGGGATTAGTAAGAATAGAACGAGTGTTAGTACGTAGTTTGTAATCCCCTGCTACCATATTTACTTCACCACTTTTACCTAATCCATCTTTTTCCCATTGTTTACTATTGGTCATAATCTCATTTATTTTGTCGGTAGAAACTTGAAAAATAAGTGCTCCAATGATTTTACCGTTTTGAAAAACAGGGCTGCCTACAAAAGAAGCGGGAATAAAATAGGAAGCTTCATAATTAGCATAATCTTCAAAGAAAGCTGTTCCTTTTTTACCACTTTTCATAATTCTGCGGTAAAGGCGTGCTAGGTTGCTATTTTTGTAGGCCCCTTTCAAGATATCAGTGCCAAAATCTGATTCTTTTATCGTGGTATATACTACCGTGCCCTTGGCATCTATCATCAAAATATCGTAGAGTTGAAATTTAAGCAGTAGATTAGTAAATAAAGGGTGATATTTTTGATGTGCCTTATCGTAGCTATGGTTATCAGCAGAGGTATTGAGTAAATACTTAAATTCTATGGGGTTGGGGTTGGCGGCAATATAATCATTTTGTAGTTTGATAGCACTTCGCTGTTTGGGTAAATATTTGCCTAAGGGTACATCGTTGAGTGAATTGTAACGAAGTTTGGGGAGGAACTCTTGTGTATAAAAACTATTCACATTTTGTTGGGACTCTATAATTTGCTTTTCAGATATCTCACTACTTAAGGTTTGAAAAGCCGTGCTAAAAGCAGACAAAGCCTCAGCAGTAACGGGATTCTCTGCAAAAACTAGTACTTGGTTGCGGATATTTTGAAAGTACAGTTCTATGGCTTTTTTCTTATTTTCAGTAATTTGAAAGAGCAAATTAAAAGCTTTTTCAGTGAGTATGTTTTTCCCTTCGTAATAACTCACAACTCCAATAGCCGAGAGTGAAATAGTAGCTACCAGAGAAAAGGCTATTTGGAATTTTGTGAGTAAGTTCAGGTTTCTTAAAAATTCAAACATAGAAAAATTTTTAGGAAAAAAGCAACTATACACCACTATTGTAAGGGTGGTTTTGCAAAATTAGTATTTTTTGATATAACTTAGCTGTTTTTATTCTAGAAATACCCTTGGGGTATTTCGCGAATATCGTTTACACGTTTTCCATCTTTGAAGGCTACTACGAAGCTATTCTGTCCCACTTCTTTGAGAAATTTGTTCAGATATAGGGCGAAATACTTAGCTTCCCAATAATAACTGAAATAGCCGAGTGTATATTTTTTAAGATTATCTGCTGGGTCTATCGTGATGCCAAAGTTTGGGTGTTTGTCCATGTACTGTGTCAGGTCGCGGTTTTTGTAGGCTCCGATTTGCACCTTAAACATAATTCCCTCTTGCGGATTGCGCCCTCCTTGTTGCGTGGCATTTACTTCTTTTATGCTTTTTTTTATTTTGTCAATTTCTGCTTTTAGCTTGTCGTGTATTTCTTGTTTACGTTTAAGGTCTTGTGTACTTTCTTCAGCTTGCGGTTGTAGTTGGGCTATTTTTTCTTTGAGGCTCTGTATTTTTGCTTGGGTTTCTTGTAGTTGTTTTTTCATTTCGTGATATTTCTCTATGCTATAAGAAAGTTCTTTTATCTCTGCTTTGAGTTTTTTAGTCTCCTCTTTGGAGAGCTTTTGAGCTTTTAAGGTGAGAGGTGAGAGCCAAACTACTAATGTCATAAGAATGAACAGAGTATTTTTCATATCTTTTATGTGTTTAGGTGTTAGAAAACTTTTTGAAAGACGTTGTTATCTTACTTATATTCAATCACTTTTGCATCTTTAATATGTAAGATATTAAGGTATTTCTTAAACTCTTCGGCTTCTTTGCGAGTCTTAAAGTACCCTAAGGTATAACGTTTTACACCATCAGCTCCTATATCACCGCTAAAAATAGGCTTTTTTTCACCGTTCTCTGTAAGTTCTTTATAAAGGTCAGCATCGCCTATCTCTAATTGGACCTTAAAGCCAACTCCTTCCTCATTTTTAGTAGTTTTTATTGCATTTTCAGTTTCTTTTTGCTCTTTTTCCAAACGGCGTTTCTCAAACATCAGTTTGCCTATTTCATCATCCAGTTCTTTAAGTTTTTGGGCATTTTGGTCTTGAATATTCTGTTTTTCTATAAGTTCTTTTTCAAGATTTTCGCTTTCGATTTTAGCATTTCGCAATTCTTCCTTGAACTTTTTGAAACTCTCGGGATTTTTGCTAAATGCCTTCAATTCGGCTTTAAGTTTTTTTTGCTCTGCCTTACTTACTTGTGCATTAGCAAATGAGGTACAAAGTAGGCAAGGTAAAAGCCAAAGAAACAATCTCACAATTTTTTTTCTCATATCTAGTAAAATTTAGGTTTTGGTTTCATTAAGTAAGTTTGCATAGAAAATTACTTTAAGGTTTTTATATCTACGCGTTTACCATCCTTGTAGGCTACAATCCAAACCTGACGCAAGCCCATATACATAAGATGCTTCTTAAACGCTTCAGCTTTAGCATAGCTATCAAAGTAGCTCACTATGTATTTATCAAATCCGTCTTCACTTTCTTTTTTCATTTCTACTTTTTTTTCGTTTACTTGTTTATCTAAATCTATTTGCTTGAAGGCACCAATTTGTACGCTATAAAAAGTGCCTTCTTTGGGAATAGACTGGCAGGGGGAGGGAGCAGGAGGAGGCATCTCACTGATAGTTTTTATCTTCTCCTCAAAGCCTTTACATTTTCTAAGCAGTGCCTCGTAATCAGCACGTAAGTTTTCTACTTCGCGTTCGCATTGTTGTTCTAATTGTGAAACACGCCCTAGCTCGGTAAGCAGCGAGTCCCGTTGGCGTTCTGCATTTTCTTTGCTTTGCTGAAATCGGCGAAATGCCTCAGGATTTTTGGAGTAATTTCTTAGTTCGTTTTTTGTACGTTTATCTTCTTCTTTTTTCCTTTTTGCCTCTTCTTTGGAGGGTTTTTGTGTTTTTGCTTTAGTTTTACTTCGTTGAGCAAAGGTAGTTTGCCCCGTAAATATTAACAAGCCTGCAACCAAGAATACTAGTGCTTTCATTTTCAGAGAAAAACTTTGAGAGGTATTATCCATAAACAAAAGGGTGTGTTAAGTAGTTTGGTTTAAGTTTATAGTCTTTTGCGTTTTTTCTATTGAAAAATTTATGCCAATATGCTAAAAAATTATTGTTTGCCTCAAAAATACCGTTTTTCAACTCTTATTCAGAAGGGGATAAGATTAGGAAAGTATTTTATTTTACATTCACTTAATAATTTACAAAAAATTTGTATCTTTACTTAGTTTTAGAGTTTGAAAACTTTCATTTTGTGTCTTTTTTAGCACTTTTAGCACTTTTTATGAGTTATCGTATATTTCCTTTACTATTCTTGCTATTTGCTTTATTTGCTTGTGAGCAAATTCCTGTTGAGCCATTAGAAAAGCGGTTAGGACTTGCTTATGCTCCTATTGAGGTGGGTAGATACATAATTTATGAAGTTACGGAGAAAATCTATTCTCTTTCTGCTCCTATGGAGGAGAAGAAATATCAACTCTTAGAGCGTATTGCTGAAACATTTGAGGATATTCAAGGAGAAAATGCTCTGCGTATTGAACGATTTAAGCGAAATACTGTTACCGAACCTTGGCAAATTGACTCGGTATGGGTAGCTAAACGTACTTCGCAGTTGTTTATTAAGACAGAAAATAACATTCCCTACATTAAACTTACATTTCCTATTCAAGAAAATAAAACTTGGAATGGCAATGCTCGCAATAACTTCTCTGAGCAAACTTACCGTATGACTAATCTAAACCAACGTAGACGGATTAGAAACTTAACTTTTGACCGCACTTTGCAAGTTATCCAACGTAGAGACTCCAGCCTTGTGGGGCTAAATAAGCAAATAGAAATTTACGCTGAAAACGTAGGCTTAATCTACAAAGAAAGTAATGTGGTTACTTATTGCAGTACACCTAATTGTTTGGGGCAGGGCATCATTTCATTTGGAAATATTACTACTTTTCAAATTATAGCATATGGACAAGATTAGGCAAAAATTATTACTAACTTTTTATATAACTCTTGTAATTTTGAGTAATTTTTGTTTAGTATTTGCTCAAAAATCTAAATATTGGGTGCAGTTTACTGATAAACAAGGTACACCATTTAGCTTGAATGAACCTGAGAAGTTTCTTTCAGCACGAGCTATTCAAAGACGATTGCGTCAGAAAATTAGCATACAACCACGCGACCTTCCTGTTAATCCACAATATGTAGCCCAACTGCAAGCCATAACAGGCGTAAAGGTTTGGTATACTTCTAAATGGCTAAATGCTGCAATGGTTGAAGCTGAAGCCACAGCTATTCCTCAAATTCAGCAACTAGCTTTCGTAAAGCCAGATATCTTAAACCTTACCCAAGGTAAACCTGAAAATAATACAAATGCATCCCCTCGGGAACTGCCTGCGTTGCCACAAGGAGAGAAAATCCCAATTTTGATTGAAACCGCCAAAGACTATGGCTTTGCCCTTGCGCAAAATGCAATGCTTGGTGTTGAAAAAATGCATCAAGACGGTTATAGAGGACAAGGCATGATAATTGCCGTATTTGACTCAGGATTCCAAAATGTGCATAAATTAGCCTGCTTTAAGCATTTATTTTGCAACAATCAAATTTTAGGTACGTACAATTTTGTAGAAAATCATTCTAACGTATATGCCCTTGGCGACCATGGCACCAAAGTTCTATCGTGCATAGCAGCTTACAAAAAAGGAGAACTCATTGGCACAGCTCCAGAGGCAAGTTTTTATTTATTTAGAACCGAAGATGAGTTTACAGAGTATAAAGTAGAAGAAGTAAACTGGCTCATTGCCGCAGAGCGAGCCGATAGTGCAGGCGTAGATGTGATAAATTCTTCTTTGGGGTACACCACTTTTGACGATGCTAGTACCAACTATACTACAAAAGACTTGAATGGTAAAACAGCTATCGTTTCGCAAGCAGCGAATATAGCTGCAAGGTGTGGAATGTTAGTAGTGAGTAGTGCAGGCAATGAAGGGGATAGTGAGTGGCAATACATTGCCACACCTGCAGATGCAGACTCTATTATTGCTACTGCAGCAACAGATAAGAACGGACAGAGGGCTTTTTTTAGTTCGAAAGGTGTTCCCAATGATAGCCGCATAAAGCCCAACCTTGCCGCTTTGGGTTCAGGAGCTGCTGTATGGTCTTCATTAGATTATCCTACTATTTCTAGCGGCACTTCTTTTTCAAGCCCTATTCTTTGTGGAATGGCTACTGCTTTTTGGCAAGCAAATCCTACCCTGACTAACTATGAGGTGATAGAGTGGTTACAGAAATCTGCTTCGCAGGCACATAAGCCTGACAAACTGTTAGGATATGGTATTCCTAATTACAGCAAAGCCCAAAATTTGCTAAAACGAAAAAATGAACCTTTGCGAACAGGTTTTTTCCTTTATCCTAATCCGCTCTCTAAACAAGATTCTTTGAGTGTTTATCTAAGTAAAGAGATACAGGGAAAAGATGTTCAAATCACACTCTACAATAGTGCAGGTGCAATTCTTTTTCAAACTTCTTTAGAAAATGCTCCTGAGGAGTATATTTTGAATAATTTCCACAACTTACAGGCAGGAATCTACTACTTGGAAATAGAAACTACGCAAAGCCGAAATGTAGAAAGAGTTTTGATTAAGGAATAATTATTTTCGTTAGCTTACTTATTTGCTCACTTTGCAAAACATACTACTAAACTATAAAAATTGCTTAGGATTTATTTTTTGTTCATGCTGCGTATAAAAATGGAAGCAAATATAATACTTACGAATATTATCTCTGCTTAAGATTTCCATAAAATAAAAAGGCTATTTTAATTTTAGATTAGACCCCTAAAAAATAAACCCTTACCATCATTCACACTGAACTTCTTGAAAAAACCACCCTGCTGATAGGGGTTTTTGATAGCTTTTTCTTGAGATAAATTCCTGTATTTTTTTTAATATAGAAAAAGATTGACTTAAAAAGTTAAATAAATCAGGCACTTTCTACCAAATATCCTTTCTTCTAACCCAAACCTCGTTTTACTTTACGTAAGTTTTACGAATATTTTACTAAAACTACTTTCGCATTTTTGGGAGATATACAAACAAAACGGTGCTCTTTTTTGTATTATTAAAAATTAGTTTTTTCTCTATCTAACCCTTATTCCAAATTGAAACTATGCAAACGCAAGCTAAAAAATACATTACCTTATACACCGAAGCCAACCCAAACCCCAACTCTATGAAGTTTGTGGCAAATTACATGCTCGTTCCCGAAGGTACTACTTTTGACTTTCCTGACCGTGAGTCTGCCCAAGAAGCACCCATAGCCCAAGCCTTATTCGAGTTTAGCTACGTGAGGCGAGTTTTTTTAATGAATAATTTTATCACCATTACCAAAGATGAGCAAGCCGATTGGTTTGAAATTGTACCTGAATTGAAAAAATTTATTAAAACGTATTTAGAAGAAGAAAAACCACTTTTGAGCCGTAATTTGGTACAAAATTTTGAAACTGAAACCAACAGCCAAGACTCCGAAGTGGTGCGAAAAATTAAGAATATTTTAGAGGAATATGTACGTCCTGCCGTAGAAACTGATGGCGGAGCTATTCACTTCCGCTCTTTTGAGGAAGGTGTGGTAAAAGTGCAGTTACAAGGTTCATGCAGTGGATGCCCTTCTTCTACCCTTACGCTCAAAGCAGGTATAGAAAATTTGCTCAAACGCATGGTACCCGAAGTAACCGA
>JANWZA010000034.1 GCA_025054775.1 Microscillaceae bacterium
TTTTCTTGCAATATTACAAAAAAAAATGAAAAAATTAAAAAAAGTTAGTAACTTTTGTATTTTTTTGAAAAAAAATATAATTCTTTACACAATTACTATCATTTGACATAGAGAGATAAAAAAGTAGTATCTTTGCAAGTATTCTATATCTTTTCATTGCATACTTACAAGTTATTTTACGTAAAGTTATTAGGTATAAAAAATATATAGTATGTTTGAGCAATCAGTAATCTACTCTACTCATAAAACTTATTGCAATAAACGGTATTTTGTTGCTTATGGTAGGTCTATTAAGAGGGTGTAACCTTTTACACAAAACACAAAATAAGCTAACCGTTTGCCAAAAAGCCTAAAAAAATTTGTAGGGATATGAAAAAATGGAGACTAAAGAGAAGATTAGGGAAACAAAAAGGTGCTAGTCCCGCATATAGCGAATAGGAGAGAGAGCAAACTTCCCAAACGACATGATATATTTCGAGGAGCGCAATAGAGATTTTAGTAAAGAAAAGTAAGCACTTACTAAAGATTCATATACTTGCGAAAGCCTAAAAGCTGAAGTTGTTTAGGATTTGTTTTTTTATTCATTCTACGTACAGAAATGAAGATATGCTAAAAGATTTCCCTTGGAAGAGGCTAGTTTAAGGCTAAATACCTAAAAATAAACCTCTGATTGGAAATCTTTTACAACTTATACAATCCTAAACAACTTGAGTAAAAAAACCTTTCCAAAAGTCAAGAACCTTTGGAAAGGTTATACGCACAGGTAAAATGAAATATTTTTATATTGCCTAACCCTCTAAGGGTTTATTACTACTGTTTGTCCGTTCACGGTAACGGTAAAAGTATTGTCGCAAGTACCATTACCATAGTCAATAATCATATTGCGAGGAGGTTGATTTGCACGAGCAATGGTTAAATTCACTACCCCACTAATAGGCTTGTGTACTCTTGGTATGCAACCTGTAAAAATAATCAATGGATTATTTTGGCTCACAGTAGCATTGAAAGCGGCTTGTCTGCGATTAGTACCTTGATAGCTACCATACACACTAAAGCGGTCATTGAATGGATTTTGTAAATTAACTATACTGTTCCATCCCTCTAACCACTCAATTGTTTTCTCAGCTTGCCATTGGAAGGTGGTATTATCAGGGAAGATGAGTTTACCGTTTTCTACCTTACGGAGATATTTGAGATTACCATTTACTCCTGTAATTTGTCCTGTGTTCAAATTAATAACAGGCTGTCCGTTAGTGATATTACTTACTTTGATTCTACCTTCTACTTTCACGTTATCTACAAAGTATTCATCAAAGGTAACGGTTTTTTCTGCTCCTGAGATAAGGTGCAGAGGTATACGAAGTGGATTATTATAGTTGGCAGGTAATAAGATATAAACAATGATTTTTCCTCTGCGGGTACGTCCATCAAGGCAAGGTACAGGATTAGAACCGTTGCCAAAGTCCAAAGTGAATCTACGGAAGGGGCGATTAGTAGCAGGATCTATACCACGCTCAATGTTAACAACTTGGGCGCACCCAAAGGCACGTTGGTTAATTTCTTCTTCTCCGTTGGTACGTGCAAGATCGTTTTGCCATACCGTGGTAGCATCGTTTGACATGTCTATTGCATTGTCAAAATTTGCCTCAGCAGTAGTATGGTCTATGGTGTTTTCTCTCTCTCCTGCTTCTATGGCAGGTTTAGCGTCTTTGTCTTTACGGCAACTTGTGAGAGTAAATGTAAAGAAAATTACCAAAAGTAATAGGAAATACACAAATCGTTTGAACATAGGGTTTAAGGATTTGAATTGTGAAACCATATTAATTGTATGTTTGTAAAGATAGATACAAAAATGAAGCAAAGGTTTAATACATTCGTAACTTTTTATAGAAGTCGCCTTAAAGCCCCTTTGAGCAAAGCGACAAGGGTGAAAGGAACTCCTAAAAAAATAACTTATGGGGAGTTTTTATCGTAGCTTACAAAAATACGTTTATTTTTTTGCTAACTTTGTTGCAAATACCGATTATTAAAAATATTTTTGCAAAGCCATGAATCAAACTCGTAGTTTCATTATTTTTTTGGTAGGTAGTTTGTTAGTGATGTTTACTATGCAATGTGCCCCTCCGCGTTGTAAGATTAAAAATTGTAAAGTAGTAATTGACCACAGCCACCCTGAACGCGGAATTGTAGAGATAGAAGGCGAAAGTTCGGAGGGCATGCGAAAGGGACGTGTAGTACGAGGCATGCCTTACTTTCGGTACGTGTTTAAGTATATGTTTAGAAAAAGATATAAGGCAAAAACAGCCTACGGCAAATACAAAAAAATAGATAGTCGTGAAGAAAATGGTAGTAGATAATTTTTTTTTTAAGTGCTGAAGCTTAACCTAATTTTTGGCAAAGTAGTAGCTTTGCGAAGAATTATGTTTGAGAGATTGAATTTGAACAAAGACCAAATTATAAATCATTTGTTCGCTTATTTGCCCTAACTCTTCTCTTCTCCGCTATTTCAATTTGGAATGCAAAAACTCCTTCACCAAATATTTAAGAGTAAGCAAAATTCGTTTCAATTCTGGATAGCTAGTATTGGGTTTTGCATAGGACTTTTTTTGTGCCTTGCTGCCGTACAGATTTATTGGCAAGTATATGAACTAATTGCCCAAAGTAACCAAAATACGCAATACTGGATAATAAGTAAAAAAATCACACTCAACAATGTACTCATGCTTAGCCGTGCTGAATTTGATGAAGAAGAAATTGCCGAACTTAAAAAACAAAGTGCAATACAAGAAATTGGCTATTTTACGGCAAATCAATTTGAGGTAGTAGCGTATACCAAAGGGGATTTCCCTTTTATGACAGAACTCTTTTTTGAGTCTGTACCTACTCGTTTTCTTGATGAAATCCCTTCAAACTGGGACTGGAAAAAAGGAGACGAGTTTGTTCCAGTTATCCTTTCACAAGATTTCTTGAATTTGTATAACTTTGGCTTTGCTCTCAGTAAAGGATTGCCTCAACTCAACAAAGCCACCATCGGGCTGGTTACCGTAAAAATCCGCCTCAAAGGAAGTAAAGGTGAGCAGATTTTTGATGGCAAAATTGTCGGTTTTAGCCAACGCATTCCTTCGGTGTTAGTACCTGAAAGTTTTATGCAATGGGCAAATGAGCACATTGGTGAGGGTAAAAGACAAAAGCCTGCGCGCCTTATTTTACAAGTAAATAATCCTAATGACACAGAACTATTAGATTTTATAGAAAAAAAAGGTTACCAAATTAACCGAGAGAAAAGCACCATGAGCCGTATTGCTCTTGTGGTGCAAGTAGTAAGTTCAATCGTTGCTCTTATTGGCTTGTGTTTTATCATTTTTGCCGTCTTGATGTTTATTATGAATTTTCACATCTTATTAGCTGAAGCACGCGAGGAGATTCAACTTTTGATTGATTTGGGCTATACCATAGGTATGCTTGCACGATTTTTAATCACACGTTTCTTTTTTCGTTTAATCTTAACAGGCTCTATTAGTTTTGCAGGAGTAATTATTAGCAATTATTTTATAGAACAGTTTCTGAAGGAAAACAACTTAGCTACCTCTGAAGGTATAAATGGAATAACAATTTTTGTATTTTTTAGCTTGATTAGCTTAATCCTGCTCTTAAACACATTTTCGGTATATAGATTATTGCTCAAAAAAAGTAGCTTAGGGGGGAGGGTATAGAATGTATGATAGCCATAACTTTGAATTTGTAACTATTTCGGAACTTAACAAAGCGAGGGAGTAGTAGGGATTTATTTTTCCGCTCCGCATATAAATATTATCTTTGCCTAGGATTTCCATAAAATAGCTATTTTAATTAGATACCTAAAAATAAACCTTTGATTGGAAATCTTTTGCAATCCTAAACAACTTCTATTTGAAAGTCTTTGAGAGTAAAAGCTTACAGTATCTAAACTTATGTCTGTAATTATCGTTTTAGTTATTTTAGCAATTTTAATAGCAGGTGGGTTTCTGGTAGCTTTTATTTGGGCTACCCGCACAGGCCAATTTGACGATACCGAATCACCTGCTGTACGTATTTTGTTTGAGGACAAGAAAAAGGAAGATAACGAATAAAAAGCAAAATATTATTTTGTTGAAATATGATTTTAGGTATAAATCTTGGGCTTTGGCTCATTTACCTTTTCAGTTTGCTTGCCCATGATTTTCATAATAGTATTGCAGAAATGCACTATAATCTCAAAAGTCAAAGTTTTGAGGTGAGTTTGCGCGTTTTTACGGATGATTTTGAAAACATTTTGAAAAAAGAAAACCATTTAGAGTATCTCTCTTTGAGCAAAGCTAAAACCCACGAGCCACTAATTGAATCTTATTTGAAAAAAAATTTTATTATCAGAAATGCAAAAAACCAAGCCCTTGTACTCTCATACATAGGTAAAGAGATAGAAGGAGAGGTAATTTGGCTGTATTTTGAAATTCCTTACAAAGAAAAATTAAAAAACCTTACCTTACAGCATACTATTTTGCTTGATTTGTTTGATGACCAAACCAACCTTATCAATATTTTTTACAAAAACCACAAGCAAACTTTGCTCTTTACCCGCAGAGAGCGTGTGCAAAAATTAGAATTTCCTACATGAAACGTATAGTTCAGTGGCTCAAATCATGGGTATATTGTTTTTTCTATCCTAAACCTACCAAACTAATAGGGATTTCCCAGGAAAATTGTTCTCAAATCACCGCTCCTTACCCTAAAATAAAAGCAGTTTTTGAACAAGAAACTTATGATTTACGGCATTTGCCTGCCCCTATTTGTTTGCCACAAGATGCATTTTCGCTTTTTCAGCCCTTTCAATCTGAGGTGAAATGGGTAGGTTTAGAAATTATAGACCAACGCTTTTTTTTAGCAAACAATCACCTCATTAGCCCTAAGAAAGAAATTTGGTACGAACCTGACTTGCCTTCTGTTCCCGCTTTGAATGGCTATCTGCCACCTTGGTTCAAAATCCGAAAATTGCATGGTACGGTAGCTTACTTAGCTAATACTGTTTCTAACCATTATGGGCATTTCACAAGATATATGTATCCGTTGTTAGAATGGTACGAAAAAACATGGGGCTTGCAACAAATCAATTACTTTTATATTGGTGAGTATCCGCCTACAAATTTTATAGTAGAAATGTTACAAGCATGGAATATTCAACCGCAACAACTTGTCTATCAACCTATTAGAGCAGACAGAATTGTGGTATTCATTCCGCAACGTGGCACACCACAAGCCAAATACTGGGACTATGGTGGCTTTCAATTTGTGAGAAAGCATAGTGAAAAGATAAAAAAGCTATCCCCAGGAATGCCTATTTTTGATAAAATTTATGTAGAACGTGGAAACGTACAGTGGAGAAAAGTGCTTAATGAAAATGAAGTAAAAGCCTTTTTAGCCCCTCTGGGCTTTACTTTTTTGAGTATGGATAACTTACCCGTAAGCCAACAAATTCATATCTTTGAAAATGCACGTTATATTATCGCCCCGCATGGTTCGGCACTGACCAACCTTATTTACTGCCAACCTAACACTCAAGTTATAGAAATTTTACCTTACAATTATGAAGATATGAGTAGTTTCACTTATGCTTTTTATGGAAAATTACGCTATGCCTACCTGCGTGGCAACCCTATACCTACGCAAGTAGCTCCTTGCTATGAGGATATTTGGGTGGATATGAACAAACTTCAGCAGGTCATGGAGCTATTGGAAAAAACATAATTAATGCTTTACCCGAAGAGAATTAGTATACAAAGAGAGAAAGGGGTATTGTTAATTTTGTATAGATTTTTTTTGCAAAAAAACTACTAAAACCCATATGGAACGATGTCCCAAATGCAAATCAACAAAATTTTGTAAAGAGGGTATAGCTAAAGGCAAACAACGATTTAAAAGACTGCAGTTTTCGTTTTACCATATAGGAAAACCTGAAAAACTAAAACGTGATGCATTGATATTATATCTTGAAGGGCTGGGATTTCGCTCCATTGCTCGCTTCTTAAAAGTGAGCCACGTTACAGCCTTTAATTAGATTAAGGCATATGGAAAAAAACTTGATGAAATTCGGAGCAGTGATGTTATTGAAGTTATTGAAATGGATGAGATGCACACATATATTGGTTCAAAAAAAAACTATTGTTGGAGATGGATTGCTGTTGATAGAGATGGGCGTAAATTCATCCATTGCGGAGTTGGTACCAGGGGAACTGAAACTGGTAAAAACTTTGGAAAAAGATTGAATCGAAGATAAAGGGAAAGGTTTGTACAGATCATTGGAAGGCATATGAAGCATTTGTGCCAGACGATATACATATACAATCCAAAGCGGAAGCGTTTATGGTTGAAGGATAGAATAGTCTTTTTCGTCATTTTTTAGCACGATTAAGAAGGGAAAACTAAATGTTACTCTAAAGCTGCTTATATGCTAGTCTATTCAGTTAAACTTTTAATGTTTAAGTGAAATAATAATTTATCTATACTATTTTAACAATTCCAGATAAAGAAGTCATTTATGTGGTTTGTAATAATGCCCGTTATTACAAAAATAAAACTTTGCAAGCAAGGCTAAAAGGTACGAAAATCAAACAGATTTTTCTACCTGCTTACTCGCCCAATCTGAACTTGATGGAGCGTTTATGGGTTTATACAAAAGAAGGTTGTAGATAGTTGTTTTTACCGAAAGTTTGAGAATTTCAAGGAAAAGTCTTTGAGTTTTTTGAACATATCGCCCAATACCAGCAGGAATTAGAGACACTAATTTCTTGGAATTTTCATGTCCCTAAGTCTAAAACCTCTTTCCATTGAGTATAAAACAATTTAAGGATATGAACAGAATTTTAATTTACATATTGATAGTGTTTTCAATCGGTATAAATCGGCTGAACGCACAAAGCCAAAGCGTAAAAATAACGGTTGGCACATCTGAATTTATTGCCACGTTGGAAAACAATCCAACTGCAAATGCCTTTGTACAACTTTTGCCATTAACTATAAATATGAGCGAATTGGGCGGAGTAGAAAAGTATTATTATTTTCCGTCAGGTATTACACTTCCAACTAATGCTTCCAATCCCGGAACGATACAAACAGGCGATTTAATGTTATACGGCAATAATTGTTTGGTATTATTTTACGCCACTTTTAATACTTCATACAGCTACACAAAAATCGGAAAAATAGATAACGTTACAGGGCTTGTAACTGCATTAGGTACAGGAAACGTAATCGTTACTTACGAGTTGTACAATCCTGCAATGAGCGTTAATGATTGGGAAGTAAAAAATAATTTAGTTCAAGTGTCGCCAAATCCTGCAACGGACTATTTTCAAATATCGGGAGTGGAATTTAATCAATTATCGCTTTATGATATGAACGGAAAGGTTGTAAACCAATCAAAGCAAAATACCGTCAGTACAAGTAACATTCCGTCAGGTGTTTATTTCCTTAAAATTGACACTAAACAACACGAAACAATCAGTAAAAAAATAATCGTAAAATAATTAAACGAAATGAAAAAATTATCAATCATAATCGCTACGGCTTTACTGACTTTAAGCTCTTGCCAACAAAACAAACAAGAAAAAATGAACGATACAGCAAAAACAGAACATTATACTTTTGAGTTGAGCGACAAAGTAACACGCCAAAAAGTAACATTCAAAAACCGTTATGGAATAACA
>JANWZA010000005.1 GCA_025054775.1 Microscillaceae bacterium
GTGGTATTCTTTGAGGCGTTTGCCGTTGCGGTCAAGTAAAATTTTGAGGTCGTTTTTAATAGCAATTATTTCGTTTAAGGCAGACACGAGAAAATGCCCTGAACCTACGGCATTGTCGCAAATTTTGAGGCTATTTACAATTTCATTAGCTTCGTGTCGGTCTTCAATATGGTTGTAGAGGTCTTCAAAAGTTTGGCACCTCCAGCCTTTTACTTCATTGAATTTTTGCAAGACGGCTTTTCGTATCGTTTCACGGCACATATACATCGTGATAAAGCCGGGCGTAAAAAAAGAGCCTTCCTTGTAGCCGTTAATTTTCTCAAAAATTAGCCCCAGCACTGCTGCATTTATGAGCGTTTTGTTTTGCTCTTGGATTTCCTCGTTGCCTTCTGCCCCAAAGTCGTAAGCATCAAGGAATTGCAAAAGGTAGGGCAAAGTAGGGAGTTTGCCCACAAGTCGGTTGCCGTTTCGGTCTTTGAGTACGGTTTGTGGATGCAAAGGAATAGATTTGTTATCTTGTAAGTTGCTGATAAACAGTGCAGTTTGTTCTAATTCAGTAGGTTCAAACAAAGCAGAGTTGAGGTAAGGTACTTTCTCAAAGTCTTGTCTAATTTCTGCATTTCGCTCTTGGGGCTTGCGTGCCAACACTTGGAAAAATAAGCTATTCAAATCACCCAAATTTTTTATTTTGTTTGGGCTTAAAAAAGCATATTCGGCATTTCCCTCGTGGTATTGGAGTAGTTGTGCCTCTAATAGTTTGAGAAACAAAATACGATTTATCCAAGTAATGGTTAGCTCTAAGGCAATGCCAAAAAGTTGCTCTTGGGGATTGTCGCCAAACTGTTCGAGGTTGGGTAAATGGTTTAGCTTATCCAAGGTTTCAAGTTGGGTAATGGTATTTTCTAGGATTGAACCTGGGTGCCTGTCTTTGGGCTGGTTTCGTTCGATGAGTTTTTTGCCGCCCTTTTGCACTTCGGTTAGCCCCATGATATGTAGCAATTCGTTGTAAAAATCTTGGTCTAGGGTGTTGCTATCGTTGGCAAAGGGCAAATGGAGTAGGTGTTCAGGGGAGAAGATTTTGAAAAGCGGAATGAGTTGTTTGTCGTCTTCTTTGTTTTCGCTTTGTACCCAGGTTCGGTAGGTTCGCAAATCAAAATAGGTAAATTTGATTTCTGCTGTACTTTGGGCAACCCACGGCTCGGCAATTTGTTTGTAAAAAAATTCGGTACGATTATCTATCAACCTGCCTGCTTCAAAATCATTGAACTTACTTACTAATTCTTGGTTTTGGGCAATTATTCGCTCAAAAGTACTGCCCTCAAAAATAAACCATTGGTATAAGTTGGTAATAATTAAGTGCTTGATTTCTAAGTTATTATGTGTAAATCGTTCTCTTAAAAAATACAAAATCAATTCGTGAAAAGCCTTTGCGTTGAGGTTGTCAGGCGAGGGCATTTCACTATGGTTGGTAGGTTTTTTAGTTTCCATTAGCACAGCCACAGGGCTTTGGGGAGTCTTATCGCGGTGAATAACCAAGTCGTTTCGTCCTTTAGTATTGATAAAGTAGTTAGGTTGGTAATAGGTTTGTTTCAAAAATTCGGCAAGCAAATTTTTGTGAAACTCCTCGCTTTCTTGCTCGTTTATTTGGCTAAACAAAACTCGCAAATGTTGCTTAAAAGCGTCTATTTGAGTACGTGTAGGTTTGAGCCGCAAAAAGGCTTTGTTAAGGGCATGGCGTATTTTGAGGGCGATGGCTATCATAGCTTGAACATTTTTGCTTGTTTCAAAGGTAAGAATTTGATAGTTAAATGCAAAAATACAACACAAAATTTCTAAAAATTAGCATTTGCAATTTTTTTCAAGATATTTCTGTAATTTTACGTTTGATTAGTCAAATGTAAATCTTAAATACCTAAAAAATAATCACGTGGAAACGCAAACAACCCAGCAAGCAGTTTTTTTAGATAAAACAGTACTTCAAAAAGAATTGAAACTTTACAACACTTTAAGCCGAAAAAAAGAACTTTTTGAACCCTTAGAACCTCCTTTTGTAGGAATGTATGTGTGTGGTCCTACGGTTTATAATGACCCGCACATCGGCAATGCGCGTCCTGCTGTTTTTTTTGATGTGCTGTATCGTTATCTGCAATTTTTAGGCTACAAAGTGCGGTATGTTCGCAATATTACTGACGTGGGACATCTTACCGACGACTCAGACCGTGGCGAGGACAAAATTGCTAAAAAAGCCAAGCTAGAGCAAGTAGAGCCTATGCAAATTGTAAATAAATATACTAACCGTTACTTAGCCGTCATGGATAAGCTCAACGTGCTAAGACCTGACATAGCCCCTACCGCCACAGGACATATTTTAGAACAAATTGAGTTTACACAACGAATTTTGAATGAGAATTTAGCTTACGTTACTAATGGCTCAGTATATTTTGATGTGCACGCTTACCAACAGAAATACCAATACGGTGAGCTTTCAGGTAGAATTTTAGACGAACTTTTGGCAAATACACGTGAACTTGACGGACAAGAAGAAAAACGCAACCCTGCTGACTTTGCCCTCTGGAAAAAAGCTACTCCCGAACACATCATGCGGTGGAACTCTCCTTGGGGTGAGGGCTTTCCTGGATGGCATTTGGAATGTACGGTAATGAGTACCAAATACTTAGGTACTCAGTTTGACATCCACGGAGGAGGCATGGATTTGATGTTTCCGCATCACGAGTGTGAAATCGCCCAAGCACGTGCTGCAAATAAAGGGAAGCCTCCCGTGAAGTATTGGCTTCATAATAATATGGTTACAGTAAATGGGCAAAAAATGGGCAAATCCTTAGGAAATTTTATTACCCTAGAAGAACTGCTTACAGGTACGCACCCACTTTTGCAACAAGCCTATTCGCCCATGACTATCCGCTTTTTCATTTTGCAAGCCCACTACCGCAGTACGTTGGATTTTTCTAATGAAGCTCTTTTAGCCGCTCAAAAAGCCTACAAAAGATTGATTAACGGCTTGCGAATCGTAAAAAAAATGCAATACCCTGAAAGTCAGACCACAAATCTTAATGAAAAAGCCGAAGGAGAAATTAAACAATACCTTGACACGCTTTTCAAGGCAATGAATGATGACCTAAACACAGCTTTAGCGATTGCTCAACTGTTTAATTTGCTCAAGAAAATTAACCAATTTTACCTAAATCCCACCCAAATAACTGCCATTAGCCAAGAAACTTTTGCTACTATGCAGTATGTTTTTGTTACGTTTATTGAGCAAATTTTGGGTATACAAGAAGAAAATACCGCAGAGGTAACAAAATTGATTGAAGCCCTGTTGCATTTCTACAAAGAAGCCAAAGAAACTAAAGATTACGCCAAAGTAGATAAAATTAGGGCTTATTTCAAAGAAAATAAATTGATAATCAAGGACTTAAAAACAGGGATTGATTGGGCTTACGATGAGGCTTAAAGAGTAAAGTATTTAGGCATAAATTCGTATATCTGCAAACAATTTTCAAAAATGTAAGGTATGAAACGAAGTATTTTGCTTGTCAGTTTGTTGTGGGGTGTGTGGCTATTCAATTTTGCCTATGCCCAAAGTCCTGTTATGAAATTTATCAATGGAGAGAAAAAGAATTTCAAAACTACGCAATTAGCGAAGGCACAAGGGCTTTCGCTTGCTATAGACTACCCCAAAGAATGGAAAAACGAAGAGGACAAACAGCCCTATGTTTTGCAAAAATTTACAAGAACTTACGATAAGGTTACCGCCCAAGTAGCCATTTGCATGCAAATTATCAAAAATGCTGACGAGATAACCCAACTCAAAGAAGCTATACAAAGCAATTCATTTGAGCAAATAAAGCCGTATCTTGCACTTATCAATCCTGAAAAAGATATAACCTTTTCGCAGGGCATGACCTACAAAATAAAAGATGCCGATGGCTTTTGGCTCAAAGGTACAAAAAAAGTGGCTGATAATCAATTCATTTTTTATAAAACTTATTTTTGGATTTTCAACGATAGGCTTATTATTTTGCCTTTTAGCACCACGGGCGAAACTGCCGAACAAGCAAGCAAAAATTTTAGCAAATACGAGTCGCTTTTCAAACTTATGTTAGAAAGTGTTTTTGTGGGAAACTAAGCATAACCCTGCTAAATCAAGATAAAGTAGCTAAAAGAGAAAAGCTAATTTTTAGAACTATTGAGCAAATTACCATCCAAAATACTGAAAGAAGTACAATTGAAAATTGTTGAGCCTTTTAAAATTTTTGAGATTTGTCAAAAATTTGATAATTCCTTTGCCTAAAATTTATCCCTAAATAAAGTTTTGTCTCTTTGTTTGAACAAAACCTCGCAAAAAATCCTTATATTTGAAAGTTGAAAATCAATCTCTGCTCTTAATCCTTAACAAGAATAAGCGAAGTTATGGAAATTTTGTTGAAAGAACTACATGCTTACAAGCAAAAATATTACCTTAATGAATTGCTCAAAGGCTTTTTGATAAGTACAGCCTTAGTCCTAACGGCTTTCCTTTTATTTAATACTTTGGAATATTTTGGCAGATTAAATACCACAGGTAGAGCTATCTTGTTTTATACTTTTATTGGATTAGCCTCCTTTACAAGCATAGTGTGGATTCTGCTCCCTATTAGTTATTTGCTACACCTCAACAGCCAAATTTCAGACGAAGAGGCAGCAAAGCAAATCGGAGATTTTTTTCCAGAGGTGAGGGATAAATTACTCAATACTTTGCAGTTGAGCAAACAACCTATTGAACAAAATACCTTATTAGCCGCTGCCATTCAACAAAAGACCAAAGAACTCACCGTAGTCAAGTTCACAGATGCTATTCAGTATGAAAAAAACAAGCGATATTTGCCTTACCTTTTGCCTCCCCTCTTTCTCTTATTGCTTATCCTATTTATCAATGCGAACTTTTTTACTGAAAGCTCACACCGAATTATCAATTATCACAAAGTTTTCCAAACACCTGCTCCTTTTGAGTTTCAGCTAATTAGCCAAAAGTTACAAGCCTTTAAAAACGAGGACTTTACTTTCCAAGTCAGGCTCGTGGGAAAGTCTATTCCCCAAGAAGTGTATCTGTGGGCGAATGGTAAGAAATACAAATTAAGCCAAGATGCAAAAGACTTTAGCCAATTTAGCTATACCTTTAGCAAATTATCTAAAACTACTGACTTTTATTTAGAAGCAGCAGGATTTAATTCTAATACATACCAAATTCAGGTGTTAGAACGTCCTGAGTTGTTGGCTTTCAGTGCGAATTTAACCTACCCTGCCTATCTCCGAAAACCTGCCGAGCGATGGAATAACATTGGCAATTTAATCGTTCCTGAAGGTACACAAATAGAGTGGCATTTTGAAACTGCTCAAGCTGACAACCTTTTGCTTAAATTTGAAAGCACCCCAAATACCCAAAATGCTCACAAAAAGAGCAAAGGTTTTACTTTCAAGAAAATTGCCCGCAGTTCAGAAAATTATGAAATTCGCCTAAAAAATCAATTCTCTGAAAATAAAGAGCCTATCAATTACTTTATCAATGTTATTCCTGACCAATATCCTAGAATTGCAATGCAAGAATACCGTGATACAGCAATTTACAACTACATAAGTGTAGGAGGAAATATTGCTGATGATTACGGCTTCTCGCAACTTAAATTGTTTTATAGCATCATTCGTAAAGATAAACCTTCTGACTATCAAGCAGTAAATATTCCTATTCACTTAGAGCAGACTATTCAAAATTTTTACTATCAACTTGACCTCGCCCCACTCAATTTGCAACCTGGAGATGCTATTACCTTTTTTGCTCAAGTTTGGGATAATGACGGCGTAAATGGTGCTAAATCAGCCAAAACGCAAACGTTTCATTTCAAAATACCCAAACCCGAAGAATTGAAAGAGGCAATCAATCATGCTATTTCGCAGACCACCCAAAATATGGATAAGGCATTGCAAAGAGCTAAAAACTTACAAAAAGATATCGAAAATCTAAAAATCCGCTTGCAAAGTAAAGCTAATACTGATTTCCAAGATAAAAAAGCCTTAGAGGAATTGATTAAAAAGCGAAATGAACTTAACGAGGAAATTAAAAAATTACAACAAGAGGTAAAACAATTAGAGGAAAAGCAAGAGCGTTTTTCAGAAATTAATGAAGAGCTGGCAGAGAAAATGCAACAACTGCAAGAACTGATGCGCGATTTACTTGACGAGGAGACCAAAAGATTATACGAGGAACTGCAGCGCTTGCTTGAACAGCAAAAAGATAAAGATAGTATTTTGGAAATGCTCAACAAAATTGATAATAAAGAAGATAACCTAGAAAAAGAACTTGACCGTGCCTTGGAAATGTTTAAGCAATTACAATTTGAGCAAAAATTAGAACAAGCTATTAAAGATTTGAAAGAAATTGCCGAACAGCAAGATAAACTCGCCGATAAAACTACTGAAAAAAATCCAAACCAAGAGCAATTGCAACAAGAGCAACAGGAACTCAATGAAAAATTTGAAAACTTAAAAAAAGAGTTAGACGAGCTGGAAAAAATGGATAAAGAACTGGAAAACCCTAATGGCATGAAAGATAAATCCGAACAAGAAAAAGAAATCCAACAAGAACTACAAAAGAGTAGCGAAAATTTGAAAAATAAAAAGAACAAGGATGCTCAAAAAGCTCAAAAAAATGCCGCCCAAAAAATGAAAAAAATGGCACAAGAATTAGAGCAAATGCAACAAGAAATGCAGTCAGAGCAAGATGCCGAAGATATAGACGCATTGCGTGCTATCTTAGAAAATTTAGTTAAACTCTCTTTTGACCAAGAAGCTCTCATGAAGGAATTTAGAGTCGTTAATACCTCTGACCCCCGCTTCGTTAAATTAGCCCAAGACCAACTCAAAATTAAAGAAGATGCTAAAATCGTAGAGGACAGCCTCTATGCCTTAGCTAAGCGAGTGTTTCAAATTAAATCATTCGTAACGCGTGAACTTAGTGAAATGAAAAATGCCATGAACGAAGCCACAGAAATGATCAAGCAACGCAAAATTAGCCAAGCTACTTCAAAACAGCAATTCGCTATGACCGCTATGAATAACCTCGCTCTTATGCTAAGTGACGCATTGAAGAATATGCAAGACCAAGCCGCACAACAGCAAGCCAGTAGCAAAGCAGGCAAAGGTAAGAAGCAAAAACAAGGTAAACAGCCCAACCTCAGTGAATTACAAAAACAACTTAACCAACAAATTGAGCAACTAAAAAATAGCCAAAAAACAGGCAAGCAACTCTCAGAAGAGTTAGCCAAACTTGCCGCCCAACAAGAGCGTATTCGTAGGCAACTTAGAGAATTAGAAAAAAAACAGGGTGCTAAAGGAGAGGAAGGCAGACAACTCAGCAACCAACTTAAAGAATTGCAAAAGTTAATGGAAGAAACAGAAAAAGAACTAGTAAATAAAAATCTATCTGCCAAAACTATCCAACGCCAAAAAGAAATCGTTACTCGCTTGCTAGAATCTGAAAAAGCCCTGCGTGAGCAAGGAGAAGAAGAGCAACGCAAAGCCGAAACCGCTAAACAAAAAGAAAAAACTATTCCCCCTGCTCTTAATCAATTCTTTAAGCAAAAAGAAAAACAAACTGAATTATTAAAAACCGTACCCCCTTCACTTAGCCCATACTATAAAAAGAAAGTTGATGAGTACTTTGAGAAAATAAACCGATAAACCACGAAAAATCAATGATAAAAAAAATCTTAAGTAAAATACGCAACTATGAAATCCGAATGAGAAAAGCCGTCAATGCGCATCTACGCGGTAGTTTTCATTCAGTTTTCAAAGGGGCAGGGTTGGAATTTGAAGATGTACGTATGTATCAGTATGGGGATGATGTACGCCGTATTGACTGGAACGTGAGTGCCAAAGGAGAAGGAACCTTTGTAAAAGTTTTTAAGGAGGAAAAAGAACAAACCGTTTTTTTCCTACTGGATGTAAGCCGCTCACAAGAATTAGGTAAAGAAACCCAAACAAAAATAGATATTGGCAAAGAGATTTGTGGGGTGCTTGCCCTCGCTGCTGCCAAAGAGCAGAGCCAAGTAGGATTAATTTGTTTCAGCGACCAAAAGGAAAAATACATTAAACCTGACAAAGGAGTAAAAAAAGCTTATGAAATTATTTTGAATCTTTTGAAACTAAAGCCCAAGTCTTCACAAACTAATTTAACAACTTTTATCCAGTATGCCCTCAACCTCATTAAACGGCGAAGTATTGTTATTCTGATTTCAGATTTCATTGACCAAAACTATCACGATGCCCTGCGTGCCATGGCACGTAAACATGACCTCATAGTTATTCACCTTATAGATGCTACTGAAATGCAAATGCCCAAAATGGGAATTGTGCCACTCTTTGACAAGGAAAGTCAAAAAGTAATATGGGTGAACTCCTCATCCGAGGCTTTTCAGCAAGCCCTCAAGCAACGAATAGAAGCTAATTGTAAAGAATTAGAAACTTTTTGCCGAAAAAATAAAGTCAATTATTTAGCTATTTATACGCATGAAGATTTCGTTCCTAAATTGGTACGGCTTTTCAAAATACGTAATCGTGAAGCTTAAATTTGGATTCATAATTTATTTACTTTTAACCTCAGCAAACTATTTTGCCCAAACTCCTATCCAACCCGCAAGTCATACTTCTCAAAGAGGGATAAACAAACCTGTGGGGAAGTTTTTAAGTGATAGTATCGGTATTGGGCTGAAAGTGGCTTACTCACTCTCATACAAACACCCTGCTGACCAAACCATACTTTTTCCTGACTCTACTTTCAATTTCTTCCCCTTTGAACTAATTGAAAAAGTATATTACCCTACCCGCACCCAAAACCAACAAAGTACGGATAGCGTAGTTTATTTCCTCACCACCTTTGAAACGCGCAAAGTTCTCCCTTTACAGTTACCTGTTTACTGGGTGCAAGGAAAAGATAGCTTACTTATTTGGGCGGAGAAGGACTCCGTATTTTTGCAGGAATTGGTAAAAGGCAACCCTGCTAAACTGAAACTACGTACCGAAACTAATTACTATCCTACCGAGGAATTATTTGACTATCCGTTACTCATTACTGTCATTATTTCAGCCTTTTTATTGCTCTTACTGATATGGCTATTTTTGGGCAAGCATCTTATCAAAACTTTTCTATTGTATCAATTCAGAACACGCCACAACCGCTTTTTGCGTGAATTTACTCGTCTTATGAACAAAATTACAGAGCAACAATCTACCAAAGACATTACCAAAGCCCTTGCCCTCTGGAAAAAACACTTAGAATATTTAGAGCAACGCCCTTTTAGTAGTTATACCTCTAAAGAAATTGCTCGCGAAATTCCCGATAATCGGCTTATTACCTCACTCAAAAATATTGATAAAGTAATCTACGGTGGAGAGCTATCAGAAGATATTGAAAGTTCACTACAATTTTTGCGCAGCTTTTCTAACTTCCGATTTGAGCAAAAACAAGAGCAATTACGCCAAGGAAAAACCTAAATCAATTAAGAATGCTCCTTATTCAGAATTTTTCTAAATTAGAGTAAATCATAAATTTATTTCACGAAAAAGATAGTTTTTGGCTTTTAAGCCTTAAATTTGTTTGGCTATTTGTTAAATAAGTATTTCAATTTTTATTCAAAAGATTTCTAACTTCAAACTCCTAACATCTTAAAAACTATGGCATTTGATATTGACATGATAAAAGCAGTCTATGCACGTATGGGCGAACGCATAGAAGCTGCTCGTAAAATAGAAGGAAGACCCCTCACCTTATCCGAAAAAATTTTGTACGCTCACCTCTATGAAGGTATGCCCACTAAAGCCTACCAGCGAGGTAAAGACTATGTAGATTTTGCTCCCGATCGCGTAGCTATGCAAGATGCTACCGCTCAAATGGCTTTGTTACAGTTCATGTCCGCAGGAAAGCCCAAAGTAGCTGTACCTAGCACCGTACACTGCGACCACCTAATCCAAGCTAAAGTAGGAGCAAAACAAGATCTTGAAACTGCTAACGTAAGTAATAAAGAAGTGTATGATTTTCTGTCTTCTGTATCCAATAAATATGGTATCGGCTTCTGGAAGCCTGGAGCAGGGATTATTCACCAAGTAGTGTTGGAAAATTACGCCTTCCCTGGAGGCATGATGATTGGTACAGACTCTCATACCCCTAATGCAGGGGGATTAGGTATGATAGCCATAGGTGTAGGTGGAGCAGATGCCGTGGATGTAATGGCAGGGATGGCATGGGAATTGAAGTTCCCTAAATTGATCGGTGTCAAACTTACAGGCAGACTCTCAGGTTGGGCCTCTGCCAAAGATGTAATTCTATGGGTAGCGGGCAAACTTACTGTAAAAGGTGGTACAGGCTACATTGTAGAATATTTTGGCGAGGGAGCAGATACCCTCTCTGCTACAGGAAAAGGTACTATTTGTAACATGGGAGCTGAAATCGGAGCAACTACCTCCATCTTCCCTTATGATAAAAACATGTATGACTATCTTGTCTCCACTGACAGGCAAGACGTGGCCGATTTGGCTGAACAATATAAAATCCACCTTCGTGCTGACGACGAGGTATATGCTAACCCTGAAAAATATTACGACATATTGATTGAGCTAGATCTTTCTACTCTAGAACCACACATTAACGGACCCTTCACTCCTGATTTGGCTTGGCCTCTCTCTAAATTTGCTCAGGCAGTAAGAGAAAATAATTATCCTGCAAAACTAGAAGTGGGCTTAATCGGCTCTTGCACTAATTCCAGCTACGAAGACTTGACACGTGCCGCCTCGCTTGCTAAACAAGCCGTAGAAAAAAAACTTAAAGCCAAAGCCGAATTTACTATTACTCCCGGCTCTGAAACAGTACGATATACCGCTGAAAGAGACGGTATTTTAGAAGTATTTGGCAAGATGGGAGGTGTGGTACTAGCTAATGCTTGCGGACCCTGCATTGGGCAATGGTCAAGGCATATTGATGATCCTAACCGCCCTAATTCTATTATTACATCTTTTAACCGAAATTTTGCCAAAAGAAACGATGGGTATGCAGGCACACACGCTTTTGTTGCCTCTCCTGAAATAGTAACGGCTTTTGTTATTGCAGGTGATTTAACCTTCAACCCTATGACAGATACACTTATTAACGAAGAAGGAGAGCAGGTGAAACTAGACGAGCCACAAGGACTTATGGCGCCTCCAAGGGGCTACGCCGTAGAAGATCGAGGCTATCAAGCTCCCGCCGAGGATGGTTCAAAGGTACAAGTAATCATTGATCCCAAGTCCGAACGTTTACAACTGCTTGAACCATTCAAACCTTGGGAAGGTACTGACCTTATAGGGCTAAAACTTTTGATTAAAGTTAAGGGAAAATGTACTACTGACCATATTTCTATGGCTGGACCTTGGCTCAAATACCGTGGGCATTTAGATAATATTTCTAATAACTTACTTATCGGAGCTGTAAATTATTTTAACAACAAAACTAACTCCGTAAAAAATCAACTCACAGGGCAATATGACGAAGTACCCAAAGTACAACGTGCCTATAAAGCTGCAGGTATCGGTTCTATTGTGGTAGGCGATGAAAACTACGGAGAAGGCTCCTCACGTGAACATGCTGCCATGGAACCCCGTTTCCTAGGGGTAAGAGCCATTTTAGTAAAATCTTTTGCCCGTATTCATGAAACTAATCTTAAAAAGCAAGGCATGCTCGCTCTTACTTTTGCTAATCCTGCTGATTATGACAAAATTCAGGAAGATGATACTTTTGATATTTTAGGACTGACTACCTTCACAGAAGGGGTACCTCTTACTATCGTTCTGCACCATGCTGATGGCTCAAAAGAGGAGATAAAAGCAAACCATAGCTATAATTCACAACAAATTGAGTGGTTTAAGGCAGGCTCTGCTTTGAATTTAATCGGTAGAAAATAAGATTTCTGCTTATAGCCGTGATGATTTATCAAAATCATCGTATTATTTGCTAAATAATGATAAAAATAGATTGCCCTATTTTTCCTGTAATAGGGCTGTAAAAGATACCATGTAAGATTCTTTGTGTAGAGATGGTAGCGTAAATAATTTCAGAGCTACTACAAGTGCAAAGGAAGTATTCTTGCTATCTAAGGTTTGATAGTCAGTATGTATGTAATTAGGGATAAGAAATATAACGATACTCTTGCAAGTCAGTAGCTCTACTGACTTGCGTATGTTTAATTCAAGCAGTGAAGCAAGCTTTTATTCAGCCAAAATGAAGGCGTTATCGTAGTGTTCAAATATGAATTAGGGTCTTACATAGGGGAAATGCTCAAAATGTTAGATTACATGCCTAATGCTTCTAAAAATTAAGTCGGCAAGACTTATGCAAAGCGGATTGAAAGTATGAATATTTTCTTGCAAAAGTCAGTAGCAAAAGATTAGCCCGAGAACGACCTTTTTTCTAAAAGAAACTATGCCACAAGGCTTCTCAATTATGTTTCAGCAAAAAATTACTACTATTGTCATGTGTTCTAAGTCATCACTAGGCTTTGGTAACCAAATCGATTGTTCACAGGGTTATGTTTGAAAATGACTGAGGCTCTAAAAAAGAGCTTAGGGCGTTAGCGTTGAGTGTAAGTTTTCAAAGGTTATAGTTTGTTAAAAATATTTCATGTACTTGGTAGCTTGCTTTCCTGTATTAAAAATCAAATCCAAGATACTGACTTGATGCGTAAAAGGTGGATAAAGTTGTGGATATTCAGGATAGCCACTATAGTCCAAGTAATGCAAACGAATACCTGCTTGCTCAAAAAGAGCTTCATCTAAATAGCTTTTTGCGGCACTTCCAGAGTAATAATCTGTGGCTTGGAGTTGTTGGCATAGATTTACAAGGCGTTCTGTTTTGCCCTCAATTAAAACAAAATCAGAGGAGAATCGCATAGGTGTTTTGATACCTAGGAAGTGGTTAATGTGTGTTAGAAAGTACCAATTGATTTGGCTTAAATAAGTTTCGTGGCAATTGTGGTATAAATTTTCAAAAAAGTCTTTATGTTCTTTGAAACAGGGGGCTTTGGCATACACTGTTTGCAGGGTTTTCCAATGTTTGGTATTCCAATTATGGTCGCTAATTTTTACGTCTTTAATGGCTTGAAAAAATTTACCTTTTACTTCCACAGGAATGGTAAGCCATTGTACACCTTGCGGTGTTTTAATAAGGTTGCGGTTTCGCCAATCACGCTTGGTATACTGCATATCATCGTATAAAATTACTTCATCAACTAATTGAATGGCATCAAAATACCCTTTCCAAGGAATGTAATTAGACTGGGTGATAAGTACTTTTTTCATCAGTAGAGCAATTCTTTAAGTTGAGCAATTTCTTTGGCAGGGTTTGCTTTTTCATACAGAATACGATAAACTGTTTCCGTAATAGGCATTTTTACTTGATATTTTTGGTTAATTTCGTGAATACATTTCACGGCAAAATAACCCTCGGCAATCATATTCATTTCTATTTGAGCCGAGTTTACGGTATAGCCACGCCCAATCATATTTCCGAAGGTACGATTTCGGCTAAATTGCGAATATGCGGTTACTAACAAGTCTCCCAAATATGCTGAATCATTTAGTCTACGGTGCTGAGAAGGGTGGATAGCTTGTAAAAAATCTTGAATTTCGTGCATAGCATTAGATACAAGAACTGCCTGAAAATTATCCCCATAGTTTAGCCCATGGCAAATGCCACAAGCAAGGGCGATAATATTTTTCATTACCGCAGCGTATTCTATACCGTAGATATCTGTACTAACACTGGTTTTGATAAATCTGCATTCTAATAGTTTAGCTACTTTTTGGGCATTATCTTGATTGAAAGAAGCAATAGTTAAATACGACTGTTTTTCTAAAGCTACCTCTTCTGCATGGCAGGGACCTGCAATCACACAAGAACTGCCTTGTGAAAAGCCGTATTGTTGTTCAATTAAGTCAGTTACTAATAGATTCACCTCAGGAATAATGCCTTTAACTGCTGAAACTACGATCTTTGCTTCTAAATCTTTATTTTTCAGCCCACTAATTGCATCTTTCACGAAAGCAGCAGGTACTACAATCAGTACAAATTGAGCATCAGCTACTGCCTCACGAATATCAAAAAAAATTCGCACTCGCTTGGTATGTATGTGTACATTACTCAGATAAGCAGGGTTGTGCCGATATTTTTTGATATGTTTAGCTATTTCTTTGTTGCGTAACCACCAATTTACTTGGGTCTTTTTTTCGGTCAAGATTTTAACTAAGGCTGTAGCCCAACTCCCACCACCTATTACGGCTACTGTGGGCATAGCTTCAGATTGTTTTTGCTTTTTTGCCAATTTTGTTTAGGGATTTTAGGTATAAACTGTTTTCATTCTAATATTTCTACAATTTTAGGGTATTTTGCAATAAGTTGCAAAAAATAGAGATTCTTTTTACTTATTTTGCGAAAAAAAGTATGCTTGCCTTGAACGATTTTAGTTATTAGTGATTTACTATCTACTTGCATTTGGGCTAAAGGTTGTAGGTCTTGGTTTTTGAGAAAGATGAGTTCAATAGAGGGTTGGAAAGTTTGAGGTGTTATGCTAGTGTCTTGAAGGGGTATTTCATACACGTAAAATTCAATCCATTGGCGGTCTGATAGGTGAATGGCTTGATTAGGCAATATTCGGATTTCTAACCTGTCTGTACCTGCCAAGGTTTGTCGCAAATCAATATTAGTTTGGCATGCAGTTAAACTAACTATCAAAATTATTCCTCTCCTAAAGATTCTCATAACTAGTAAAACCGAAAGCTAATAGCTACTCTTGTAAGCATAAGTAGTAAGGTGAGGGTAGCTAAAAATAATAGTAAAATTTTATTCTTAAAGTTATTCTGTTGGCTTTTATGCAATTTTTTTTGCAAGGTGGAAATTTGTTCAGCTAATATTTTTTTTTGTTCTTCAAGAATATTCACTTGCTCTTGTAAGTATTTGCGTTCTTCGGCTAATTTTTTTTGATTAGTTTGGCTGCGCTTGTAATTAGCTGTAATTTTTTTTAGTTCTTGTTCCAGTTCAGAGGGTGTGCCTTTTTGGTGTTCTAAGAGATATTGCACTTCGGCGAGGGTGAAGAGTCGTTCAAAACTGCACACTTGGCACACATGTTCAGTTTCAGGGTTATGTGTTTCGCAATTTAGGCAGATCCAAGCCACGGTAGTTATTGAATTGTATTCATACAAACATGAACAAAGATAAACAAAAATTAGGCAAAATGCTATGATTTGGTTTTTGTTAAAGGTATTCTTTCAAATTCAGTAATCATTTGCTGAATATGATTAGGTATAGGCAAAGGCTTTTTTTCTTGAAGATGAGTATTTACGTAAATCAATTCACCGCTGGCGATATGGGTGTGTTCTCGCATAATTTCCAGTAGGATTTGTAGGCTAATATTGCCGATGTGAGCCACGCGTACATAAATATCTAGTAAATCATTGTAATGTGCTGGGGAGTGGTATAGAATTTGTGCCTTTCGCACAAAAAAATCCACTTCTGACTCCAAGAAGCTAGCAGGGTATTTCATACCGATGGCTTCGAAATAAGCTGATATCGCGACGTCAAAATAATTTAGATAATTACCGTTGAATACCACGCGTTGTGCATCTACCTCAGACCAACGTACCTTAAGGCTGTACTTAAAATTGAACAGAGATAAGTCAGGCATAGCTTAGATGAGTTAGGGGAGTGTGAAATAAAAAAACTGACCTAAAATTAAGTTTTTTTATTCTCAATTGAGTTTACATTAAGACTTGCCTGGTTAGGCTCCAACTTTTCAGTAATACAAATTATATAGTTTTTTTAATCCTTTTTCCTTATGCAAGGACAGTCCCTATGCAAGGGCAGAGGAAAAAATGGGTTATAAAACTTGCCATAGTCTTGAATGTGATTACCTTAATTTAGGAGAACATATGGGTTTTGTGAGCTAAAAAATTCTTTGGGACGTGTTTGGTTGAGACTTTCGCATTCATTGAATAGAAACACGTAAATAATTTTATTACCGAGTTCTAATTTTCCTGCTAATGTTTCAATTAGCACAATATTCCCATTCTTGTCTATGAGTTTCCCCATGGACTTCTGCCCAAATGATTGATAATTAAGACTAAAACGTTTGTCTTTAAGGTCAATTACGTTTTTGTAGTCTGTTTCAATCAATACATCTAGTACTTGTCCTTCAATATCCTTTTTCTTGTAGTTAAACCGTTTAAGAATATAATTGTTTACTTTGGTAATTCTAAATCGTTCGTCAGTGAGGATAATGCCTGCATAGGCTTTGTTAATAATAGCTTGATAGACAGCGGCCTCTTCGGAGATAGCGTCCAGTTTTCTCTCAACTTGATGTACCCAGTAGCGTTGTGTTTCGAGTTGCTGTTCCATTTCAGCTTCGCGCTCTTCGGCATTTTTGGCGGTTTCCTCCAGACTTTTGAGTAATTTTTTGGTTCTTTCATTATTTTGTATTGCAATAAGAGCTGTGGCAATACGTTGCGAAAGTTGCTCTACGAAATTGATTTCAGGTTTGGTAAACTCTTTGAATGAGATAATTTCTATAACCCCGTGAACATCATCGTCAAGTTTTACAGGTACGATAAGCAGATTAGTAGGCAATGCTTCTCCCAAACCTGAAGTAATTTTAGCATAAGACTTGGGAACGTCATTAATAAAAATCGTTTCTCCTTCGCGCCATGCTGTACCCACTAATCCTTCACCCATTTCTATTCGTTTTTGTTGATATTTTTTCCTTTCATAAGCATAGCATCCTTTAAGTTCAAGGTATGGCTCTTGTTCATTGTCTCGGTTTACTACGAATAATCCGCCTTGGTTAGCATTGAGGTATTTCACCAAGGCCGATATAATTTCGTAGGCTTGTTGTTCAAGTTCTACTCCATGATTTTTCAGGATTTCACCAAAAATAGCTAAACCTTCACTATGCCAAGTACGTTGGGCTTCTATTTTGGCTATCTCTTGCAACTGTTGGTTTCGCTCATTAATTTGCTTGATAGTTTTCTTGAGTGTAATAAGCATTGTCTTGAAGTTTTGTGCCAAAGAACCCAACTCGTCTTTACTCTTTATCTCATCTAAAAAAACTTCTTGATTTCTGATGCCTTTGGTAACGGACTTACTAATGCGGTTGATTAAAATAATTGGATTAGAAATATTAAAGGCAAAGTATACAGCTACTAAGGCTGCTAAAATGAGTAATACGAAAATAGAGACTACAATAATAGTAGCACTTTCTTTTACCAAACTTTCGGTACGTTGGTTTACCAAGTAGTGCATACTACTTACTTCTAGTTCAATCATGTAGCTGGCTTTGTTCAGTTTGCCACGAATACCAATCTTATCACTTAGGCCTATTTCTTTTTCTACAGCAACCAGCTTTTCAAACTCTTTCAAATACATATCAATTGCTTGAAGAATACTTGGCGAGTAGTAGTAGCGTCTTTTTATCTTTTCTGCTGTTTCACGAACTTTGAATACATAGTCTAAATCTTTACGAATAATAAAATCTTTTTCGTGTCTGCGTAAGGTGAGCAAAAGGCTTTCATCTATGGTATAGTTTTTCTCTAAATTATGCACTACCTCGCGCATTTTGCCTTCTAAGCCGTTATCTTTGTAGCCACGTCGCTGTATTTTATCAATTAACTCGTCAAAGGTTTTGGCATAATTTCTATGCAATTCTAGTATGCTTTTAAGGTTAGCTTGTACTTGCAAATCTTGGGCAATTTTTTTTTGGCTCACCTCTTGCAGGAGGTGTTTGAAAGCACGTGAATTGCGTTTGAAGTTACTCAAATGTTCGCTCTCTCCTGTCTGCATGAAAGAGGGGTTTTTGGTATCATACAAGATAAAGTTCTGCTCGTCTTTTTTGATTTCAAGGTTGAGTATGAGGAGCTCGTCTAATTCATTACGCAGAAGTTGGTATTGTGCGATGTGTTGCATGTTGATGTAAGCTACTAATCCAATCACCCCTGCTAATAGCACTATACTGAAAAAAGCAAACAATAATTTGTGCCTTATCTTATGGAAGCGAATTTGCATAAACGCAAGATAAAACGGTGAACTACTATCTTTTTTTCATGTTAAAGTGAGCAAAAAAATTGTGCCAAGATTGTTTTTATTCGTAATTTTTTATTTATTTGCAATCGGTTTATTATAGTTAAATGCGAAAAGTAAAATCTATTGTAAGCTAATTTTTATATCCAGCTATGAATTATGTTGCTTAAATCTGTTTTGATTGGAACGATCTTGAGTTATCATTTAGCCTATTCTCCGCAGGTTAGTCAATTGATAGGTAATTTAGAAATAAAAAATCAAACAAGCAAATTTTCTACTATTTTTTTTGAAAAAAAATCACCTCCTCCTGATACTACTCTTTTAGAAATTATACCTCAAAATTGTGAATATCCTATAGAAAATACCCATACCTCACTCCAACCACTTGAAAAGTGCTTAATTCCAGAATTATTAAATAAACAACTAAATGCTCGCAGAGATAGCTTAGTTGAATTAGCAAAGAAATATCTTGGTACACGTTATATGTGGGGAGGGAATACCCCCGCAGGTTTTGACTGCTCAGGCTTTGCTCAATACTTATATGCTAAATTTGGTTATACAATTCCAAGAATGTCAGGCGAGCAGTCCCTTCTAGGGCAGAGCGTAGAACCGCAATATGCTAAAAAAGGGGACTTAGTCTTTTACGGCTATCCCACAGGACATGGAAGATATGTGTTTACTCATACAGCCATTGTATATGATAATCAGCCTACAACAGGTGTACAAGTTATCCATGCTACTTTGTGGGGAATTGCCATTACTTCTCTCCATTTTGACTACTACGGCTACTGCCGACTAATCTGTATTAAACGAATTATTTAACCTAATTTACAACGACTTACCTATGCGGTTTGGGATTTGCCTACTTGCTTGTATACCTCTTTATGCCAATGCCTCACAAAAAAGTGAAATGATAAATCAATTACTTTTTGGAGATGTGTTTGAAATACAAGAAATTAGCACCAACCAGAAATGGTTCAAAATTAGATTATGTTTTGACCATTACGAGGGCTGGGTGGATGCTACGCAATACACTGAAATTTCAGAAGCAGAATATGCTCAACTTTGCCAATCGGATCAAATCTATGTAGTAACTACTTCAATTGCCACACTCAAAAATTTGAAAGATTTGACTACTATCCACCTTTCTGTGGGAAGTACCTTACCTTTTTTTAATCCGAAAACTCAGACCTTGAAAGTAGGGAATCAAGTATTTAAGTGGCAAGCAGGAGAATATGCCCTCTTGGCACCGCAAAACCGTGATTGGATTTGCCAAAAAAGTTTCTTATTTCTGAATATCCCTTACCTTTGGGGAGGACGAACTTGGGCAGGAATGGACTGCTCAGGCTTTACACAAATCATTTTTAAGATAGCAGGCTATCGACTTAGGCGTGATGCCTGCCAGCAAGCAACACAAGGTGAAACCATTGATTTTCAAGACCGCCAACCCGCTGATTTAGCCTTCTTTGAACGCGAAAAACGCATCGTTCACGTAGGGCTAATATTGCCCGAAAACCAAATTATGCACGCCTTAGCCTCAGTACGGATTGATATATTAACTGAAATAGGTATCTGGAATACTGACAAACAGGCTTATTCCCATTACCTGCACAGTATTAAGCGAATGATAAAATAGCAATACTAAGTAATTGTTAGACTATGACTAAACAGGAATTGACAGAACAAATACTTCGAAAGCAGAGCTATCTTTGTATTGGATTAGACACTGACCTAAACAAAATTCCTTCACACTTACGACACGAAAAATATCCTTTGGTGGCTTTTAATAAGCAAATAATAGACGCTACTGCCGAATATACCATAGCCTACAAACTTAATACTGCTTTTTATGAAGCCCAAGGTGCAAAAGGGTGGGAAAGTATGCAACGTACCTTAGAGCTAATTCCTAAGAATATCCTCACCATAGCCGATGCCAAGCGCGGGGATATTGGCAATACTTGCGACATGTATGCCCAAGCCTTTTTTGAAGCTCTTACTTTTGATGCTATTACCCTTTCTCCCTACATGGGAAAAGATAGTTTAGAGCCTTTCTTAAAATATGAAAACAAATGGCTAATTTTATTAGTTCTTACATCAAATGAAAGCAGTATTGATTTTCAGTTCTTACCATTACAGAATGGAAATTTACTATACGAACAAGTATTAACGCAAGCCCAAAAATGGGCTAATTTTGAACGATTGATGTTTGTAGTGGGGGCTACGCAAAGTGAAAGTATAGCCAAAGTCCGTAAATTAGCCCCACTGAACTTCCTGTTAATACCTGGCATAGGTACGCAAGGAGGTGATTTGGAGGCAGTTTCAAAGCATGGTTTTAATGCTGATATAGGTATATTAGTTAATGTTTCAAGGGCTGTAATTTATGCAAGTAAGGATAAAACCTTTGCTCAAACTGCCAAAAAAGAAGCGCAAAACTTACAAGCTTTAATGCAAAATTATTTAGAAAAATATTACTTTACCCATTATTCAGTGTAAATTTGCATTTGTAATAACATCCATGAAGTTTGTCTAAAACAATAAAAAGTCTTTTGCTTAAAAGTAATTTCATATTGTTACAAAACCTTTTTTGAGAACAAATATGAAAATGCTAGCTTTTTTTATGGTTATTTTTTTAGGTTGGGTGAATCTTAATTTTTTGCCCAAACCTGAGGTGTTTTATACTAATAATGGTAGTGTAACGATGCTCATGTCCTTGAACATGGGTAAAACCATTGCCACAACTAATAGCGCTAATTCCGTGTATGAGCCTGCTACTGATAAGGTAGATTTTGTAGTTGATCTCAAAACCTTTCAGTTTTCTAACATCTTAATTGAATATCAGTTCAAAGAAACTTATTTGGAAGTTTCTAAATATCCTAATGTTACTTTCAAAGGCAGAATGCGTAGCAAAGTGGATATGCAAAGTAAAGCTATTCAAAAAGTATGGATTGATGGCTTTTTAGATATGCACGGGGTTATCCAAAAGCGTACTATACTAGCCGAAGTTAAGTGCTTGGACAATCAGATTTATGTAAAGTCAGATTTTACAATTCGCCCTGCAGAACATAAAATTGCTATTCCTGCTGCCTTCTTTACCGAAGAAAAAGATATTATTGATATTCACTTTGAAGGACACTATAGCAAAAAATAAATGGAGTTTTAGCTACGTTTAAGACGTAAAAAAAATTTGGACGTAGTATTTTCCCTAGAGGAATTGTTTAGTTGAAATCTTAAAAAATATTAGAGGATTTTGCAACTTTCCAACTATCTTTTACTTATTTTGAGAAACTTTACTAATCTAATAAAAAAATTAAGTTAGTTCGGTTTTACCGCTCTATCTATTTTAACTTGCTTTAACTTGCATAAAAAATCTTAAAAAAACGCCAGTAGAATTACATTCATTCGAGGAAATACAAGAAAGTTGGTAATAATTTAGCATTACTACTAATGCTATTCTTGTGTTCCTTTTTATCTCAATGAAAGCTTACTTCTCAAGAGCTTCTTCTAAACTATCACAATACTGAATATCAAACTTATCAAAATTAAAATCAGGATGTTCTTTTTTAATTTTTTCCCTTCCAATTTTTACACTTTGTCTGAAGAAGGAATCATTAGGTAATATTTTGCGATATGTGAGTAAACCATATATTGCCATTTCTGCTTTCCAAACGATGTGATACCATACCATAGAGGGCTGGTGAAATACCGTTAGCTTAGACTTATCAAAAATAAGCTTTTCTACTCTATGAGTTTTAATAAACTCACCAATAGCTCCAAATAATTCCTTAAATTCTTTTTCGGGAATATAGTTTGTGGTGGCTTTGCAGACGATAGTTTTCTTATCTGCCAAAAAATAAGCGTCGGCAAAACGATTGTTAAAAATTTCCCACTTGTTCTTTTGGGTTTCTTGCATAATAGTGGTCATGGCTTTTTTTCAAGTTTAACAAAAAGGTTTCTACTTCTTTAACCACGTTTAGGTATTTTTCGGGTAAATGTATCATAAAGAAGTCATAAAATAAACTAATTTTAAGTTCAAAAGGTTTTTACCTTAACATGAGTTTAAGGTTAAAGCTTTGATAGACAATTACTTATGAAAAGATTTTGAGTAATCAAAAAAGTGATTAAACTCTTAGATTGTAGTTTTCAAATATTTAATCTTATTAGACTTATGCAAATATTGTTACTTATCCAAAATTTGGCCGCCTAACTCACGTTTTTTATAGTAATTTTGCACTCGAAAAAATCTATACTTTAATTTTGTTCTATCTATGCTTTAATTTTGTTCTATGCGACTTTCATATTTCGCCCTTGATATTTTTTTTATTATTAGTCTGATTTTTAATAGCTTGGCTCAAGCTCAAATTCAAAAACGTGTTGCGTGGCAGGTAAGCATTAGCCCTCAGGAAGTAAAATTAGGTGAAACAATAGAAATTACTTTTACAGCACAAATTGATAAAAATTGGTATCTTTATTCTTCTGATTTTAGCCCAAACTTAGGTCCTACCGTAACTACTTTTGAGTTTAAGCCTAATGATAGCTATATGCTGGTAGGTAGTATCCGCCCTATCAATCCCCAAAAGAAATATGATGATATCTTTGAAGGTGAATATACCTATTTTAAGAATAAGGGTGAGTTTAAGCAAACTGTCAAAATCTTAAAGCCTAGCCCACAAATTCAGGTAATAGTACGCTATCAAGTTTGTTCTGATGTAACAGGGCAATGTATTCCAGGAGAAGACGAGTTGGAAATACCTACTATCCGAGTAACTGCTATCAAGAGCGAGAAACCAACTACCGAAAAAACATTTGATAACTTGAAAGATACGATTAAAAGTAATAATACTAAAATTGAAAAGAATACAGAAGCCATCACAACTACCCAAATTGCTACCTCTACATCAACGAAAAAAAAAGAAAAAACCGATAAATCCAACAATAAGAACCTCAATACTGGGGCTTCAATGAGTTTATGGGCATTTGTTCTACAGGCTTTTTTGGCAGGTTTAGTAGCTTTGTTTACACCTTGTGTTTTTCCAATTATTCCCATGACGGTATCTTTTTTTACTAAACAAAGTGGTACTCGTGCCGAAGGTTTTTGGAAGGCTGTGGTTTATGGTATTTCTATCGTGTTGATTTACACATTATTAGGCACATTAGTAACAGTACTGTTCGGAGCAGGTATTCAAAATTGGTTAAGTACACATTGGTTACCTAATTTGTTTTTCTTTTTGCTTTTGCTCTTTTTTGCCTTTTCTTTTTTGGGAATGTTTGAGTTAGTTTTGCCGAGTAGTTTTGTGAATAAAATAGGTGCCCAAGCTGACCGTGGAGGTTATTACGGAATTTTCTTTATGGCATTTACCTTAGCTTTGGTATCGTTTTCGTGTACTGCTCCTATTGTAGGAACGGTGCTTATTCAATCTTCGCAGGGCGAGGTGTTTCGTCCTGTGGTAGGTATGTTAGCTTTTTCTACGGCATTAGCTTTGCCTTTTAGCTTGTTTGCAGCGTTTCCTTCGTGGCTCAAATCGTTGCCTAAGTCAGGTAGTTGGCTCAATTCGGTAAAGGTGGTTTTAGGCTTTTTAGAGTTAGCATTAGCTCTCAAATTTTTGAGTCAAATTGATTTGGTGTATCACTTACGCATTTTAGACCGCGAAATCTTTTTAGCCCTTTGGATAGTGATTTTCAGCTTTTTAGGATTTTATTTGTTAGGCAAAATCCAACTTCCTCACGATAGCAAATTAGAAAAAATACCTGTACCGAGGTTAATATTAGCTATAGCTACTTTTACTTTTGTGGTTTATTTAATTCCTGGCATGTGGGGCGCCCCTTTGAAAGCACTTTCAGGCTATTTACCTCCCCAAACTACTTTTGATGCTTGGTATATTAGTGGGCAAGTAGGAAGCGTAAATAGTGCAAATATCTCTTCACAAAATAATTTAGGCGTGAAATATGCTAACCTTTTCAAATTACCACATAATTTGCGAGGCTTCTTTGATATAAAAGAAGCTCAAGAATATGCCAAAAAAGTAAATAAACCTATTTTTATTGATTTTACAGGGCATGGTTGCGCTAACTGTCGTGAAATGGAAACTCGCGTTTGGTCAGACAAAGCCGTTTTGCGACGCCTCCAAAACGATTTTGTGATTGTAGCTCTTTATGTAGATGACAGAACAGATTTGCCTGAAAATGAGCAATATGTTTCAAGCTATGACAATAAACGTAAAACCACTATTGGAAGTAAAAATCTTGACTTTCAGATGAGTAAGTTCAATGCTAATGCTCAACCTTATTATTGCCTTGTAGATGCAGATTTGAACTTACTTACTGAACCACAGCAATATGACTTATCAATAGAAAACTTTGTGCAATTTTTAGATAAAGGTAAGAAAAATTATCAAACTCGGATTGCTAAACTGTCGCAAAAATAATTTTTTTGTCAAAAACTCAACTGACGCAGGTTTAGGGCTTGCGTCAGTTGAACAATGAATTATTTTCGCGGGGCAGGAGCATTATACAATAGTTTGTAGTATTCGTCTGCCATACGTGTGGAGGTGAAATAAGCTAATACATCTTTGCGGCTTTGTTTTACAATTTCAATCCATTTATCAGGATTATCATAGTAGGTAGGAATTACCTCTTTTTCAAGAAGGTTGTATATATTGTTACAATCCTGTTTGTCAATTTCTTCTATGGGTAGGGTTTCATCTACTATAGGGGCGACAAAACTATTGACACCATGCTTGGCAAACTCACAAATCCAGCCGTCAAGAATAGAGACGTTTACGGCGCCGTTCATAGCGGCAGTCATACCACTTGTACCGGAGGCCTCGCGCGGTCTGCGTGGGGTATTGAGCCAAACATCTGCGCCGCATTTGAGCAAGCGCGAGAGGGTCATTTCATAGCCTGTAAGAATAGCCAAATTAGGATAGTTTTTAGTAAATTCTACTAATTTATTAAAAATTTTTATTGCACTTTGGTCAAGGGGATAGGGTTTTCCTGCCCAAATAATTTGAATAGGATACTTAAGATTTTTTACTAATTTCTCAAATCGCTCTAAGTCTTTCAAAAGGAGATCGGCACGTTTGTAGCTGGCAAAACGTCTTGCCCAAACGATGGTCAGGATTTCAGAGTGAAATATTTTTCCTGTTTGGTCAGCTACTACGTAAAAAAGATCTTTTTTCATTTCGTGTTTTCGTTCGATAATGGCTTCTTTATCTCCTGACTCACAGGCACGTGCAAAGGCTTTATCTTCCCAAAATTTTTGGTCTTGGGCATTAGTAATAGCAATTATCTTGCAAATATCAGGGTAAGGTTTCCACATTTCTTGGGCAACTTTGCCGTGCAGTTGCGAAACACCGTTAGCAATTTTAGAGAAACGCAAAGCTGTAAGTGTATAATTAAGGCGAGGCTCGTTATAGGTAAATTTCAAAATTTCTTCTTTGGAAAGGAACTTGCCAAAAAAGCACATTTCGTTCAAAAAGTGGGCATCATGTTCCTCATTTCCAGCCAATTCAGGAGTGTGGGTAGTGAAGACAAAATGCTTTTTAAGTTCTTTGATATTGTTGTTAAATTTTTCATTTAGAAGATAAAAAGCCAAAGGCAGGGCGTGTCCTTCGTTAATGTGATAAATATCGGCTCCTCCTAAAATATCTACTAATTTGCCTCCTCCAATTCCCAAGACAATGCTTTGAGCTACGCGTGTCTGTACGTTGTTATCGTATAAACGTTCTGTAATGGTACGTGCAAGGTAGTCATTTTCAGGCACATCAGTACTCAAAAAGTACATAGGTACAGTACCAAATACCTCAGGAGCGAGATAATAGACTTTTACCCAAACATTAGGGTTTTGATGTACTTGTACGGTAAGTTTGATGCCTGTATCTTGTAAGTAGCTGTATGATTTTTCTTTGAATAGTACGCCCATTGTATTGTCAGGGTTGCGTACTTGGTCATAATAGCCAAATTTCCAAAGGATACCAATGCCGATAAGGTTTTGCTTCAAATCATAAGCACTTCTCATGTGCGAACCTGCCAAAAAGCCTAAACCTCCTGAGTAGATTTTGAAGTGTTGGTCAATAGCAAATTCCATACAGAAGTATGCTACCTTCTTTTTGTATTGCTCTGCGGGTGTGTAAGGATGCGCCCACTTTACAGCGGGTTTAGAGGTAGTTTCAACTGTTGTTTTTACTGCCGCTTTTCTTGCCATGTTTTTTTGAAAGAAAATAAATTAGAAAATGTATGTGTTGTATGTATGATAAAGGGTTTGAGGTAATAATAAGAGTTTTAGATTTATCCAGGAAATTTACCAAATAATCATATAGTGATATGGTTTTGCAGAAGAAAATTAAAAACCTGCCTTACTTTCATATCTCTTCATATTTTACAGAAAGATACAAGCCTTTCCAGTTTTCTTTACTTTCCCAAATTTTATGGCATCTTCCCAAATATTCTCTCCTTCTAAAACTTTTTTTGTTAGTTTTTTCATAGGTTCTGCAAGTGGAACGTTAATTTTGAGCGTTAGTTGTAGTTTGGTTTGCTTAGATAAATTTTTGACACTGAACATCAACTCTTTCAAGGATTGCAAATAGTCAAATTTATTTTTATCTATTTCAATTTGATTTTGTATGAATGGTAAACCTTTGGTGGCTACTACTGGAATGAGAACAAAATAAATCCAGTAATCTTGTTCAAAGAATAACTTATCAATCACTTTCAATCCGTTCACGGCTATCCATTTATTGCCTTTTTGCATAGTTTTCACTTCTATTTTTCTCACCTGAGCACATTTATTATATATTATATGGAAAGCCCATTAAAGCCTGAAAGTCGTTTTACCAATTCAATTTTAGCCCCTTGAAAGTTTCTAAGGAACACACTAGCCCTATGCCTACCTTTTCAACAGCTTTACTATATTCCATGTTTGTGTTGCTTTACCCAAATAAATGAAGTAATTTTTCTTAACCGCACTGCCATCGCGATAAAGTTTGTTGCAAAAATAGAAATTATTTTGCTTTTCAAGCCTAAAGGCTGACCAAAGTCATTTTTTTTGTGAAAAGAGAAATGTACTTTTGTTTAAGAATAGGACAAAAATTGCCCTTAATCTTGTATTGAAAAAATGTAACTGCTTGAAACTATGCTCAAAACTCACGTAGGAACCGAACTAAAATGCTACCATTGCGGAGACTTCTGCCCTGATGATAGCATTTCGATAGAAGACAAGCACTTTTGTTGCTATGGGTGTAAAACGGTATATGAAATTTTAGCCGAGAGAGATCTTTGTACCTACTACGACCTCTCCGAAAATGGTAAAGGTGGAGTAGGTATTAAGCTAAAAAATCGCAACTTTGGGGAAAAATTTGCCTTTTTAGATAACCCTGACATAGCTCGCAAGCTTTTGCAATTTGATAGCCCTGAATTACAGAAAATTACACTCTATTTACCTGCTATGCACTGTAGTTCGTGCATTTGGTTGTTAGAAAATTTGTACAAACTACGTGAGGGCATACAATTTTCAAGGGTAAATTTTGTACGAAAAGAAATTACGATTGCTTATAATCCCAAACAAATTTCCTTACGAACCATTGCCGAATTGCTTACCACTTTGGGCTATGAGCCACAAATTAACCTACAAAGTTTAGAGCAAAATCAACACAAACGCACTAACCGAAGGCTTATCTACCAAATCGGTGTTACGGGCTTTTGCATGGGCAATATCATGCTTTTGAGTTTTCCTGATTATCTCGTTATCTACGATAAAGTAGAGCAATTGCATAAATTTTTATTCCTATTGCTCAATGTTTTGCTCTCTTTGCCTGTCTTTTTCTATGGGGCAGTTGATTACCTTACTTCGGCATACAAAGCCATTCGCTCTAAAAATATTAACCTTGATGTGCCTATTTCTTTGGGTATTGTTTCGCTGTTTGGGCGTAGTCTTTATGAAATTTTTACTTTTACGGGCGTGGGCTACCTTGACTCGTTGGCTACGCTTGTGTTTTTGCTTTTAGTAGGCAAATGGTTTCAACAAAAAACTTATGCAAGCCTGTCTTTTGAGCGTGATTACAAATCGTATTTTCCGTTAGCCGTGCAAATCAAAAATGCAGATAACAACAGTGAAAAGAGTACACGTTTAGTAACTGATTTACAGAAAAATGACGTAATTATTATTCACCACCAAGAGTTAGTTCCAACAGATAGCATTTTACTTAGCCCACAAGCCTTGATTGATTACAGTTTTGTAACAGGTGAGTCTGAACCTATTGTAAAACATCAAGGCGATTACATTTATGCAGGAGGCAGACAAATGGGGACTAATATTGAACTTGCTGTACAAAAGAGTGTGAGTCAGAGCTATCTTACACAACTTTGGAACAGTGATACTTTTCAAAAAAATACCTCCAAAGAGCAAATTAATCGTACTGTTAAATTATTTAGTGTGTGGTTTCTTTACCTTACCTTTGCAATTGCCTTATCAGCGTGGGCTTTTTGGTTTGTGGTAGATAAATCGGTAATGTGGAATGCTTTTACTGCTGTCTTGATTGTAGCTTGCCCTTGTGCTTTGTCATTAGCTATGCCTTTTACGTTTGGAAATATAATTCGCATTTTAGGCAAAAATCAATTTTATTTGAAAAATATTGAAGTCATTACGCGGCTTGCAAGCGTCAATCATATTGTTTTTGACAAGACAGGCACACTCACTTGTAGCCAACAAAGTATTTTGCAATGGGTAGGAGAAGAATTGAATGAAGATTTGAAAAGCTATATTAAATCGGCTTGTGAGCAGTCTATTCACCCTTTAAGTAAACGCATTGCTGAATTTTGGGCAAAAGTGCCAACCTATCCCATCAATCAATTCAAGGAGATACAAGGCAAAGGCATTGAGGTAGAAATAGAGGGTAATATTTTACAAATCGGTTCGGCAGCTTGGCTCAATGCTCAAAATTGGGGACGGAGTGAAACGAATACTCACGTGTTCGTAGCTCTCAATGGTGAAATTTTGGGTTATTTTGATTTTCAACAACACTATCGTTCTGAATTACCGCAAGTTATTCAAAATCTAAAAGCCCAAGGTTTTACTTTTTCGGTGGTTTCAGGAGATAAATCTGTACACAGACAAAAATTAATTGATTTCTTTGGAGAAGATACTCCTATGCTTTTTGAGCAAAAACCTGAAGACAAGCTCAATTACATTGCCAAACTACAAAAGCAGGGTAAAAAAGTGCTTATGGTAGGTGATGGCTTAAATGATGCAGGTGCTTTGCAACAAGCTGAGGTAGGTATTGCCCTTGCAGAGGATACACTTGCCTTCTCGCCTGCTTGTGATGCTATTCTTGCCGCAGAGAAGTTAGCTTTTTTACCTAACTTCATGCGTGTGGCACGCAAGTCTATTTGGGCAGTAGAAATGAGTTTTTGGCTTTCTATTGTCTATAATTTTATCGGTTTAGCTTGGGCAGTCTCAGGAAATTTATCCCCACTTTTCGCTGCTGTTCTTATGCCTATTAGCTCTATTTCAGTAGTAGGTTTAGGCGTATTATTAAGTAGTTATATTGCCCAAAAAGCAGGTTTACAAACTCACTAACTTGTCGCGCACTTCTTCCATAAGCCACATGGGCGTAGAGGTAGCACCACAGATGCCCACGCGGTCATTTGCTTGAAACCACGCAGGGTTAATATCCTGCACCTTGGAAACAAAATAGGTGTTAGGATTTACTTCTTTGCATACATCGTAAAGTACTTTTCCGTTAGAGGATTTAGAGCCTGCTACGAATACGATTTTATCAAATTGTTTAGCGAAAGTTCTTAGTTCGGTATCTCTGTTGGATACTTGTCTACAAATGGTATCGTTAGCATTTACTTGAATACCTGCCCGTGTAAGAGTTTCTGTAATCTTGTAAAAACTCTCAGTGCTTTTGGTAGTTTGGCTGTAAAGGGTTATGCTCTTGGGCATATTTTCTATATCTAATTCGCTAATATCTTGAAAAACAATGGCTTCGTTATTAGTCTGTCCTAATAATCCAATAATTTCAGCGTGTCCGTGTTTGCCGTAGATGTAAATTTTTTCATTTTTGTCATACGAATTTTTAATGCGATTTTGTAGCTTTAATACTACGGGACAGGAGGCATCAATCAGTTCTAAATTATTTTTGAGAGCAATTTGATAGGTACTTGGAGGCTCTCCGTGAGCTCTAATGAGTACTTTTTCGTTGTAAATATTAGCGAGGTCTTGGTGAGTAATCACTTGTAGGCCTTTCTTTTCTAAGCGTTTTACCTCCTCGTCGTTGTGAACTATATCGCCCAAACAATACAATTTGCCTTCTGCATCTAAAATTTCCTCTGCCATTTCTATGGCATACACAACGCCAAAACAGAAGCCCGAGTTGGCATCAATTTTTACATCAAGGTTTAGCGTGGTAGAAGTCATACAAAATAGTTGCAAAAAATAGAAGGAAAGACAAAAAAGTACTTCTCAACTGTATAACCCTATAAGTTTTGAAAATGTTTGTGGAAAGGTAGAAAAACTTTGCAAATTTGTAAGATGTGTTAGTGCTGTTGTAAGAACTCAATGGCTTTTTGGTTAAAAAGTTCGGCTTGGTCAATATTTACTACGTGTCCGCAGTCAGGTAAGATAATGAGTTGAGCGTATTTGTGTTTTTTTACTAAATGTTTTACTTGTGGCAAAAACATATAATCCTCATCTCCCATGATGTAGAGGGCAGGAATAGGCAATTCTTTTTCATTGAAATAACGAAGCAATGGATTTACCTCGCTGGTGAGGTGATACCATCGCAAAAACTCTTTTTGGTAAAGTTTTTTCGCTTCATTGATAAACATAAGCCTTGACTTCTTGTGGCGTTTGCGTGGCATAATCACCCAAGCGAAGAATTTGTAAATCCACATATACGGTACGAACTGCTTTACCCAATTTCCCAGCCGCATTAAAATATTAGAGCGAATATTAAGGCGAATAATCGCTCCTCCTAAAATCATAGACTTTATGCGATGTGGCTGAATCTCACCTATGGTACGTACAATAATACTGCCTAAAGAAATACTTACAAAGTGAGCTTGCTGAATGCCTACATGGTCCAACACTTCAATGACATCTTGGGCAATGGCTTTGAAAGTGTATTTGTTTTGCATATATTCCTGTAAAAAACTTTTTGACTTGCCATGCCCGCGCAAATCTACTAACAGCAAATTGAAGTGCTTCTTGAACTCTCGTAACTGCTTATACCAAATAGACGAACTTCCTCCTGCTCCGTGTATAAACACAACCCAATCCTTCTGTGGTGATAGCACATACTCCTTATAGAAAAGCATAGAAAATGAGCTGCTTGAGGTAATAGTTCACAGAGCAAAGTTAATATTTTTTACGAGTTTTTTGCAATTTAGTATAGATTTTTAATTTCTAGAGGGCAAAACCAGATAAACTAACTAATTTTAATTTGATTATGTTGCCTATTTCAAGGCAAAATTGTTTCAAATTTAGTTGTGTTGCCTGCTTTGTCTGTTACCTCTAATACGAATTTTCCTTGCAAAGGCTTACTCTCGTCTTTTCGCTCTGACCAAATGTATGCATTTTTGCTTTCGTATTTCATAAGCAAAAACTCCCCATTGAGTGTAGCCCGAAAGTGGGCAATTCCTGAAAGATTATCGCTAATGTAACAAGCAATTTGCTTATCGCTTTTAGAAGCTAAGCGAATAGTAGGTGGTACATCATCTTTGAGCAAAGCAAAAGTACCAAAGGTATTGCTTTTGAAGGTGAGTGCAGAGTCTTGTTTCCATTCGGTTTCTTGGTAGTAGTTAATACCATTCTCTTGTAAGTAAATTGCCCATTGCTTGGCGGGTTGCGAAGGAGCAGGGCGTTTCCATGCCACTTCAAAATGATTGAAAACGGGTTGCAATGGGTTGCCAATTGTAAGTGTTTGCTTATCGCGTTTGAGTTCTAAGTAAAGCGTGTCAAAAAGTGTATTTTTATCAAAACGAATAGCCAAATCTTCTTCTTGGTACATAAAGTCGCGTTGTGAAGGGATAATCCAAGCAAAAGTAAATGGATAACGAATAGTACCGATTTGAGCATAATCAGGCAATCCTTTTCGTAAGTCCCAACAGTAAACTGCCTTGCTTTGCGTTTGATATTTGAATGGCACTTTCTGCACAATTCCCGCAAAAGATAAAACTATGCTATCGGCTTTTTGTTTAGGGTAATGATATTCTATTAGCAGAAAATTCTCTTGTATTTGATGGCTTACACTTTGCTGATAAGGTGAAAAATCTACTTGAAAAATCGGTTTGGTGGGTTTGTACCCTTGTACTTCACCTTTCAAAATAGATATGTTACCTGCCGAGTCTTCAGCTTGCAATTCTATAATATGTTTTTGGGTATCTCGCAAAGTAATTTTGCCTTTGTATTTGTTGGTTCGGTATGCCCCAAGTAAGTTGCCATCTTGCACGTAGCATCGCTGAAAGGCTTGGTATTTTTGCTTGTAAGTGGCATAATCTAAATGAACATTCATACAACGGTTATATAAGTGTGGAATTTGGTTCAAGTCATAACTAAAAATTTCCTGCCCATCTAATAGCAATTTGAGTTTAGTAGTGCCTACTGTAAATCCTGAATAATCAATCAAATCGTAGGTAATAACCTCTACACCAAATGTACCGTGTACTTTGGGAATATTCGTAAAAATGTATTGCCCATTAGCTACTTTTTGCACTTGCAAAACATACTTTTCTCCGCTTTGGTTTACTAAGCTACTTGCCTCTAAAGGTTGAAAAGCAATTTGAGTGAAAACAGGAGGAATGTTATCATTTACTTCGCTCAAAGGGGTAAATTTGAGCGGATTAAGGGCAACATCATCCAAAGTACGAATTTCGTAATGCAAATGTGAACCTACCGAAGCCCCTGTATTGCCTATGTAGCCAATTAAATCTCCTTTCTTGATAGGAAATAAATCTTTGGGTGGAAAAATATCTATGTCAAATCTTTCGGCTTCGTATTGTTTTTGTTTTACATAGGTAGCAAAAGGCTCAGCAAAAGCGTCTAAATGAGCATACAAGGTGCGTTGATTGCTCTCAGGGTGCATTAAAAAAATAAAATTGCCATATCCATAAGTAGAAGGGCGAAGCATATAGACGTAGCCATCAGCAGCAGCATAAATTTTTGTGCCTGTTATACCTACAATATCTAACCCTGCATGGAAATGATTTGCCCGAATTTCACCTATGCCGCCTGAAATGAGAGCTTTTTGCTTTGGATTGACAGGAAAAAGATAGTCATATTGGTAATTGAATTGAGCCTTTGCCGTAAGACAGAATGCCCAACATACCACAAAAAAATAGTTTTGCATAATACAGAAAGTAATATTCCTCTCAAAAAAAGTAGAGTACTGCCCCATACTTATAGGAAACAATTGAGAATATATGGCTTGGTACAAAGGAAAACTTTTGGGCAAAAGAAATGAATATTACCAACTTTGCAAAATTTTGTATCGAAGTTGTTTAGAATGGTAAAAAAGTTCTAATTAAGGGTTTTATTTTTAGGGGTATAATCTGAAATAGGCTTTTTATGGAAATCTTAAACAAAAATAGTATTCGTAAGTATACGCAGAATGAACAAAAAAATAAGTTCTAAACAACTTTTAAGTGTAAGTCTCATATTCAAAAATAAAATTAACAGTTCTTTTTTTATAATTTCGTAGCTATTTTACAGGCTAATCATGCTCTTTTATTCTCCCTAGAGGCAACTACCGCGGTAGAAAATTAGTATTTTCATTAGCTTTGCACTGAATTTTCAGAAAACGAAGTTAAAGTTATTGTTTGCATAGACTAAAACTATGAGTAAACTTGGAAATTACCTCCTTAAAATAAGGAATAAGTATTTTCATAAGAATAAAAATACTACTAACAGGCAAATTATTAGTTATTCCAAGGCGAATAATATAGGTATTTTATTTCACCTTAAACCAGAGGAGAACCATCATGCTCTTAATCAATTTGTACATGATTTAGAAAAAGAAGGAAAAAATATTACTGCTTTAACTTTTTTTGATAATCTTGGAAGCAACCCATACAACTTTCAATTTGACTTTTTTCAAGAAAAGGATATTAGCTACTTTGGTAGTATTCAATCTGAACAAGTGAATAAATTTATTGCTCAACCCTTTGACTATCTTTTTTGCATCACCTTAGAGGATTTTAGCCCTTTTGATAGCATTTTGCTAAACAGCCAAGCCAAATACCGCGTAGGGCTTTATCAACCTAATAAAGAAAATTACTATGACATGATGATAAAACTACGCGAAAATGATAGGAATATTAGCACCTTTATTAAAGAAATGTGGAAATATACCAAACTACTTTCAGGTCAAAACTAACTATGTTTTTAGTATAATTGCTCTTTTATTTTTCTAAATAATTAATAAATATATGCAACTTTCACAATTAGAAGGTACAGGCGTAGCCTTGATTACTCCTTTCAAATCCGATTTGAAAATAGATTTTGAGGCTTTAGAGAGAGTTCTAGCCCATACACAAGCCGTTGATTATTGGGTAGTTATGGGAACAACTGCAGAAGCAGTAACGCTCTCTCTAGAAGAGAGAAAAGAGGTGTTAGCCTTTGTCAAGGCACATAACCCAACCCAAAAGCCTCTTGTATATGGTATAGGAGGAAATAATACTAGTGAATTATTGAAAATAATAGAAATCACTGATTTTCAAGGTATTGATGCGGTACTTTCGGTAAGTCCTTATTACAATAAACCTTCCCAAAAGGGAATTTATGAACACTTTATCAAAATAGCTGAAGCCTCTCCTAAACCGATTATATTATACAATGTACCAGGGCGAACTTCAGCAAATATGACCGCTCAAACCACACTAGCATTAGCAGAACACCCTAACATCATTGCTATTAAAGAAGCCTCAGGTAACTTAGAACAATGCATAGCAATTGCTCGTGCTAAACCTGCTGATTTTTTACTCCTCTCAGGAGATGATATGCTTGCTGTTCCTATGATTAGCATCGGGGCAAAGGGGGTTATTTCTGTGTTAGCCAATGCCTTACCTAATGAATTTAGTCAAATGATTCGCTTAGCCCTTCAAGGGCAATTTGAACAAGCAAATCAAATTTTATATCACTTCTCACTTGTAAATCCTTATATGTATGAAGAGAGTAATCCTGTGGGTGTAAAAGAGCTTATGCGGCAAATGGGCATTTGCCAAAATTATGTACGCCTGCCTTTGGTGCCTGCATCAGAAGCCTTACAAGAAAAAATTGCAGCTTGGCGAACACTCTAATCAACTTTTGGCTATTCTTTTTCGTTTTGACTACAGAAAAAATTTATACATCAATTTTCTTGTATATTTGCAAATACTTAAATCAATTTCTAGGTATTCTATCAATCACTTGTCACTTTTTGTTTTCAGTATTTATGAAAAAATTTATTTTCGCTTTTGTAGTTATTTCAACTTTTGCCATTCAAGTTGTGGCACAAAGTGATTCTAAATTTAGGTTCGGCTTCCGTTTAGCTCCTATTTTTACTTTTGGACGTGTTACTGACGGAGATAACAACTCCATTTCTGGACTTTCAACTAGTAGCCGTATGGGGCTTAACTTCGGACTCATGGGAACTTATAGCTTTAATGACAAATTAGGTATCTACTCAGGAGCGCAAATTGTATTAAAAGGTTTCAAATCTAAATTTACCAATATCAATGCAGAAACAGTTACTAGCGTTTCGGCAGTAGAAATTCCACTTGCTTTGCACATGCGTTCTAACGAAATAGCTCCTAACCTTAAAATACGAGGGCTGTTTGGGCTTTCAGCAAATATTATTGCGGGAGCGAGAACAAAAACTACCATAAATGGAAATACAGTTACACGTAATAGTACTGAAGGGTTTAATTTGTTCGTTCCCGATTTTTTAGTGGGAGCGGGAGTAGAATGGGTTTTACCTAATGTTGGTACATTAGATTTGGGATTAAGCTACCACCACGGTCTAGCAAATCTTAACAGAACCAAAGACCAAAATGGAAATATTACCTCTAAATCACGACTTAGTTATTTAGCTATTGATTTAGGGTATTTCTTTTAACCTACTTGTAAAAGCCTAAACGAACTGCGGTAATCAAATCTTAAAAAGTTTGATTGCCGTAGTTACATCTTAGTAAGTAATGGCAAATTCACAAAGTAAGGGTTATTTTCTTTACCGTCGGCAAAAGGCTTTTTTAGGTATTCACTCAATGTCTGAAAATGCTACACAATTAGCAGAGCTACCGCGCTGAAAACGTGTAAAGAGAGATTAGTTCCTGCCCTAACTTTTGATTGAAAATACCCCATCGTACATAGCTTTTGCTTTTACGCTGTATCTAGAAGCTGACCCTATTAGAAATTTATTTCATATTCTTATCTCACAACCTACAGATAAAAGTTTCCAAAACCATCAAACCAATATCTCCAATAATTTTCGGAAACTAAATATCATTTGTTTTTAGAGTATTGTTAATTTGGTATAGATTTATTTTTTTTTTGCAAAAAAATTACTACAACCCTGAAACTATGGAACGATGTCCCAAATGCAAATCAACAAAATTTTGTAAAGAGGGTATAGTTAAAGGCAAACAACGTTTAAATAAAGACTGCAGTTTTCGTTTTACAGTAGAACATATAGGAAAACCTGAAAAACTAAAACGTGATGCATTAATATTATATTCTGAAGGTTTAGGATTTCGCTCCATTGGTCGCTTCTTAAAAGTGAGCCACGTTACAGTCTTTAATTGGATTAAGGCATATGGAAAAAAACTTGAT
>JANWZA010000022.1 GCA_025054775.1 Microscillaceae bacterium
CAAGTTGCTGATGTTCATTCATACATTTACAAATTTGTAATCTCTGGAAATAAACCCTGCAATAACCCTTTTTTATGCAATTTTAACAATTCTATTTTTTCCCGTTGTGCCTCTATCAACTCGTCTAATGACGAAAGACAAACCGCAATTTTTTGCTGTTCGGCAAGGGATGGGAGGGGGATTTCTATTCCAAAGAATGCTTGTTTAGATATATTAAACCTTGTAATTCCTTGTGCTAAAACAGTTACTCTTTTTCTGTATATTTCACTTCTAAACAAGTAGCATAAAAATTCAGGAAATATTTTGTCTTTTGACTTAAATCTAATGCCAAAACAAAAACTATTTAAGTAAGTAGGCAAGCTAGGCTCTTCTGTTACAACCGAAGCATAACCAACTTCATCAGGAGTTTCAGATGAGGTTGTTATAAGTACATCTCCTTTTTCAACCTTATTTTGACTTTCATTAGGTTTAATTTTTACTAAACCACACTTTGAAAAGTCTATTCTTGAATTTCCAAACACCTGCATATACGTAATATATGGCTCACCGCTTCCAAAATCTGATGATATTTTTCCAGTTAAACCATTATAACTTACAGCAATTTGCCTTAACTCCTTCTCCTCCCACTCTCCATCTTGTTGGAATTCGGGGAAACGGAGGCGAGGGACTTTTTCGCCTTCTTGGGGGAAAAGTTGTTGCAACAAGCCTTTTTTGTGAGTTTGCCATAACTCCAACTTTTGCGTTTCGGCTTCTATGAGTTCGTCTAAGGAACTCAAACAAGCCGCAATTTTTTGCTGTTCGGCAAGAGAGGGTATCTTTATAGGAATACTAAATAATATCTCCGTATCAACATTTAAAGCACCATGAGCCCGAGCTCCAACTTCTATGTAATTTCTTAAATGCTTGCCATGATGATTATTTTCAAAAATGTAATTCAAAAATAGTGGGTATATTATTAAACAATTAGGACGGAAACAGATAAAAATGCTATTGGGAACGCAAGCAATATCAAAGTCTTTTACCATTGCAATAAACCCTTCTGGAAAAGATTTTGTAGAACTTTTATTGTAGGCAAAGTCAAATCTTTGAACAACATAATAGTTTTTATATTGGCTACCTGATATATCCCTGCCAAACTTTTCTATTTGAGATACTAGTCCTATTCCAGATGTAACACTTAGAGTTAACAATTTTTTATTACCAACTTTTTCTTTGATTAACTCCGCTATCTCCCCCAACCTTTTTTCAACCCACTCTCCATCTTGTTGGAATTCGGGGAAACGGAGGCGAGGAATAAGTTTTGGGTTGTTAGGGTTGTTCATAGGCTTTCAATCCTGAAATTTCTTTACCTTCGGTTTGTTTTTTGAGAAAAGGAATTAAATCTTTCATCAAAGTAGTTTCTCTGTTTTTCCTTTCTTTCCAGGTCAAATGCAAAGGCTCAAAAAGTTGCGTCAATGCGTCTGCGTCAAAAATCATTCGGTTAAGAATATTCTGTACAAACTGCTCTAATTGTTGAAGTGGTAAATGGTTTTTATGGGCAATTCGGGCTAATTCTTCGGCTCGTCTTTGCTTCTTAAACTCGTAATAATTACGTTTTACCTCCTGTTCGCTCAATCGTATGCCTATTTGTAAGGTTTCGATATAGGCTTGTATGTCTTCTTTTTCTTCCATTAAGTTGGCACTACTACTCAAAAGATTGATAAGTTGCTCGGGAGTAAGTTTAATTTTCTTTGGATTTTGTTGAGTGTATTTGGCAATAAGGTTCATGATATAGTCATAATCAATAAGAGCAGAAGCAAACAAAACAAATTCAAAATCTAGTTGCTGAATTTCATTGGGGGCATTGTAATCTTGCTCTTGCTGTACTTTTCGGAGCTGTTTAGCGATTTCCAAATAAGCACTTTTGAATTCTGTTAGTTTTTCTTGCGGGAATATAGCCTCAATTTGTTGTTTCTGTTCGGCAGTCAGGTCGGTGTATTGGTCAAGTTGGGTTTTAATTCTTTGGATTTCCTTAAACAAATTGATAAATTCTGCACGTGCCACATCGCCCTTGATGTTAAAGACTTCATGTGGTTCAGGTGCCAGACCTTTGTTTTGCATCCATTTATTCAGTTTTTCAGTAGTATCTTGGTACTTCTTTATTACTTTGTCAGCTTCTTCAACGAGCCAAATTTCTTGGGGTTGGCTTACATTTTCACCACTAAAAAGCACAATAGCATCATTAACTTGCCTCTGTAATTCTCTAAAAACCAAGATATTGCCATAGGGTTTAGTATCATTAAGGACACGATTAGTACGGCTGAAGGCTTGTATAAGGGAGTGATATTCTAAATTTTTATCTACATACAGCGTATTCAAGTATTTGGAGTCAAAGCCTGTCAGGAGCATATCTACCACAATGACAATATCAATTCTGCTATTGCGAGGAAACTCGTTATAGCTGTATTGGTGCGATTTAATTCTTTGTTGAATGTCTTGGTAGTAAAGGTCAAAATTAGCTACGGTGAAATTGGTGCCGTAATGTTGGTTGTATTCTGCAATGATGTTTTGGAGAGCGTTTTCCTTTTCGTTGGGTTGAGTTTCTAAGTCTTTTGCTTCCTGTTGTAAATCTTCTTGAAGTTGCTGCATATCGGGCGGAGAGAATACAGCAAAAACATTCAAGGGCAAAAAGTTTTCATCTTCTTGCTTTTTTTTGCTTTGAATTTCTTTGAATAGTTCGTAATAAGCAATCGCATCGTTAATGGAGGAGGTTGCAAAAATGGCATTAAAGCGTCTGCGGTTAGTGGCGGTATCGTGTTTTTCTAGGATAGCATTTACAACTGCCCTTTTAGTAGAATCGGGGTTTATGGTATTTTCGGGTATTTCTGGCTTGAAATAAGCCACGTGGAAACGTAATACGTTTTTATCTTCAATGGCGTGGGTGATAGTGTAGGCGTGGAGTTGTTTTTGAAAAACGTCTTTGGTCGTAACATAAGCACCTTGTGTGCCGTCTATTTTCGTATAAGAGGCGTTATCTTCAAAGATAGGTGTGCCTGTAAAGCCAAATAATTGAGCATTTTCAAAAAACTTCTTAATAGCCTTGTGATTTTCTCCGAATTGGCTTCGGTGGCACTCGTCAAAGATGAATACTATACGTTTATTACGCAGTTTTTCAAGTCTTTTTACGTAGTTAGAGTTAGTACGGGAGCTATCTAATGCGATTGCAAGTTTTTGAATGGTGGTTACGATGATTTTGTCTGCGTAATCTTCTGAGAGCATTCGCTCCACTAATTTTTCGGTACTCGTATTCTCTTCTACACAATCTTTTTGAAATTTATTGAACTCTTGTCGGGTTTGTCGGTCAAGGTCTTTGCGGTCAACTACAAACAGACATTTATGAATATTAGGATTATCTTTGAGGAGCGTAGAAACTTTGAAAGAGGTGAGTGTTTTACCACTGCCAGTGGTGTGCCAAATGTATCCATTTCCCCTATTTTCATCTATACATTTGATTATGTTTTTAACTGCATAAATTTGATAAGGTCGCATAGGCAAGATTTTCTGTTCGGTTTCTACAAGAACCATATACTTACTAATCATTTCAGCAAGGGTACATTTGTTGAGAAAAACCTTGCAGAAGTCAAACAGATGAGTTATTTTTTTATTATTTTCGTCAGCCCACTGATATACAGGCAAGAATTTTTCATCTGCATTGAAGCTAAAATGGTGGTTATTGTTATTGGCAAAGTAGTATGTATTGGAGCGGTTGCTCACCACAAACAACTGCATAAAGCATAGAAGGGAGTTAGTATATCCATTGCCTGCATCTTTCTTGTAATCTACGATTTGTTGCATTGCTTTGCGAGGAGTTACCTCTAAGCCTTTCAGTTCAATTTGAACTATTGGTATTCCGTTGATAAGAATAATGACATCGTAACGCTGATAGCTCTTTTGGGTATTTATTCGCAACTGGTTGATGACTTCAAATTCATTCTTACACCAGTCTTTTGTATTGACCAAAGTATAATGCAGAGGAGTTTCATCATCACGAAAAAAAGTATTCGTAGTTCGCAAAATTTTGGAAGCCTTAAAGACATCATCCGTAATGATTTCCTCCCAAAGTCTCGCAAATTCTTTATCTGTTAAATTAACTTTATTAAGTAGCTGAAATTTTTGGCGAAAGTTATCTTTGAGAGCCTGCTCGTTGCTGATGTCTGGTCGGTAGGTGTATTTCAGTTCTACTAATTCTTTAATTAGGTCTTTTTCTATTTCAGCCTCTTTTAACATACTTACTTTTGTGTTTGGTAGAGATGTAAATTTGAAAAAAATTTTTTCCAATACTAAAAAAAATCTAAAGGAAGAATTATAAGTATTGAAGTTGTTTAGGATTGTAAAAAATTTCCTATCAAAGGTTTATTTTTAGGCCTCTACTCTAAAATAGCCCTTTTATGAGAATCTTAAGCAGAGATAATATTTATTTTTCATGCAGAATGAACAAAAAAATAAATCCTAAACAACCTTCTCGCTCTGTAAGCTCCGAAGTAGTTACAAATTCAAAGCCGTTTTCTGTTAGGTATGACAAAACATTTTCAAAATACTCCTGAGAATTCAGTGTTCCAAAAGTTGCGTAAGCATTCGGCAGGGTGATTTGCTTTTCTGGTAATACTCTATGAAACATCAATACCGGAAGATCAATACCTTAGCTATTGTCAAGGTGTTTTAAGATTTCGTCAATGCTCTGTACAGGAATGAGTAGTTCTTTTTGCCGATTGTCCAAGTTTTTTCCTGCTAGTTGCTTTGCCCAGCCGTCATAAAGCGTTACGCATAGTACTTTTTTTTCAAGTTGCCAAGCAAAAGCAATTTCAGAGAGGGTGCCTGCTCCTCCGCCTGCTGCAATGAGGAGGTCTGCTGTTCTTACGATAATGATGTTTCGTGCTATGCCTTGTCCTGTTGCTATTGCGATATCTATGAAAGGATTTGCATTTTGGGTTGTATTGTCAGGCAAAATGCCGACGGTCTGCCCTTTGAACGTGTGGGGCGATTGTTTAATACCTTTGCAAACGGCTTCCATAAAGCCGCCAAGTCCACCGCAAACAAATATTCTATTCGTTGTAGCAATCTGCTGGCCTAGTTGCACACCAAAGTCATAAAGCTCTTTGCTACACATTTTGTCATTAGGTCCGATTATTCCGATTTGCTGCATTTGTCAAAATTTAAGTTATGTTCTAAATGTATGATGACTATTTAGCTAAATATACTGATGCTTGGAAAGCATTTGTACGCGTGTTTAGCAAGGAAAATTCTCTAGTTGGTAGGGCTTGGGCTTGTACCAAGAGATGGATAGCGTAAGTAGTTACTTATGGGTTAGAAATAAGCGATTAGTCCGAAAAAATACTTTACTTGTTTCTCCAAAAAAGAGCTTTACCACGATGCTTCTGTTAAAACTAGATCACCGTCATTTCTTGAAATCTGAAACATAAGAATATACAAAAATGACTACTTACATAATTTATCTAATTTCTCTTGGGCTTTTGTTAGGCCTAAAGATACCGCTTTTTGCCAATCCTTACAACACTCTTGCCTATTTTTTTGCTTCAAACGAATGATACCACGTACATAGTAAGGCTCAGGCATGGTGGGGTTTAGTTCTATGGCTTTGTTCATATCCATTTCTGCATGACGAAAGTCATTATTTTCATAGTATAAATTACCACGAATAAAATATAATTCCGCCCACTTAGGTTGAAAAAACATAGCCTGGTTCAAATCGTCCATAGCTTCTTTTTTATTTTTCATGGCTAATTTGAGCACGGCACGGTGCATAAAGGCTTCAGCAAAATTAGGCATGAGGCGGATGGCTTGGTCGTAGTCTTTGAGAGCAGCTTCAAAATTATTGTTATCATACCGTAATAGTCCTCTGAAATGGTAGGCTTCGGGCATGTTTTTATCTATTTGTAAGGCTTTGTTTACGGCTTTCATAGCTTCGGCTTTTTGCTTTTGGGCTTCGTGCAAGCGGGCCTTGAGCAAATAGGCTTCGGCATAAAGCGTATCTAAACTAATTGCTTGAGAAACATTTTGCATAGCCTGTGATATTTCTCCTTTATAGAAATAAGCATTTGCCCGATTGAGCCATGCCATGGCTTTTTTAGGGTTGAGTTGAACAGCTTGGTCAAAAAAAGGAATAGCCTCTCCGTACTTTTTCTTTGCCATCAATATTATGCCCTCTTCCATGGCAGTGTCAAAGGGTGTTTTCTTTCTTTCTTGGGGTTGGTTAGTGGGTTGGAGTTTTTGGGAAAAAGTACTAAAATTTCTTAAAAAAGTAGTTATGAGAACAAAAAATATAACTAAAAATTTGAAATTCATACTATTTGAAAGCTAAATCCTTTTTCTCCCTTTTCGTTTGCAATATACACTATTTCTACGCCAATTACATACATGAGTTGTCTTTTATCTACTAAAATAGGTATATTTTCTATCATAAATTGCAAATCCGTAGGGTGAGGTTTATCAAAACCTAATAAAAATTGCGTGGCTTTGCTACAATTCCTTCCTTTAATTCCAATACGCAAAGCATACTCTTGGCCAATTTGCTTTTTTTCTCTGATGGCTTGAATAGCTTGTAGGGCTTCAGGGCTAATTTTAATAGGAACTTCCATACAGAGTGGGAAATTAGGGGTAATCTTTATTTTCCTTTCAACAATAGCCGTAAACTCTCCTCATTTAGCACTCCTGAAGGATAAAGTTGGTTATCTTTTTGAAATTGCTGTAAGGCTCTCTGCGTAACATCAATAAACTTGCCGTCAAGTGGAATATTATACCCTTTTTTAATCAAGAGGTCTTGCAAGCGCCAAACCACAGCTCCTGTGTCTCCTTTGGCAAGATTTCTCTTACTCACTTCCTTAAACAACTGATAATGATCTGCATTGATTCCTTTTTGCTCGATAAATTTAATCTCTTCGTTGGAATAGCCTGCTTTTTTAAGGGCTTGCGAATTTTCTAACAATTGTTCTAAATATTTAGCTCTTTTTCGCATGTTGTTATATGCCTTTGCTGCATTACTACTTTGAGTGTTGCTTTCATCAGGATACAAGACATCAATGCCCTCGTTGTACCAAGTGCGGCGTGCAAATGCACCAATTTGATAGCATAAATCATAATACTCTTGTAACAGCTTGGCATCGTGATAATTTACATCTATCTTATTGCTTACAGGGTATTCATAGTTAGTAGGTGGATTGAAACGGCGATAATTCCAAAAGAGATAAAAAGCAATATATAGGTTAGCTATTACCAAAACGGCAATGATTATTCTTTTCATATAGCGTAAAGCGAAAAATAAGCGTATTTTTGTTTGTTTTTGGTAATTGACAAGACTGGGCAAAAGTAAGAAAAAAATGGAAAATGGGAAAAAAACAAGATTTTTTAGCAATGGAAAGTAATTTTTTTTTAGGGCAAGATAGCTTTCATTTTTTAGCAAATTGGCTAAAACTGCAAAAATACTCGCAAGTAGTAGTTTTGGTGGATAGGAATACTAAGCAATTTTGCTATCCACTTATCAAAGATTTTTTGCCTGAAAATCATTTTTTAATTGAAATTCCTGCAGGAGAGCTACATAAAAATCTGCAAACTTGTCATCAAATTTGGGCGAAGCTAACTACTTGGGCAATAGACCGTAAAGCTTTGCTAGTGAATTTAGGGGGAGGCGTTCTATGCGACATAGGGGGGTTCTGTGCTGCTACCTACAAGCGAGGTATAGATTTCGTACATATTCCTACCACACTTTTGGCACAAGTTGATGCTTGCTTTGGGGGTAAATTAGGTATTGATTTTCAAGGGTTTAAGAACCAAATCGGAGTCTTTGCTTTACCTAAACACGTATTAGTAAATCCTACTTTTTTGCATACCTTGCCCAAGCGTGAATTATATGCAGGATTTGCCGAAGTAATAAAACACAGCCTTATTGCTGATGCTGAGCATTTTCAGTTTTTAGTTACTTTGGAACGGCAATTTTCTACGCACTTGCATGAAATTGTGTACCATTCTATTAAAATAAAAAATCAGATTGTAGAGCAAGATTTCAAAGAACAGCATCTTCGCAAAACGCTTAATTTTGGGCATACCGTTGGTCATGCCATAGAAAGTTTTTTGTTACAGTTTCCTGAAAGGGCTATTTTGCATGGCGAGGCAATAGTGGTAGGCATGCTTTGTGAGGCGTGGCTTGCTATGAAAAGAAACTTGCTTCCGAAAACTGACTTTGAGCAAATTTGGGCATATCTTACACATATTTATCCGCAAAAAATAGTTTTTAGCCCAGAAGAAGTAAGCGAAATAGCTAAGCTTTGCTTGCAAGATAAGAAAAATACACATCGGCAAATTTTATTAGCCACTTTGGAACAGATTGGAAAAGCAGTTTTTGATGTGCCTGTAACTTTGGGAGAAATAGAGCAAGCTTTGTATTTTTATTTGAAAAACCTATAAAGTGTAGGCAACCTTATAGGTTTACAGTGCTAAAAATCAGCATCTAATACAAATTTTTGTTCAGGTTTCGTTTCTGCTTGAATGCCTACTCCTGCCTTGCGGTATTCACCTACACGTTTTTCAAAAAAGTTGGTTTTGCCTTGTAAAGAGATTAATTCCATAAAATCAAATGGGTTAGTAGCATGGTAATATTTAGGATAACCTAATGCTACAAGCAGCCTATCAGCCACAAATTCAATGTATTGAGACATGAGCCTAGCGTTCATGCCAATCAAGTCTACAGGTAGCGCATCGACTACAAATTCTTTTTCTATGCTTACAGCGTCGGTAATAATTTCGTAAATTCGCTCTTGGGGTAGTTTGTTTTGAATGTATTTGGTATAAAGCAAACAAGCAAAATCGCAGTGCAAGCCTTCGTCTCTGGAAATCAACTCATTAGAGAAACCTAGCCCTGGCATTAAGCCACGCTTTTTAAGCCAAAAGATAGAGCAAAAACTTCCTGAAAAGAAAATACCTTCTACGGCAGCAAAGGCGATTAGTCGTTCTACAAAGCTACTATTTTTTATCCAACGTAAAGCCCACTCTGCCTTCTTTTGCACACAAGGCACGGTTTGAATGGCATGGAAAAGGCGGTGCTTTTCAGTACTATCTTTTATGTAAGTATCAATCAAAAGCGAATAGGTTTCGGAGTGTATATTTTCCATCATTACTTGAAAGCCATAAAAACAACGTGCCTCGGGAATTTGTACCTCTTTCAGAAAGTTTACGGCTAAATTTTCATTCACGATGCCGTCGCTTGCTGCAAAAAAGGCTAATACGTGAGAAATAAAGTGCCGTTCACCGTCGTTAAGAGCTTCCCAGTCTCTTAAGTCAGGTAAGAGGTCGATTTCTTCGGCAGTCCAAAACGAGGCTTCGTGTTTTTTATACATTTCCCAAATATCGTGAAATTGAATAGGAAACAGCACAAAACGGTTGTCTGTTTCTTGGAGTAAGGGTTCTATATAGGTTTGTGTTGCCATGCGAAATTACGGTAAGTTTGCTAAAAAACGTAACTTTTGTTTGAAAATACATCAAGTTTTTTTAAGGTTTTGCAAATCTACAACAAGTTTCGAGAAAATTTGCAAAATTTTTCTTAAAAATTACTTGCCAAGTTCTAATCTTTTGAGAATTAGCCTAATAATTTTTTATAATTTTTGGAAAGCCTTTCCTAACTGCTCTATGAGGTCAGAAGCGATTAAACTTTCCACACTTTGGGCTTGCTGAATGGCTAAATCTCCTGCTAGTCCATGCAAATACACTCCCAGTAGGCAGGTTTCATAGGCAGTATAGCCTTGAGCTAGAAGGGAAGTGAGTATACCTGTAAGCACATCGCCGCTACCTGCCGTTGCCATGCCTGCATTGCCTGTGGAATTAAAGTAAATTTCTTGTTCGGGAGTGATAATAGCAGTGTAATGCCCTTTAAGAACAAGAAAAACTTGATATTGTTTAGCAAACTCTTGTGCGGCGAGCCAAAGCGAATAGGTTTGGGTAGTTTCTACTTTAGCAAGTCGTTGAAATTCTTTACGATGCGGTGTAAGAATGCTATTTTTAGGCAATTGAGCTAAAAGCTCGGGGTTTTGTGCCAAAATATTCAAAGCATCCGCATCTAACACAATAGGTTTGGTAAAATTAGTAAGCGTATTTTCTAAAACTGCCTTAGTATGAAGGTGCATACCCATACCACAGCCCAACCCTATGCTGTTGAACATAGTCAAATCATTTGCCCAGGCTGTTAGGTGTGTTTCGTTTTTATCTGCCTCAACCATTGCCTCGGGAATAGCCGTTTGTAAAGCCGTATAACCACACTGAGGGATATGCAAGGTGAGTAACCCTACGCCGCTACGCAAGCATGCTTTGGCTGCCAAGATTGCCGCGCCTATTTTGCCATAGCTACCTACCTGTAATAATGCTCTTCCAAAAGTGCCTTTATGAGCAAACTTTGAACGTCTTTTACGTATTTTTACTAAGTCTTGGGCTTCAATAAAATAAAATTGCGTAGGAGTTTCTTCTAATTTTTCTGCTGAAAGTTGAATATTTAACACGTGCCAATTTCCTACAAAGACTTCATTTTCGGGCATAAAAAAAGCTAATTTTGGCACTTGAAACGTAAGGGTGTGGTGTGCTTTTACTATGGTGGTGTGGGCTGTCGGTTGGTCAATTAGTAGCCCTGAAGGGACGTCTATGCTTACCACTATTTGCGTAGCATACTGATTTTGAATAAATCGTATTACTTCGGCGGTAATGCCTTCAGGCTCTCGGTTGATACCTGTTCCTAAAATAGCATCCACCAAAACCCCTTTGCTTAAATTAGAAGGAAGCTGTTCGGCTTGATAAATATGTTTTACTTCGGTTAGTTTTTCTAATCGGTTCAAATTTTGCTGAAAATCCTCTGAACGTTTGGGGTGTTGCCATACTACCCACACGTTTACGTTATAGCCTAGTTGAATAAGTTGCCGAGCAATGCCCAAGCCGTCGCCACCATTATTGCCCACACCGCAAAAAATATGAAAAGGTTGCTTAGAAGAAAAGTTTTGCCTGAGCCACTGCGTAACTTGCATACAAGCTCTTTCCATAAGGTCAATAGAAGCAATAGGCTCGTGAGCTATGGTGTATTGGTCAAGGGTTTTGATTTGAGTGGCAGAAAGGATTTTGAGCATAGGGATTAATTCAGAAATTACTTCGTGCTATTTAATGACTCAATTGCTTTTATTAGTGTATATAATTGATTTATTTAATTGATTAGCCCGACTTTTCAAGAGATTACTTGTCATAGAATGTAAGAAACGATTTATTTTCGGTATGATTGATTTACTTTTGTTACTTACAAATTGTAGGGCTATAAATTTCAAACTTTTAGCTTGTTAAGCTAAATAATTATGCACAAAGGTTCAATTTTCCTACGTAGCCTCTGAGGTTTGCACTTCTAAACTACAAAATGGCATACCAAAGGTAAAGTGGTTTGGGTATTTTGTGAAATATAAATTTTTGAAAATCAGACTAATCGGTTAAGTTAATCTACAAAAACACTTAAAATTATAGTAAAGAAAAAAAGGAAAAGTTTAGCAGATTGTCATGCCTTTCTCAAAAGCTATTTTGTTATTTTATTATTTTTTTATTTTAATGGTCTGCATTATATTTTTAGCGATGGGTTGCCACTTTTGTTTTTGCTTGGCAGGGCAACTAAAGCTAAAAACAAACATTTTGCCTTTTTCTATGGTGTAAAGCAAGTAATTGTATTGCCTAATACCTACTTCATTTTTCACCCTTCCCTCGCGGTCCTTGTCTTTTACTTCTCCTATGAATTCAAAAATGATAAACTTTCTTTTGTTAATCACAGTAATACCTTCTTCTAAAAATTCTACCTCATCGTGCATAGCAGCGATGCTAGCTTTATACATGCCTTTTATCATTTCCATGTCCTTTTCGTTCCAGTCAGATTGAGCCACTGCCAACAGAGAGCGATTTTGTACATTATTCACACTTAGGGTTGCAGAGCCATCAGGGCTGGCGAAAGCAGCTATTGGCTTACGATATGTCGCAAATCTCCGCAAATACATTTCGTCAGGCATAGGTGTGAAATTAGCAGGGATACTCATAGAAATTCCTTCTTCAAACTGCATCTTTACAAGTTTCACATCATCAAAAGCACTCAATAAAACAAGTAATGCAAGAGCAAATACACGCTTGAAAAATGTTTCCATACTTCTTATCTCTTACGCTTGTACTTAAAAATGGCTCAAATATTTAACTTATCTGTGTAATCAGAAACGTAAAAACGCTTTTTAGGGTTTTGCAAAAATAAAAAAAGCCATTGAGATACTCAACGGCTTTTTTGCAAGTTAATGTGTTGAACTGTCAAACCAAACGAACTACATTTTACCAACCTTACTCTATTTCTATATCAAACAAACTGCTCTCTTCATTAACAAAAAGTGGTTTATAGGTCTCATTTACCACTTTTCCCAGATTGATAGGAGTAATTTTTAAGCTATTCATGAGCCACTGCTCGGCAGGGGTATAAGTAGGTGGCGTTAAATCAATATTCTCTATTCGGAGCATGTTGAGCAATTTTTGCTCTATTGTAACATGCTCCACACGTACAGGAATTTCATCAAAGGTAATGGCTTCTATTGAGAGCGTAGCCATTATCTGCAAATCCGCCTGTGTGCATTTACTATTTTTTTGTGTTTTTTTAGTTTCTTTTTCATCTTTACCCCCTGTGGCAAACGAAATATTTGCTGAAACTAACAAGGCTAAAGCCGCCACTACAAATTTCCGAAACATATTTCTAATAGTCTCCATTTTCTTATCCTGTGAAAGGTGAAACAATAAAAACATAAACTTTTTGGTCAAATTTATCTAACCCTTTGCCCCTCTGTTACAAAAGGAAGCAATTTCAAAGAATGATTTAATTAATTAGGTAATGTTTTATCATTTTATTACACTTTGATAACGTAAAAGGGAGATTATTAGTTTACTTTTTTTTTGAAATTTTATTTCGATTATAATTTTTAAACACGCGAAACAAAGGAAAATTCTGAATAAAAATTTTTTAATTTATATTTTTTTAAAAATAATATTTTGAAATTTTTGAAATAAATTATATAAAAGTTTGCTTTATAGATTTACGAAATTTTATGTAAGATTTTTCTATAAAAAATCACTTTTCGCATCATAACAATTCCAAAGAAATAAACCTATTCTTCTGTAATAAAGCTATATCCAGAAATAATACAAACCGCTAACGTCAAAATACCAAAAAGCCACCTAAACCAAAATAATCCTTAATCAGGAGAATAAGTAAGAATTTTTTATATTTTGTATAACAAAAGTGTTTAGTCAGGAAAATTATCAGGTAGGTAAGACTATGCTAGTAAGCTAGAAACAGGCGATTAGTCCGAAAGACTACTTGTTTCTCCTCAAAAAGACTCTTACCGAGAAGCTTATCTTAAATATGTTTCAGCGTAGAAATTACTACTATCGTACATTCTAAACCAACACCTATTCTAAAAAATGAATATCTTGAAAATGTTTCCAAAGAATTTGGATTTTCTGCTTTTTATGCATACCTTTGCAAGGTATAAATTCAATGTTTCATTAAATTTTAATCTTATTCAATCATGGACAAAGTACAACAAGAGACTGCTGAACTTATTAAATCAGTAGCCACCAAAGCAGGCATTTCAGAAGAGCAAGCCAAAGCGGCAGTAGATACTGTGCTAGAATATGTAAAAAAATCAGGTTTGCCAGGAGTAGATACACTTAGTGAATACGCAGGAGTTGCTAAAGACACTTTGAGTAATGTAGCAAGTTCAGTAGGTAACTTTTTCAAAAGTGCTTTTGGTGGCGGAGGTAAAGAAGAACCTAAAAAAGAAACTGAGGAGAAAAAAGCGGAGTAGCTATCATATATGTAAGAAATATGTTTTTTTAGGCTTATTTGAAATTAACAAACACACCTGAAAAGCAAAAAGTCTATTAGGAAAGACATGCAAAAAAGGTGTGTTTTTTCATTGTCAGTATTTATTTGAGGATATAATACTTGCTTGAAATAGTTAGTTATCACTGGCTTTTTATGAAAAGCTGAGAAAGTTGTAAAAAATTTGTATGGTGTTGCTCATAAATAAAAAATATTTTGTAAATTTGTAGTTAAAGCTAAAAAAACGATGAGCAAGTTCAACCCAAATTTGGGGGTTATTACAAGAGTTGTACTTTGGAAAGATAGTTAGATAAACACTTTTGTAGAGGAAGTGTTATTATCGAAACGGTCTTGTTCAAAGTGCCGTTTTTTTGTTTTTTTATTGGTATTCGTGTTATTTTGTCAAAAACTAAAAAAAATTAAAAAACTATGGGAAAAGTGTCATATTATACTGTTGAAGGATTAAACAAACTAAAAGAGGAACTTCAAGATTTAACTACGCGTGGGAGAGCAGAAATAGCTCGTCAAATTGCAGAGGCACGCGAAAAGGGAGATTTGAGCGAAAATGCTGAGTATGATGCTGCTAAAGATGCGCAAGGTCTGCTTGAATTAAAGATTGCTAAATTACAAGAACTTGTCGCTAACGCGCGTTTGATAGACGAGTCCAAGATGGATACTTCTGTGGTGTCTATCTTATCCAAAGTGAAAGTTAGGAATTTGAAAATAAACAAAGAGATAAGCTATATGCTTGTATCCGAAGAGGAGGCTAACGTTAAAGAGGGCAAGATTTCGGTGCAATCTCCTGTTGGAAAAGGGCTTTTAGGTAAACGCGTAGGCGACAAAGTTTCTATCCAAGTACCAGCAGGTTGGGTAGAGTTAGAGATTTTAGAAATTAGCCGCTAAATACTAAACCAAAACTACTTTCCAAGTTTTAGAAACTTGGAAAGTAGAGTTTGAGTAGTTTTTGTGTTCCATTTATGCAGGTTCAACTTCGGGTAAGTTTAGGAATTGTCCTGAAGCCCAACCTTCAAAATTACCATAACGCACTTTATACCAAATGTTTCCACTTTCGTCTGTAGCGGTAATATTGACAAAATCATCATTTAGTATCAAATAGACTTCCGCATTGCTTGGGATAATGGTAATGCGTTGTCCGTTTTTGTTAGGTTCTTTGCGTAATACTAAACCTGACTTAGCATTGATGGAAGCTGTAGAGAAATTGAGGTAAGCACTAAAAATATAGCCTTCGTTCTTACCATAGCGTACTTTGCACCAACTTCCGCCCAAGTCGTTAATGGTTTCAAAGTTGTCGGTATATTCCAAAATAGCCACTTCGGCATTTCTTGGGATAGTTACAATTTTTTGTCCACTCTGTTTGGGTTCTTTACGCATGGTTAAGCCCGATTTGGCATTTACTAAGGCTTTTTGAATAGCATCTCCAAAGTTGGTTTTCACGTTATTTCCTCCTTCGGCTTCTGAGGCGGTGTTGATTTTAGTGTCATTGGTGGCTTCCAATTTGTGTCCCATTTTGAGGTACGCCCCGAAGGCATAGCCTTGATATTTGCCATATTCTACTTTGTACCAATTTCCTTTTTTGCCCTTGAGCTCATCGGCTTTGTCTTTTTCAATTACCTCTACCACTGCGTTGGCGGGTAGTACCGTAATAAGTTTTGCCTTAAAGTCAGGGGATTTTCGCAAACTCAACCCAGACTTGGCAGTTACCACGGCATCTTTGTTGTTGCCTTCCGAAGAGGTTTTGTCTGCCTTACTCTCTCCTGCTTCGGCATCACCTTCCTTAGATTGGGCTTTTTGTTCGGCATTGATAGGTGGTTGGTTGTTTGTGTTGTTGTTGTTACGATTACCGCCACTACCACAAGCGGTCATTAACAAGAGTGAAGCACTTGCAAGTGCAAGCAATTCTTTTTTCATGTTTTTGAATAAAATGTTTGAATTAAAGGTTTGAAATGATTTTTAAGTTCAAAAAACTATGCCTTAATAAGACATAGCCCGCAAGAATGATAATGGCATTGATTATAAGAAGATATTAAATTCATTAAGCTATGCCTGCGGAATTAATTATAAGCACATACTTTGCTTCATTTTGGTTGATGGTGTAACTTCCATAGATTTTTTTAATAAAAGAAAGCCTAATAGTATATTTATGAAATGTTTTGTGAATACTTATAGGTGTCAAATCAGTTTAGTTAGATACTTTCTCTAAACAACAAGGGCAAATGTTATGCAAATTGAAAAAAAGCAACGAGGATTTCGCAGATTAAGGTTCTTTTGTTAATTTTGCAACTTAAAATATACCTCTCTTCCTGAGATTGGTATTATCAGATACAAATGTAAAGATTTTTTTCATTTAACCAAAAAAAGATGTTAAATCTGTTAAATAAAGCCTTAGCGAAGATTTTTGGTACAAAAGCGGAGAGAGATTTGAAAAGATTGCTTCCTTGGGTAGAAAAGATTAACAAAGAATGGGAAGCCCTCGCACAAAGCCATGTAACCGATGATATGCTTCGTGCTAAAACGTATGAAATTAAGCAATATATTGAACAAAGACTACAAGGAATAGATAATCAAATAGCTCAACTTCACCAAAAAATAGAGCAAGAACCCGATGTTCTGAAAAAAGAAACTCTTTTTGAAGCCATAGATGCCAAAGAAAAAGAACGTAATAAGCAACTGGAAGTGGTTTTATTAGAAGTCCTACCTTTGGCTTTTGCTATTGTAAAAGAAACTGCCCGAAGACTCAAAGAAAATAAGCAACTAGTAGTTACCGCTACCGATTGGGATAGAGAGTTGGTGGAAAAATATAAAAAAACCTACATCACTCTTGAAGAGGGCAAAGCAATTTGGGCAAATACTTGGATAGCTGCAGGCAACCCCGTTACATGGGACATGGTGCATTATGACGTGCAACTGATTGGAGGAGTTGTATTGCACGAAGGCAAAATTGCAGAAATGGCAACAGGAGAAGGTAAAACCTTGGTAGCTACCCTACCCGCCTTTTTGAACGCCCTAGCTAAACGCGGAGTACACATAGTAACAGTAAACGACTACCTTGCCAAACGCGACTGCCAATGGATGGGACCTATCTATGAATTCCACGGCTTGCGTGTAGATTGTATCGACCTGCACGAACCCCACACCGAAGCCCGTAAACACGCCTACCAAGCCGATATTACCTACGGCACTAATAACGAGTTCGGTTTTGATTACCTACGCGACAACATGGCACGAGACCTCAGCGAAGTAGTACAGCGAAAACTCCACTTTGCCATAGTAGATGAAGTAGACTCTGTTTTAATTGATGATGCACGCACCCCACTCATCATTGCTGGACCAGTAGGCAAAACTAACGACGAGCAACTTTATTACGAACTTAAACCACGTATCGAACGACTAGTAGAAGCTCAAAAAAAGATAGTAAACGAGTTCTTACAAGAAGCAAAAAAGAAATTAGCTTTAGGCGACGAAAAAGAAGGAGGCTTGGCACTATTTAGAGCCTTCCGCGGTTTGCCTAAAAGTAAACCCCTTATCCGATTTCTAAGCGAGACAGGCAAAAAGCAAATCTTGCAAAAAACTGAAGCCTACTACCTGCAAGATAACCAAAAATACATGCCCGAGGCAGACAAACCACTATATTTCACGATTGACGAAAAAAACAACCAAGTCGAACTTACAGAACGTGGTATAGAATTTATTACTATGGCAGGAGAAGATGCCAACTTCTTTGTCTTGCCTGATATTGCCACGCAATTAAGCGAAATTGAAAAAAAATTTGCAAATAATGAAGCTGAAAAATTTGCCCAAAAAGAGAAATTGTTAGAAGAGTACAGCCTGAAATCAGAACGTATTCATGCCGTACAGCAATTGCTCAAAGCCTATTGCTTATTTGAAAAAGATGTAGATTACATCATTGACGAGGGCAAAGTGAAAATCGTGGATGAACAAACAGGACGTATCATGGAAGGCAGGCGTTGGTCTGATGGATTGCACCAAGCTATTGAAGCCAAAGAAAAAGTTAAAGTAGAAGAAGCTACCCAAACCTATGCTACCATTACTCTGCAAAATTACTTCCGTATGTATCATAAGTTGGCAGGTATGACAGGCACCGCCGAAACCGAAGCCGCTGAATTTTGGGAAATCTATAAGTTAGATGTAGTAGTTATTCCTACTCACAAAAAAGTAATTAGAGAAGACCGCAACGATGTTATTTTCAAAACAAGCAAGGAAAAATATGCAGCTATTATTGCAGAAATAGAAAGGTTGGTTAATGAAGGCAGACCTGTACTAGTAGGTACTACCTCAGTAGAAAACTCCGAACTCTTGAGCCGTATGCTCAACTTCAAAAAAATTAAACACCAAGTCCTTAATGCGCGCTTGCACCAAAAAGAAGCCGAAATCATTGCCGAAGCAGGTAAACCACGCACCGTTACCATCGCCACAAATATGGCAGGACGTGGCACAGATATCAAACTCACCCCCGAATCTCGTGCAGCAGGAGGGTTAGCTATCATCGGCACAGAACGCCACGAATCAAGACGTGTAGACAGGCAACTTCGCGGACGAGCAGGAAGACAAGGCGACCCCGGAAGCTCCCAATTCTTTATTAGCTTTGAGGACAACCTCATGCGTATCTTTGGATCCGACAGTATTGCTAAATGGATGGATAGGCTCGGTATGAAAGAAGGAGAGTCTATTCAAGCAGGTATTCTCACACGTTCAGTAGAGAGAGCTCAAAAAAAGGTAGAGGAGAATAACTTCGGCATACGAAAGCGGTTGTTAGAATACGACAACGTAATGAATGCCCAACGTGAAATTATTTATCGCCGTAGGCGAAATGCTTTACAGGGAGAACGACTAGAATTAGATATTGTAAATACTTTTTACGATGTGTGTGAACTCTTGGTAACTTCTTACCAAGCTCCCGGTAATTATGAGAACTTCAAAATGGAACTGCACAAAGTCTTTAACATCACTCCCTCCATAACAGAACAAGAGTTCTACAAAAGTGATGCGAAAGTTATTACACAAAAATGCTTTCAAGAAGCAATAAAAGGTTATCAGGAGCGATGCAAAAAAAATATTGATAACCTTCTGCCTGCCATGAAGAATTTACGAAAGCAAAGACCCGACCTAACAGAAGTACTTTTACCGCTCCCTTGGGACAACAAACCCGATAATATCGTAGAGATAATTATTAACCTAGACGATTTGTTGAATACCGAAGGAAAACACCTTACCAAAACCATACAAAAGTTCGTTTCCCTCAAAGTTATTGATATAGCATGGAAAGACCATCTTCGCGAAATGGATGACCTGCGACAATCAGTACAAAATGCTGTTCTAGAACAAAAAGATCCCCTCCTAGTCTATAAATTTGATGCCTTTGAATTATTTAGCCAACTTATCGCTAATATCAATCGTGAAATTGTAGAAACACTTACTCACTTATCTGTACCTGAAATCAATATTGAACTTGAAGAAAAGATAGGTAACAAGACTAAAAACATCAAACCTACTAAAAGACCTGTAAGCAGAGACAATAAAACCAAAGAATTTAAGCCTAATTACCAAACTTTCACGAACCAAGCAGCTATTGACGAGAATTTACTTTCAGACAAAGAAACACAAGAACCTGTTAAAACACAACCTATACGAGTAGAGAAAAAAATAGACCGAAATGCCAAAGTGAATGTTCGCTATACTGACGGACGTATAGTAAAAGATGTGAAATTCAAAAATGTAGAAGAGGATATTCGCAAAAACAAGTGTGAGATTATTGACTAAATCAATTTTTCCCTAAAAGCTTTTTCTTTAGGTTATGCTATAAAATAACAGAATCGGTAGTTAGATCTCTGCCATATTTTTGTAGTCATTTTCACACTGATGTACATTTCACATCATTACCCGACTTTTTTGAGCACTTTTTAAGAGATTAGGTATGAATTTTACTGCAATAATGTATACTTTTATATAATTTTTGCGTTTAATTAGAGCTAGGATGTCTGATTTGATGCAAATTTCAGCGAATAGATAGAAATGTCCAAGCAATATATTGTTTGTGGGTGGGTGGGTAGCTTTTTTTCTTGTTTGTTTGCACTTATTAGTGTTGCTCAAAGACCTTGCTTTGAGGCAGATGTGCGGCGTGGGTGTGTGCCTTTAACCATAAAAATAACAGAGTGTACTAACGGCGGTATCAATCTTTTATATAAGTATGGAGACGGAAATAATTTGCCCACCCCTTCTACCACACACACCTATAACAATCCCGGAGTGTATTCTATTACGCAAATTGGCAGTTTCAATGGACAAGGTGATAGCTTGCGAAAAGTGAACTACATTGAAGTCTTGCCCACTCCTGCTCCTCATTTCGAAGTATTTACGTGTGCAGACAGGCAAGTTTTTTTGAATGTAATTGATAAACAATATGAGAGTTATCAAATTGATTGGGGGGACGGGGTGAAACAAACTATTGCCCGCAATGCCCCACCTGTAAATCACATTTACAATACCACTGATAATTATACGATTACTGTAAAAGGAGTCTACATTCCTGGAGGCTGTGGAGCAGAAAACGCACGTATCGTTACACCGATCAATAGCTTACCTTCACCACAAATTCTTCGCATTACTACTCAAACCAAAGACGAGAGTGTGGGAGCTATTAGTCTTAGCTTTCAAGCATTGCAAGGTTTTGATTATGAAGTCCGCTATCGTAAAAGTGGAGTAGCTAGTTTCCAAACCTTTTCTATATTGAAAAATGTAGAGGGGACACAAACCGTGGTAATTCCTAATTTAGATACTCAAAAAGAATTTTATTGCTTACAAATTGATATAGTAGATAAGTGTAACAACCGCTTGTCCTCAGAAGAGTTTTGTACTATAAACCTTAATGTAGAAGCCCGTGATTCAGAAAACCTACTATCTTGGAACAGGTACCTTATCAATTCGCATTTTCAAAGTTATCTCATAAGCCGCAATGGGCAAGTATGCGAAATTGTAAATGACTGGAACACAACCTCTTGGATAGATCGAGATGTACTCTGTAAGCAACAATATTGCTATGCAGTAGTGGTTCAAACGCAAAGCCTTCTTAACCAAGCCCGTATTACCAGCAATACGGAGTGTGTGCAAGTATTTAGCACTTTACAAGCCCCTGCTGTTAGCCAACTTAATGCAACTATTCAAAGCGAAAAAAGTGTGGCTCTGTTTTGGAAATCTGAACCTTTGCCACGTATTTTACGATACACGATTGTACGTAATGAAAGAGATACACTTATTATACAAGGTAATGACAATCAGGCACTTGATAATGACATTGATACCCACAAACAACCCTTTTGCTACCAAGTAAGCTATGAAAACGAGTGCGGCAATCGCTCAGAGCTAGCTTCTAAAACATGTACTGCTTTCCTGCAAATAGCTCTGAATACCGCCACCGAAGCCTTTTTGCAGTGGTCTCCATATCAAAATTTTAACGACCAATTTGAAGGCTACTTTGTGCAAAAATTTGATGCTCAAAATAATCTTTTAGCAGAAGTGTGGAATGGTAATTTTAATTTTTGGGTAGATGATGCATTGCAAAATAGCCCACAAATTATTCGCTATCGGGTTAAGGTAAAAATTCGGGAGAATGTATTTAGTTATTCTAATTTCGTGCAATTAGAGCAAAAAAATCGGCTTTTCGTTCCTAATGCTTTTAGCCCTAATAATGATGGTGTAAATGATACATTTGAACCCCAAGGACTTCATATTCACAAGTTTACGATGAAAATTTACAATCGTATAGGTGAAAAATTGTACGAAACTCAAGATATCAGGAAGGGCTGGAGCGGGCAAATTAACGGTACTGACGCCCCACAAGGCACTTATATTTATGTTATTGAGTTTGAAGATTTCTTAGGTAATCAACAACAGCAACGTGGTACATTTCTCCTTCTACGATAGTTTTATGCTGCCTACAAATCAAACTTTTGTACTATTTTTGCGTATTTACTAGAACTAAGAGGATCTCTACACGTCATTTTCTCCTTTGTCTTATTTTATGAAAAGTATTTATTTAGCAAACATATTCGCAAATTTGTTATTTTGGAATCTAACCTTTTCTATTGCTCAAACCACTGATTACACTTGGGACGAATACGGATTGAAGTTTAGTGTTCCAGTAGGTTTTGAGGAAACTGCTAATGATGAGACGCATTTTGAAGGAAAATGTGAAAAATCTAAAATTATTCTTTTCGGGCTTTATCCTATTAAGAGTAATCAAATTACAAAAAGTAATTTGAAAGACGCCTTTAACTCTATGACCAAAGAGGCAAACATGACTGTTGATGAAATACAAAATATTTCCTTTAATGGATTTGAAGGCATTTATGCCGAAGGTAAAATTAACAATGTAGAGGCTTTTTTTGCCTGTATGCTAGACCCTATGGGGGATTTGAATTTTATTGTTAGTGTATTACACGATAATGTAGATGCCGCAGTAAAAATTGTAAAAAGTATTAAAAAAGTACGATAAATTTAACTATCTTTGCTTAAAAAGATTAAAGTTAGCTTGTCTATTAAATTCACTAACCTAAGAACAAGCGTGCTAAATCTAACACCACTTACTCAATGCAATGGTTATGCAAATGTATACTCGCGTATTTGTGGCAGTAATTCTCATTTCCTTCTTACTCTCACTCAATTTGATTGACCTCAAAGTATTCAACAGAGCGTTTCAATCAGGTACACCTAATAGTGATAACTATTTGCCCACAGAAAAGAAACAAAGTAATACCTTACAAACTACCACCAACAAACCTATAACTGACAAAGCAAAAACTCCTACTCAACCTCAACTTCAAAAAAATAGGCAAGAAACAACTAAGGAAAACAAGAAAGAAGAAAAAGATAAAAAAACTCCTCAAAAAAATGCTAATAATCAAGCAAATAATACTAATGCTAGCATTAGTATTTTAGAAACTAAACAACGCATGGCTGAAGACAGCCTTTTACCACAACAGGAATATACAGCACTCGCTAAAATGCTTGCTGCTATGCCCATAGATTACGAACCATATAAATCGGTTTATGAAGATAAAGCTACTAAATTACATTATCTAGAATTTGAAAAAGCATGGGAGGGATTAAAAAAACAAAAATTAGATAAAATGCAAACTTGGAGAGATGAAGAGTTGATAGATCTTAATCAACAGCAAGGGAGTACGCTTTTTTATCCATTCAGCGGTCCTGATTTTCTGAATGCATATCACCTATTCCCCAATTGTGAGTACTATCTTATGTTTGGTTTGGAACGAATAGGAGAATTACCTAAAAAAGATCAAATGAAACCTCCAATCTGGGCAAACTATTTATTTAGTGTGAGGCAGGCACTCTCCGAGCTTATGCAACGTAACTACTTTATTACAGCACGAATGAGTGTTACTCTCAACAATCCTAATGCTGTAAAAGGTGTCTTGCCATTGATTTGCATATTCCTTGCTCGCACTGATAATGAAATTTTGAGTATTCAACGCGTTTATTTAGATAAACAAGGAAATGCTACCTACACTCATTTGCATGATTACTCTAAAAAAGGATTATCAGGTTTGTATATCGTTTTTTTGAATAAAAACAAAGAAAAAGCACAAAGACTCTATTATTTTAGTGCAGACCTTGCCGACGCCGCTATGCCTGCTAAAAAGGAACTCATCAACTTTATCAAAGCCTTTGACAATAAAATCACATTGATTAAATCAGCCTCTTATCTCTTGCATACAACGCACTTCAGTACTATACGCAACCTCATACTTGATGATACTTTCGCTTGCCTGCAGGACGATACAGGTGTACCCTACAGCTATTACGTGAAAAATAATTGGGACGTGCAACTTTACGGCAAATATGATAAACCCATACGCGACTTTAATTACGGCTATCAACTTGACCTGCAACAACGATTTAATACAGACAAAACCATAAAACCTCTTAATTTTACCTTTGGTTACCACTGGTGGACAGATAAGTCCAGCATATTACTTTGCCGAAAGAAAAAACGAGTAGAATAAATTCCTTTGGTTCAATTATGCTATTGCAATTTGTGAAAAGTTGATAAGTGTAAGAAATTTTAGGTTATGATAGGTGGTAATTCATTGATTTTCACACCGCTAATTTTTCTCTTTACAAACTCTAACACTGCTCAAACTTATACGCCTAAAATGATTAACTTTTGATAATATTTCTCCTTTGGCAAATGCATCTGAAAAAATATTTTAATCCAAACCACTTGAACCATCATGCAAAACCTTTTTAACCCTTGGCATCATGTCTCCCCAGGCGAGAACGCACCTAATATTGTGAACGGTATTATAGAAATTCCCAAAGGAACTCGTGCAAAATATGAACTTGACAAAGAGAGCGGGCTTATTCGCCTTGACCGTGTGCTATATTCGTCAATTTATTATCCTGCTAATTACGGCTTTATTCCACAAACTTATTGCGATGATAAAGACCCATTAGATATTTTAGTACTTTCGCAAATTGAAGTTGTACCAATGTGTATTATTCCTGCCAAAGTTATTGGGGTAATGCGTATGTTAGATAATGGCGAAGCCGATGACAAAATCATTGCCGTTGCTGCTGGGGATCCAAGTGTAAGCTACATTAATGATATTTCGCAAATTCCTGCTCATTTCCTTTCAGAAATGCGTAGTTTTTTTGAAGATTACAAAAAATTAGAGAAAAAAACCGTAGTTGTAGAGGATTTTTTAGATAAACGAATAGCTATCCAAATCTTACAAGATAGCTTTATTCTTTACCAGCAAACTTTTGGTAAATCCTAAATTTATGCACTTATTTTTTCAAGCTGATTTTACTGAAAAAAGCACCTTGCTTTGTGAAGAGGAGACGCACCATGCCGTTAAGGTACTTCGCTTGAAGCAAGGGGCTATTTTACAACTTACCAACGGCAAAGGGGAATTGTTTGATTTACAACTTGTGGATATACAAGGCAAACAAGCCCAAGTAAAGCTATTACAAAAAGTTACCGCCGAGCCGGCTAATTTTTGTATTCACTTAGCCATCGCCCCTACCAAAAACATGGAACGAGTAGAATGGCTTGTGGAAAAGTTGGTAGAAATTGGCATACAAAAAATTAGCTTTGTGCAGTGCGAACGCTCTGAACGTAAAAATTTGAATTTAGAACGTTTGCAAAAAATTGCCATTAGTGCCTTAAAACAGTCTTTGCAAACTTTTTTGCCCACACTCTATCCGCTCATTTCGTTTAAGGAATGGATAAAAAAAGATTTTTCGGCTAATACCCAAAAGTTTATTGCTTACCTTAGTGAAACACCTGCAGAATTATTACAAAAAAAATTGCAACCTAACCAAAATTATGTGTTGCTCGTTGGTCCTGAAGGAGATTTTAGCCCACAAGAGGTAGCTTTGGCACAGAGGCAAGGTTTTGAGGTAGTGAGTTTAGGCAAAAATCGGCTGCGTACTGAAACGGCAGGGTTAGTAGCATGCCTTACATGTCAAATAGTAACTTCATAAAAAGCCTACCAGTCCAAGAATGTTTACTCGTTTATTCCTAATAGTTTGAGCAGGAAAGCATATTCAAAAGCAACATCTTTTAGGGCTTGGAATCGTCCTGACTTGCCGCTGTGTCCTGCACTCATGTCAGTTTTAAGTAGTAGAAGGTTATTGTCTGTTTTCATTTCTCGTAGCTTAGCTACCCACTTGGCAGGTTCCCAGTATTGCACTTGCGAGTCGTGTAAACCTGTGGTAACTAATAAGTTAGGATATTTTTTTCTTTCTACTTGGTCATAAGGAGAATAAGAGAGCATATAGATGTACGAGTCAATATTATTTGGATTGCCCCACTCGTCATATTCACTAGTGGTGAGTGGAATGGTATCGTCAAGCATAGTAGTAACCACATCTACAAAAGGTACAGCGGCAATCACTCCCTTGAACAAGTCAGGACGCATATTGATAACTGCCCCCATAAGTAATCCTCCTGCACTTCCCCCTTCGGCAAAAAGTTTTTCAGGGGTGGTATACTTTTGGGCTATAAGGTACAAGGCACAATCAATAAAATCAGTAAAAGTATTTTTCTTTTGAAACATTTTGCCATTTTCGTACCATTGCCTTCCCATTTCTGAACCGCCGCGTACATGGGCAATAGCAAAGACAAAACCTCGGTCTAGTAGGCTAATACGCGGAATACTAAAATAAGCACTTGTAGAAATTCCGTAAGAGCCGTAAGCATAGAGCAAAAGCGGGGCTTGCCCATTTTTTTGAAAACCTTTTTTATAGACTAATGAAATAGGAATTTTAGTTCTATCTTGAGCTTCGGCGTAAATGTATTCGGCTTGGTAATTTTTACTATCATATCCACCTAAAACAGGTTGTTGTTTGAGCAATATTTTTTGGCGGGTTTCCATATTATAGTCAAAAGTACTATTTGGTATGGTAAGCGAAGTATAGGTAAATCGTAAAAGTTGTGTGTTATAGTCAAAATTAGCGGATAATTTTGCAGTATAGGTTGGCTCACCAAAGTCAAGGTAATGGCTTTGCTTGTCTTTCCAACGGATAATTTGAATGGCATCTAAGCCATTTTTACGTTCTGAAACCACTAAAAAATCTTTGAAGATGTCAATCCCTTCTACCAACACATCAGGGCGGTGGGGAATAACCTCTTTCCAATTTTCTTTGGTAGTTTTATCTAAGGTGGTTTCCATTACTCTAAAATTTTTGGCTTGCCAATTCGTAACGATATAGAATTTGTTTTCAAAATGGTCAATGCTATATTCTAACTCACGCTCTCGTGGGTGAAAAATTTTGAACTCTCCCTTAGGGTTATTGCTATCCAAAAACCGTACTTCGTTGGAAAGCGTGCTTTGGCTCGCAATAATGATATATTTTTTTGATTTGGTTCTATACACATAGGTAAAAAAAGTTTCGTCTTTCTCTTCATAAACTAACACATCTTTTTCAGGATTAGTACCTACCTCGTGGCGAAAAATTTTGTTAGAGCGAAGTGTAACCTCATCTTGTTTGGAATAAAAGATATGTTTTGAGTCCATAGCCCAGGTAATGCCTCCTGTACTAACAGGAATAAAATTTTCAGCAATTTTGCCTGTTTTCATGTCTTTGAAGTAGATTGCAAATTTGCGTCTACCCACGTAATCTACCGAAAAGGCGAGGGTTTTATCGTCAGGGCTAATAGCAACCGAAGCCACTGAGCAGAACTCTTTGCCTTCGGCTAATTGGTTTACATTTAGTAAAATCTCCTCTTTGGCTTGTAGGTTGCCTTTTTTTCGGCAATAAATAGGATATTCTTTGCCCTCCTCAAAACGTGTGTAATAGTAGTAGCCGTCAAGTAAATAAGGTACAGACTCGTCGGTTTGTTTGATTCTACTTTTTATTTCCTCAAATAATTTTTCTTGCAGAGGTTTAGTATCTGCCATTATTTTTTCGGTATATTCGTTTTCGGCTTCCAAGTAACGAATTACTTCGGGATTTTCGCGCTCGTTGAGCCAATAGTAATTGTCAATACGTTTATGCCCATGTTTTATTAGTTCTTTGGGCTTTTTTGCGGCTTGGGGAGGTGTTATGGTGTTTTGTGCTTGGGCAGTTTCGTGTTGCATAGTGATAAAAAAAAGCAATAACAAACTATGATATTGGATTTTGTAGAGCATATAACTCATTGAAAATGAAAAAATTAGTAAAAATAAGTAAGGTAAACTTAAGTTTAAGACCTTGCTAAATTGAAGTTACTTTTATGCTAACTATTAGTATGCTTTTTATGGACTAGCTTGCAAAGCTAAATATATTTGCGAAAAAATACGTACTTTTGTAAATACTTTACAAGTAAATTATTTTGAAAATCTTTTCTTACTTTAAAAGAAACCTCTGAAACTTCTAGCGTGTTTATAGGATAAAAAACAGCTATTAAAAAAATACAAATAAATACCAAAAAAGTATTAATTTTCGATGCAAAATAATGAAATTGACATAAAGAAGCGCATTTTAATTACTGCCAAAGAACAATTCATGAAATATGGGTTCTCTATGGTGCGCATGGAGGACCTTGCCAACGAAATGGGGATGAGCAAAAAAACTATCTACAACCACTACCGTAGCAAAGATGAATTAATACGTGAGTGTATTTCTTACATCGGCAATGAAACGCGCTGCTGGATAGAGGAGATATTTGCCAATCAAAATCTAAGTTTTGTAAGCAAACTGAAACAATTTATTATCTTAATAGGTAAAATCAACACACTCATGTCTCCTTTGGTATTAGAGGACTTGCGGCGAAATGTCCCCACGGTTTGGAGAATTATTGAAGAGGTACGAACCGAACACCTTACTCAGGGCTTCAAAAAAATATTGATACAAGGTATCCAAGAAGGTGTATTCAAAGATGAATTTAACCTCGACGTGTTAGTTATGATGTATTACCATGCTATCAACTCTATTATTTCTCCTGAAAACCTTGTTAAAGTAAACTATTCCCCTAATGAGGCTTTTCAAACTATTTTTAAGGTAATTCTACAAGGGATTATGACTGACCAAGCACGTCAAGAAATGCAAAGCGACAGGACCGACCCCTCTAATAATCTTGCAATTAGTACCGAATTTTTGTGCTTAGATAAGGCAAAATAGATACAGGAAATAAACAATTTTTTATGATCTATAAAAACTTTAAGTTGCAGCTTGTTGGTTCTATGCCTTTGCTTGCAAAATAATAAGGAACAGACGATATCCTAGGATACGTCAATGCTGAATGAAACAAAGGCATAACTTTTGTGCGAAAATCGCTGAAAAATTAGATTACCTAATTACCTAAATTATGCTCTCTCTTAATTAGATAATAAGTTTATTATTTTTTATCAAGGCATAGCCTTTATACATTTATGTTTACTAAACTCAAACACAGAGAAGCAGCTTGGGAAGCTCTGCAACTGCTGAAATCCACCTCGTTTAGTATTATTTATATCATTTTTGGATTGACTGTTGCCATCGGTTTCGTTACTAATAGCAATTTTTTTATCAATACCGATAAAGCAGGTTATATTGATGCCTTAAATCTACTAGCCAGCCTTTTAGCAGGTATAGTAGCTACTACCTATTCTATTACCATAGTAGCTTTGCAGTTAGCTTCTACGCAGTTCTCACCCCGTGTTTTGCGTTATTTCCTTTCTAAGAATCTTTACACCCAAATTACGTTAGGAGTGTTCATGGGGTGGGTTATGTATTGTCTTTTACTTAAATTTTGGCTTATTGATTCGCTCCCAGCAGAGCAGACCACTGTTCCTGAAGAAATGATTATTTTCTTGGACATAGCAATCTATGGTTGTATTTTTCTAACTGCAGGGCTACTTCCCCATTTCATTGTTACAATAGCTGATAATATTAACGTGGCTTCTATTGTTCGTAAAATTGCCTTACACACCATAGACGAGATTCAAGAGGCAAAACTTTTTTGGCAACATCAAGAGGAGATACCCCACCGTATACAGCACCCCCAAAAGATCGCTATTCACAGCCGTTCCTTTGGCTACTTGCAAAGCATAGACTATGAAGAGTTGCGTAAGATTAGCCTTATCAAAGGAGTAGAATTGATTGAGCAAGTACATGACGTTGGTAGTTTTGTGCAACGTGATGCTGTTTTGGTAAATGTAGTTCTATCTGATCCTAAAATCTTCTCTTCCATAGAAAAACGTATTTTGCGTACTTGCCGTATTGATAAGTTCAGGAGTTATCACCAAGACCTCAACTTTGGCATTAGGCAATTAGTGGATATTGCTCTCAAAGCTATTTCCCCTGCTGTGAACGACCCTACTACGGCTGTTAATGCTTTGGACTATATAGGAGAAATTGCCAAGGAAATTATGCAAGCTAATATGCCTGTTTCAGGGCATACGCGCTGGAAAGGACATAACCTCTACCTTAACGAAGTGAGTTTTAAGCGAATTATAAACCAATCTTTTGACCAAATCTACCATTATGGACGTACTGACTTCGCCGTTACTGCACGCCTCTTTGATACTATTGCCAAGATAATTCCTGCTGCCCATAAAAATCAATACCTAGAAGTTTTAGGTGATGAAATTGTAGAATTGGGCTTGGATTTTAACTATCAGTACATACAAGGTACACTTTCACAGGCTTATAGCTTTGAGCAGTTAGTACGTCTATTGAAAATCATACTGCGAGTAATAGAGAATATTCAAGAAAAGAGCAAGCAAAATCAGCAGCCGCCACTTTCACAACACTTACAGGAACGTTTATCACTTGTGGCACGAATGTGCAAACAAAGCATAGAGCACATTCAAAATTTTGATTTCCTAAAATTAAAAGCACAAACATTGCCTCCTTAAAAAGAAGGCTAACTTACCAAAAATTCTTCCAGACTATAAGAAATAGTACGATTAGAGGCTTCTGTATAAGCTACATCTAACATTCCAAAACCTTTGTGAGTACACGAACCTAAACCACATTTGTACACAAACTCTTGCACCTCTACCGCCGCGTAAAGTGTAAAGGGAAAGACATACCCGCGTAATTCATGCCGAACATTTTGTTCATAAATAGAATAGATACGTGCAAATTTTTTGTCTTCTCGCTTAATTTTATTCAAATACTCACGATCTGGTACAACTTGAAATTTATTGAAGGAGCTAATTTGCTCTTCTGTATAAATTCCCAACTTTTCCATACGACTCATAGTTGACTCGTATAGTAAGTCAGAAAAAATATCATATTCAGGCGAAATGAACTTTTTGGCATAAAAATAATCATATACAGGATTCACTAATGCGATAGGTGAAATACACAAGTATTTCATTTCTTTGGTAAAAGTAGGCAACATCTCTTGCTCTACACTTTCAGGCAGAAGCGACAAGAGACCAATATTTATTTTTTTACGAGTGAATAAATTTTGCAAAAAAACTTTCAAAAAATGTTCATTCTCACTTGATAATACTAGAGTAACTTTTGAAGAACAAATATGCAAGCCATTCCTACTGGTGCGTGTTTGTCCCTTTAATCCTGAAAAGTGAAAATAAGGATAATTTTTATATTCAGTACTAGCAATAGTCTCTCTTATCATTTTCTCCAGCAAGTGCTGATGATAGAATGGAATACACGCCCCGCGATTATTGACCGAAAAAATAATACGAATCCTCAACGTTTTATTAGGTTTAGGTTAATGGCTATATTTGATTTTAATAATAAACACATCTTTAATTAAATTGTTTGAAAAAAAAAATGTAAAAAATGCGATAATTTTGCTACTAAAACGCTTCTTTTTAAGAATTTTGTAATGAAAACATAGCACTTTACATAAAATGTTGTAAGTCCTAACTCTAAATTTGCTTTTATTTAAACACCTTTGCAGTGTAATACTATAGTAGTCAAATAATATGGAAATTAGCAGGAAAGGTATTTTTATAGGTTTATATCATATGCAATTTTGTTAGTATGTTTCATGCAAAATAATTCAGAGAAATATCAAAATGTATTATGAAAAAAATTTTAGAGCAGGTATTCATACAGGACATGGTTGCCGGTGGTAAATGCATTGCTAGAGTGAATAACAAAGTAGTTTTTGTAGAAGGTACACAATCTGCTCCGCAGGATTTGGTTGATTTGCAAGTTATTCGTTCAAAGAAAAAGTATGCCGAAGCCGTCGTAACGCACTGGCATCAACTCTCTCCTTTTAGAGTAGAACCTTTTTGCCAGCATTTTGGTACTTGTGGCGGTTGCCAATGGCAACACATAAGTTACGAAAAACAATTAGCCTACAAGCAACAGCAAGTAATAGATAATTTGCAACGCATAGGTAAACTGGATTTACCTCCTATCCGCCCTATTATCGGTTCAAAATCACAACGATTTTACAGAAATAAATTAGAGTTTGCTTTTTCTAACAGGCGATGGCTCACCGCACAAGAAATTCAACAAGAAATTATGCTTGAAAAAAGCAATGCCCTAGGGTTTCACCTTCCTAAACATTTTGATAAGGTATTAGATATTGAAAAGTGCTATCTCCAACCTGACCTATCTAATCAAATTCGGCTAGCAATCAAGCAATATGCCCTTGACCACAACTTATCTTTTTTTGATATAAAAAACAAACAAGGTTTTTTGCGAAATTTACTAATACGTAACACCTTGCAAGGAGAATGGTTGGTTTTGCTCTCTTTTTTTGAAGACAAACCCCATGAAATCGAAAAGCTACTGACCTTTGTAGCTAACACATTTCCACAAATAACCTCTTTGCTTTATGTTATCAATTCTAAAAAAAACGATACTATTCACGACTTGGAAATACACCTTTTCAAGGGCAACTCCTACATTACTGAAGAAATGCCCTGCCTATATAGTGAAAAACCCCTACAATTCAGAATTGGAGTCAAGTCTTTTTATCAAACCAACTCTGAACAGGCTTTTCAACTCTATAAGGCTGCAGCACAAATGGCTGATTTACAAGGACACGAAATTGTATATGACCTTTACACAGGAATAGGGACAATAGCCCTGTTTGTAGCTCGCAAAGCCCAAAAAGTAATAGGTCTGGAGTACATACACACAGCAGTAGAAGATGCTAAAATCAATGCTCAACTTAACGGTATTGAGAATACGTATTTTTTAGCAGGAGATATCAAAGATTTGCTAACAGACCAACTATTCAAGCAATATGGTAACCCTGACGTGCTAATTACCGACCCTCCAAGAGCAGGTATGCACCCGCAAGTGGTGAAAACTATTTTGCAAGCTGAACCCTCAAAAATTGTGTATGTAAGTTGTAATCCTACTACCCAAGCCCGCGATCTAGCACTTTTAGCACAAAAATATATGGTTACTGCTGTTCAGCCTGTGGATATGTTTCCACACACTTCACACGTAGAAAACGTGGTTGGTTTGCAAAAAAGAACATAAGGAAGTTGGTCGCTTAGATTATTGCTTGGTAAGTTACCTGTTTTAAGTATGAAGAAAACACTTAACCTCAACGGTACACTTTTATCATTAGAAAAGCCTTGTGTAATGGGGATCCTTAACATTACACCCGATTCATTTTATGCAGGCAGTAGGGTGCAAACTGAGAAGGAAATATTATCTCAAGCAGAAAAACATTTGAGCGAAGGGGCTACTTTCCTAGATGTCGGAGGCTACTCATCGCGCCCTAATGCCGAGCATATTTCTGAACAGGAGGAGTTGCAAAGAGTATTGCCTGCTATTCGGCTTATTCGCCAACATTTTCCTCAAGCCTACATTTCAGTAGATACTTTTAGAGCAGAGGTGGCAAAGCAAGCTATATACGAAGGGGCAAGCATAGTGAATGATATCTCAGGTGGAAGTTTAGATAGTGAAATGTTTCCTACCGTAGCTCAAGCCAAAGCGCCTTATGTACTTATGCACATGAAAGGTACACCACAAACCATGACTACACTTACGCATTACGATAATATTTTAGCTGAAATATTACAATATTTTGCTCAGAAAATAGAAAAACTTACAGAGCTGGGCATAAAAGATATAATTATAGATGTAGGTTTTGGCTTTGCCAAAACCTTAGAGCAGAACTTTTATTTGCTCAAACATTTGCAACAATTTCACACATTAGGTTTACCACTGCTGGTAGGGCTTTCGCGCAAGTCTATGATTTGGCGAACTTTACAAATTTCTCCTGAAGAAGCACTCAACGGGACAACTGCTTTGAATATGGTGGCACTCTTGCAAGGGGCTACTATCCTGCGTGTGCACGACGTGAAGGAAGCCATGCAAACCATTACGCTTTGGTGTAATCTTTAATAACAACTCAATATTTACCTTTTGCAAACTGCAAATCCATATACACAGACAAAAATTACAAATTTGAAAAATTATCAAAGTTGATTAACTACAAGGAATTTTAGACTCGTATTTATTTTTAGAAATTCTACTAAAAGTTTGGTAGCAAAACCCTAGTAGTAGGAAATCTTTATGCCGAGGAGAGCTGTAGTTCTTATTTTACCAATTGAAACGAACCAAAAAATTGATTCACTTCACTTTCAGAAGCATACTGTTGGTTGCGAATAATGTAGAATTGAAAAAGTTGATTAGGAGTAATAATAGTTCTAAAAATGACAGCACTGCCGCGGTCAGTACGAAAGCGAATTTCTTTAGAAGGAAAAGAAAGAAAGGTAAAATTTTGATTACTTTCTACCTTATCCGTTTCGGGTTTGAGTAAACTTTCACTTTCTTTGAGCAAGTCATTAGCGATGCTCATATTGTAGCTTCGGTTCCAAATGGTTACAGCACGATAAACGGTAGCATTACTTATGGCACGTGCTTGCAAGGCATTATCATCTAAAAACGAAACGGTTGGTTGAGTAGGAAACATCATTCTAAACCCGCCTGGGTTGAACTCATACACCTGCCAAGAGTTTTGTGCCGTAGTTACCTGAAAGGGTGCAAAATATGCCAGTAAAAAGCTCAAAAAAGCATATTTCAATGGTGCAAGTTTCAGTTTCATGTTTTTTCAAATAAAGTAGGATTAGCTTTGTGATAAAACCAATGAAGCTACAAATGTATTAGTTTTTTTTTACTTGAGCGGATACTAAAGTGGTGTCCATATCAGAAAAGTCTTTTTGCTCCTCAGTTTGGGCTTCCTCTACTTCTTCTTCATCTTCGGCGGTAAGCCACTCTATTAAAGTACGTCGTAATTCAAGATAAGATAATCCGCGTTTGATTTGTCCATTGTGAGCCAAAGAAACTAGCCCTGTCTCTTCAGAAACAACAAGGACTACAGCGTCTGTCTGTTCGGATAATCCGAGAGCAGACCTATGTCGCAATCCTAAATTAGGAGGTAAGTTCATATTTTCCGAAACGGGTAGTATACAATTAGCGGCAATCAGTCTACCATTTCTATCTACGATGAGTGCACCATCGTGCAGGGGGCTGTTTTTGAAGAAAATAGTGTTAATCAAGCGTTTAGAGGGCAAAGCATCTAAGGCATCACCTGTATCGGCATAAAACTTTAAGTCTCTTCCTTTGGCGAAGGCAATCAACGCTCCCGTTTTAGTACTAGAGAGCATTTGTACGGCTTCCATAAAAATATCAATAGGAATATTTACTTTGCTACGCCTAATGGCAAAGATTTTTTGCAAAATTTTTTGTAATGAAACAATTTCACCTTTGCCCAAAAGGAAAAGAAACTTTTTGATTTCCGCTTGAAAGATAACAATAATCGCTACTACACCTACATTGACAAACTGCCCTAAAACACTACTTAATAACTGCATATTAAGGGCATCAAAAAGCCAATAAACTAACATTATGATTAGCCCACCTATTAAGATACGTATCGCTACGCTCCCCTTTATCAAATTGTAAAGAGCATAGAATAGCAAAGCGGTAAAGAAGATGTCTATGGCATCTATCCAGCCGAATTGCAAAAAATCTATGTTCAAAAACAAGAGCATAGGCTGAGTTTAGGTTGGGATTATTAAAAAATGAAATATTTAAGGTGTTTTGTCAGGGTAATCTTGTGTAATACGTGTTCAATGTTGTAAGGTTGCTTTTGATGATTTGATAAAAAATATCAATTATTTGTCAAGCCATTTACTCAAATAGTGGCAAATTGTTTGCCACAAGGCAAAAAAGCAAAATTTTTCTGTAATGTGATTAGCTTTTTATTCTATTTCATCACTTAACTCTACAATTTGGGTGATAATGGTTTCTACTTCATTTACAGCTTTGCTTAAAAGTTCCCAATATTGGGGCATGTTGGGTTGGGTTGGTTCTTTACGCTCTTCATTCATTAGATACATTAAACCAATGATATTTGCAATGGGTCTGCGGAGGATATGCGAATGGAAAAAGGCTATTTTTTTTAGTATTTCATTTTGTTTTAAGATGCGCCCCTCGTTCTTTTTACGTTCTGTAATATCTGTTTGCACGGCTATGTAGCCTGTCAGTTGATTATTGCTGTCAAATATTGGTTGAATGTCTATGTCCAGCCAGTAAGGTTCGAGGTGTTTGCCCTTGTTCAAAATTTCAAAACGTACAGGTTCGGCTCGGGCTAATTTTTCATTCACTTTGGCAATCACTCTTTGGTCTGTACCTTCAAACTGAAACATTTTAGGTGTTTTGCCTATTACTTCTCCAAGAGTATAGCCACTGATTTTCTTAAAACTTTCATTTACCCAAAGAATTTTCTTATTCTTATCAGTAATGATTACCATGTTAGAGGTACGTCTTGCTACAAGAGAGAGTTTGCGTAGATTTTCTTCCAAGTGTTTGCGTTCTGTAATGTTATTGCACACAAGTACAAAACTTTCAACAATACCCTCTGCGTTAAGAATAGGTTTCAAGATGTTCAAATAGGTTTTATTGCCAAATTTGAGTTCGTATTTTACGGTTTGTTTAGTTAGAACTCTAGGGATAGCCTGTTCTATTTTTTCAGCTAATTCTGCAGGTAGTATTTCAAAAATAGTTTTACCGATTAAATATTTAGGATCGGAACTCTCTTTCTGGTACTCTTCACCTCCTGTATAAAGAAAAGTAAGGGTTTGTACATCAACCAAACTAATAGTCCCTTGTGGGTAATTACTTGCAATAATGTCTAAACGTTGTTTAGCAGTAAGTATTTCTTGTTCGTTATTTTTTCTTTCTGTAATATCTTGTAACGTTCCTGACATAAAAAGTGGTTGTTGGTCTTCTGTCCAAGTATGTACTTTACCTTGGCTAACTACCCAAACCCAAGTTCCGTTTTTGTGTCGCATGCGCATCTCACATACAAAGTAGGGGTTCTGATTTCTAAAATGCTCTCTAAGGGCGTTATTCATAACCTTTAGGTCTTCAGAATGGCAAAGGATTTGCCAAGTGTGTATAGAAACAGGTTCTAGCTCTTTAAGTGTATAGCCGAGCATTTCAGCCCATCGTTCGTTCAGAATAAGTTCTCCTGTAGGTATATTCCATTCCCATGTTCCCACATTTGTACCTTTAAGAATATCTTTAAGCCTACGTCGTTCAATTTGCAGCTCTATTTCAGTTTGTCTACTTTGGGTAATATCGTGAAAAGTAGCAAATACGGCATAGGGTATTTTGGTATCTGGATGATAGAGGAGTTGTGAATTCACAGAAACCCAGACAAGTTTGCCATTGGGTCTGTAAATACCAAGAATAAAATTAGAAATAGGTTTTCCTGTACGTAGAGTAACCATTGAAGGAGTGTCTTGAATTGATAATGGCTTTCCATGCTCATCTATTACTTTCCATAGAGGGCTATCTGCCGTTTGCCCAATAATTTGGTCGTGGGTCAATCCTAAAATCTCTTCGGCTCTATGGTTGCAGGAGATAATTTTACCTGTGAGGTCTTGGACTAAAATGCTCTCTTGCATAGTTTCAAGGAGAAGGCGGTTGCGTGTTTCACTAATTTTAGTTTCCTCTTCGGCTCGTTTGCGGGGGGTAATATCTTGATGTATGCCCATGATTTTAAGGGCTTTTCCTCTGGCATCTCGTTCCACCACTTTGCCAGCGATGTTAATCCACTTCCATTGCCCATAGGCAGTTCGCTTCCGATGCTCTACTTCGTAGTATGTAGCCCTGTCTTCAATAACCTCTTGGAGTGCTTGGAGTAGTTTCGGCTTATCCTCTGGGTGGATGAGTTCTTGCCATTGGTTAAAATGCATTTCCTTCACTTTTTCCCACTCAAATTCTAAAATTTCAGCCCACCGTTGGCTAAATTTGATGAGATTAGTTTGCAAATCCCACTCCCATGTGCCTAACCTTCCGCCCCAAATTATAAGTTCTAAACGATTGCGCTCCTCCTCTAAAGCCTTCAAAGTAAGTTTGTAAGGAGTAACATCTACCCCTACGCATTGTATTTCTTGGACATTACCTTGCTTATCTTTGATAGTAACAAACTCCCAAAGCGTGTAAAAGAAGCCTCCCTTGGGGTTAGGCTTGCGAAGTTCTACGGATATGACTGTATTCGGATTTTGAAGCAATTGAAGTACAGTTGCCTGACAAAGGGGTATGTCTTCAGGGTGAATAGTCGGAATATAGGATTTGCCAAGCAATTGATTGTAATCAAATCCAAATTTTTTACAAAAGGCCTGATTCGCATAGGTATATCGCCCTTCTAAATCAGTACGTATCAGGTAGCTTGTATTAGATTGTAGCAAGGAATTGAGCATTTCATTACGTTCATAGATAACTTGCTCTTTTTGATAAAGTTCAGTACGGTCAAAGATATTAAGAATGATAAATTGCAATTGCTTTAATTTGGAGTAAATAGGCTTCAAAATCATTTCATAGTAATAAATATCTTTTTGGTGTTTAATTTCAAATACCCGTGTATAAGAATCCATATTATATGTTGCCATATCGATTAGGATACTCGCCAACTCTGCATAGACAAAGGCAGGCAGTAGCGTCTCTACATGTGGGTTGATTTTCTGGGGGGGAGCCTGAATACCTATTCTTTTCAAAAGCTGATAAGTTTGAGTATTGATTAAGCTAATGCGTTGGTGAGCATCTAAAAGTAGGCAGCCATGCGTTAGATTTTCAAACAAGGTAGTAAACAGGTGATTGGTTTCTTTTAATTGTTGTTCCTTGGTGCGGAGTTCTCTGTTTAGTAGCTGTAATTCAGCATAAGCTGTTTGTAATTCTTCATTAGTAGATTGCAACTCCTCGTTACTAGTTTCTAACTCTTCGTTAGCGGTTTGTAGCTCCTCGTTAAGCGATTGCAACTCCTCGTTGAGGGATTGTAGTTCTGCACTATGATTTTCTATTTCTTCTATATAGTTCTGTAAATATTCTTTGGTGAGTTGTAGTTCCTGTTCTAATTCTACAATGTGTACACTTTCTTGTTTAGGAGCCGTGTTTAAAGGGCTTTTTTTTAATTCAAATTGTTCTAATATAATCAGATATAACTCATCGGTCTGCTCACTTGTATTGATCGGTCCACATTTAACTTGTAATACAACCTTCTTTCCAGATAAATTAAAAGTTTTGAGTAAAGAGGCAGTAGGTTGCTTGGTTTTGATAGTTTTCAAGAGGGTGTTTTTTATAAAAAGTGCTATTTCGCGGTTGAATAATTTACTTAGTTGTAAACTAACCACTCCTGACTGAATTTGCACTAAATCATTCCAATTACCGTGTATTTCTATCACTTCTCCATTCGGATTAACCACTAAATAAGGCTTTTGTAAAATATTCATGAAAGCCTCTTGAATGCGGGTTTGAAGGGAAGGAACAGCTACTTGCTGTATGGGGGATGTGTGGATATTTATCTTCTTAAAATTATGCAAAAGTAGTTGCTCAACAGCAGGTTTTACGAGTGAGCGCTTCTTAAACAATTTATATTTTGCCTTTAATTTTTCAAACAAGTACTCTACATAGTGTGTACCTTCCGACTTGCCTAAGAAAAGTATGCCGCGGGGTTGTAAAGCATAATGAAAAATGGAGAGTATTTTATACTGCATTTCCGCATTGAGATAAATAAGCAAATTACGGCAGCTGAGTAAATCTATTCTCAGAAAGGGAGCATCTTGTGTAATGTCATGTTTAGAAAAAAATATTTTACTACGTAGTTCTTTATTTATTATATAACCGTGCTCTTGTAGAAGGCAATACTTTTGTAAAAGTTCGGGGGGAACATGTTGCATTTGGCTAAATTTATACTCTCCTTTGCGCGCTAATTGCAAGACTTTTTCATTAATATCAGTAGCAAGTACCTGCAAAACACACTCATGCTTTTGATGCTTGTCTAGAAGATTTTGCACAAGCATAGCTATGCTGTAAGCTTCCTCTCCTGTAGAGCAGCCTGCTACCCAAACTCGGAAGGTCTTTTGCTCAAAATTATGAGTTATTAGCTCTTCAACTACCTCAGCAAGGGCTTCAAAAGCCTCCCTGTCTCTGAAAAACTCTGTAACATTGATAAGGAAATTTTGATATAATTTATCTAGTTCATTGGAGTTAGTAAGGGCATAGTCTACGTAGTCTACCCAATGGGTATATTTTAGCTGTTCGGCGGCTTTTTGTAGTTTTCGCATTAAGATTTGGCTCTTGTAGAGATTAAAATTAATACCATAGGTTTTTTGTAACAAATCTAACAATTTTTTGAGCCTTATATAGGCTTCTACCGACAGCGAAGCCTCTTGCGAAAGAAGAGTATTATTTTGTAAGTCAGCTAATTTATGAGCTATCGACTTAGGGGGAAGTATAAAATCTACCGCAGTAGTCTGTAATACGCTCAAAGGCATACCACTATATTTAGCACTTTCAGGAGATTGCACCATCACCACACCTCCTTTTTGCTTAATGGCATATGCTCCACGTGCGCCGTCTGAGCCCGTTCCTGACAGAACAATACCCACTGCATATTTAGCATAATGTTGAGCAATAGACTCAAAGAGCATATCTACCGAAGGCTGTGGCATTTGCCGAAAAGATGCCTTAGCTAATTTTATACTTCCATTTTCTATCCAAATATCCGAGTCAGGAGGGGTAACATATACTTTACCTGCTTCCAAAGCCATATTTCTTTGAGCTTCTACCACTTCTAACAAGGATACCCTAGAAAGAATTTTTGCCAACATACTCTTATGCTTCGGACTAAGGTGCTGAGCTACCACAAAGCAAAAGTTCGCACTCAGTTCCCTAGGAACATGCGGCAACAACTCCAAAAGTGCCTCTAAGCCACCTGCCGAAGCACCTATACCCACAACGTAAAGCGTTTCTTTCATTTAATGACAGTATAAAATCAAATCTGGTAAAATTTAAGTAATAAATCTTATTTCCTTGTCTTTACTTATGTGGCAGGAAACATATGACTTCCCCTACAAGAAGGCAGTTAAACGAGGTAAGATTTGTAGGGGCATAACTATTAACGAAATGTATGTAAATAAGTTTTAACTACTAAAATTTGCAAGATAAAAAAAACTTGTAATTGTAACTAATTGATTTTCAAAGTTTTTTTCGTAAAGTTCTCTCTTTTCTTGAACTCTTTTATTACTTGGTAATTCGCTTGTATCAACAGGGAAATTCTTGGGTAGGATTAGGAAATAAATAGGAAATAAAAAAATAAGTGAAGGATAGTTCAATTTAGAAAAGAAATACGAAATATTTTACATTTTTTTCTTACATACCTACAAACAACCAATAGTAACCTGAATAATTAAAAAAAATGCTTTTTACCAAAAAAAAATACTTATTTTTATGCTAATTTATACAAAAAAATACACAATTCATGGAAAATTACTATTTTAGTTAGTTTTGTTTATTTTTTCCTAATTTTGTGTTTCAAAAATAATATTATTCACAATGCTCTATCCACACAACTTAGAACAAAAATTAGGTTTTGACAAAATTCGTGAACTACTAAAACAACTATGTGTCAGCCCTTTGGGCATAGCTTTCGTAGAAAAAATTAAATTTTCTACTAATTTCGAATACATACAAAAACTCACCCAACAAACCTACGAATTTAAACAAATCCTACTACTCGGTGAGCAATTTCCTGAGCAAAATTACCTTGATGTAAGTGCTGCTTTGCAAACGGCTCAAATAGAAGGTAGCTGCCTGAGCGAAAAGACTTTTTTTGACTTGTTACTTTCACTTAAAACTATTACCGAATGTTTACAATTTTTTACTAAAAAACGCACAGAAGAATACCCACTTTTAAGTGAATTAGCCCAAAATATTATAGTAGAAAAACAGATTATCCCTCAAATTCAAAGTGTCATAGATGAACATGGCAGAGTACGTGATACAGCTTCACCAGAATTAGCTAAAATCCGAAAAGCAATTGTAGAGCAACAGCAACACCTTCGCAAAAAGTTAGATAGCTTGCTTCGTACTGCCAAGCAAGAAGGGCTAACAAAAGAAGACGCTTCGCTTACCATTCGTGAGGGACGCATGGTAATACCCCTTGCCGCAGAAGCCAAACGTAAAATGAAAGGCTTTATTCACGATGAATCTGCCACAGGGCAAACTGTTTACCTTGAACCTACCGAAGTTTTTGAACTTAATAACGAAATCCGTAACCTGCAATACCGCGAACAGTGGGAAGTGGTGCGTATTCTAACTGACCTCACCGCTTTTATTCGCCCTTACCTACCTAATTTGCAAAAAGCCTATCATTTTTTAGGAATGATGGATTTTATTCGTGCCAAAGCACGGTTAGCCTTAAAAATAGAAGCTCACCAACCGCTTTTTGTCAAAAAAAGTATGCTCAAATGGTTCAACGCCAAGCACCCACTTCTGTACCTAAACCACCAAGCACAAGGCAAGCCAACTATACCACTTAATATAGAACTCTCTGAAAATCAACGCATTCTTATTATTTCTGGACCTAATGCAGGTGGCAAATCAGTAGCACTCAAAACAGTGGGCCTATTGCAATATATGTACCAATGCGGATTACTAATTCCTGTTAGCCCTGACTCTACAGTGGGGATTTTTCAAGCTATTTTTGTAGATATTGGCGACGAGCAATCCATAGAAAATGACCTAAGTACCTACAGTTCGCACCTCAAAAATATGAAGTATTTTCTACAATTTGCTAATGCTAAAACCCTCTTTTTGATTGACGAGTTCGGCACAGGCACAGAACCCGCCATGGGTGGGGCTATGGCAGAGGCAATTTTAGAGCAACTTTACCAACAAAAAGCTATGGGAATTATTACTACCCATTACACAAACCTTAAACATTTTGCCAACTCCAAACCTGAAATTGCCAACGCCGCCATGCGATATGATGTGCAAAATTTAGAGCCACTTTATCAATTAGAAATCGGTAAACCAGGAAGTTCGTTTGCCTTCGAAATCGCCAAAAAAATGGGTATTTCAGAACAAATTATCCAAAAGGCAAGACAAAAAGTAGGCACTAAACAAGCCGATTTTGACCAACTTCTCGCCCAAGTAGAGGCAGAGAAAAAATATTTCCAAGAGCAAAATGCTTTTTTGCAAAAGAAAGAGAAAATACTTACCCAAACCATAGAACAATATGAAAAATTGAAAAACCTCTTAGAAACAGAACGCAAAAAAATCTTGAACCAAGCCAAACAAGAGGCAAAACAACTTGTGCAAGAGGCAAACCGCAAAATTGAACATACTATCCGCCAAATTAGAGAGCAACAAGCTGAAAAAGAAACTACTAAACAACTCCGTGCTGAACTTGCCGAATTTGCCCGAACCGAACTTCAACCCGAAGAGATTAGCCCCGAAGCCACACTTTTCAACCAAAACCCCGAAGCTGAACTAATCAATGTGCTAGAAGGCAAAATTGAAGTCGGTGATATAGTACGTATCAAAGGGCAGTCCGCTATGGCTGAGGTAGTAAATATTCGCAATGACGAGGCTGAAATTTTGATGGGTGAACTGAAATCTTTTGTCAAAATCAGTCGTTTGGAGAAACTTAACTGCAAACAAATTCGCCAACAGACGCAAAACCTCAAAAGTAGCTATGCCTTTGATATGAGCGAAAAAACCGCTAATTTTACTGCCCAACTGGATGTACGTGGTATGCGTGCCGAGCAAGCTATTCAAGAAACGGAAAACTTTATTGATACGGCTATCTATTTGGGCAGGCAAGAACTACGCATTATTCACGGCAAAGGCGATGGCATTTTGAGAACTGCTATTCGCCAACATCTCAAAAAATACAAGCAAATCAAACAAATAGAAGACGACCACGCCGACAGAGGCGGCGCAGGCGTTTCAGTGCTTACGCTTGCCTGAGAAAAGGTGAAGTATTACCCTGTGACTGAAAAAGTAAAATTTTATTAAAAGATTTTACTAAAAACAAGAAATTTCACTACAAAAAAACGATTTCTTTCAAGTCAAAAGGTACAAAACTCTGCCCCACTTGCACTATAATTTTACCTGACTCTGCTACATCTTGAATAATGCCCTCAAAATAAATATCTTGTTTCTTGTCGTAGTAATATGCAGTTTGTTGGTACAAATATAAAGATTTTAAGTAATTTTCTTTAATTTTTTCGTATTTTTCTGCTTTCAGAAGTAAGTAATTTTTTTCAATATGTTGAAAAAGAATAGGCAACAAATCAGCTAAAATATATGATTTTTGCGTAATATTTCGCAAAGAAGTAGCTTTTTGGACTTCAAAATGTTGTTGGTTAATATTTAGCCCTATACCTACAATGCTATGCTCAATGGTTTGCTTGCGAATGGTATTTTCAATTAAAATCCCTGCTATTTTTTGTTTTTTTTCTTGGTGCAAAATATCATTTGACCACTTAATAGCCCAAGAATGCTCAGGGGCAACGGCTTGCAAAAAATCGTAAATACCCAAAGCTACACACATATTCAAAAAAAACTGCTTTTGGATAGGCAAAAAGATAGGTTTGAGCAAAAGCGAAAAAGTAAGGTTTTGGTAGGGTTCTGCCTCCCAAACATTGCCTTTTTGCCCGCGTCCTGCGGTTTGCATATCCGTAATTACTACTGTTCCCTCGTACAAAGTAGGGTTTTGTTGCACAAGTTCAGCCAAATGGCTATTAGTAGAAGGGCAAATCGGCAAATGCAAATACGGTTGCCCAACAAAAAGCGTAGGAAAAGTCAAGACAAATAGTAAAAATTTGGAGTGAAATCAACTCACAAACATAAAAAAACTTTCCAAGTCTCCAAAACTCAGAAAGTTCTTAAAAAATTTACACAAACTTATTGCTTTTTCTTACTCAATCCAAAAGGCTACATTTTGAGCAATTTCCCGCTTCGCAGTAGTAAGCCGTACCCACGAAAGGAATACTCATTTTTTCTTTTTTGCAGCCGCTTCCTTGGGTACACTTACAAACAATATTCGCATCTATTTCTTTCAAAGAGCCGTTAGCAGTTTTGGGTGCATATTTTACGCCCTCAATTTCTATTTCAAGCCCTTCGGTGAATGGTACTAAGGCGAGATTTCCATAAATATTGAGGTAAGCATACTTGTTAGGTTCTTTACCTGCTTGGCGGTATTGCTCTCCGAGGTCAGAAAAATATTTTTTCACTTCGTCCACTTCAAATAAAGCTGTGAACGCATTGCCATGAATTACGCTTGTGTGTCGGATAATTTTTTCAAAATTTATCAAACTATTTTCTCCTTTTTTGGGTAATTCCTTGTCAGAGAGCAACGTAATGCCTGCACTTTTGTTCATTAATCCTTTAATGCTCAAACGTGTGCTATTCCTTGAATTGGCTACTTTACTTATAGACGCGGTGCAAATTTTACCTTGTGGTTTGCTTATGCAGTAATATTTGCCATCATATCTCACGGGTGAGCAGCCCGTGCCGTTGGTGCAGCTACAAGTTACACTTACGGGTTCGGGTTCAATTTGGGTTCTGTTGTTATCGTTGGCATCACTTACTACGTAATAGTAGTTTGCAGGAAGGGTAATTTGGTACGTACTTTCAGAAGTTTGCATAATTACACTACCTTCGGGAAGTGGTATGCCTCGCTGCCCCGAAGCCTCTATTTGGGCTATGATTGAGGCATCAACTTTACGGTCTAATTCCCGCACTTTTACCTCTTGGGTGGTTTCTTTTCGCACACAAGAAAACAGCACAAGCAAAGCTAATAAGCCTAAGAAATGCACACTTTTGTCAATTAGCATTTCACCAAAACCACTTGGGTTTAACCATAAATACACACTTTTTTTGAACATAATGCTTAAAATTTGAATGTTGAGAGATAAAAAAATTATTCGTGCTTGCAAGCATTACAAAGATAAAGATAGTAATTTTTATTAAGAAAAAAATAAAAAATAAAAAATAAAATTTTTTCCGTGATTTTAATAGTAAAAGTACTTAAAAATAATAGTTTTACTATTACACTTAATTCCTTTACTATTAACATAAAAAAACCTTTCCAAATGTTTAAGACTTGGAAAGGTTACATTTATTTGAGAGCGAAATTTTGTAGCTTATCGTAGTTGGCTCAAATAAGTTCGCATTTCGTCAATAGCTTGGTTGTGCCGTACTGCAACTTCGGATTGTAAATCTTGGTATGATTTTACAAGGTTTTGCTGCTGCTGGTTTAACATAGGGTACGTGTAATTAGTCTGCAAACCTATATCGAAGATTAGCTCTTAACTTTTATAGTAAGACAATCAATTTCAGTGTGTTATTTTAAGAATAACTTGTTATACGAGAGCCAAAACTTAAGTAAAGTTTATCTCTTTGTTATGATTTCACAAATTTGATTGATTTGTTGGTTTGTAAGTTGTGTACCACTGGGCAAACACAAACCGCGCTCAAAGAGGTGTTGGGCAATGCTTTCTCCGAAATACATACAATTTTGATAAAGCGGTTGCAAGTGCATGGGTTTCCAAAGGGGGCGAGCTTCTATACGGTGTGCGTGCAAGGTTTGCAGGGCTTTTTGGGCTTGGGCAGGTGTATCAAACAAAATGCGTGTAAGCCAGTGTGTTTCTTGGATGTAAGGGATAGCTTGTGGGAAGTGAATATAAGGTATATGGGCAAGTGCTTTCTGGTATTGCTCAAAAATATGACGTTTTTGAGCAATACGCTGTTCTAATACGTCCATTTGTGCCAAGCCGAGAGCGGCTAATACATTACTCATGCGATAGTTATAGCCTACTTCGCTATGTTGATAGTGCGGAGCAGGGTCTTTGGCTTGGGTAGCCCAAAATTGAGCTTTACTAATATATTTTTCCTCATTACTTACCAGCATTCCCCCTGCTGAGGTAGTAATAATTTTGTTTCCATTGAAGGAAAAAAAAGCTAATTCTCCAAAATTTCCTACTTTTTTCTCTCTATAACCTGCTCCTAAAGATTCGGCAGCGTCCTCTATAATAGGAATACCAAAAAAAGTAGCTATTTCAGTAATTTCTTTCATCATAGCGGGTCTGCCGTAGAGGTGTACTACCACTATTGCTTTAGGCTTTTTGCCTGCTTTGAGGCAATACTCAATGGCTTGTTCTAGATATTTAGGAGAGAGGTTCCAAGTTTCGGGTTCACTATCAATCAAAACGGGAATGGCTTGTTCATACAAAATTGGATTGAGCGAAGCCACAAACGTAAGACTTTGGCACAGGACAAAATCGTTTTTGCTAATTCCTAACGCCTTAACTGCCAAGTGCATGGCTGATGTGCCACTGTTTACAGCCAAAGCGTATTTCTTGCCGATATATTGTTTTATTTTTTCTTCAAAAAGAGTCAAGTTGTCTCCTGCGGGGGCTATCCAGCCCTTTTGCAAAGTTTGTGCTAACAGAGTCAATTCCTCACCTGTCAGGTGTGGGGGAGAAAGGTAAATTTCCATGAGATAAGATTAGTCTTTCTCTTTCCATTGGATAATCTTGTCAGCAATAGTGCGGTCATTACTCAGGCGTGGTACTTTATTTTGCCCTCCTAATTTGCCGATAGATTTCATGTATTGCTGAAACGCATCGGGTTGAAGGCAAGTGATTTCTAAGGGTTTAAGGATTTTACCTGTAATCAAATCGTTATAATAGCTATTGAGTTGGCAAAGTTTTTTGTCTAAATCGGTTATGAATTGTTGCATATTATTAGGCTTTCGTTCAAAAGCAATAAGCCACTCGTGGTGAGGTAATCCTTGCTTAGGTGTAACTTGCGGGGCGACGGAAAACTCTATAATAGAGGTTTCAGGGTGGAGCGCAAGGGCATGTTTCATAGCTTTTTCTACTTCTTCTCCGATGACGTGTTCTCCAAAAGCAGAGATAAAATGTTTTATTCGTCCTGTAACGATTAAGCGGTACGGATTTTTACTCACGAACTTTACTGTATCCCCAATAGAGTAGCCCCAGAGCCCTGCATTATTGCTAATTATCAAGGCATAATTTTTTCCTAATTCTACCTCACCAATACTTAGGCGTGTTGGGTTGGGATTAAAATACTCTTCTGCAGGAACGAACTCGTAAAAAATGCCTGTATCTAACAAAAGTAATAGCCCTTCCGAATCTTGCTTGTCTTGGTAAGCGAAAAAGCCTTCTGAGGCGGGAAAAAGCTCAATAGAATCAATTTTTTTGCCAATACTTTCAAACATTTTCCTTCGGTAAGGTTCAAAATTGACACCACCATACACCAAAAGTGAAAAATTAGGAAAAATCTCTTTAATAGGTCTTTGGTATTTAGCTATCAGCCAATCAAAATACATTTGCACCCAAGGGGGTATACCTGAAATGAGGCTCATGTCTGCTTTTTCGGTCTCTTCTATGATTTTAGCCAATTTGGTTTCCCAGTCTTCAATACAATTTGTGGCAAAAGAGGGTTTTTGGTTAGAACGCAAATAAGCAGGTACGTGGTGATTAACAATGCCCGAAAGTCTGCCTGTGAGAATATCGCCTTTTTTATCTAAAACGGGACTACCAGACAAAAAAATCATTTTTTTATCCAAAAAACTGCTATTACCTGTTTCGTGTACGTAGGTAAGCAAAGCATTTCTCGCTGAATTGATGTGATTAGAAATAGAGTCTTTGGTAATAGGGATGTATTTAGTTCCTGAGGTTGTGCCTGAGGTCTTAGCAAAATAAATGGGCTTGCCTTGCCAGAGTACATCTTGCTTTCCTGCAATAATTTGGTCAATATAAGGTTTCAACCCTTCGTAGTCCCGAATAGGGATATTTCGCTTAAAGTCGTCATAATTTTGGATGGTCCCGAAGTTATGCTCTTTACCAAAAATGGTATTTTGGGCTCTTTTTATGAGCATTTTTCTTACTTTTTCTTGAGTTTCTACAGGGGTAGAAGCCCATTTTTTTTGTTGTTTGGCAATATAAGCTGCTAAGGGTTTAGCAAGCAGAGAGCGTATTCCCATGCAATGTTCAGGTGAGGATAAGTTAGTAAGTTTAGTTTAATTGTGAAATGTTATTTGCAAAGATACAATTTTTAGGCAATTCAAGGCTAATCTTGTTTCTTATACGATAAAGCAGTACGTACACTTTGGGTTTGTTCTAAAATTTCGGCGGCTTCTTGATAGCTTACGTGTAGTTCGCTCATAATCATACGAATACCACGTTCTATAAGTTTTTGGTTGGTAAGTTGCATATCTACCATTTTGTTGCCTTTTACTCTGCCGAGTTGTATCATGGTAGTAGTACTTATCATGTTAAGTATCATTTTTTGGGCTGTACCTGCTTTTAGTCTTGTACTACCTGTCAGAAATTCAGCCCCTACAATTACCTCAATGGGGATATCAACAATTTGGGTAAGTAAAGAACCTTCGTTACAAACGATAGCTGCAGTAAGGCAACCATATTGTTTAGCTTGTTGCAAAGCTCCGCACACGTAAGGAGTTTTGCCTGAGGCGGCAATACCTACCACGGTATCTATGGGCTTTATCTGATAGGCTTGTAAATCTTTCCAACCTTGCTCGGTATTATCTTCGGCAAATTCTACTGCTTTGCGAATAGCCTCGTCCCCTCCTGCTATGATTCCTACTACCCACTCTGGGGGTGTACCAAACGTGGGGGGACATTCTGCTGCATCTAAAATACCTAAACGCCCGCTTGTACCCGCTCCGATATAGAATAACCTACCTCCTTGTTTCATACGGCTTACTAATTGTTTTACTAATTTTTCTATTTGTGGTAAGGCTTTTTCTACGGCAAAGGCTACGGTCTTGTCCTCACGATTCATGCCTTGTAGCAGAGATAAAACGTCTTGCTTTTCTAAATCTTGATATTGCGAGGGGCTTTCAGTAGTCATATTAATATATATACTAAACAAAAAGTGATTTTATAAATTTCTCAAATAGAGAATTTTGATTTTCAGTAAGTTCCAATTTCTAAAAAATCAAAACCTCTGTTAGTTGAGTATAAATGATTAAAAGTAAGTAATATACAAAGTATAGCAAACAGACAATTAGAATAGTTTCTAATATTTTATTTTTTTATCTTTTTCAAATGTAAGCATACTATTTGCTTAACTATAATCCTTACTTTGAATATAAAGTCATTATCTAGAACCTAAAAATTTAGGTAGTGGTTCACCACGTTATGAAACGTAAGTTTACTATTCAAAAGCACAATTAGTAGCTTATTTGTTAATATATTTCACACGTTATACGCCTTTGCACCACTGTATAGCTGTTTAGTTACTTAGTAATTATGATGGCAAAATTAGTTCAAAAAGTGAATTAAAACATCTTTGTTGCTCTCTTGAGCAAATAGCTTCTTGCAATCAAGAGCGGTGTGTAGGGGTGGATGTGCTTTATTATATGGAATTTGGACTTGGTTTTATACAAAATTAAAAAATTTTGCTCTATTTTTGGCAACTTTTTGCGCCTAACTTGGCACTGTTGTTAAATTTTATGTGTTTTAGGCTAAAATTCATTTCTTTTTTTGCAAATACGAAAAAAATATGTAATTTCACGGCAAAGGTTTGTTTTCTTTTCCTCGTTAGCCTCAAATAAAATAGGATATGGTATTGTTGGTTTACTTGCTAATATGTATGCTCAGTTTTTCTATTATTGTATGGATAATGCTTAAATCCATGCGTGGGGGCTATTATCCACCCAATAATGATGACGAGGGAGGTATTTCTAATCAAAATTTTCCTATTATAGATCTGCCCCCAGGAGGGCAAATACAAGACCTTTTAGTAGACAGATGGCATGGCGATAAAGTCACACCTAAACGCTGGAAACAAACTTGAGATGTGATTGCAGAGCATAAATTTGAAAGATACAACATAAAAAATAAAAAAAAGACACTTGATCCTCTTATAATCAAATGCCTTTTTGTTTCTTTTTAAGAATTTTTACAAAGCTAATGTCGCTAATAGGTTATTCATATTACGTACTGCCTCTGCCGACTTATTAAATAATGCCTGCTCCTCAGCATTAAGTTGAAAATCAATAATTTTTTCCCAACCATTTTTTCCAACAATCACAGGTACCCCAAGGCAAATATCCTTTTGCCCATACTCGCCATCAAGAGCTACACAACAAGCGAATAAGCGTTTTTGGTCTGCCAAAATACTTTCTACTAATACCGCCCCTGCTGCCCCAGGTGCATACCAAGCAGAGGTACCAATTAATTTAGTTAAGGTTGCTCCGCCCACCATTGTATCATCGGCAATTTTTTTAAGTTGCTCTTGACTTAGGAACTGGCTCACAGGCACTCCCAAATAAGTGGCAAAGCGTGTGAGTGGGATCATAGTCGTATCACCATGTCCTCCAATAACAACACCTTCTACGTCTTTTTGTGGGCAGTTCAATGCTGCAGCAAGGTAACTTTTGAAGCGCGCACTATCCAAGATACCTCCCATGCCAATTACTCTATGTTTGGGTAAGCCTGATTCCTTGAGGGCTAAATATGTCATAGTATCCATGGGATTAGAAATAACAATGATAATGGCATTGGGCGAATATTCAAGAGCTTGTTTAATTACTGACTTGACAATTCCCGCGTTAATTCCAATCAATTCCTCTCGGGTCATACCTGGTTTGCGTGGTACTCCTGATGTAATTACTACCACATCAGAGTTAGCGGTTTGGCTATAATCATTAGTTACTCCTGTAATACGTGTAGCCGAGCCTAAAATATTGGCACTTTGACGCATATCTAAGGCTTTGCCTTCAGCTAAGCCTTCTTTAATATCTATCAATACAACTTCGTGAGCAATTTGGCGGTACATCAACACGTCGGCACACGTGGCCCCAACGTTACCCGCACCTACTATGGTTACTTTCATAAGTTTTGCATAAAGGTAGAACAAAAGTAGAATAGAATAAGTATAAAAAAGTTTGAATATAGTTTATTAAGTGTATAGCAACCTTTTATTGCATGAGCAAAAAAGCAAACAAAGGTACGTATTTTTTTCATTTTTGCGAAAATTCCTATTGTACGAAATTTGTTAGAGATTGTTTGCCGTTTCAAATAAGCAATTTCTACTTAAAAAGCCCAAATTTTTGTAATATACTACAATAATTTTTAGTAAAAAATTACTACCTTTGTGAAAAAATACTAAACCCACTTTTCTGATACTAGACTATGGTTAGTACTACTGAAATTACCTCGCAAGAAATTGTTTCTGACAATCCTATTCACCAAAGGTTGCTATTTGCTTATCTTAAAGCCGTACCTTGGATAAGAGGTAACGTGTTAGAAATTGGCTGTGGTGCAGGGCGAGGATTAGAACTACTAATTGACCATGCAGATAGCTTTACGGCAATAGATAAAAACAAAGCTCTTTTACAACAATTGCAACTCAAATATCCACAAGTAGATTTTATTCACCAACATATTCCACCACTCAGAAATATTCCTTCTAATACATTTGATGTAGTAATCAGCTTTCAGGTAATAGAACATATTCACCAAGATGATTTGTTTGTCCAAGAGATACATCGTGTACTGAAAAAAGGAGGGAAAGCCATTCTAACTACTCCTAATAAATTACTTTCATTAAGCCGCAATCCTTGGCACGTGAGAGAATATACTGCTCAGGAGCTGGAGAAATTAGTATTCCCTTACTTCACAAAAATAGAAAAAATGGGTGTACAAGGTAATGCGAAAGTGTTGAATTATTACCAAGAAAATAAGAAATCAGTAGAAAGGATTATGCGCTGGGATTTGCTTAATGCCCAGTATTGGCTACCGCGTCAGGTGTTGCAAATTCCTTATGAGTTGTTAAATAGATTTAACCGTAGAAAATTATACAAGCAAAACCTACAATTAGTTTCAGATATTACCACTGAGGATTATTTTTTAGTGCAAGATGCTACAAATAGTTTAGATTTATTTTATGTGCTTACCAAATAAGCTACCCTTTTAGGTATTTAGTTTTTGTGTTAGTTGCTCAATAGTAAGGGCGTTTTCTACACTGAAATTGCCTATGTGTGTCCTTCGCAAGGCGGTGAGGTAAGCTCCTGCATTTAAGGCTCTCCCGAAGTCGTGAGCAAGGCTTCGAATGTAAGTTCCTTTTGAACATTTTACCTTGAATCGTACATAAGGTAAAGCGATTTGCGTAATTTCAAAGTTATCAATTCGGACAGGGCGAGCTTTTGTAACAATATCTTTGCCTTTACGGGCTAGTTTATACAGGGGTTCTCCTGTTTGTTTAATTGCTGAAAAGATGGGAGGATACTGCCAAATTTCCCCTAAAAATAATTTTGTCGTTTCATATATTTTTGTTTCTGTAATGTGGGCTATATCAAAGGAGGCATTAGGTTCGGTTTCAGCATCATAAGAGGGGGTAGTTTTTCCGAGGCAAAGTTCACCTATGTAAATTTTATCTTGTGCTTGAAAGCTATCTATCTGTTTAGTCATTTTACCTGTGCATACAATTAGTAGCCCTGTGGCTAGGGGGTCAAGCGTCCCCGCGTGTCCTATCTTTATTTTTTTTTGAGTGTACTTGTAAACAAGGTTGCGTATTTTTTTTACCACATCAAATGAGGTCCATCGTAAGGGCTTATCTATAAGCAACACCTCACCTTGCTCAAATTGATAGGGAGTGGCTTGCCTCATGTTACTAGGGTACTTTTAGCTGTTTGCTTTTCCCAGCAGTATTTGTGCAGCGTGTTTTCTATCCATCTGTTTTTGGTTATGTTTTCCAAGTTCTTGGCTAATTCTATCGCAAAGGGCATTAAGTTCTTGGGTAACTTTCTTTTCCATTTCACTAATTCTATCGGAGATAAATTGTGCCATTTGGAAAATAGTCTGCTGATCTTCTTCGTATTGTGTTTTTATTTGTTTATGCAGTTGTGAAATTTGCTCTTCAATATTTTGAATATCTTTGCCTAAGATAATTTCTTTAACGGCATCTAGGCGCGAATATTTTTCTATTTGCTCTTTTGTAGGAGTATCTTTGGTTTCTGCAATAAAGATAACCTCTTCTTTTTGTGAGCTCTTTACAGAGGTAGTAATCATTTGTGGCAAGCTCTTATAGAGATCTTGCAGTTGCATCTGAAAAACGCGCCTATTTTCTTCAAGAATATTAACAAAGAGCGATTTAAGGTCTCTAACTTGTGTATCATATTCTTTTTTATTTTCTACTAACATAGCAGTAAACAACTCCTTCATGCCTTGGAGTTGTGCTTCACGTTCGCGCTTCTCGGGTCCTACAATCAGTTCTCTAAAGAGTTCGGAAGTGCTCACCTCTTCAGCAGGTTGGTATTCCTCGGTCTTTAATTTCTCGTCCATGGTCTTGAAAGAAATAGGTAAAAACTGAATAGAAACACTTTACATTTATTTAGTAGCATTAAGAACAGAAAACTGATAGAGTTTATGAAAATTTATGAAGAGACAGCTATAAATCTAGATAGTAAAATTCCTGATATTCATAAACTCTGGTATTTCTTATTAGTCTCGTGATAATTGCTCTGAAAGTTTAGCTAGAAATTCGCTAAATGCTTTACGGCTAATGTGTGCTTTATCCTGACGTTGCAATTCCCTATCGGTAGCTTCTTGCACGGCGCGTATCCTTGCTAGGAGATTTTGCTCGGTATTTTGTACTGCCATAGCAAGGTGAGACTTCACCTCTTCTACTTTGGCGAGCAACTCACTTCTATTTTTAGCTACGTTTTCGCGCAGTTGCCGAAGTTGCTCGTTGTAATCTTTAATTTCTTGCCCAAAAATTAGGTTTTTTACTTCCTCTAATTTATTGAAGCTTGTTGTTTGCTCTTGCATAATCATTTTTCTTAATTCTCTGATGTAGCTTAATCAAATTTTTTACCATTTGTTTGCAAATTTAAGCAAAAAAAAATAAAAATACATATAAAAGTGTAAAAAAAGCATGGTCAATTTTCTACTTAGGTTAAATTGAATATAATGCTACATTCGGTAGTACAGTTCTTTAATTTTATTTTTCGTGATTTTATTTTTTTCTTTCCAATCTGGTCCTAAGGCGTGATTCCACATATGCGTAAGGGCTAAGGCTACATCTGCCATTTTGTCTATTTGAGCTTCAGTCCACTCTTTAGCTAAATTTTTTGGGATGAAAATGTCATTTTTTTCTACCATTGCTCTAAATTCTCTTACTCCTTCGGGGTAGTATTCTTCTAGTTGGTCAAAAATAATGCAATTAGCAAGGCAGTGTCTCGTTCCTAGCACGTACGATAAGCCATAAGATAGAGCATGGCATATACCTACTTCGGAATAGGTGAGGCTCAGCCCTCCAAAGTAGGAGGCTACCATAAGTTTTTCATTATTTATGGGGTTTTGCCCGTGTTCCTTTCCTAAGAAGATTTCGCGGCAGAGGTCAAGGGCTTTATAGGCATAAGCTTCACTAAAAGTATTTTTGAAATAGCCTGTCATAGACTCTACGCAATGGATGTAGGTATCCATGCCTGTATAAAACCATTGGTTTTTAGGTACGGTGGCAGTTAGGGTAGGGTCTAGGATAATTTGATTGAAAACGGTCCAGTCGCATTTCAGGCCTAATTTTTTTTCTGGTCCTGTGAGTACAGCAGTCATGGAAACTTCTGCACCTGTGCCTGAGATAGTAGGTATGCCTACGTGGTAAACCCCTTCTTTTTTGACTAGGTTAAGTCCTTGGTATAGTTGCGATGAGCCCTCGTTAGTAAGCATAAGCGAAACGGCTTTGGCAATATCCATGACACTTCCGCCGCCAATTCCCACAACCCCTGCGGGTAGTCCTTTTTGTGCCAAAATTGTATCACGCAAGTTATCCACTTGTTCGGTGGTTGGTTCGTGGATATCAACATCAATAAAAAATACTAGATCTTGACTATAAGCAGGAATTTGCTTTGCCAAAGGTTTATCTTTGAAGTAATTGTCTATCAAAAAAACCATTACATTATTGTCCTTAGTGCGTTTGGTAGCCAAAATCTCATCTAGTTTGCTAAACGCTCCAGCCCCGTAGACGCATTTTTCTACGCTCTTAAAGTTTTTGAACTGCATATTTTTTATCTTTTGGAACAGTATTCTACAAAGTTAGTTATTTTCTGTGAAAATGATAAAAGTCATTGAATAAATAGAAAAAAAATCTTACTTTTGTTTCTGATACCATTGCAAACTTACTTTATCAGTCGTTGTATGCTTCAAAAATTAGTTCCTGATATTGTTAATTATGCTGTAGAGTTGAGCATACCGCCTAATACCTATATTTTTGAGGCGGGAGAGGAGAAAAAAGGTATTTTTTACATCCGACGCGGAGGGGTGGCTATTTTTCACAAAAATAAGTATCAAAAAGAAATACTTACACATTTTGTAGGAAAGGGCTATACGATTGGCATCAATTGCATAGAAGCACCTACGCACACAAATAGTGCTAAAACGATAGCTCCCACCACTGTGTTAAGTATCTCTACACAAACCGTAGAGCATCTTATGGCAGTGAATATTCAATTTCGGTTCTTTATTTTGCAAGAGGCTTGCAAACAGATTCAACAATTAGAACTGAAGTTTATGCAAAATCAGTTTCAAAAAAAATCCGAAATGCTAGAAATTTTGTTCAAAGATTTATGCCATTTGCTAGATGAGGAGACTTTGCAAAGTCCTATTTCATTACCCATATCTGAAATTTGCGATAAGTTAGAGATACCTATACAACTTTTTCAGAAATTTTTGAAAGAGCTTGTCTTAAAAGATTGTATAGAACAGCGTGGAGAAATGATTGTATTTAAGAAAACGCATTTTTTCTCTGCCCAAAAGCACACACACGAAATTTAAGGGAGGTATATTTTTTTGATTTTTTCATTACATTTGCCTCATATTGTTTGACCTTTATTTTTTTCTTTGTAAAAGCTATGATAAATAAAGTAGTTAGCGGTGCAGATGAAGCTATTGCGGATATTTTTGACGGTGCCGTACTTATGTTAGGAGGGTTCGGCTTGTCAGGTATTCCTGAAAATTGCATTGCAGCTTTAGTACGTAAAGGCGTAAAAAACTTGACTTGCATTTCTAATAATGCAGGCGTAGATGATTTTGGCATCGGACTTATGCTCAAGCAAAGGCAAGTGAAAAAAATGATCTCCTCGTATGTAGGTGAAAATAAGGAGTTTGAGAGGCAGTTACTTTCAGGAGAGCTAGAAGTAGAGTTAATTCCACAAGGTACACTTGCAGAGCGGATCAGGGCAGGAGGAGCAGGTATTCCTGCTTTTTTTACCCCCGCAGGTGTGGGTACAGAAGTTGCCGAAGGCAAGGAAATACGCGAATTTGAGGGTAAACTTTATCTTATGGAACGTTGGCTTCGTGCAGATTTCGCCCTTGTGAAAGCCTGGAAAGGAGATACGGCAGGTAACTTGATTTACAGAGGTACCTCACGCAATTTTAATCCTATGATGGCGACCGCTGCCAAAATTACCATTGCTGAAGTAGAGCATCTTGTTCCCGTAGGTGAACTTGACCCAAACTATATTCATACGCCTGGAATTTACGTAAAACGCATTTTTGAAGGTAAAAATTACGAGAAACGTATTGAACAACGAACTACACGCCCGAGATAGTTTACCAAGTTGAAATGTTTAAGCCGAGCTTAACAATTCCTTAGCACTTGCTAAGGCACTTTCAGTAACTTTGGTGCCTGCTATCATTTGGGCAATCTCGGCTATGCGTTCCTCTTGCGAAAGTTGTTTGATACGGCTTACAGTACGTACATCAGCATCGTCTTTATAGACAAAGTAGTGGTGATCACCTTTGGCAGCGATTTGCAGTTGGTGAGAAATAGCAATAATTTGATGTTTTTTTGCCATTTGCTTAAAAATATTTCCTATTTTATTTGCAACCTCACCCGAGATGCCCGTATCTATCTCATCAAAAATGAGTGTAGGTAAAGCAATTTTTTGAGCTAATATGTATTTGATAGCTAACATAAGCCTTGAGAATTCACCTCCTGACGCTACTTCTTGAATGGGTTTAGGGCTAATACCTTTGTTAGCAGTGAACAAAAAGTTAACATTATCAATACCTGTGGGTTGAGGAGGGGTAGTTTCTTGGACAATGCGGAGAGTGGCATTAGGCATGCCTAAATCAGCTAAGATGCTCTTAATTTCAAGTTCCAAGGGAGAGATAACAGCCTTTCGGCTTTCTGAAAGTTGCTGGGCAATAGTAAGTAATTGTTGCTCTAATGTTTTTACTTCGTTTTGAAGAGCTTGAATCTCATCTTCAAAATTGAGTACTTTTTGCACTTTTTGGTCTAAATCAGCTTGGATTGTCAAAAGCTCGGTAATGGTACTTACACGATGTTTTTGTTGTAAGCGATAAATTTCGTTCAGTTTACTTTGTACTTCGGCAAGATGTTCGGGATTGTGTTCAATATTTTCCTGCTCTCGTTCAATTTCGTGGGCAATATCTCGTAATTCTAGGAGGCAACTTTCTACACGATTTCTAAGTTCTTGATATTGAGGAGAAAATTTACTAATTGAGCCTAAGGTTTGCATTAAATTTTTGAGCAGTGGATTGATGGCTAACTCATCGGCTTGTAAGTATTGCAAACACTCTTGCAATTTGAGTTTAATCTCCTCACTACTTTCTAATCTTTGCAACTCCTGCTCTAAAATTTCCTGTTCATTAGCTTTGAGGTTAGCTTTTTGCAACTCTTCTAACAAGAAGCGATTAAATTCTAGTTCTTTGGCAAAAGCGTCATGTTCTTTTTGCAGTTGTAAGTAAGCTTTTTGTTTCTGACGATATTGCTGATAAGTTTGCTGATAGCTTTCTAATAAAGATTGATTATTGGCAAACGTATCAAGGACTTGCAGTTGGAAAAGGTTGTTTCCTAATTGCAAATTATCGTGCTGAGAATGAATATCAATTAAATATGAGCCAATTTTTTTCAAAGTCTCTAAAGTTACAGGAGTATCATTGATAAAAGCACGGGATTTGCCATTAGGGCTAATCTCACGGCGTATGGTGGTATGGGGGCTGTAGTCCAAATTCTCTTCTTCAAAGATAGGTTGTAAGTGGTAGGCTGTAATATCAAAATGTGCTTCTACAATACACTTTTCTTCAGTATTGAGCAACGCTTTCAAATCAGCACGATTGCCTAATAGCAAGCCAATTGCCCCAAGCATAATAGATTTCCCTGCTCCCGTTTCCCCTGTAATAATATTTAAGGCAGGGTGTGGCTTCATCATAAGCTGCTCAATGAGGGCGTAATTCTTAATGTAGAGGTCAGTGAGCATGGTTTCTATTTTTTTGTACAAAAATATACAACTTGTGTAAAATATACAAAAAAATAGCTCTTTTTTTGTCAAAATGTAGGCTAGGCTTCAGAATAACCATAACTAATATAACTTAAAAGTCAAACATAGCTTTTATATTTGCGTTGTGTTATTAAATTTTGCTTTTCCCTTCTAAATTTCTATGCCTAATGCACCAGCCCCTGCGATTAGCTTGAAAGAGATACAAGCCGTTATCCAACAAGAAATGATGGATTTTGAAAAAAAATTCAGAGAATTTGTGAAAAGCGACGTCATGCTTTTAGATACTATTATGAGTTACATTGTGAAAAGCAAAGGTAAGCAAATACGCCCTATGTTTGTGTTTCTTGTGGCGGGTATGTGCGGCAGTATTAACGAAAGTACACATAGAGGCGCTGCTCTAATAGAGTTATTACATACGGCTACATTAGTGCATGACGATGTGGTAGATGACTCTAACTATCGGCGTGGCTTCTTTTCTATCAATGCCTTATGGAAAAATAAAATTGCTGTTTTGGTAGGGGATTATTTGCTCTCGCGAGGGTTGTTGCTCTCGGTAGATAATCAAGATTTTGAACTTTTGGGCATCGTGTCTAAGGCAGTAAAAGAAATGAGTGAGGGCGAATTGTTGCAAATCGCTAAAGCCCGCAGGTTAGACATTACCGAAGAGGTATATTTTGAGATTATTCGCCAAAAAACTGCCTCTTTGATTGCCGCTTGTTGTGCCGTAGGTGCAAGTTCTAGCCAAAAAACAGATAAAACTACACAAGAGCAGACCCGATTATTCGGTGAAAAGGTAGGTATTGCATTTCAAATTAAGGACGATTTATTTGACTATGGCGACGCTGAAATCGGTAAACCCGTAGGGATTGATATTAGAGAAAAAAAAATGACTTTGCCTCTAATTTATGCACTCAATCGAGCCACTTGGAGCGAAAAGCGAAACATTATTTACATCATAAAGAATCAAAGCCACAAGCCCAAAAAGGTGCGTGAAGTAATTGAATTTGTAAAAAGAAGCGGCGGAATTGAATACGCTACCCAAAAGATGCAACAAATCAAAGAAGAGGCTTTGGCTATCTTAAATCAATTTCCTGAATCAAGCTACAAGAAATCTTTACAGCAATTAGTAGATTTCACTATAAACAGAGAAAAATAGTTATCGTTTCAAAAAACCATACTGATAGATTTTAGGTTCTATTTTCTGGGCTAGTGCATCTAATTCGGAGCGTAAATTGTTTAATAATTCTTTGAAAGTGGTATTTGTACTGTTACTTTTTAGTCGCCCTTGTTCATTTTTTCCTTGAAAATAAACTTTGATATCATACAACGAAGCATTTACTTCGTCCTGTTCCTCTCCTATGGTAAGTTTTTGGGTAATTACTTGGTGGTAGTATGCCCATAGTTTGCGTCCTGCTTCAAAGACTGCCTTTGCCTCTACTGAAAAGGTTAAAGGAGTGGTACGTACTTTTTCAGTTTCTAACAGGGTGCCGTTGCCTTGTGGTTTGAGTTTGCCTTGTATGAAATTGGTCATAAAATTGCTCTTGAATTTTGCTTTTGCGTTCACTTCCTTTTCGGTGAAAGGTATCCAGTGGTTTGTGCCGTTTCGCCAAGAGATGCGGTTTTGGGAATGAAACAAGGTAAAAGCGAGGCAATCGTTTTGAAATTCGCTATCGGTTTGCCAACCTGCATTAGGATACAAAAATTGGTCGCGGTCATTGAGCCACGTGGCTTTCAAACAATGGCGAACAGAAAAGTAAATGCAAATAGGTTTGAGATTATTTTGATTGATTTCTAATATAGTCATGCTACTTTTTCCTAAACTTTCAATAAAAACCATAGATTGATGTTGAAAATCATTTCCGCGATAATGTAAAAAACCAATACTTGCATTTAGTTTGTTCTGATATTCACTTATCCATGTGTTAATGTATTGGCAATCGTTGTACGCAAATAATGTTTTTTCACCTATGGGGATATTATTTTTTTGATAAATTAGGGCTGTGATGCCCTCAAATTTTTCTTTTTTGGCTGTATTCCATATCTTAAAGCCGATAGGAAATACACCTTTTACGTTGTCAAATGTATTGGAAGGTATGATAAAACAGCGTTCTAGTTTAGCTAAAAAATGATTTCTAAAATGCTCAAAATTGGGCGATTGTAAGGCTTTCAACTTTGAAAACTCACCTATCAAACAGCCAGGGATTTCTTGATAAATACGGATCAAAAATTGTGCAGAAAGTTCATAAGAGGCTTTTTTTAGCAGTTCGCCATATTTTTTTTGTATCTCGGTTTGGGTTAGTTGCTCTTTGTAGGCTTTTCTAATAAGATTAACTTTGCTTGTATGCTCCGCATAGGGCGGATTGATGTAAATAATAAGTTTTTTTCGCAAGTCAGGATTTTGCACAATTTCACGCAAATTGTCAGGCAGTTTTGAAAAATCATCATTCAAAAAATCAAACTGAAATACGTGCTGCTCTAACAAATTCGCTCCGTTTTTTATCCTATCACGCATTATATCCACATCTTGTCGGTCAAGGGTTGATGCCCAAATGTGGTACTTGTTGGTCAAACCTGCTAATAAATTCCCCGTGCCTGCCGCACAATCCCAAATGTAATACTCATCTTGCCAATTCTCTCCTAACAATTCGGCAAAATATTGTTGCGAAAGTTCTACCCAAATTTGTGGTGTAAAGAAACTCCCTTTTCGCTCACGTATATCTTGTGGTACAAGCAAATCTCTGCGGTTCACAATATAGTTCCAGTATTGCTCACGGGGCGGTCTTTCGTACTTATTCCAAAACTCAGCGTGGGCGCGTTGATTATCTTTGAAAAAAGTACGCTTGATGGTAAAAATCCCCATCTCGTCTAAACTCTTTTCAAATTCATAATGGTCTTTGTTCAGTATTACATACAACTTCTCCTTTATTGTCTGATTTTCCTGAGAGAGCAAATCCGCGAGGTAGAAATCGGCATCAATGATACCGTTTTTTTTGGCTAATTCCCAATTAACGGCTATGCTGGGCTTGACGGTTTGCAGCCACTTGTTATACACAATGATAAAATTATTCTTATCTATCCGAATTTTACTGATTGTTGTGTAATCAATTTTTAAGTTATGTTTAATAAAATTTCTCAATTCTTTGCCGTCAAATTCAAAGTCAAAGAGCAAGGATTTTTGCGCAAGGGTATTGCTAACCATTGCTAAAAGTAGCTTAAATTCTCTTGTTTCGTGGTTAGAAGGGGCGACATTCCAATTAAAGTCATTTAAGTAAAAGACTTCTTGCACGTCAGCATAAGGAATAAAGGCGATTTTTTGGCAGTCAAAAGCGGATAGGAAGGCGGGAGGCATGACTTTGTCAAAAGTGCGGGCTTTGCCGATGGTTAAAATAAGTTGGACGAGGGCTTTGGTCAAATCTACCGTGCCTCGCTTTGCCTCTGCCCATACCAAAGACTGTGGCATACTTTTGCTATTGCTTTGCAAACCACATACCGTAAAATCAATGTTGCCGATAGCCGTGTGGTAGTCATATTGCCAAAAAAAGTCCTCTCCTACACGATTTTTTAGTTCTTCTTCTCTTAGGTTGATAGGATATTTCATTTTTGCTAATATTGCAAAGTTTTGCTAAGCTTGTAAGCTAATTAGGTTGTAAGATACAACAAAAATTTGATTAACTACCATACTTTTGTTCTGATTGTTGTGTTTTTAATATTGTTTGATACTATCTAGTAGATTTCGTTCAATTTTTGGGCTAAAAGAGGGGCTACTGATTTTACGGTTAAAAACTCACTCTGGGAGGCTAAGGCATTAGGGTGGGTATTAGTAGTAACAATTTTCTCAAATAAACCTGTACTTTTCAACTTTTCTACGGCTTGGTCAGGAAAGATACCGTGTGTTGAGATAGCAAAAATCCGATTAGCTCCTGCATTTTTGTAGGCTTTGGCTGCTCCAATCAAAGAACTTCCTGTACGAATCATGTCATCATAAATTACAATATCTTTGCCTTTTACGTCAGCATTGATACCTGTAATTTCGGTATTTTCACCACTAATTCTACGTTTGAAGACAAAAGCGGCATCTACGCCCATGTCATTAGCCAAAGACTCTACCCATTTGGCTCTGCCTGCATCGGTACAGGCTAGAATAAAATTGTTACCTGCTAATTCGCGAGCTGCTTCAATAATCAAGGGCTTACAGTACAAGTGTACGGGGCGAATATTGCCTTCAAAGTAATGTGGTATGCCCTCGCTATGTAAATCCATTAGGATAACATGGTTTCCTGTGCGAGTGATAGGGACGGCAGAGAAAAGCCTTGCGCGGGTTTTAGCGGTTACAATCTCTCCTTTTTTGACGGCACGCTCCATTGTAGAATAGCCATAATAAGGAATAACGATAAAGAGCGAATTAGCTCCGTGTTTTTCGGCGGCACAAGCCAAGTCATAGAGTTCTAGGGTATCGGAGTCGCTAATTGTACCTCCGATTAAAACCACGTTTTGGTTGTCTACCTCAGAGATTAGGCGTTGGTAACGTTCTCCATCGGGAAAAAACTTTACTTCTTTTTCACCCAGCTCAAAACCTTCGTATTGCGTAAGTTCTTGGGCTAAGTAGGTGTAATTTTGGGTACTAAAGACAAGTTTCATGCTATTGTTCAGCTAGTTTATACATGAATGATGGTAAATATAGCTTTTTTGTTAGTTTTTTAGGTTTTTGATGTTTAGCCATGTTTGCTCGTAGTAAAAACATTTTAGCAGAAATTCTATTGCCTCAATATGGCGTTTTGCTTCTGACAGGCTGCTGCCCCAAGCATACAAGCCATGCCCTGACAAAAGAAAGGCATAACAGTGGGGATTACGCGTATAATATTTTTTGATTTCTTGGGTCAGTTGAGTCATATTTTGCGAGTTTTCGAAGATGGGGAGCCAAATTTTCGTTTCGTGAGTAAGAATTCCTTTGATGGCTTTTAGGATTTCTAAGTTAGCTAATTGGATACCTTTTTGAGGCAAAAAGATTTTAGATAAAATGGTAGCAAAGAGCGAGTGCGTATGTAAGACTGCTTGATTTTCGGGGTTTTCATACAAGTAAATATGTATTAAGGTTTCAGCGGAGGGGCGAAGGTGAGCATATTCGGGCAAAGGGGTGCCTTGGTCATCTATTTGCATAAGGTCGTGAGGGGTGAATTTACTTTTATCAACCCCAGAGACGGAAATGGTAAAAGTATTTTGGTGGGGAACGGGGTTTCGGAAGGAATAATTGGTACTGGTAGCAGGCGACCAACCGCGTTGGTGAAAGAGTTGGATAATTTGTAGTAATTCTATCAAGTTTTTTTGGTAGTTTTCTTCGTAGGTAGAGAGCATATTCTTTTAATTTAGTAAAAAATTAGGGGTATGTCTCATTTCAAAAGCATAGAGGTATCTGCTGCTTATGTTCTTCTCAAGAGAAGCGCACCTGCTTTCGGTGAGGTTGTTTAATTTTATATTTTGGCTATTTTTTTTTGCGTTTTTTGCGGTTATTGTTTTTGTTATTTTGCTGATTTTTATGCCTATCTCTACTCAGTTGCAATGAAATTTTTTTATTTTCCTCTTGGGAGAACAATCTATCTAAAATTTCTTGTGAGATTTTACCTTTTGAGAGTGTAATAAGGTGCTGCATGAGTGTTTCATCATCTATATTGTCTTTATTCCAGTTAGCATAGAATGTGCGCATAAGTTGGCTAATATATAGGAATTCATAGAAGCATTGTTCTTGGTCTTCGATTTCGAGGGCTTTTTCTATCAGCTTTTCAATATTTTTACCGTAGTGTTTGTAAGTGATTTCATTTGTGCTGTAGGGTACTTTTTGGGGTTTTCTACCTAAGGCACTTTTCTCGGGCATGGGGTAAGGGCTGTCAATATCTAACTCAAAATGAGACATGATATACAAATCGTCCCAGTATTTGCTTTGGTATTCTACATTGTTTTTTGTTTCAGGGGTTAGTTGTTTCATAAGAGCTACCAGGGCGTAAGCATAATTGGTTCGTTGTTGGCGGTCCTCTATAGAGGCAATGTATTGGACTAGTTTTTGTATATTTCTGCCGTATTCTCTTAGAATGATTTCTTCTTGTTGGGTGTTATAGTTGTGCATTGTACTTAATAGAAGGTTTATTTTAATGTGCAAAGATAATATTTTTTTAGTCTACAACTCACTTAAAATATTTTCTTGGGGAATAAGGGGAAGCATATTCATTTTAAGCAATACCTGTGCAGTAGCTACTACATCCTTTTCACAATAACGTGCTATTTTTAATAAGTCATTTTCATTCCAGAAAATATGGTTTACATCTGCTCCTGACATATCGCTTTTAGGGGTGGGGATGTCAAAGATATGACACAGGAGTTCCAAACTTGTGAAGGCTTTTTTATCTCCGAATTTCCACATTTCTAAGGTATCTAAATGGGGGATTTCCCATGGCTTTTTATTTTGCAGGTCCAAGATAGAGGGGATAGGAATTTGATTAACAATGAATCTTCTGCAAAGGTAAGGGTAGTCAAATTCCTTACCATTGTGAGCACAAAGCAACCAACAGCTAAACTTGGCATCTAAAAGAGTTTGAAGTTCTTTAAGTAAAATAGCTTCCTCGCGGTGAAAAATAGATTTTAACTTAAAAAAAATCTGATTTTGTTTGCTATATAAAAAGCCCATGCTTACGCAAATAATTTTTCCGAACTCGGCGTAAATAGCTGCTAATTGTTCGTATTTTTCTGCTGGTGTGCAGTCTGCCTTGCCGATGCTTTGGGCTTTACGTTCCCACAAGCGTTGAGTCATTTCATTTAATTCGTGCCAAGTGGGTTTTTGTCTGACGGTCTCTATATCGATGAATAATACTTTGCTACTAATTTGTTGAAAGGTGAGCATAAGATGTCAAAACTTGGCTATCGTTATTAGCGTTGTTTGGGTTTTGTAAACAACTCTTCAGGTATAAGCCCTAACTCTTTTAGTTTAGCCATTAAAATGCGGTTTGCCTCTTCTGCTTCTTGACGGGCAAGGGCCTCTTCTTGAGCTTTACGCTCTGCTTCTTGACGGGCGAGGGCTTCGGCTTCGGCACGTTGAGCCTCTTCTTGAGCTTTACGCTCTGCTTCTTGACGGGCAAGGGCTTCGGCTTCGGCACGTTGAGCCTCTTCTTGAGCTTTACGCTCTGCTTCTTTGCGTTTTGTCTCTTCTTCAGCTATGCCTTCTGCTCCTGTCCGCAACACGTTTCCTACTTTATCGCACCAACGTACATACAAGGCCTTGGCTCCCTCAAACAAACCTTCCCACAAGCGTAAGCCTAAAGTTATTTCGGGCATGTAGTTACTCTCCTCAGACTTGTATGGGACATACTCCTTGCCCTCTAAACGAAATATATTCAAGTCTTCTTTATATAGTTCGTGATACGGGTCGTGAATAATATAGTATAACACTCCCATATCGGCATATATTTTAAACTTGCTTGTGTTTTCGCCGCCTGTTTTGTTAGATACTATTTCTATCACTAGCTCGGGGGGCTTTTTCATTCGCCATAGAAAGTAGCACTTGTTCTTTTTGTCCTTTCCCCACTCTTCTGGCATACATACATCAAAACTTAAAAACATGTCAGGTACGACGGGCATGGTATTGTAATCATAGTAAATGCCCACGTTAGAACAAGCCAAGAAATCGCGCTCGGTCCAGAGGTTAGCATGGAGCGGGTCAATGTAGAGGCGTTGCTGTTTTTCGGAGAATAGGTTGTCCACGGGTTTAGGGTCTTCGGTTATGTATTGAGAATAATCAATCAAAGGCACTTCGTAGTAAACGGTGTGAGCATAGATAGCGGTTTCGGTGTTGTCATAAACCCATTCAAAGGTTTCGTGGAAGCCGAGTTGTTCTGCTAATGATTGTTCAGGTTTGGTAGATGTATTAGGGGTAGTCATAGAGAGTAAATGGGTTTTGGATTTCAGGCAAAGGTAGGATTTTTTTTTGGAAATACCAACTAAAGTACAGTGCTTATTAGGGTATTGTGGTTTCTTGTTTTTTTGCGTTAGGGATTGAAAGGGCAAGCCCTGCAAGGGCTTGGTGCGAAGCGTCAGCGAAGCACCGAAGCGCCAGCGGAGCCCTGCAAAGCCCGCCCCTTTGCCCTTTGAGCCGTAGCGAAAAGGGCAAAGGGAACGCCCTAATCCCTTCAAGTAGTATCATTCCATTGAATAATAAAAAAAAATAGTGATGGTTAGCAAGTTTTCAGCATCTTATGTGAAGATTTTAGTATTTAATGTTAGCACTTTAATACTTAATATTAATACTTTAATACTTAATGTTAAGGTTTTATTAATTTATGTTAAAACTTTAATGATTAATGTTTAATATTTAATACTAAATGCTAATTCTCTAATACTTAATGTTAGTATTTTGGTATTTAATGTTAAATTTTTAATGATAATTTAATAACATTTATTAGTAAAAACTATGCTTTTAGTAATGAAATATTAGCTATCACTATTAAAAACTATGCTTTTAGTATTAAAAACTTAACATTTACTATTAAAAATCTAACATTTAATACTAATAACTAAATATTTATCAATAAAAACATACAATTTACTTTTGAAGAGATATACTTAAAGGTTGAAAGCTATTACAGCAAGAGCAGAGTTATGGATTTTAGTAACCGTAGTTTCGTAAATATAGGTTTATTGTAAAATAAATACCTCATAAAGGATTGCTTTGAAAAAAAAGTGCTAACTTTCAAGGTTCAAAGTTGTATTTTCTATGTTCAACATTCAACTAACAAAAGCATGAGCAAAAACAAAGTAGATACCAAAGAAATAGGCTTGGATATCGGGCTAATTTTTTTGGGCTATTTTCTCAAGACGGATTACCTGCATTACGGCTATTGGAAAGATAACCTTACTCCTGATATTGCAAACCTGAAACAAGCCCAAGAAAATTATACCCAACTCTTATTTGAGTACATTCCTGCGGGGGTAAAGCAGATTTTAGATGTGGGTTGTGGCTCGGGGCGTGTGGCTTACGAGCTTGTGCAAAGTGGTTATCAAGTAGAGGCAGTCTCCCCTTCCCAACGGCTCTCCGCTCACGCTTACAAATTGCTTGGAAACGACTTTCAAATCTATCAAGGCAAATATGAAGAGGTGAAAATTGAAAAACAATACGACTTGGTGCTGTTTAGTGAGAGTTTTCAGTATATTCCCATGGAAATTTCTTTGCAAAAAAGTTATGACTTGCTACGTCCTAATGGTTATGTATTAATCTGCGACTTTTTTCAGACTGAAGCAGAGGGCAAAAGCCCCCTAGGAGGAGGACACAAATGGAAAGCCTTTGAAACATTGCTATCTACGCTCCCTTACAAGATAATTCATAACCTTGACATCACCGCCGAAATTGCCCCCACAATGACCGTAGTGAATGATTTCACCCTGCGCGTTATCCAACCTTCATGGTATATGCTCTTAGAAATACTTGAAACTAAGCTACCGTTTATTGCTAAGATTCTGAAGTGGAAATACAAAAAGAAATTAGAAAAATTGCATAACAAACACTTCAAAGGAGAGCGAAATGCCGAAAATTTTATGAAATATAAGACCTATCGGCTTCTTGTATTGCAAAAACAATAGCTTTGTAGCAAAAAATTTAGGAGTAAAAGTTATTCATATGGCTTTGTTATGGTAGCTAAACGCCTCTCAACAGAAACCTACATCCAAGGAATATTAGCCCAAGACCGCGTCATTTTAAGCAGAGCTATTACTTTGATAGAAAGCCAAGCTCCCCAAGACCAGCTGCTTGCCCAAGAGGTGTTGCAAGGCGTGGCAAACCAACCTACCAACTCAGTCCGCATAGGAATTACAGGTGTGCCAGGAGTTGGCAAAAGCACTTTCATAGAAGCATTCGGCAATTACATCCTTTCCAAGAATAAGAAGTTAGCAGTATTAGCCATAGACCCAAGCAGCGTGAGAACAAAAGGCAGTATCATGGGCGATAAGACACGCATGGCTACCTTAGCCTCACAACCCAACGCTTATATTCGCCCCTCCCCCTCAAGAGGTTCATTAGGCGGCGTTGCCCACAAAACCCGTGAAACCATTACCCTACTAGAAGCAGCAGGTTTTGAGGTAATTATTGTAGAAACCCTAGGCGTAGGGCAAGCAGAAACAGCCGTAAAAAATATGACCGACTTTTTTCTCCTGCTTATGCTTGCAGGAGCAGGTGATGAGTTGCAAGGTATGAAACGCGGTATCATGGAAATGGCTGATGCCATAGCCATAAACAAAGCCGACGGAGATAACTTACGCAAAGCCCAAGCAGCTCAAGCAGAGTATCAAAATGCCTTGCATCTGTTCCCCCCTCACGAAGCCGGTTGGAAAGTGCCCGTGGGTATTTGTTCAGCAATCACTCATAAAGGTATAGCTGAAATCTGGAATTGGATAGAAGACTATGTACAACTCACCCAAAAAAATGGCTATTGGTACAAAAAACGCCAAGAGCAACGAAAAAATGCTCTCCACGAACACATCGCTCAACGCCTACAAACCATGTTTTACACTCACCCCCACGTTAAAGAGCAAATAAATATCCTTGAAAGCCAAGTAATTCAAAACCAAATTTCTATTTTGCAAGCTACTGAACAACTCTTGAGCGTTTTTTTAGGAAAATAATTAGTCTGAATAGCAAATTAAAACGAAATGACAAGGCAGAACAACACTCTCGTTAAATTTTGTAAACAAAGCCACTTATATGTTCTATCAATCGGTAGTTAGGGTATACAAATATTGCCTTTTCTTCTCCTATCTTGTTAGATGCTCTCAAAAGTTCACCTCTGCTCCAAAACCATACAAAGGGCGTATCGTTTCAGTAAAAGGTATTTCAGCATGGTCAAAAGCAATATTTCGTAAATTAGCAAAAACTACATTGTTTTTCCAAAACTTGTAAGAAATCTTGGTATTAAGGTTGAGCAAAGGTTCAAAATTTTGTGCTGAAAGGGTGTAATTTGCTAGGTAATACACATTAGCAAAGATACTTACCTTGCCGTTAAGCAAACCTTGATAGCTAGCTTGCCACGATGCCCAAAAGTTGGGAGTGCTTTTTAGGTCAAAATACTGCGAATTGGTTTGCGTATTTTGCTGTAAAGTGAAAGATAAGTTTGTTTGAAACTGATTGTTTTCGTAAGCAATTTTAGTAGTGACTCCCCTTTGTTGAGTATTAAAGTCAGCAATATTTTCATACCGATAAAGGTAAGGGTATGGCTCTTCGGGATTAGCCGAAAGATCGAAAAATTGTTCAAAGGTATAATTTTTGAAAGTTTGTTGGAAGAGTTGTGTCATCAATCCAAATTTTTGCCCAAGTGCAAGGCGATACTGTAAACTAATTTGTTGGTTCTGAGGTAATCTCACTCTTTCGGCACTTGCTAAAAGGCGTTTACCATCGGGCAAATTTACATCGGGTTGAGTATAATTGCGGTGCCAATCATAAAGGAAAGGACGTGCGTGAGCTTGTGTAAAACCAAGTGCGATTTGCTGAGCGTTGCTAATTTGCCAATGTGTGGCTATGCGCAAGCTAAGGGTAGCGTGGGCTTTGTTAGGAGTAAAATGTTCGTTTCGTACCGAAATGTTAATGTTCCATTTGTTAGGCAAAAAAAATTGTTGTAGGTGTAAGCTATATGCTAAACCACTGTTCTGCACTTTTCTGTTAAAAATGCGCGAAGTGCTATCGCTATAAGGCAAATCGTTGAAAGTAGTGTTCCAAGATTGTATTTCAGGGCGCAGTTGTCCGTTTTTCCAGTCTATTTGGTAAGAAAAACTACTGTTGAAATAAGAAAAATCAAATTCATTGCCTTGATAGCCTACGGCAAAGTCTCGTTTTCCTTGTTGGTAAGAAGTTTGAATTTGGAATTTATTAGCTCTAAGGTTTAGATTAGCCCCTATACTGTTGCTGTTGCGTGTAGAGAGGGCTAAGTCTGTGGGTGAGAACCGACCTTGGGCTTGCGAGTTTTGCAAAAACACGTGCAAACTTACTTCTGCTTTGGTACTTGGCGAAAAAGTAATCCAGGCATTTGTTCCCCAATTTTGTCTACCTGCACTATTGAAGCCATTGCGTTGGCGGGCTTGTGAGTCAAAAAAAAGTAGGGAGTCTGGTTGGACAAATCGCCGTTGGCTAAATAAATAGATATTTTTCCCAAACCTTTCTAAGGAATGATAATGCCCTGATAAGCGAAATCTCCATTTTTCACCAATACCTGCTTGTAAGCTAATTCGGTGCAAATAGCTATCATTATTTGCAAGCATAGTACTTGCCTCTACTTGCAAATTTTCGGTTTTGCCTTTTTGTGTAATAATATGCACTACTCCTGTAAGGGTATTTCCTCCATAAAGTATAGAAATGGGATTATTTATTATTTCAATTTGAAAAATATCGTGTAGGTCAATAGGTAAGGCTTCCCACACAATATTTCCTTTCAGGTCGTCATTGTAAGGCATATTGTCAATTAAAAGCAAAAATTGGTGATGTGGTACTCTACCAAAAGGATTGCCTTGCAAAATATTTTCTCCCATAAGCATTTGCACGTCATACACACCGTTCGTGGCTTGTCGTACTATCATAGACGGAGCGAGGCGTAAAACTTCGGCAATATGCGTAGCTCCGGAGAGTTGTATCTCCTTTTGAGAAATGATATGAACAGCCAAATCAGTTTCTTGAAGTTCTTGCCAGTATTTTTTAGCTGTATAGACTTGTAATTTTTTAGTTTTAGTATAATTTTTATCCAAAATATCCTCTTTAACTGCCAATTGAAAAGCAGCGAGACTATCTATACGTTGGGCTTTGGGAGAGAGCCAAGTAAAGAGAAAAAGTAAAGTAAGCAAAGATTGTATTTTCATATTTTGTTTTTGATATTGTTCTTTTTTTCTAATTACAATTCATAAGACTATAATAAGCATCGGGCACACCTAACTGCTTAGTAGCAATATTGATGGAATTAAGTTCAAAGCCATAAAAATAGCTTCGGTTGAATAGATTAGGGGTAAGCGTAACTCCTACCAATTCTTCTACTACATTGTTAAGCGTGATCATAGGCTTGTAGCGAGGCATGTAATTAGTAAGCACAAAGAAGGCATAGTCTTGTCTTCGGAGTAGAGCTAAGGGGTTGAGGTTTTCGTCGTACTTGTACCTGTAGGTATAGGTTCCTACGATGTTGCTGTTAGAAATGTGAGCGGGTTCGTTTCGTTCGTACACCATTTCAATGGGTTGGTCGCGTTGATTGTAGGTATAAGTATATTTGCCTGCGAGCGTTTCTGTATTCGTAATGTCAAAATCTTTCCAAACTTTTACTCTTCCCTTTTCATCATATTCTATTTCCCATCGTCTTTTTACGTAAAGAAGCCCTGTAGTTGCATCAAACCCATCTACTAGTACCTGACTAACCTTACCTTGGCTGTTATAGGTAAAAGTACGTCTTTCTAATACTCTACCTATGTTGGGAGCAAAGTTTTTGGTAAGTACGCCTTGCGTAATTTGGTTTTGGGCATTGTAGGAGAGTGTCCAAATAGCTCCGATATGTCTTCTACTTGCTGTAGTACCGTAACCTGTATTAGTAAATTGCCCTTGATTTTCATTTGCGGCACTTCCGCCAAGGGCAATAGGTTTACCGCGATGTTCAATCGTAACGACTCTACCTTGGGCATCGTAGGTAAAAATTTGTCTATCTCCAAACACAGGATTGCTTGTATTGTCAATTACTTGGTCAAAAATTCGGCAGTTAGGAGTAACTGCGGGCAGGACTACTACTGTATTAGAATAAGGAGAAATGAAATTCAAGCGAATAGCGCGTACGCGGTAGTAATATTTTGCTTCAAAGCTATCTAAATTTTTAATAATTGCAAAGGTATCTAATAGGTTAACACCGTTGTAGTCAGGCACAATTTCGGTGAAATTAGTATCTTTGGCTACTTCCAAGCGATAAGAAGTAGCTACGCTTACTCTTCGCCAGCGAGCCACAAATCGTAAGGCGGTCCGTTCTATGGGAGCGAGGGCTTCAGGAGCGTTTACTTCGTTAGAGAGAGTTAGAGCGATAATGTTAGAGTTGTTAGAGATAGTGTTATCTGCATTTCGAGATCGTACGCGGTAATAGTAAGTTGTACCAATTTCTAAACCTACAACCTTTTCGGTTGTATCTTGAATGGCTTTGTTGTTATAATTAGGTAAGATATTTTGAAAGTTTATATCCGTAGCTACATCCAAAAAGAAGGTGGTTACTCCCACCAAGGGCTTCCAATTTGCTTGAAAGCTATTGTTGGTAATTTCGGTGGCAGGCAAAGCTGTAGGTACAGGGCTAAGAAATTCGGTGCGCGGAAATTGGCACATGCTTACTAAAAGCATAAGAATTAGCCCTACGTTGATTATTCTCCATCTGCTTGCAATTGAAAAAATATTTTTGAATTTGAATAAGTGCAATTTTTGTTTCATAGTTTTATTTTTATATGGTTTGGCTTATAGTTCAATTCCCCATAAAAGAATATCATCTCTTTGAACAGTATCTTTTTGAAAGTTATCTAAGGCTTGTTCTATGTGTTGTGCTTGTTGTTTCATATTCACTAAGCGCGTTTCTTTAATCAGTGTAAAGAGATATTTTTCGCCAAATTTTTGTCTTTTTGCGTTGTTTTGGTCAGTTAGCCCATCACTACTTAAATAGAGGCGACTACCTTTGGGCAAAAGTACTTCTTGTGTGGTAAACTCATTAGAAGGAATCCAACCGATAGAGCGGCGCGTGGGTTTAAGCGTATTTACCTCCTCTTCATTAGGTGTTAGGTAATACAGGGGTCTTTTTGCACCTCCATAATGTATGAGGTAATTCCCATTTTTTGGTTCTAAATGGATAGCGGCAATACACATGTCCATACCTCCAGCACTCAATTCCTCTAGATTTTCATCATTTTTTACGGAGGCTTTAATGCGTGCGTCCATTTCGTTAAGAATATCAGTAGGGTTAGTTAAGCGTTTTACTTTAATTGTATTATCTAGAAGAGTATTAGCAATCATACTCATAAAAGCTCCGGGGACGCCATGTCCAGTACAATCAATAGCAATAGCAAAGAAAATATTATCGGTATGGTTTGCCCAATAGAAATCACCTGAGACTACGTCTTTGGGTCGATAGATTATAAAGTAGTCGTTTACGTATCGTTCTATGTATTTACTGGAAGGCAAAACGGCTCTCTGTATGGTTTCTGCAACGTGAATACTTTGGGTAATTTGTTCGTATTGTTTTTCAAGAACTTTTTTCTGCTCTTCAATAAAGTCGCGTTGAGCCATGATTTCCTGCTGTTGCTGATGGAGTTCTTCATTTTGTACTTGTAGTTCTTCGTTTTGTTCGTTGATAATGGCATTTTGTTCAGCTAATTTTTTATTTTTCTTTTGATTTTGCCAATAGGCAAAAACTGCAAACACGAGCAGCATGGCTGTCAAGATGAGAGCAAGCGTAGTATAGAAGCGAATAGTTTTTTCGTCTTGGGTTTTCATTTCTTGCATTTTGAGTTTCTGCTCTTGCTCACGTTGTTTGGCTTCGGCTTGGGCTTGTTTGAGGGCATTTTCTTTTTTCAAGAGTTCGTTGGCTTGCTCTTTTTGTAGGGCGATGGCTTTTTGTCTTTCGGTTTCAATTCTTTGTTTTTCTGCTTCGGCTTTTTGTTTTTCGGTTTCAGCTTTTTGTTGGGCAAGGGCTAGAAGTTGGCTAATTCGTTCTTTTTCTAGTTGTTCATTTCTGAATTTAGCTTCGCGGAGTTCTTTTTCTTGTTTCAAGAGTTGAATTTCCTTTTCTTGTTTTTCTTTTTCGCGCAGGAGTCGTCTGTTTTCGGTGGCGGTTTTTTCTTCTAAAAGCAATAAATTTTTCAAGTCATTTTCCTCTTTTTCAATCATTTTTTGGCGTTGTTGTAATTCAGTTCGTTTTTGGTTTTCAGTTTCTTTGAGTTTATTTTCTGTTTCTTGTAGTTTTTGTAAAGTACTTTGGAATAGTTGGTTATCATTATTTTGTTGGGCTATGAGTACCAAAATTTGATAACTGGTAGCTAATACGTGGTAGGCTTTTTGCTTTTCTCCAATTTCAATAGCTGTATTCACACTTTTAAGGGCTTGGTTTAAGTTATTGGCAACCAAATAGTTAGCGGCTAAATAGTTATAAGCATCGGCTATGCTAGTAGGGTTTTGTAAATTAGTACGAATTTTCAGTGCATCTTGGTAGCAACGTTTGGCTTTGGCATATTGTTGCAAATTAGTATAAGCTACTCCTGTGTTAATAAGTAAGATAGCTTTTTTCTCTCCCTCTATATTTGAAATTTGCTTTTCGTATAGTTCTAACGCTTGCTTAAAATAGCTGTGAGCTTCCTCTACATTGCCTTTTCGTTTTGCTAAAAAGCCCAAGTTGTTATATGTATTAGAAACTTCTACCCAATTTTTCTCCCTTTTATACAAAGGAAGCAAGGCTTCGGTATGTTGCTCTGCCAAATCATATTTGCCGATGGTTTGAGCTATTAGCGCTAGCTCTTGTAGGGTAGCTATGGTTTGGGCAGGCTTATTTTCGGCTTGGTAGAGGTAGAGTATTTTTTGGTAATCTTGGTACGCATTTGCCCAATCTGCAAGCATTTTATAGCAGTATGCCCGCTTTTCTAATAAGGGCAAATTAGCTTTGTTAGCTTGGCTTAGGGTAGGAATTTTATTGTAAAATTTGAGGGCTTGTGCATATTCTTGTTGCTCCTGGTAAAGGGAGGCAATTTTTTGGTATACTTCATAAAGTTGCTGTTTGTTGTTCAAAAAATCGTATAGACGTTCTGTTTGGAAATAACTTTTAAGGGCTAAATTAAAATCACGTTTTTGCCTAAAGATATCACCCAAAAGGATATGCGATTTGGCATTACCTTCTTTATAGTCTAATTTTTCGGATAGATTTAAGGCTTCTTGGGCATAATTTTGGGCTTTATCAAAGGTGCTATTTTGATAAGCTAAATAAGCTAACTCATGAAAAATACCTACTTTGTTGGTATCCTCATTCGCCTTTGCCAATGCATTTTGAAGGGTCTGCTCGTTTTGGGCAATGCATACACCAAGTATTCCCAAATGTAGGGCGTAAGCCCACAAAAGAAGCATGCGAAATTGAGCAGAAATTTTCTTCATAAGTCAAAGTACTCCCCAAAAAATACCTTAAACCCTTCTTTATTAGCGAAAATTATGCAATAATAGCATTTTATTATGAAAAAATAAATGTTTAGAGGGGAGAAAATGAGAAAAAGTAAAAACTTTACTTTCTTTATATCCACACAATTGAAAATGCAAACAATTAGACAAATCCCGCTAAAAGTTCTGTAATTTTGTACCATCAATTTTTAATACTCTTTCCTATGCCCAGCCAACGCGAACTCTTTTTTCGATACCTTGCTCAAACCTCACCCTCACCATTGGCGATTGAAATTGCTTATGCCCAAGGTGTGTACCTCTACACCTCTGAAGGTAAAAAAATAATTGATTTAATTTCAGGAATTGCTGTAAGTAATGTAGGGCACCGCCACCCCAAGGTACAGCAAGCTATTGAGAATCAGCTCAATAAGTATTGGCACGTCATGGTTTATGGAGAATTGATACAAAGCCCCCAAAATGAATTAGCTTATCACCTTTGCCAGACTTTGCCCTCGCACCTAAACAACGTGTACTTTACCAACTCGGGAAGTGAAGCCATTGAAGGAGCAATGAAATTAGCTAAACGCTTTACACAGCGTACCCAAATCATAACTTGCTATAATGCTTATCATGGCTCGTCGCAAGGGGCTTTGTCTATCAGTGGAAATGAAAAATTTAAGCAAGCCTATCGCCCTTTATTGCCTGATATTCAGTATATTCATTATGGTAGCTTCTCTGACCTTGATAAGATTACACGACGTACTGCCGCTGTTTTTGTGGAAACTATCCAAGGCGAAGCAGGCGTAAAAATTGCCTGCACGCATTACTTTCAAGCCCTGCAATGCAGATGCAGAGAGGTAGGGGCTTTATTAGTATTAGATGAAATTCAATCGGGTTTTGGGCGAACAGGTAAATTTTGGGCTTTTGAACACTTTGCTGTTCAGCCTGACATTCTTGTTTGTGCCAAAGGCATGGGCGGCGGTATGCCTATCGGGGCCTTTATCAGTTCGCAAGAAATCATGCGAACTCTTACCTACAACCCTATTTTAGGGCATATTACTACCTTCGGCGGGCATCCTGTGAGTTGTGCCGCTTCGTTGGCTACTTTGCAAGTGATACAAGAAGAAAATCTTTTAGCACAAGTAGAACCCAAGGCCCAACTTTTCAGAGAACTACTCAAACACCCTAAAATTCTGAATTTCAGAAACATAGGACTTATGATTGCCCTTGAATTTGAAAATTTTGCTACACTTAAACCTATTATCGACAAAGCCATTCAACTCGGAGTACTTACAGATTGGTTTCTCTATTGCGATAATGCCATGCGAATTGCCCCACCGCTCATTATTACTGAAAGCCAAATCCGTGAAGCCTGCCAACTTATTTTGCAAGCTATTGAAGCGGGAATAAAACATAACTAACTTTCTATCAAAATTATTCCAGCCCTAACCAACTCACGTCCCCTAAGCCCAAGCGAATAAGTGTGGGCTCGTCTTCGGTGCAATCTAAAATAGTAGAAGGGGTATGTTGCCCTGCCCCTCCATCAATTACAATATCTACTTCGTGTTTGAGCATTTTGTAAATATCTTCTGGGTAGGTAGGATACTCTACAATGTCATCTAAATTTTTAATAGAAGTGGTAATGATAGGATTTTCTAATTGTCGTACAATTTCTAAGGGAATATTATGGTCAGGAATACGAATACCTATGGTTTTTTTGTTTGTATGCAAAATTTTGGGCAATTTGCTACTCGCTTTTAGCACAAAAGTGTAAGCTCCGGGTAAGGCTTTTTTCATTATCTTGAATGTATTATCTGAAATGTTAGCATATTCAGAAATATGGCTTAAATCGGCACAAATAATAGAAAAGTTATTTTTTCTTGGCTCAACTTTCTTTATTTTGCATAACCGCTCTACGGCACGCGGGTTGTGAATATCACAGCCCATGCCATAAATCGTATCCGTAGGATAAACCACAATACCCCCCTCTTGTAAGCATTTTACCACTTCTTGTATTTTGCGCGGCTCTGGATTTTTAGGGTGAATTGACAAAAAAGTAGCGGGCATAGTTTGGATTATTGAGTGTTAAACGTTAGGTTAAATTTGGTGTTGAGGTGAGTTGGCTAGAATAAGTACACGCTTTTTTCGCTTTCATTCAGTGTTACTTTTACGTGTTCCTGCAAAGTAGTAGCTAACTGATAGCCCACATAGTCAGCAGAGATGGGGAAATTGTGGTGTTGCCTATCCACCAAGACAGCAGTTTGTATTTTCTTTACATTCGTATTGATAAAGCACCGCAAGCTATATACCAAAGTTTTGCCTGTATTTAGTACATCATCGCACAAAATAATTACTTTATCTTTTATCATTTCTTTGTTTATTGGCACAAGTTGAATTTCACTTTGCGACGGGTTTTGCTTATTGATAAGAATTTGTGCTAAAGTAGTTTCTATTTTACTAATTTGACTAAATTCTTGTAAAAGCATTTTTGCCAAAGTATAACCACTTCCCTCAATACCTGCAAAAACGATGTGGGTTTCGTCAAAATTATTTTCATAAATTTGGTAGGCAATTCTTCTTATTTTTTGTAGAATTTGCCTCTCGTTAAGGATAAGATTTTGATTTTGCATATTAGATGCGTTGTTTGGTGTACAACTTAACTAAATTGCTTTTAGAGGTTAGCAATATCTTTGGGTTTTATACCTAAAATCGTTTTCTTTTTATCAAAGAGAATAATCCAAAACCCCACCTCTTCATTGTCAAGTATGAATTTTTGTTGAAAGCAAATTTTGGTTTTATTTTCGGCAAATTCTACGGTTTTTGTTTGAAGTGCTTGCGATTGTATGCGTATCTGGCATTCGCATTTTCTTTGCAACGAGTCTATGTTAGGCAATTTTTGCAAATCAATTTGTTGATAGGCTTTTTTAAGTGAGAGTGTAGAGTCCTTTGTCTGCAAAGCGTACAAAGCCCGCAGTAAATTTTTTTGGGCTTGAATAACCACCTCCGTACCTTTAAGCTCTACCCAACGTAGGAGTTTGGTATCTGTGAGACGTTTTACTTGCCGTTGTCTTACTTCTTGAGCAATAGCTTTGGTGTCATATTTCTCGTCATTACAGGCATAGAACCCTATGCAAACTAACAGCCCAAGCAGTGTTTTGCAAATATGTTTTTTCATAGCAGTTTTTTTTTCGCAAATATACGATGTTTGTATTGTTCTTGGAAAGTAAAGCGAGATTTTTGGTATTTGTTTAAGCCGTGGCAAAATAGCTACAAAAAAGCTACTTTTTGGGGTGTTCCTTTTCCCTTTTCATTTGTGGCTCAAAAAGGGTGGACTTTACAAGCTTTAATAATGTTTCGGTGCTACGTACTAAGCCTCGCGAGCTTGCCTTTTCAATCCTTAACACAATTTTTTCGCTATTATATTGCTATTGCTAATTTCTTCAAAGTGAATTGATAAGTAAATTTGTCAAATACTCCCAAAAAATAACCTCATCAATAGTTATCAGAACTTTGCCATAGGGTATAAGTCTGATATTCAAAAGCACAATTAGCAGCTCAATTACTATAAAATTTTGTAGTTATTTCACAACTCACGTAGATTTTACGCCACTGCATTTTTTTGAGTATAAAACCTAACCTAAATACATTACATTTGACTCAATGCGAAGTCAGATATAGGTAATTTACGAAAAAAAATATTTATTTCCTACAAAATATAAAAAAACTACTTAACTTTGCATAGCGTTTAGGCTTGAAATCTAGTGCTTTTGTTCTATAATCTAAACTTACATTATAGAAAATTATCAAAACAATTGAATTAAATTTTTCTTTGCATTGATTTTCACGTACATATTTCATTCTTTTTCATTCTTTCAACTTTATCCAAACCTAACAATTTGTAACACTATGGCTTTACAATTAGGAGATGTAGCCCCTAATTTTACGGCAGAAACCACTCACGGGGTAATCAACTTTCACGAATGGATTGGGGATAGCTGGTGTGTGTTCTTCTCACACCCTGCTGATTTCACTCCCGTTTGTACTACAGAACTTGGTACAGTAGCTAAATATCGCTCAGAATTTGATAAGCGAAACGTAAAAACAATTGCTATCAGCGTAGATCCTATTGATTCTCACTTCGCTTGGATAAAAGACATAGAAGAGACGCAAAATACTAAATTAGATTATCCTATTATTGCAGACCCAAACCGTGTTATTGCTAATTTGTATGGCATGATACACCCTAACGCTCTTGACAATATGACGGTGCGTTCAGTGTTTATCATCGGACCCGATAAAAAAATTAAACTCATGCTTACTTACCCTGCCTCTACAGGTAGAAACTTTGATGAAATTATTCGTGTGATTGACTCCCTACAACTAACAGCAAACTATCAAGTAGCTACTCCTGCTAATTGGAAAGATGGCGATGACGTAATTGTAAGCACTGCTATAAAAACTGAGGATATTCCTGCGAAATTTCCCAAAGGGCATACTGTTATTAAGCCATACCTTCGCACTACACCTCAACCGAATAAATAAAATTGAATGAAGAGCTTTCAAATTGATTTTTTATTTACAAGCTTCCAGCCCTCAGATTTTTATTGAGGGCTGGAAACTGTTTCACTAAAATAAAAGAAGAGGTTCAAATATAACACTCAAATCATATTTTCTTATTTCCCTAAACCTTTCCTGATATGATAAGAGTATTCCTTGCTTTATTGTAGAGCAATTCAAAAGTTAGTATCGATGCTTGCCTCTTGTTGCTGTGGTTTGGGTTTCGGTCTTTGAGGAGGTGGGTTGTCCTCTTTTTTAGCTAAAATAGGCTCTATGGTTAAGTCAGAGACTACTTTGTTGAGTCCTGCTGTAATTTTAATATTATGTTCTTTTTTCGCTTGGGTGTATCCATCTTTGCTTACCTTTTGTTCGAACTTATCTAAGAGCTCGGGAATCATAATGCTGTATTCTCCTGTGGCAGAGTTGCTTTTTCCTGTGGCAATAATTTTTTGGGTAGTAGGATTTACGATATGTATCAAAGCACCGGTTCCTTTTTTAGTAGAGGCATCCCTTATCACCCCTGTAATCATGAGTGTGGCACCTGGTTTCAGTTCGGGAGAGGCATTAGTAGTATTGATGTAATAAATATCTCCTTCACGGATAAAATAGGCTTCATCGCCTGAGCCTGTGAGCATAAAGCCGTAATCGTCTAAATAGGTATTGAAAGGAGCGCCGATATTAAGTACTTGGGTATGGGTATTATTTTCAAGAATAGTAGTTTTCAAAATATCAAGTCCTCCCCATCCACCATAGCCGTCGGAAGCGAAGAAAAGTGTTTTATTATCTGCAGCAATGAAGGGGGAACGTTCATTTCCAGGGGTACTAACAGGTAACATAACGGGATATGACCAGTTGCCCCAAGCATCTTTTCGGCTGATGTATAAATCCATTTTAGCTTCACTTCCACCTAAGGCAAAAGAAAAGATAAATGTATTACCATCAGGAGAGAAGGAGGCGCCATCAGTTCCCATGTTACCCCCACGTAGTAAGGATTGAAGACTTTTATCTTTGAAAAATTTTGTGATACCACTACCTAGGCCCACAGGAGTTCCCCACTGGTCGCCATTTAGGGTAGCTTTGTAGTAGGGACCGTTAGTTCTTTCCCAGTCTTCGCGCCAACTTTGAAAATATACTACTTGCCCATCAGGGGAGATGTTGGGTTCATCTTCGCCATTAGGGCTGTTTATGCCCAAGGGCAGAACGTAAGGAGGTTGCCATTTCCCTCCTACTTTTTGTGAAGCCCAAATATCTCCGTCGTATTGTGGTTTACCTTTTTTAGTAGTATAATATGCTTTAGACCAAGGTTGGCCACCGCGTGCAGACAAGAAATAAAGGTACTTGCCGTCAGGCGAGATAGACATATTTGTCTCTTCGTATTCTGAATTAAGTATATGTAGTGGTTGTGGTTGTATTTGTGCTAAATTAGGGTGCTTCAAAATACGCGGTGGGTTCCATTGGGCAAATATAGGAGAATAGCCCATTAACACCCCCAAAAGAGTGTTTACAAAGAAGCGACCTACTTTCATAATTCAAAGTTCCGAATATTTTACAAATAGATACGTTAAGATTTCAAAAGGTGAACTGTTACATCACAACTACTCACTGCAAAGATAGAAAAAAAATAGCTCTTTGCCGTATTTTGTCAAATTTTAGACTATAAGGAGCAGGAAAATTTTTCTTGTATTGGGTTACTGATACTGTTAGCTGTCTGTATTACTTTTCGCAAAATGCTTGTATCTACAAGTTTATTCGGTATGAAAGATTTTGCGAGGGTATGCCAAATAATTCACAAACTTTCAGCTGTGAACTGAAAAGGCAAGAGGCAAGCTACATTAGGTAAGCGGTAATATTTTTCGGCTGTGGCACGAAAAAGTACTTTTATGGGTGCTTTTTGTTTGTATTCGTATTCTAACATGACCTGACGGCATGCCCCACAAGAAGCCACAGGTAGGAAATGATTTTCATTGGCTCGCTTAGCTACTACTGCCATCTGTACTATTCTTACATTAGGAAAACCACTTCCCGCTTTGAAAAAGGCTACCCTCTCGGCACACAACCCTGAGGGATAGGCTGCATTCTCTTGGTTAGAACCTTGCACAATTTCGCCATTCTCTAATAGCAGTGCCGTACCTACCCAAAAATTAGAGTAAGGAGCATAAGCCGTAGTTGTTGCCAACTCTGCGGCTCGGATTAAAGCCCATTCTTGGGCTGAGAGGTCGGCTTGGCTTACTAAGTCATAACTTATTTGAATAGAGGGCATATAATTTTGATAATCTCCTTTTTTGTAGTTAGTTTCATTTTCCAAATTGCTCTATCTCTTTGACAACAGATTTGCTATCAATTTGTTCTACCAAATTGAAATACTGAAATGTTAATACCGTATAAGTTAAAAAAGCCATTAAGGTATTAGCTATTTGCGAAATGAAGGTAGTAATTGCAATTATCCACCAAGCAGAGGATTGATTGGAGGTTAAATTTTTAGACTCAAGCGGATTGTAACCCAATGTTTGGTATATTGTCGCTAAAAAAGCAGAAGCCGAAAAACCAATAATTGATAGGATAACAACCAAGCCTACGGTTTGAAAATATTTTTTCCAACTAAATTTGCTCTCATTACGATAAAGGGCTTGGCAACGCTGATAGCCCTGCCAAAGTGTGGTTTCAGGCTCAAAATAACGAACTATGGGTAATAATAAAAGCAAGAAACTCCAATAAAGCCCTGGTAAAATAAATAAGACAAGCCCCAAGGCTATCATAAAAAAGAAAAATATTTGTGTAAAAATTAGCTTAAATAGTCCTTTGAACAAGTTATCACTGATAGTCTTCAAGCTAATCTCTTCACACTCGTCAAGTTCTAATTGAAATATCCTGAATATGATTAGCATAACTACTGCCACAAGCAATAAGTTAATAAAAAGTGCTAACAAACTGAAAATGAACATTTTGAAGGAATAGACTGCCGTATAAATTTCAAATACCCTCTCAGGTGAGTAGGAGATTTCATTCAACCAAGCATACAAATTATCTAAAATGAGTGTATTGGAAAGTGTATTGAGCAATACGAAAGGCAAACACCATTGCAAAAATGCTATTCCTAACAGGCGGTAATGTTTGCCTATAAAGGCAAAGGATATATTTAGCACTTCGCCAAAATCACGTGTTTGGTATAAAGAGATTTTCTCTGTTTTCATGGGTTGAGTTGCGTATATTTTGATATACTTTTTGCGGATAAACGATGAAATAAAATATATTAAAGGCTAATGAGCTAAAAATAATCAATAATTTGAGTAGGGTTGGCATTTCAGTAAGGCGTGTAACAAAACTTTCTAAAAAGCCTGCGATAATAAATATCGGCACTAAACCGATTACCATTTTTACACCACGCACAGCCCCACGTTTGAAAGAGTCAAGCCGAGAATAAGTTTCGGGAAATAAAATGCTATTACCCAAAGTAAGCCCCGCAGCACCTGCTATAATAATTGCCCAAATTTCCAAAGTGCCATGTATCCAAATGGTTAGTAATGAGGTAATGAGTAAGCCTTTTTGGTAAAAAAAGAATTGAAATGCCCCAAGCATAATGCCATTGAAGGTAAGAATATACACCGTTCCCACTGACAAAAGCAAGCCATAAGTAAAAGCATTGAACGCAACCATGATGTTATTAAAGGTAATACCCAAAAACATGGTCGTAGGTCGCATACTTTTGTAAATTGCCATTGGGTCATTACAGCGAATATTCTCTAAGGTTTGGTTCACGTAGTCATCACCTAAAATAAGTCTTACAAAGGTATCATCGTGGGCAGTAGAAACAAAACCTATCAGCACGGCGGCAAGGAAAAATAGAAAAGAAAGTAAGATGAGTTTGCGTGTTTCATACAAAATGATAGGGAGTTCATAAAGCCAAAATGAAATAAAACGATTAGTTTTTTCTTTCTTATTCTTGTAAATAGACAAATGCAGTTGTGTAGCCAAATTATTTAAGTAGTGAGTCGTTTTACTTCGGGGATAATAAGTTCGGGCGTAAGCCAAATCATTAGTAACTTCAATAAAAAGATGGGCTAATGTATCAGGGTTGATGGAAGAGTGAGGTGTATTGCGGAGTTCTTTTTCAAAATTTCGCCATTTTTCTGCATTTTTTTTTATGAATACGGCTTCTTTCATAGGTGTAATTTGTAGTTTGTTTGCTATTTTTGTTAGCTTTGCCAAATTTTTTTTACGTAGTTATTTTTATGCTATAGGGCGGCTTACTTCAAATTTGTATGCCTTTGCTAACACCTAAAATTCATACAAACATACAAAATTCCTTGTTATTTATAGCAGTAGCAACGCTTTTTTTCCCGCGTTTTCCTGCTGTAAATAGTACATGCCTTATTTTGCTCGTATTAAATTGGCTCGCTGAAGGTAATTTTCAACAAAAGTGGCACTATTTCAAAAAAAATGCACTTTTACAGATTATGGTTATTTTTTTTGGATTACACATTTTAGGGCTAATTCATACTACTAACCTGAAGCGTGGCTTATTTGAATTGCAAGTGAAGTTGCCCCTGCTAGTATTACCTTTGGTAGTAGGAACTATGGGAGTTTTATCTAAAAATATGTTAGAAAAATTACTAAAAACTTTTGTATTTACACTCACTTTCGTTTCATTTTTTTGTCTTTTAGTGGCTACTTGGAGAAACTACCAAACCCCCACTACTTGGCAAACTTACTTCGTACACCACGAATTAGGGAAGGTAATCGGTTTGCACCCTGCTTACTTTTCGGCAATGGTAATTTTTGGTTTTTATGTGGTATTGTATTTTTTGTATCATTATTGGCATACTTACAAGCCTCTCTTTAAGGGCTTATTTTTGATTTTATTACCTTATTTCACTATTTTCTTACTCTTGCTCTCTATTCGTATGCAGTTGCTCACTTTTGGTTTTTTGTTGTTTATTATGGTTTTGTGGGCTTCTTATGAACATCACCAACTTCAAAAAGGTATTTTGTTAAGCAGCCTTTTGGTACTGATTTTGGTAGGATTGATTTATTTCAACCCAATTACCTATCAGCGTTTCAAGGATGCTTTAGATTTTAGCAAAAAAATAGAACTTGACAAAGAAAAAGACCATACTTTGGGCAAAACTTGGGACGGGCGCGCCCTCCGCATAGCCCAATGGCAGTGTGCTTTGAGTGTAATAGAAAAAAATTGGCTCGTGGGCGTAGGTACAGGGGATTGCTTTGACGAACTGCAAAAAAGTTATCAAGCCCATAATTTTCTCTTTGCTTCTAAATACAATAGCTATGATGCTCATAACCAATACCTTGAAACCGCTATGGGCTTGGGCATAATAGGGCTAATACTATTTTTGTGGATTATTTTCGCTCATTTGAATACTGCCTGGAATAACAAAGCCTTTTTGTATGTCGTGTTAGTGATAAGTTTTATGGCAACTGCTGTTACCGAAAATGTTTTGTGCCGAAACCAAGGTGTAGTTTTTTTTACACTTATCTTGTTTTTGCTTCACAATTATTACCACCATGCTAACCAACAATACACTGCAAAGATTTGAAAAAAGACGCCTTTGGGCAATAGAATATGCTATTTTAGACTATGAATTAGCTTCTGACGTAATTATTGAAAAAGCCCTTGCACGACAAAGCTACGCCGTTTTTGCTTTGCCTGTGCATGGACTTATCACAGCTATCCAAGACCAAGCCATGCAACAAGCCGTGCAAAAAGCCGATATGATAACTCCTGACGGGCAACCTATCCGTTGGGCTTTGAATAGTTTTTACAAAGTGGGGCTAAAAGACCGCGTGTACGGTCCTTTGCTCACTCTCAAAGTATTAGAAAAAGCTAATCCACTTGGGTTACGTATATATTTGTATGGTGGAAATACAGAGGAAACTTTGCAAAAATTTCAGGCATTTATTCAAAAAAACTTTCCAAACATACAAATTTGCGGGGCTTTTCGCGAAGAAAAACCTACCGATAATTTGATAGATATTGAAGCCTTAAAAGCTACGCGACCGCATATTGTTTTGGTGGGGCGTGGTTGCCCAACACAAGAAATTTGGGTAGCTTCGCAAAAAGGCAATATTCCTGCCGTAATGATGGCGGTAGGAGCTGCTTTTGCTTTCCATGCGGGTACAATAGCCCAGGCCCCTATATGGATGCAAAAAATGGGCTTAGAATGGCTCTTCCGCCTTATTCAAGAACCTAAACGCCTCTGGAAACGATACCTCACTACGAATAGTTATTTTATCTATCTATTCATAAAACACCGCTTTTTCTTGCGAAGACCTTACTAAGGCAAATCTCAAATCTTAACTTTTTTGTATGTTTGCAACGCTTTTTTTATTAGCTGAATTGATAACGTACCTCTATGCTTAGAACGCACCATTGCAACGAACTGAACCTACAACACCTTAACCAAAAAGTAACCTTAGCCGCTTGGGTAAAAACCTTGCGTGATAAAGGAAAAATTATTTTTGTAGATATTAGAGATAAGTTTGGCATTACGCAATTGCGTGCTGAAGAAGGCAAATCTCCTCCCGAAGTGATTGAAACCATGCGAAAACTTGGGCGCGAGTTTGTAGTGCAGGTTACGGGTACAGTTATTGAGCGTGCCTCTAAAAATCCTGACTTGCCCACAGGAGAAATTGAAATTGAAGTGGAACATATACAAATTCTCAACCCTTCCAAAGTACCGCCTTTTTTGATTGAAGACGAAACCGACGGCGGAGAGGACCTCCGTATGAGGTATCGGTATTTAGACTTGCGTAGAAATACAATACGAAAAAATTTAGAACTCCGCCACAGAATAGCACAAGCCACACGCCATTACCTTGATAGTCAGGGCTTTATTGAGGTAGAAACCCCCATGCTTATCAAATCTACACCTGAGGGTGCGCGCGACTTTCTTGTCCCCAGCCGCATGAATTTAGGTGAATTCTATGCCTTGCCTCAATCCCCTCAAACTTTTAAGCAATTACTTATGGTATCAGGGTTTGACCGTTACTTTCAAATTGTGAAATGTTTTAGAGATGAAGACCTACGTGCCGACAGACAACCCGAATTTACCCAAATAGACTGTGAAATGTCTTTTGTAACTCAAGAAGATGTTTTGCAAATGTTTGAGGGTTTGATAAGGTATCTTTTCCAACAAATCAAAGGTTTGGAACTGCCTGCTTTTCCACGTATGCGTTATGATGATGCTATGCGTTTATACGGTTCGGATAAGCCAGATACACGCTTCGGTATGCCTTTTGTAGAATTGAACGAATTAGTAAAAGGCAAAGGATTTCAAGTATTTGACTCAGCTGAACTTGTGGTAGGCATTTGTGCCAAAGGGTGTGCCGAATACACACGCAAGCAATTAGATGAATTAACCGAATTTGTAAAACGACCTCAAATTGGAGCAAAAGGGTTAGTTTATGTCAAGTGCAATGCCGATGGTACGTTCAAATCTTCGGTAGATAAATTTTATACCGAAACCGATTTGCAACAGTGGGCAACCAAAATGCAAGCTGAAAAAGGTGATTTGTTGCTCATCCTGTCAGGCGAAACAAACAAAGTACGTAAACAACTTTGTGAACTTCGTTTGGAAATGGGCAATCGATTAGGGTTGAGAGATAAAAATCAATATAGTTGTCTTTGGATAATTGATTTTCCTTTGTTGGAATACAACGAAGAAGATAAACGTTTTTACGCCATGCACCATCCTTTCACCTCACCCAAACCTGAGGATTTACCTTTATTAGATAACGAAAGCGAATATGCTAACATCAAAGCAAATGCCTATGATATGGTTATCAATGGAGTAGAGGTTGGCGGTGGTTCTATTCGGATTTACCAACGCCCTTTACAAGAGAAAATGTTAAGTATTTTAGGGTTTTCCCCTGAGGAGGCAAAGGCTCAGTTCGGTTTTCTTATGGAAGCATTTGAGTTCGGAGCACCCCCGCACGGAGGTATCGCCTTTGGATTTGATAGATTGTGTAGCCTCTTTGGTGGGGCAGATACCATTCGCGATTTTATTGCCTTTCCTAAAAATAATGCAGGACGCGATGTAATGATAAATTCTCCCGCACCTATTTCACAAGCACAACTTGACGAGTTGGGCATACGACTTGTAAATAAAAAAGCATAAAATAACACACCTATAAACTCCAAAAAAAATGACCATCAAAGAGCGAAATAGACTAGGTATTTTGCTGGCTTCTACCCTCATTTTTTTAGTGGTGGTAGTTTGTCTTTTCGGTTATCTAAAACATCAAGAAACAATTCTCTCTGAAGGGGAAAAACAGGCTTTTCAACAACTTAACCACATAAAAGAACTGCTTGATGTGTATGGACAAAAACGTAATCAACTCATTAACAACTATTTACGTAATATTCGCCAAATTTTAGAAAAGCGAGGGCAAATTACAGAAAATAAAGATGTTTTACTGCAAATAGAAATCAAAAAGCAAATTACCCAAGAGGTAATTAACGAGGAGGTACCACAATGGAAAATTGGCAATGAACAGCTACAGTATAATTTAGATTTGTTTGATGAAATTTTAGCTAAAACTACTTGCCCTGCTGCACTTTATCAAAAAACGGATAAAGGCTATTTGCGAGTAGGTGTAACGCAAAACGAACTTATCAATGCGGTAGCAGGCTATTATTTCATTCCTAATGGAGAAGAGGTGGTTTCAGTGGTAGAGTCAGGCTCTATTTATACAAGCCGTACTATGGTAGGGGCAAAAGAATTTTTAGCCATTCATCAACCTTTGCAAGTAGAAGGCAAAATAAAAGGCATGCTTGTGATTAGTGTGAGAGAAGATTACCTAAAAGTAATTCCCACATTGAAAGTCAAAGAAAATCAAAAGGCTACGACTTTTTTATATGCTATCAATAAAACAGGTACAATTGCCGTACACCCTAAAAGTGTTGGGCTAAATCTTCGCACGGCAGAACCTGAATTTTGGAAATATCTCAAAAAAAACAAGGAAAAGCTACAAAACGCTCCGCAAGCCTATTTCCTAGAAGGCAAATTCAAAAGTACATGGCAATACGTATTTTATGATTACCACACCGAAAACTACTGGCTCATAGAAGCTGACTACACCGAACAGCAAACCCAAAATTTCTATCACTGGATTAGTTTGGGGTTTGCGGGCATAGTGGCAAGTATAGTTTTTGTTGTTTTATTTTTAGGTTTATATTGGCTGAAATATCGTTCAAAAGAAAAGGAAGTGGCAGATTAATCTGTTTTTGAGGGAAAGGGCACAGCAAAGTTTGTAAATGCAAGTAACTTTCTTGCATAAACACAAGCCTTTTTTAAGAGATTAACTTTGAAAATCAATAAGTTATAATACAAAAATTCTTGATTTCCTAAAATTCAATGCTGTTTTTTTTTGTATTGCTTGCAGATTTTCCTAAACCTTTAGCAAGGGCACGGACACAAAATTTACGGCATTTTATGCCCTTTACTTTGTGTCCATATTAGCAAAGGTTGCTATTCACGTAGCCACATCCTGAAACTTACTTTGGGCATTTTTACCGAAAGCGTTTGCTCACCTTTTACGAGTTGATATACCTTCTCATCTTTTACACCTTGTAGGTGGTTTACGGCTTGGTTGTTACCAATTAGTTTCCAGTTTCCTTTGGGAAATTGTACATTAACAAAAGTATTCTCCTTCTCTTCAGTATTGATGAGTACCAACACTTTGTTATTCACGAAATAGCCTAACATGTAAGGATTTTGGGGCTCAATCCATTGGTAATAATCTTTGGGCAATGGTTCAGCATTACGAAAGACTTTACCTGCCTCACTCAAACGAAATTTGGTAAGACCTTGCCAAAAAGCAAGCATGCCTTTGTAATCACAGTAGGTATCCTTATCTCCAAAAGTTTTGCCTACATTTTCCCATAAAAACATATTAGCGTTGCGCATATTGTAGGTATCGCGTTTACCATGCAAAAATACTTTGATACCTGCTTTGGTTTCTTTGTAAACCTCTTGCAAGGGGGCTAATCCTTTACTTCGCATAATTTCAGTACCTCCGTGTATTACGATCGGGCCTTGTGATGTGTAAAGTAAAACAGCAGCAATTTTGTAATTGTCTTCATCAACGCCAAACCTGCCATCAAAATCTTTTTTGGCAAATTGGTCAGCCAAGGTCCAGTTATCGTGAATGTCTAAATAGTTAATGCCACTAATAGGTGTTTTATCTTCAGGAAATTGAGCGGCAAGCCCTTTTTTTACATTTTCACGCTCTTTGTAATTACCTCCTGCAAATCCTCTATCTGTAGCTTTATTTTTTGGATTAGAGACAGGTCCTTTGAAGGCATTGCGAGCATCATCTTGGAAAAAGGTAATAGGTGCATCAGCTTTGTACCAGTCCCAATCGGGGTTATTTTCAAAGTCAGGGTCATTAGAGCCAATCCAAGGTTCACCGTAAATAATAATATCAGGAGGGAGAGCATTTTTAAGGGCGATGAGGGTTTGTTGGTCAATCTGCCCTGCAAGGTCAATACGGAAGCCGTCGATACCAAACTCTTCAATCCAATGTTTGCATTGGTCAATGAGCCAACGTTGTACCATAGGTCGATTTTCAAATTTTACTTCGTTGCCATATTCGCCAATGTGTTCAAAATTTTTGGTACGGTAGTAATACAACTTGTCTAGGGCGTTGAAATGCAAGAGGGCATCGTGCTTATCCATATTTTCACCTGTATGGTTAGGTACGATATCAATAATTACGGCAATGCCCTTGTCATGAAAGGCTTGTACTAGATCTCTAAATTGGTTACGCTCCTCACCGGGTTGCGTACCTTTTTTGTAGCGATAGCGGCTCTCTACGGCAAAGGCGTGGGTAGTGCGATAACCCCATTCATACCATTCCATGTTGATTCCTTGCTCTATCATATACGGGTCATCTTTGAAAGAGGCTTGCCAATCATCTGATTTCCAGTGCAAAAACTCTTGCACAGGCATAAGGTGTACTACGTTAATGCCTAAATCTACCAAATAATCAAAGCCGATTTTTTGTCCTTTGCTATTTCTTAGCCCTGACTTGATAAAAGCGGGAATAGTTCCTTTCATTTCAGGTTCTACGGGGAGTTGTAGCGTAAAGTCCTCTATATGAACTTCATAGGCGACGATATCTTGCATCTTAGGTCTACCATTCTTGAGCGGGGTAGCAGGTTTAGTCTTTTCCCATACACGGCATTTGCCCCAACTATCCAGGCTTACGCGGGCATATGGGTCTGAAATTTTTACAGGGTGCGTCTCATAAAAGAAGTTGCCTGGTTCGGCATAACCATGCACAGTGAAGTCATAGTAAACTCCTTTCAAATTTTCATTAGCAATATATTCCCACACACCGTCATCGTCTTGTTTCATATCGTGGGTTTGGTAAGGTTCGGTATCATCGGGCTGTTTATAGAGATAAAGTTTCATAGCTGTGGCACGTGGAGCGAAGATACGAAAACTTGTTTTGGTGTTGTTGTCAAAAATTTCTGCTCCAAGAGGTTTGTTAGAATAGATTTCTCTAAACCAGCCGTCAAAAGAACAATGAGCTTTGAGGTTTTGAGAGGGGATTTCTAGGAAATAGACGCGTTTTATATCCAGGTCTACAGCAGGGGTGAGCAATAGCTGTGAGGCAGTATTAGGTAATACGCTTGCAACAGGAATAATCTCACCTTGGGCATTAGTAAGTTTGTATTCTTTTGGATTAAGTGGGGCAGTTAGATTTCCTTCTAAGATAACCCAAATAGTTCTTTTTCTGCGAATTTCGGCTTTGAGGCGTAAGGGTTTTTCTTTGAAAACTAGATTTCCCCCTTTCTGGTTTGTAGCTTCGGCAGGAGGGGCAAGCCATTCTCCTTGATTGATGCGGAACTTAAATTCAGAGAAAGGTTTTATCACTTCCATATCTTTATTCTCTATGGCAAGTCCCCACAAGTCAGTATTTATTTTTTTGAGTTGCCATCGGCTATCATTCATGTTTTCGTTCCAGCCTCTAAAAGAACCTGTAACTACTACTTGTTGTGGACTTTTCACTTTGTATAACTTTTCAGAAAAAAGAAAATGCGTGATTTGCTTACGTTGGGCATAGCCTTGGGTAATTTCTACCTGGCTAAATTCATCGTCTTGCGGTGCAGTACTTTGGGCTTGTAATCGGGGGCTTAATGGCGAAATTAGCCCACATAACAATAAAAGTTTTCGGACAGCGTGTTTCATATTACTTAGCAAAAAATGGATAAAATGTATAGTTATTTGCCAAAAGTAAGCATAAAAGATGTTTCAGACAAATTTATACTTGTATACTTGCTTAAACTACTTTTTGTAAAAACTACTTCTTCATTAGGTTATCGGTATTTCTATTTTTTAATAGGAACTTAGTTTTTGTCTTTTGCTAGCTTTGCCCTCTAAGGCAGATATTTTTGTAAGCACAATATACACAATTCTCCTCATTAGGTGTTTGTATGAAGGGTTCTTGTGGGTTGGTAAGTCGGGCTAAAATTTGTGTTAAGTATTGCTCAGAAATTTCAATGTATTTCTGCAAATCCTCAGCAATAAAAGCATACCGCTGTGAGTCTCCTTTTTTTTCAGACTTGGCAGTAATTTCTAAAAACATTTTTTCAGGTTTTTGCAAATTGTAAATACCTGCTGTCAGGACTTCGGTAGGAGCTATTTGGGCTAAATAAGAGGTAGCGGGAAATTGTTTTTGGCTAATTTTTTTTGCCAAAATATACTTATAGAGCCAAAGTTGGCGAATATAGTTAGCAGTATCGTCTTGCAAAAGTGTTTGTTCTAAATTTTCGTGGATAATTTTCAAACTTTTTTCATCTATACTTCCTGTTTTGTAGTCTACAATCCGAATTTGATTGTCAAAGCGGTCAATTCTGTCAATAATACCTTTGAGCGTAACACGCATTTCTTTGCCATGCAAAATAGTTTGCAAATGCGTAGAAAGCAACGGCACAAACTCTTGCCGTAGTTGGCGTTTTTGGGTGCGATTTTCAAGGGCAATAATTTGAAAATTTTGGTTTTTGGCTTGCATTTCTGCAATTTGATGTTCCAAAAAACGCTTTACATATTCGGTAGCCATTTGCCTATTGATGTAGTTTTTGCCTACCATAATGTATTGTTTGTAGGCGTGTTCCTCAAATTTTTGGCTTACCCAAAATTCTATATTTTCCAATATTTCGGAAAGTTTTTCAGGACTAATTTCGTGCTTTTCATTTAAGTTTTGGCGAAAAATCTCCTCCAAAATTTCGTGAATAATTGTACCAAAGTCAGTGTTAGAGAGGTACTCATCGGCAACCGTAACCTCTGAAATTTGAGCAATTTGATTGAAATAAAATTTGAGCGAGCAAGTAATAAACATATTCACTTCGGAAGGTGAAAGCCCTTGCTCTATCTTTTGGAATATTTTTTCTAAAATTTCGCTTGTTTTAGGAATGGTAATACTGTATGGTTGTTTCTCAGAGGATTGTGGTATAAATGCTTGCTTGTGAACGAGCTGTATATGTGGATTAGCTTTGCACAAATCGTTTTCTATTTGGTGAATAAACCTACTTTTCTCCTCTCCGCCATACGTATCAGAGGGTAACACGTACACAAGGGCAACTCTTTTGGCACGTTGCAAAAGCCTAAAAAAGTGGTAACTGGTGATGGCATCATTTTCTTGGTAAGTAGGCAAGCCATAAGCAAAGGCAATATCCAAAGGGATAAAAGAATTAGCTTTTTTACTTTTAGGCAAGATGGTTTCATTAACCGAAAGCACGATTACGTTGTCAAAGTCTAAGGTGCGCGTTTCTAACAAGCCCATGATTTGCAAAATGGTATTTTCGTCATTGTCCAATGGTACGGTGGCTTCGCGAAAGGCTTGGTACAAAAAAATACGGAAGGTGCGCATACTAAAACTACGTCGTCGGCTTTGCAAAAAGGTTTTCAAATTGCTAATAATTTCCATAAATTGCTCAAAATAGCGCGCCTCAAATACATTTTCTTGTGGATTCAGCAGTTGCATCAAAAGTTCAAAATTTTCAATAGCTGCTAGCGGACTTTTCCAATGTTCAAAAAGTGCTTTTAGTAGGTTTTGGTAAGGGGTTAGTTCGGCTTGAAGCTCAGGAGAAAGTTCAGTATTTTCTGGGGTTTTGGTCAAATTTTGCAAAGCAAGGGTTTCTTGGGCTAAAATTTCTAAAATTTCGGCTTGCGAAAGATAAATACGGTTGTGCTTATTAATGTGGTAAATGATATTTTGAATAATACTTCGCTGTTGGGTTTCGTTAGTGTTTGCTGTATTTTCAGTTTCAACTGGAGGCAGATTTTCTTGATTTAGTTCGGCTTTTTGGGCTATTTTAGCTTTTTGTTTGCGTTCAAATTGCCTCACAAAGGGGTGATTGAGTAGCTTGGTTACGGTGCGGTAGCTAAATTTTGTTTCACTTTCGCCTTGCTCATTTTTTAGGGTATAACGCAACGTATGTTGCTCAAAAAGAATATCTACAAAAGTAAACAAAGCCGAATTTTTGAGAGGCAAGCCCATGGTTATGTTCATGCCCTCGTATTGTGGGTGTATGGCGTGGATAAGCGGTAGCAAAATATTTTCGTCAGCCAGCACGATAACTGTAGGGGTATTTTTTTCTAAAACTTGCCAATCGCTCAGGAGTTGATTAGCTACTTTACCTTGTAAAGAGGCATTGCTTACGCTAATGGTTTCAATTTGTTTGGGTTGAGTAAGTAGATAGTCTGTTTGAAATAAAAATTTATCAAACTTATCTTTGAGCCAAGTTTTTTTGTATTTTTTCAAAAAAATTCCTGCTTTATTCTCTTGGCTATATTCCATATAATACGTATCGGCATCGGTGAGAAAGGTTGCTTTTTGGTATTTGATTAGTTTGGAAATAAAGTGTTCTTCGGCTTTGCTCAAATAGTTGAAACCTACAAAAAAATAATGCTCATATTGGGATTTTTCCAAAAAATAATGCTCCACGTTCTCCGCCAAAGCCCTATACATCATGCCCATATAGCTTTGCCCTTGTTGCGTGAGCAAGGCTTTAAATTTTTGGTAGGTAGTGGCTAAATTTTCCCAAAGTTTGAAGTAACGGTCGATGCTTTCAGTAGGTTGCCTGTCAGGACTCCAACGTTCGATGTTTTTTATGTCATACAAATTTTCAAAAAGTGTTTCAGCGTGGATCAAGTGGCGGTCTATTTGGTCAAAATCATGAAGCAAGATATAGCCCCACGAAGTAAAGCGTTCTAGGGAGGTTTCAGGCGCTAGTTCGTGAAAAATATCATACATTTCTAGAAGCAAGATAATGGGGTTGGTAGGTCGGCCTTGGGGATTACGATAATAAATTTCACTAATAAATTGCTCTATATGCGTAATATAGGGCAAATGATTTAGCTTAAGTTCTTTGAAGACACGCATCAATTCGAAGCAAGCGCGGCGAGTAGGCAAAATGATACAACTTTTTTCTAACTTTTTGGCTTCATTAGTAGCAATGATATGCTGGGCAGTCAAAAGTAGAAAAGGTTTCATGAGAGGTTTTGATTTTTAAGGTTGTTTCCTGAGATATTTTATCCAAGCCCAAAGGGGGCGGGTTTGTAGGTAGTTCAAATTATCTTCATTTTGATAGGCTTCGCGCTCAAAGCATATTTCATAGTAGGCGCGTTGGCTGTCCCAATACACAAGCCAATTATACAAAAAAAATAGTCCATAAAGCAAATAAAAGGGTAAGATTAACAGCTCGATTTGTTGGCGAAAGTGTATAAGTTCGTGATTGATTAGGTATCTATTAGTAGCAAAATTTTTCTCTTTTATCAAAATAAAAGGAAATAATGCTACTGCTGCAAACTGCAAAAAAGGCACGTGAACGATAACATAAAAAGGTTTTTGAGGTTTCATAATTTTAATGCTTAATTAGGCTCACTAAAAAAACAAGAAATTTCGCTTTTTTTAATAAGAAGAAACGATCATTGTTTTTTTCTTTGTGTAAATTCTGAAAGATACTCTTTTGCAATTTTACTGCGGTTGCTAAGCGGTTTTGTATCATTTTGCAACATTTAAGTTTGCAAGAAATAAAGTTTATTTTGAGTTCTTAGCAAGATACAGTTTTTGAGCTACTACCTAATAAATAAAATAAGCAAATACCCTTTTTGTATTATTAGGCTGCTTTTTTTTCCCTCAAATATACCAATTTCAGTAAGAAGAAACTACCCTACTTGGCTTGAAATAAATTCAATTTTATTTGCATAGCTTATTTTTCTTACTTTACTTTGCAAGTTGCCAAGGTTTTCTTCTTAGAAAGAAACTTACTTACCGAGTAGTAGAAAATAAAACCTTTTTTTTGACTTTCATTTTATGAAACTTTTAGCAGGCAAAACAGCCCTTATTACAGGGGCTTCACGGGGTATAGGTAGAGCTATTGCTCTCCGATTTGCTGAACATGGGGCAAATGTAGCTTTTACTTATCTTTCTAGTGTAGAAAAAGGGCAATCTTTGGAGCAGGAACTCGTGCAGAAAGGAGTCAAAGCTAGGGGCTATCGCTCAGATGCTTCCGTATTTAGTGAGGCAGAGAATTTGATAAACCAAGTAGTAAACGAGTTTGGTGCTTTGGATATTTTAGTGAATAATGCAGGTATTACTCAAGATAGTCTACTTTTGCGTATGACCGAAGAGCAGTGGGACAGGGTGATGCAAGTAAACCTCAAATCGGTATTTGCCCTTACCAAAGCTGCCATTAAGCCCATGATAAAGCAAAAAAATGGCTCTATTATTAACCTCACTTCTGTAGTGGGTATACGAGGCAATGCAGGACAAGCCAACTACGCCGCCTCCAAAGCAGGAATGATCGGCTTTACAAAATCAGTAGCTCTAGAACTCGGCTCTCGCAACATCCGCGCTAATGCAATCGCTCCTGGATTTATCCTTACTGAAATGACAGGAGAACTCCAAGAAAAGCTACGCGAAGAATGGGAGAAGAGTATTCCACTTAAACGTAGCGGGCAAGCCGAAGAAGTAGCGGATTGTGCCGTATTCCTAGCCTCTGACATGGCAAAGTACATCACAGGGCAGGTAATTCAAGTAGATGGCGGTATGCTCACCTAATTTGTGAAACAACTCTTGAAATTCGGAAAGGTCTTGAAAGTTATTGAGGTAATGCCTCGCATAAAGATACCAAACTAAGCGGCTTATTCAATAACCTTACCCCTTGAAAGCAAAACAAAAAGAGCCAAGAGAACTCCCAAAAAAGTTTTAACCTTTCTTAATCAATATTAATGGTAAAATTTTACCATTTAATATTACATTTTTAGTGTATGATATTGCAGTTTTAATGCTTAATGTTAAGACTTTAATATTCAATGTTAAAACTTCAGTGTTTAATATTAAGTTTTTAATGTTCAATGTTAAGAATTTAGTGTTTAATGTTAAGATTTAAGTATTCAATGTTAAGACTTTGTTATTTAATGTTATAATTTTAACATTAAAGGTTAAAATTTTAGTATTATATATTAACCTTTTAGCGTTAAAAACTAAACATTAAGTATTAAAAACCATGCATTTACTAATAAATAGTAAACATTTACTATTAAATAGCAAACATTGAGTAATAAAAACTTACAAAATACTTTTGTAAAGGTATGTTATAAGATTTCTATTTGTGATAATATCCTTAAAGAGGCTTACAGGATTGATAAAATGCTACCGAATAGCTTTAAGACTCATATCCAAACTTTTATAGGAATGAGTTAGAGCTCCTATGGATATGAAATCCACCCCTGTTTCGGCAATAGGAACGACGGTTTGCAAATCAATCCCTCCTGAGGCTTCAGTAGGTATACGTTTGTTGATTAACTTAACGGCTTCTTTGAGGTCAGGTAAAGAGAAATTATCTAACATAATAAAATCAACCCCTCCTGTGGCTAACACCTGCTCTACCTCGTGCAAATTACGGACTTCTATTTCTATCTTTAGTTTTTTTTGCGTGTATTCGAGGTAATTTTTGGCATTTTCAATGGCTTGGGTAATTCCTCCTGCATAGTCAATGTGGTTATCTTTGAGCATAATCATATCATACAACCCAACTCTGTGGTTCATACCTCCACCAATGTAAACTGCCCACTTTTCCATGAGGCGAAAGTTAGGAGTGGTTTTGCGGGTATCTAATAGTTTGGTGTGCGTGTGAGCGATGGCTTGCACATATTGGTGCGTAAGGGTGGCAATTCCGCTCATGCGTTGCATGCAATTTAAGACTAATCTCTCTGCCGTCAAAATAGAACGCGCGCTTCCTGCCACTATAAGAGCCACATCCCCATGCTTGACGGCTTGCCCGTCCTGCAATAAAATATTTACTTTAAGCGATTGGTCTAGATGCTTAAAAATTTGCTCTGCTAAGGCAACACCTGCCAAAATGCCTCGGTCTTTAATGATGAGTTGGGCCTTGCCAACAACTTCAGCAGGGACGCTGGCAAGGGTAGAGTGGTCGCCCTCCCCCACATCTTCGGCAAGGGCTCTTTCTATAAAAAGATGTATCTTCTCAGCAGTAAGGTAAGGCAAGTTCATAAAAGAGCAAGGAAGTTAGGCTTTGAAATGTATTTGCAGGTGGCAAAGTTAAATTTTTTGTGTGATAATCGGCAAAATAGTTGCTTTCCATTGGCTAAATGTTTGGTTTTGAATCTGTTTGCGGGCTTCGCTTACAAGCCAAAGGTAAAAGCGTAAGTTGTGTAAAGTAGCTATTTGCGCCCCTAAAATCTCTCGGCTAATAATCAAGTGCCGAAGATAAGCCTTTGAATAGTAAGTACTTGCGTAACCGCCTAGCTGCTCATCAATGGGTGAGCCGTCAGCTTCCCACTTTTTATTTTTTATGTTGATAATACCTTGTGTGGTAAAAAGTGTGCCGTTGCGTGCATTGCGCGTGGGCATTACACAATCAAACATATCTACGCCAAGGGCAATGCTTTCTAAAATATTAGCAGGAGTACCTACGCCCATAAGGTAACGTGGCTTCTCTTGAGGCAGAATTTCATTCACCAAAGCAATGGTTTCATACATTTGTTCTACAGGTTCGCCAACGGCTAACCCACCGATAGCGTTTCCCGCACAATCTTGCAAAGCTACAAACTCTGCTGATTGCTTGCGTAAATCTTTATATATACTCCCCTGCACAATAGGAAACAGCACCTGCTCCTTGCCATACAATGGTTCGGTCTGCTCAAACTGCCTGATACAACGCTCTAACCAGCGGTGCGTAAGGTGCATAGATCTTTCGGCATAGCTGTATTCGCAAGGGTAAGGTGGACACTCATCAAATGCCATTATAATATCTGCTCCAATGACTCGCTGCGTATTGATCACATTTTCAGGAGTGAACACGTGCCGTGAGCCATCAATATGCGATTGAAACTTTACGCCCTCTTCCGTAATTTTACGTATGCCTGCCAGTGAGTACACTTGGTAGCCGCCGCTGTCAGTCAAAATAGGTCTATTCCAGTGATTAAACCCATGTAAGCCACCTAACTTTCTCAAAATTTCTAATCCTGGGCGCAAATAAAGATGATAGGTATTGCCTAAAATAATTTGTGCTTGAATATCTTGCTCTAATTCGCGTTGGTGTACAGCTTTGACCGTCCCTGCCGTACCTACAGGCATAAAGATAGGAGTATCTATTTCACCTCGCTCTGTATAAATTTTGCCCACACGTGCCTGCGTAGTGGCATCACGTGCTTTGATTTCAAACCTCATGGCTGGTTGCCGTTTTCATTTCGTTATGTCAGGTAGGGCTTTGAGTTTTGCTATCATAACTTGTAATTTATTTTTTGAAGAAGGTTCTCCTAACAAGTTATGGGTTGTTTCGTAAAAACTTTTTAGTCATTCTCCATAGACTATAGCCTCTCTCGCGTCTAACTTCTACACTATCCATAATACGCGAAACAAGCATTAGCCCCATACCTCCTTTTCTCTTGTCGTTAATTAACTTTTGTAAGTTAGGAGTTTGGTAATTAGTATTGGGGTCAAAAGAATCATTATTGTAGTCTGTAATTTCAAAAATAAGTTCATCATTACAATCTTTAATATTCAACTCAATAATTTGATTAGGGTTGTCTTGTGAGGCATGAATAATTAAGTTACTGCAAATTTCATCCACGGCTAGCACAAGTTGGTTGTTCTCTATATCCGATAACATAAGATTTTTCAAGGCAGCACTCACAAATTCTCTAATTTGTATGAGGCTTTCTTTTCTAGCATTAGCTTTATAGTAATGATGATACCTCCTCATAACTTCTTTCGGGCTTCTTGTTCAGTGGCAGCGATTGTAAGCAGTGTATCTAGTCCTACAATTTGAAATACATTTCTTACTTTGGGGCTTAATCCAAACAGTACCAAAGTTATATTTCGCTCTTCAAATTCCTTTATGTAAGACATAAATACACCCACACCCGCCGAAGAGATATAATTGAGGTTCGTACAATCTACCAAGAGCTTTTTCTTTTGCTGAGCTACTGCTTGCTCTATGGCTTTATCTAAGTTGATAGCAGAAGCTGCATCTAAATCCCCGAAAATTTGTATAGTTCTAGAATCAGCTTGGTCAAAGTAATTAATTTGCATGGTCAAAATATAGATTTGGGACTTATGCGGTAAGTCAAAACCGCAAATAAGATAATTAAACAAATTTTCATTTTGATAAAATAAGCAAAAGATGTACCTTTACCTTAGTAGCAAAAGTACACCTTGAATTTTATGTAGCCGAAACTTATTCACGCATTTGGTTGTAATCTTTTCGCTTAAGCTTAATTGGACAGGCTCTACCAATATCAGGAAAGGCATAGCTTAGCGTTACTACGGTAAAAAAATACATATCTCTATCCTTTGGATTTCCTGTGTAGTAAGCTGCAGGTCTTGGAGTATAAACCTGTCCACTAACATCTACTCCAACATCGTCCAAATAATCGGTAAAAGTAAAGCGTGAACCGAACTCTAATCCTAAATTCCAATTATCTTTCAATACTGTCTTAAAACCTATCCCCAAAGGAATACTTGCAGTAATTGTAGGATATTTAGGCTGAATGTTGGTTACGGATTGAAAGTTAGTAATTCCTACTCCTCCAAATAAGTATGGACTAAAAGTAATTGGATTTTTTTTAGAACCACCTCTAAAATTGAAAAAATTATATTCTAACTGCCCTGATACCTCTAAAAGGATAGTTACGAAACGATGATTCCTAGCCCTTGCGAAAGGATCTGAAGCACTGGAGTCCTTTGCACCGATGCGTCCGTAAGCTAAGTTAGCCCTCAGACTAAGAGCATTACTAAAATTGAAGCGGTAAAATCCACTAAACGTTGGTCTCACAGAGCGATAATTCAATATAACAGGTGAAAGTTCTCCTTTGTAATGAGCCAACCCCGCAGTAATACCTAATTCATGAGTTTGCGCGTAGCTGTATTTCTCAGATATGCTACCAAGAAAGATACTTACAATCCCTAAAAGAAAAATTATATTTACTCTCTTCATTTAAGTTAAAGTTTTGTAACTTGATTGATTATTTAAATCTAGGACAACGCAATCCCACGTTCACAATGTAAGTAAGGTGAAATCCTGTTACCAAGTAAATATCTCTTTGGCCTGGGTCGCCACGCTTATCGCCTTTTGCTCCAAAACCACTCACCGTTTCATATACATTTCCTTGTGAACCAATGATGTTTACTAATGGATTAATCGTTTGCGTAATTCTATCCACATCTCTTGTACCGAAACGTACCCCTCCTGTGGGTTCTAGGGTTCTATTTGCCATTGCAATAACGAGGGGATCGCCTAGATCATCAGGATCTGCGTAGTTACCACTTACATCATCAAGATAATCAGTGAAAGTATAACGAAACACTGCCTCAAAAGATAAATCCCAACGGTCATCTAATTTCCAACGTATTCCTGCTCCAAGAGGAACCACAGGAGTAAACAACGAATAGCGGCGAGCATACCCTGGGCGTCCCTGTCCTTCAGTTCCAAGAGGTTGTAAGTTTACCCAATCTCCACCGAAAGCTTGAGGAGTGCGTGCCTTTGGATTATGATGAATCATTCCAATACCAATCTCTGCATAAGGAGTCCACTTCTTACGTCGGTAGTACTGTCCCCCACTCGGAAAAAAATCTACATTAATAGTACCTGCTAATTCTATAATGTCGTTTCTAAAATGAGCATTACGTATGTGCCTAAATCGGTGCCTTTCATGATTTATATCTGCTGCTTTGAAATCGGAGGCAGTAATCCGTCCCCAATTCAAATTTGCTTGCACATGCACTCTCGGACTCAACTTCCGAATCAAGTGTAGACCTATATTAGGACGAGTTGCTGAAATATCAGTACTTACATACTGCGTAAGCGGATTCAAATCACCAAAGTAATTTATGGCATTCAGCTGCACACCCACAGCATAGTAGCCAATATCTCTTCTTTGGGCTTGCAAATGCATCGAAAGCAATAATGCAAGGCTTGGGAGCAAAAGAGAAAGGGTAATTTTTTTCATAGAGACAAACAACAAATCTATATCCTTAATTGAAAAAACACCAACTTGATAGTTCAATAGATTTAGTTCATTCACAAAAAAGATAAAATGCGGGGATACACTATTTTCACTTTAAGTACATCTCTTGCAACCGATATCTACGTAAGGCTTTCAAAAAAGTTTTGTTTTTTGTAATTTATTTTTTTGAATTTGTATAAAAAATGAAAGCAGGGTTATTACCAAATAACCGATATAAGTAACTTTTTGAGCAAAAAAGTATATCTTTGTAGTGTAAACTAATTTATTTTACACTCTTTATCATGCGAAAAGATTATTTGAGAGGAGAAAAAGAACACCTTTCAGAAGCCGAGAAAGTGATAGAAAAAGCCCTCAGACCTCTTACTTTTTCTGATTTCACAGGGCAAAGCAAAGTTGTTCAAAACCTAAACATATTTGTAGAAGCCGCTCAAAAACGAAAAGAAGCTCTTGACCACGTCCTTTTGCACGGTCCTCCTGGTTTAGGAAAAACTACCCTTGCTCATATCATTGCTAACGAATTGAAAACTAATATCAAAATTACCTCTGGACCTGTATTAGATAAACCTAGCGACTTGGCAGGGCTGCTTACTAACCTAGAACCTTTTGATGTGCTCTTTATTGATGAGATTCACCGCCTCAATCCAATCGTTGAGGAGTATCTCTACTCTGCCATGGAGGACTACAAAATTGACATCATGCTTGACTCTGGACCTAATGCCCGTAGTATCCAAATTAACCTTAATCCTTTTACACTAATTGGAGCTACCACACGCTCAGGGCTACTTACTGCTCCCTTAAGAGCAAGGTTTGGTATTACAGCAAGGTTGGAATATTATGACGCCGAACTATTAACTAAAATCGTAAAACGCTCTTGTGCTATCCTTAACACACCCATTGAAGACGAAGCCGCTTTCGAAATCGCCCGCAGAAGCAGAGGCACACCCCGAATTGCTAATAACTTGCTTCGCAGAACGCGCGATTTTGCCCAAGTCAAATCCGAAGGTAAAATTACCAAAGAAATTGCCCGCTTAGCTCTAGATGCCCTCGAAGTTGATGAATATGGCTTAGATGAAATGGACAATCGCATTTTAAGTGTTATCATTGAAAAATTTAAGGGAGGCCCTGTCGGTATTGCTACTATCGCTGCCGCTTGTGGTGAGGAAGCTGAAACGATTGAAGAAGTGTACGAGCCCTTTTTAATCAAAGAAGGATTTATCAAACGCACCGCCAGAGGAAGAGAAGCCACAGAATTAGCCTATAAGCATTTAGGATTCAACCCTAAAAACAATTTGTACAACCAACAACTTTTTGAGTGAAGTTAAGTTTCTTTTAATGGTTTATTGATTTCTCTTTTATTCAAAAAGTGCTAATTTTGAAAACTAAATTTAGTGTCTAAACTTAACATAGTTTCCCTATGAAAACTCCTCCTATACCTGCTAACGAGAAACAACGCTTACACGCCTTACAGCGATATAAAATTTTAGATACTCCTTTTGAAAAAGAATATGACGATATTGTTAAACTAATTGCTGAAATATGCGAAGTCCCTTTTGCCCTTATTTCTCTTATTGACAGCCACAGGCAATGGAACAAAGCTATGTTAGGTAATATCCAACAAAATGTTGAGCGTAACCTCACTTTTTGTGCCCATGCCATTAACCAAAACGATTTGTTTGTTATTGAAGACGCTCTCAATGACGACCGCGTAGCAGACAACCCCTTCGTAGTTAATCCACCAGGAGTTCGCTTTTATGCAGGTAAACCGCTAACCACACCTGACGGCTACAACATCGGAACCCTCTGTGTGATTGATACTCAACCTCGAAAACTGAACGAAAAGCAAAAACTAGCCCTTGAAGTACTAGCAAATCAAGTAATCAAGCAACTAGAACTGCGAATAAAAATACGCGAATTAGAGTCAGCTACATTAGAAATAAAACATCAAAGTGCTGTTTTACAAAAGCAAAGTAAAAAATTAAAAGCTCTTAATGAAACCAAAGATACTTTGTTAGCCATTATTAGCCATGACCTGCGAAGTCCACTTAATGCTTTGACAGGGCTACTTTCTATTCTAGAACAAAACCTCATTTCGCAAGAAGACTTTATTTTTCATACCCGATTGCTCAAAGATAAACTAAATAACTTGAATAATACCCTAGAAACTCTCCTCCACTGGGCAAGCAGCCAATTAAAACACACCACTACCAAAGCCGAAAACATTGACCTCAAAGTGATAAGCCAAGAAATTGTAGATTTTTTGTCAGATATAGCAAAAAACAAAAACATAGTAATCAAGAATAATATCACTAATCCTGCTTGGGCGTGGGCTGATAAAAACCACATGCGTCTAGTTCTCCGAAATTTGATAAGTAATGCCATTAAATTCACCCATGAGGGAGGTGAGATAACTATTTGGGCAGAAAAAAATAATCATACCCTGAAAGTTTTTGTAAAAGATACAGGCGTTGGCATAAGCCCTGAAAAGCAAAAACAACTTTTTTCTTCTTTTGGTATAGACAAAAGTACAAGAGGTACAAAAGGTGAAAGCGGTACAGGGTTAGGGCTTATGCTTTGTAAAGAATTTTTAGAAAAAAATTGTGGTAAAATCGGCTTTGAAAGCCAACCTGGAAAAGGTTCTACCTTTTTCTTTACTATCCCTGCCTCATGTTAAGCAAAAATCTATGCTTGTTTGCTAACACTTACTAAGTAAAAACTTAAACTCTATCTTGCATCTCTATAACTACAAATCTCCTTAATATTAGTTTTGTCTTACCTTCAAACAAACATACTCCTATGAAACCTAATTTTACTCAACTTGGTTTGCAACTTAACAAGTTTTCAACTTTACAACCCATACTTGAAAAAAATTTTACCTCGTATGAAGGTATTTTAATTAAACCTCTCTATACAGAACAAGACATAAAGCCGATAGAACACCTCCACTTTATCGCGGGTGTACCTCCATACTTGCGAGGCCCTTATGCCAGTATGTATACACAACGTCCTTGGACTATTCGCCAGTACGCGGGCTTTTCTACAGCAGAAGAAAGCAATGCTTTTTATCGTCGTAATCTAGCGGCAGGGCAAAAAGGCTTGTCAATTGCCTTTGATTTAGCTACACATAGAGGCTACGACTCTGACCACCCACGTGTTGTAGGTGATGTAGGCAAGGCAGGCGTGGCAATAGATACAGTAGAAGACATGAAAATACTCTTTGAGGGTATTCCCTTAGATAAAATGTCCGTTTCTATGACCATGAACGGTGCAGTAATCCCTATCATGGCTTTCTATATTGTTGCAGCAGAAGAACAGGGAGTTGCCCCACAAAAATTAAGCGGAACAATACAAAATGACATCCTAAAAGAATTTATGGTACGTAATACCTACATCTACCCGCCTGCCCCCAGCATGAGAATTATTGCCGATATTTTTGCTTACACCGCTCAATATATGCCTAAGTTCAACTCTATTTCTATCTCTGGGTATCACATGCACGAAGCAGGAGCCCCTGCACACCTCGAACTTGCTTACACACTAGCAAACGGACTAGAATATATCCGTACAGGACTGCAAGCAGGATTAAAGATAGATGATTTTGCTCCCCGACTATCCTTCTTCTGGGGAATCGGTATGCACTTTTTTATGGAAATTGCTAAAATGCGCGCAGGAAGACTGCTGTGGGCAAAAATTGTAAGGCAGTTTAATCCCCAAAACCCTACGTCTATGGCTTTGCGCACCCATTGCCAAACTTCAGGATATTCCCTTACAGAGCAAGATGTATTTAACAACGTTACGCGCACTTGTGTGGAAGCTTTAGCTGCTGCCTTCGGGCATACGCAATCCCTACATACCAACTCTCTAGATGAAGCCATAGCCCTTCCTACGGACTTCTCGGCTCGTATCGCCCGCAACACGCAAATCTTCTTACAAGAAGAAACCGGTATTTGCCAAGTTATTGACCCTTGGGGAGGCTCATTTTATCTAGAATACCTTACCCACCAACTCTGCCATAAGGCCTGGAAACTAATTCAAGAGGTTGAAGATTTGGGAGGTATGGCAAAAGCGATTGAAACAGGCTTACCCAAAATACGAATAGAGGAAGCAGCTACCAAAAAGCAAGCACGAATCGATGCAGGTAAGGAAATTATTGTAGGAGTCAATAAGTTTAGACCCGAAAACGAGCCCCCAATTGAAATTCTAGAGATAGATAATACTGCAGTAAGAAATAAACAAATAGAACGATTAGCCCAAATTAAAGCACAACGCAATAATCAAGAAGTTGAGCAAGCCCTCGAAGCAATTACATACGCCGCACAAACTAAACAAGGCAACCTACTAGAGCTGGCAGTGCAAGCAGCTCGTAAACGTGCTACCCTAGGAGAAATTTCACAAGCCATGGAAAAAGTTTTTGGCAGATACCAAGCCACAATACGCACCATCTCAGGAATTTATGCCTCCGAAATTACCGATGATGAAAACTTTAAAATCGCTCAACAATTAGCAGATAAATTTGCAGACATAGAAGGGCGAAGACCACGCATCCTCATCGCAAAAATGGGGCAAGATGGACACGATAGGGGAGCAAAAATAATCGCAACTAGCTTTGCAGACCTAGGTTTTGACGTAGACATCGGTTCGTTATTCCAAACTCCCGAAGAAGTAGCCTTACAAGCAATCGAAAACGACGTACACGTTATCGGTGTGTCCAGCCTCGCAGCAGGGCATAAGACTTTAGTCCCACAACTTATTAACGAACTAAAAAAGTATAACCGAGATGATATTATGGTAGTAGTAGGCGGAGTTATTCCACCACAAGATTACGATTTCCTTTATAAAGCAGGTGTAAAAGCTATCTATGGACCAGGTACTATTATTGCCGTCGCCGCACAAAACATACTAAAAAACTTAATGAATAACTAAAATTTTTTCCAAGTATATAACCTTACATATTTTTCACCATAAAATAAAAAACAAAATATTATTTAATTAAATTTAAGTACTTTTCTCTTCTTAGAAAGAAAAGTGCTTTAATATTTTGTTATCCTAAATACAAATTAATATATGCTTTTAACAAATAAAAGTGTTATCTTAAAAATACAAGCACTACCAATAAAATTAAAAAATATAATACTTTTATTTTACATGATACACCTAAACTTAAAAAGTATATTACCTTTAACTTTTTTAATATACTTTAACTTAAAAAATATACTACTTCAACTTTAACTATTATGCTTTAACTTAAAAAATATACTAACCTAAATTTATGTATTGTATTTTAACTTAAAAAATATATATCAAAGAATTTGTAATATACGATTTAATTTTTGAAATATACTAAAAAAAATTAAGTAATATACTTTTACTTATAAAAGTATATTACCTAAAAAATTTAATTTACTAATTAAGTTTTTTTGTTTATTATTTAAGTTTTAAGTATAGTAATTTTATTATTTTTATTTAGATAATAAAAGTGCTTTACTTTCGTTATGCAGTCTATCGCAAGCAGATACGGCAAATTTGTATTGCATTGTGTCTATAAGTTTTATAGTTAATTTGTTTTCTTTTTGAATTCTCCATAAAAATTCACTATTTTCTTGATCAAAAGAAGTATTTTTATTGTAACGATAAATAACAAAATAATGTGTACCTTGCGGTACGTCCCATTCAAAACTACGATGCGTTTCCGTATCTTTAATTTGTAAGTTAAATGGAGATACTAAAACCTGAGGAGACTTCCAAGGCATGGCAGGTAATAAGGCTTTGTATAGGTAAAACTTATTTCGGAGTGTATCAGTTATCCCGCAAGGATTTTGTAAAAAGAATTTACCTCTAAAAAAGATACTTCCTAAAAGAGTACTTTCCTTACGTAATAAACGAATTTGATTAGGCAATTCGGAGGGATAATTCCAGTTTTTATCGGTATCATTATCTATTTTGTAAAAGCCATGTCCAATGTAAATATGTATTCCTAAATTTTGTTTAGCCCACCAATCAAGTAAAACTTTATAGTCTGCTTTTGGATGATTGATACTCCAATATAATTGTGGAGCTATGTAATCTATCCAACCCTGTTTTGCCCATTTTAGTATATCGGCATATAAATTATCATAACTAGTATGCTCTAAAAATGTATTAGAGCCGTTTGCATCAAGACTCTTATTTCGCCAAATTCCTAAAGGGCTAATTCCAAATTTTACCCAAGGCTTTACAAGTCTTATACTATCACTTATTGCTTGAATAAATACATCTATATTATGCCTTCGCCAGTCATGAATATTACTAAAACCTTTTCCATATTGAGCAAATTCCTTTTCGTCAGGAAAAGGAACTTCGGGAACAATATAAGGATAAAAATAATCATCAAATTGTACGCCGTCAATATCATATTTTTTTACCACTTCCATAACTACTTTTATTAAATACGCCCTTACCTCAGGCAAAGCAGGATTAAAATGCTTACTTTCACGATATTCTATAAACCATTCAGGCTTCTGAAAAGTAATATGTGTACTATCTATTTTTGTTTTTTTTGTGTGTAAGACTGCTCTGTAAGGGTTAAACCAAGCGTGTAGTTCCATATTATATTTATGTGCCTCATAGATAGCTAAGGCAAGTGGGTCATATTCCGATTTTTGCCCTTCTTTACCCGAGAGATAGCGAGAAGTAGGTACAAACTCACTTACATAAAAAGCATCTGCCATAGAACGCACCTGAAACACAATAGCATTGATACCGTTTTTATAATATTCCGCTATCATGCGTTTAAGTTCTTGTTGTTGTTCTTGACTATTCATGTTTTTCCGTGGTGGAAAGTCCTTATAATCAAGTGTACTAATCCAAACACCTCTAAATTCACGTTTAGGATATAAATATTTTGAGTTATTTTTATTATTGTAAATTGATAAGTTATTTTCACAACTATAAAATAAGAAAGCTACAAAACAAATATTTAATAAAATTAAGTATTTGTAAGTATTTAAAGAGTACATGTATTAATTTTTTAGAATAAGTTGTATAAAATTTTCTTTTTGAATTTGTAAAATAATTTCTTTATTAGAAGAGATTTGTTTTATTGTGGTTTCATCAGCGTTTTTTATAGTAACAAGTTGTAAATTATCCTGTATTTTTATTGTAAATTCCTTTTCTAATTTTTTTTGTAAGGTTTTTATTTTTTCTTCTTGCTTATCTATACAAAAACTTATATCAAAAGCAGTTTGCTGTAAAGCATATATTTTTAAGTTATATTGGGCAAAATTTTCTATTAAGGTATTGAGGCGTGCAGTATCTAAGTAATTTATTTTTTTAAGACTAAACGTAATCAGTGTTTGATTATCTTTTATCATAATAGCAGGTATCATTTTTATTACTTTAGTGTTATTGATGCAAGTACCTATTTGTAAAGGCTGAAGAAAAGACTTTACATATAAAGGGATGTTACTTTGTTGCAAGGGTGCAATAGTTTTAGGGTGAATAACGCTTGCTCCATAAAAACTCATTTCAGCGGCTTCTTCATAAGAGAGTTGAGCAAAAAGTTGAGCTTGAGAAAAACGTTTAGGATCTGCATTCAGAACACCTGCTACATCTTTCCAAATAGTAAGGCTTTGCGCGTTTAAGGCTGAGGCAAAAATAGCTGCACTGTAGTCTGACCCTTCTCTTCCTAGGGTAGTAGGCTGTTTTTTAGCATTTGCTCCAATAAAACCTTGTGTAATAACAAGGTTATCTGTTAAGAGTGGTAAAATATTTTGCTTAATCAAGCGATGAGTAAGGCTAAAATTTACTTTGGCTTCTCTCCAAGTGCTGTCAGTACGGATAAGTTGCTGAGCGTTAGCCCAAATTATTTGGAAATTTTGTTTACGTAAAAACAGATATACAATTTTGGAGGAAATCCATTCACCAAGTGAAACTAGTTTATCATACAATTGGTCAAAATTAGCTATATTTTGTTTTGTTTTTTTATTTTTTTGCTTGATAATAAGGCTTATTGTATTTTGCAAAGCTTGTAAAAACTCTTGCATAAGGCTTTGCGTTTCGGGATTAGTTTTGCCTAATAGTTTTTCGGTAATTAGCTGATGATAAGTAAGTATGTTATTAAGTTTCTCGGTATAGTCCTGTAAGTTCCAAGCGGTATGGAACAAGTCTTCTAGGGCATTAGTAGTTTTACCCATAGCTGAAACTACGATGAGTAGTCGTTTTTCATTTCTAAATGGTTCAACAATAGGCAAAATGTTTTCTATAAGGGCTGCACTTTTGAGAGAAGCACCTCCAAACTTAAATACTTTCATGAGCGAAAATAGCTATTTACTTTTGTAGCAAACTTTGAAAAATGCAGGCAAAAGTACGATTTTTTGGTAAAATGTTTTTTGTATAAAAAGGATTACCACTGATTAGTTTGGGAAGTGTTTTCTGCAAAAAAGTATAGTTAAACACAAGAGTATTGGTTAGTCTTGCTCTTGGGTACATCTTTTTTGAATAAAAAAGCTAATTTTACGGCTCAAAATGTAAGGGTTTATAGAAAAAATACATTATGCAAGACTCAAAGTTAGCAACATATCTATTGTTAGCTATGCTAGCAGGGATATTGTTTATTCCTTTTTTGGGGTTAGTGCCATTATTTGATTGGGATGAGGTAAACTTTGCGGAGTGTTCGAGGGAGATGTTAGTGTCGGGAAACTATGCTCGCGTTCAAATAGATTTTCAGCCATTTTGGGAAAAGCCACCGTTATTTTTTTGGTTACAAGCGTTGAGTATGCAAGTATTCGGTGTGAATGAATTTGCAGCACGCTTTCCAAATGCATTAGTAGGAATAGCTACAGTATTAGTACTACTATACGTAGGTTCAAAGATATACAATCCTACTTTTGCGTTACTTTGGATATTAGCCTATGTAGGTTCGTTTTTGCCTCACTTTTACTTTAAGTCAGGGATAATAGATCCTCTTTTTAATTTGTTTATTTTTTTAAGTATTTACAAATTAGCGTTTTTGTCATATCATCGTTCTAAGGGTAAGCGAAATGTAGAGGCTTTTTTTGGGGGGGTATTTATTGGCTTAGCTATTTTGACCAAAGGGCCTGTGGGCTTGCTAATAGCAGTATTATGTATTCTTATTTTTTGGATAAACACGCTCAAGGTAAGTACATTTCGGTTTATAGAGGGCTTTTTGTATGTGTTAGCGGCGGTGTTGGTTTCGTCATTATGGTATGTTCCAGAGATGGTGAATAATGGTTTTTGGTTTATTAGGAAGTTTATAGATTATCAATATGGGTTAGCGTTTCGTAGCCAAGATACTGCCCATGAGCAGCCGTTTTGGTATCACTTTGTGGTATTACTGGTAGGCTGTTTTCCTGCGAGTATTTATTTTTTGCGTGGGGTAGGGATAAATAGCTATCGGCAAAGTCCGTTACAACAACATTTTCGGTTGTGGATGTTGCTCTTGTTTTGGGTAACGCTACTATTGTTTTCAATGGTAAAAGCGAAGATAGTGCATTACTCGTCTCTATGTTATTTTCCGATTACCTACATTGCGTCGGATTATATATATCAAATTTATCGGAGGAGTCAGAAATTTGCCTCTTGGCTTACGGTGTTTTTTATTATCGTAGGTTTGGTTATTAGTGTGGTTATTGGTTTTTTTCCATTTATTCCTGCTTACAAAGCCCAAATTTTACCTTTGATAGATGATAAATTTGCAGCAGCGGGGCTACAAGCTGCTGTAGTATGGACGCAGTGGGAAGCTCTCGCGGTTGTGCCTTTTTGTTTGGGTGTGTTCATTGCGGTGTTCTTTCACCGAAAGCATATTCTCTTTTCAGCATTTTCTATTTATTTAGGCACTCTTTTAACTACGCAAATTGTGATCTACGTGTATGTTCCCAAAGTAGAAAGGCATGTGCAAGGGGCAATGATAGATTTTTTGAAATCGGTAGCTAAAGAAGATGCTTATATTGCTACGATAGACTTTCGGAGTTATGCTCACTATTTTTATGGAGAAGTGGACATGAATTCTGATGCGCGTCGTTCTGATATTCAGTGGCTTACAACGGGAGAGATAGATAAACCTGCTTACTTTATAGCTCGTATTGATCGTCCTAAACCTGAAATAACACAACACCTCATAAAGCTATATGCCAAAGATGGTTTTGTGTTTTACAAGCGTGAAAAGCCACAAAAGTAGCGTTTTTTGTGGCTTTTTTGAGATAGGGATTTGGCTAGAAATTAGGTTTAAGCATGTATTTCTTGTAAAAGTCATCAATTACGCGTACTGCATCGCTAGGCGTATCTACAATATTTACAAGGTCTAAGTCTTCAGGGCTAATGTTTTTGTGTGCTAGGACGGTATCCTTGAGCCACTGAATAAGCCCTCCCCAGTAGCTTGAACCGTAGAGTACAATAGGGAAGCGGGCAATTTTGCGGGTTTGAATAAGTGTAAAGGCTTCAAAAAGTTCGTCTAAGGTGCCTAACCCTCCAGGCATTACAATAAAGCCTTGTGAATAACGTACAAACATGACCTTACGAACAAAAAAGTAATCAAAATTGATAAGTTTGTCAGTATCGATGTAAGGATTAGAAAATTGTTCAAAAGGGAGGTCAATATTTAGCCCTACGGATTTGCCATTTTCTCTTCTTGCTCCCTTGTTTCCTGCTTCCATGATCCCTGGGCCGCCCCCTGTGATTACACCATAGCCGTGTCGTACTAGTTTAGCGGCGATTTCTTCGGCATCTTTATAGTATTGGTTGTCTCTTGGGGTACGTGCTGAACCAAAAATGGTAACGCAGGGTCCGATTTGTGATAGCTTTTCAAAAGCTTGCACAAATTCAGCCATTACCTTAAATACCATCCATGAGTCAGAGGTCTTTTCTTCACTCCAAGAGCGAGGCTGAAAGGCTTTTTTTATTTTAATTTCCTCTTCGTTGTTTGACTCCATAGTTACTTAAATTTTTAAAAAAGTAAAAGAGTAAAATTTTTTATTAGATTTGGTTTTTGTTCATAATGATAGCTTCGCCTTGTATAACGATATTTCCAGTATTTTTTTCAATAATTTGTGTAGAGATAGTAGCTCTATGCTTTTCACGGTTGATTTCTTTGACTAAAAAAACAGCTTCGTAATTGGTATCTACGTACATAGGTTTCAAGAATTCCAGGGTTTGTTTAAGGTAGATAGTGCCTTCGCCAGGAAAGATTGTTCCAAAAACTTTAGAAAAAACACTACCTCCCAAGAAACCGTGAATAATTGGCTTTTTGAAAATAGTTTGAGCAGCATATTCTGCATCAAGGTGGATAGGGTTGCAATCCCCTGTTACGGAGGCAAATTGCTCTACTTCAGCCTGCGAGAACTGGAATGTATGTCTAAATTCCTGATTTAGTTGTATCATTTGGCTAATGTGGATAAATTAAAGGTTATTAAATTTTTTTAGATTTGTAAGAAATAAATTTTGGTGTAAAGATAAGAAAAACTTACACTATCTGCTTGAAACTTGGCTTTATTCTTGAAATTAGATTAAATAGTTGAAGTGTAAGGGCAAATTTGCTCAGAGTTGCTACATTAAAAGCTGAAAAATGTGTAGGGATTGGAAGAGCAAGTCCGCAGGGTTTGTGCAGGAGCAGCGAAGTATAAGCGAAGCCTCAGAAAGGCTGCTTTTTTACCTTTTGAGCAAGAGCGAGGAGAGTTTAAGGAACACTCAAAAATATAATTGTTTGGCATAACCTATTGGAATAGATGCAAGAGTCAAAAAACATCTAAAATCTATCTTTTTGCCTTTGATTTTAAGAGCAGACTTTATAGAAAAGAAGGTTTTTTTCCTAATAAAGTTGCTATATTGTGGGGTTTTATGTACAAAATGGTATATTTGTGGTCAAAATCTAAACGAGTAGTCCATGCATTATTGAATTAAACTACTTCAAACTTTAAGCCATAGAAACTTATGAAAAAAATTGCATTTTTTTTGGCAAAAGTATATATCATTGCTTTTTTATTTTTGAGATTTATTGCCCTCTTATCTGCAAAAGCGGCTGCCCTTGATAGTTCGGAGGTTAAAAAAAGTGAGATAAATATTCTTGAAGATAGAGATTCCATCAGTCAGATAATTCGTGATTATGTGCCTTCCCTTCACGAGGATATTATCCAAGACCGTCTGCAATGTATTCAAAGAGATATTAAAATGACATATCACAGCAGCGTAGGACAGTGGATTAGCTTTTATGTTGTTAAAAATAGAAATTATACGCGTACTATCCTAAATAGGAGTTCGTTTTACTTTCCTATTTTTGAAGAGGCACTACGCAAGCACAACCTGCCTGATGAGTTGAAATATCTGGCTATTGTAGAGTCAGCCTTACAACCAAAGGCAGTTTCCATAGCAGCGGCAGCGGGTTTGTGGCAATTCATTCCGAGTACAGGCAGAGAAATGGGGCTAGAACAGGATTGGTATATAGACGAGAGGCTGGATCTTTACAAATCCACTGAGGCAGCTTGCAAATATTTGAAGACACTTTACAGTATGTTTGGGGACTGGCATTTGGCCATAGCTTCTTATAATTGCGGACCAGGCTGGGTACAATATGCAATAAATAAAGCAGGGGGCAAATCGGATTTTTGGGAGATTTACAAGTATTTGCCCAGTGAAACTCGCTCTTATGTACCTGCTTTTATTTCAGTATGTTACGTTATGAACTACCTTAAAGAACATCATATTTATGCTGATGCTCCTGAGCCTTTTATTCCCTCTGATGTGATTTTGGTAAGTAATTTTGTGAATTTAGAGGATTTAGCCCAACAGATAGGAACTCCTTTTGCTACTCTTCAACTCTTAAACCCACACTTAAAGAAAAATATAGTACCTCATGGTAAAAAAGATTATCCTATTCGTATTCCTGCGGATAAAAAAGTATATTTTGAAAATAATCGCGAAAATTTTTTACTTGCTCTTAATAAGGCGAGTCAAAAGAACTTACGCTATCAAGTAATAGCTCAAGATAATCAAGCCAGTAGTACAAAAGGTAAGAATAAGGTTATTCATACAGTAAAGTTAGGGCAGTCGCTTCCTCTTATTGCTATGCAATATGGTGTGCAAGTAGCTAACATTAAGGTTTGGAATGGGCTATATCATGATATTATCTATCCTAATCAACGTTTAGAAATTTGGACTGACAAAAATATTACAGAGCCAAACAGTTCTGCTACTACCCTTGCCTCTAATTGTCAAACGGCGGTTACAAATATTATTCCTGTTCAAAATGCAAACTATGCTAGTCAAATGACTCCTATCCAAGCTCAAACAAATAGTCATAAGCCTACGTATCATATAATTAGGGCAGGAGATAATTTATGGGATTTAGCCCGCAAATACAATACTTCGGTAGATAGGATACGAAAACTGAATAAACTTACTCCTAAAAGTATGCTTTTGCCAGGGCAAAAGTTGTTATTGTAGAAAAAAGCATATATTTTTTAGGTAATATTTCATTTTTTTATATAACTTTGCAGCGCTTATAGGTAGTAGCGAGCTATACACCTATCGCTTGGCTACTTGAAAAGGGAATAAGGTGCAAATCCTTAGCTGTTCCCGCAACTGTGAGTTTCGTAATAAGGCTTGTATCACAAATCCCCCTTATGCCACTGTCTTGACCAAAGATGGGAAGGCGATACAAGTTGAAACAAGCCAGGAGACCTGCCTATAAGTGTGTGGGTTAGTGGTTGCTTCGGGTAAAAGCACACTAACGGGTTGAATTTCCTTTTTTAGTTTATTGATGTATAAGCAACTTGTTTGCATAGTAGCAAGTGGCGGCTGGTGGCTTGTGGCTTTGCCGTTGTATGCCCAAATGTCGGACACTTTGCCTGCAGTGCGGGTATATGGTATTCCTTTGAAGGACTATACTATTGGGGCAAAGGTGGTTCGGGTGGATAGTAGCCAATTAGCTCGCCAAAATCATAACAGCCTATCTGATTTTTTGCAACAACATTTTCCATTTGCAATTCGGCAATATGGTAACGGAATGTTGGCTACAATAGCTTTTCGTGGCACTAGTCCCAACCATACAGCGGTGCTTTGGAATGGTGTAAATATCAATTCTATTACGCTTGGACAAAGTGATTTGGCAACTATCCCATTAGTTAGCCAAGAGAATATAAGTATTCATTATGGCTCAGCGAGTACGCTCTACGGCTCAGATGCCATTGGAGGAAGTATTTATTTGCATGGTGAGCCGCAATTTAGTTCACAAATTAGTACAATTTTGCAACAAAATGTAGGTAGTTTTGGGCAAAGCTTTAGCACATGGCAATTTCGTAAAAGTAGTTCCAAATTCTACTTTCAAACGAAAACCTATTATCAGGAGGCATTAAATAATTTTCAGTTTAGAAATTTCACCAAGCCTAATTCTCCCATAGAACGGCAAAGTAATGCCCAAATTCGGGCCTGGGGAGCAGTTCAAGAAGTTGCTTTTCAACCCGAAAGCAATCAGTACCTTTCAGCCAAACTATGGTATAATGATTTGCATAGGCATATTCAGCCCTCTATGGCTGTGAATAATGCTACTGAAACACAAGCAGATAAAAACTTGCGATTGATGTTGGATTATGTTTTACATAATCGTTTGGGCTTGTGGAATTACAAACTTGTGTACATTTATGACGAACTTTTTTATGACCGAAAAGACCTCACTATTAGCCAAAGATGGATAGGGCAATTAGACTATGAAAAACGATTGGGAAGACAAATTTCGCTCAAAAGTGGGGCGAATACGCAGTACATTCAAGTAAATACACGTAACTATGCCGAGCACCGTACCGAGCAGCGTACTGATTTTTTTATACAAACGGCATATAGACCTATGCAAAAATTAGCCTTTACCTTACACCTGCGGCAAGGACTTATCGGAAAAAAAACTATTCCCTTAGTACCATTACTCGGTTCGGAAATTATACTTTTGAAATATGAAAAACACCAACTTCAACTTAAAAATACGGTATCTACTAGTTTTAGAGTGCCTACGCTTAATGAGCGTTTTTGGCAACCTGGAGGCAATCCTAACATTTTGCCCGAGAAGGGCTTTTGTGCGGAAGCGGGTTTGTTGTACTGGTATCAGAGGCAAAAAATGGAGATGCAAATAGAGGCTACGCATTATCAAAATTGGGTAGATAATTGGATAATGTGGCTTCCTCAGGGTAGTTTTTGGTCGCCTCTCAATATTCAAAAAGTGCATAACCGCGGGGCAGAGCTATCGGCACGCCTGAGGCATACATGGGCAAAAGTTCACCTTGTTATGCAAGGGCAATATGCCTTTACAAGGGCAACCTACGTGTATGAAAATGAAGTTACGCGCAATTTTACCAACAATCAACTGCCTTACGTGCCTGTTCACCAAGCTACTTTTCAACAAAGTCTTGATTTTCAAGGATATAACCTTACCTTACAAAGTACTTGGACGGATGTAAGCTACACCAGTTTAGACAATTTGCAATATATCCGTGCTTTTAACCTTTGGCACGTACAAGCGAGTAAAGTATTTCCATTGAAACAAAATAAAATTTTTATTTCACTAAGAATAAATAATCTTTTTAATACTGACTACCAAACTTATTACTTGCGAGCAATGCCTTTACGAAATTTTATGTTAAGTATTCGCTACGAATTTACTAAAAATTTATAGTTTTTATTGTTTCACTTAATTTTTTTTGTAGTATGTTCAAATTTCAGTACTTACGTTTTGTTTTAGTTGCCTTTTTAGCGGTGAGCTTTTTGGCTTGTAAGCGAAATAAAGATGCTCAACCCAAAGGCAAATATGAAAATGGTTTGCTCATTATTAACGAGGGCAATTTTTCGGCTTCTAACGGAGAAGTTAGTTTTTTGAAAAAGGCAGATAATAGCCTTACAAACAACATTTTTGAGATAGAGAACGGTAGACCTTTGGCTTGCATTATTCAAGATGCGGAGGTTTACAATAACCGCATTTATTTGGTAGGTAATCGTGCCGATAAAGTTGAAATTGTAGAAGCGGGAAGTTTCAAATCAGTAGGAAGTATTACTACTAATTTGGTTAATCCAATTAGTTTTGCTGCTGTGGGCAATAAAGGCTATATTATGAATTGGGGTCCTTTTGACAATAATTTCAATAATCCCAATCCTTTTGTGTTGGTATTTGATTTGACTAATTTCAACGTTCTCAAAACTATTCCTTTGAGTGCGCGCCCACAAGGTTGTATAGCTTACAATAATAAGGTGTATATTGCTTTAGCTGCTAGCAACAAAATTGCTATCTTGAACCCAAGCACGGATACGATTGAAGGAGATATTATTGTAGCTAACTCACCTAATCAATTAGTGATAGACAAAAATAACAAAATTTGGGCAATTTGTAGTAGTGGGGCTTTGGTACGGTTCAATCCTGCGAATAATGGTGTAGAAGCAACTATTACAGGTGTGCAAACTTCGGGTTTTAGTGAAAAATTTGCTATCAATCCTGCTAAAGATGAGTTGTATTGGCTTGCTGCCGAGCCATTTCCTTCACGCTTGGTACGTGCTTACAAGATGAGCATTACGGCTACTTCTGCTCCAAGTTCGCCCATTGTTACACGAAATAATTTGTATGGCATAGGTGTAAGTGCCGATAACAAATTGCTTTTGGGTGATAGCAAAGCCTTCCAAGGGGCAGGGGCTTTACTTCGCTTTGATTTGAACGGCAATTTGATTGATGAATTTACCACAGGCATTGCTCCTAGTCAATTCTTGAACCGATAGCTTACTAACTTACTCAAAAAAACATCAGCACAAGGGCTTACACGCTTTTGTGCCTATACTAAAATTCTTGTAATTTTTCACTTTTCCAAAATTAGGAATAACTGACTTGCAAAACTTTGTGATCCATAAAAACTTAAATCTCCCTCAGTAGAGCGTAGCTGTCAAGTCAGAAAAAACCTTATAGTAAAAATTTTTGGTAGTGTTTTTAATGGTGTAATAATCTTTTATGGAAGGCAAAAAGAAGTATTTTTGCAATTATGGATAAAGTAATCCAAAAATTACAACACCCTTGCTGCCTTGCTTCAAAATTAGTAAGAAAACGGCAAAAAATCCAACGGGTAACCAAACTACAATGGTAAATCTTGCAAGAAAAACCAGTAGGTCTGCAATGCTTCTAAGTCTGAGATTAAGGAACTGATGAAACATGTGTTATTCGGTAGTAGCATCAGAGACGTCGCTAAGGTACTTTCAGTGAATATAGAGGTGTACTGCGACTGATTGTAAAGTGAGCAGAAAAAGGGCAGATAAAACCTCAAAAAAACATTACAAAAGAGTACAAATTGATAAGGTTTGGCGTTTTGTTGGAAAAAAGGAAAAGAAGAGTACGGATATGGTATGCCTATTGTGGTGAAAGTAAAGGGATTGTAGCTTTTTCTATGGGTAAGCAGGATAAAAATAGAGTTAGGGATTTACTCAACGGATAAAAAGGCATTAGTATAGATTTTTGTACTACTGATGGTTAGAAAGATTTTGCTGATTTATTAGCTTACTTTCAAAGCTGATGGGAAAAGGGAACACTGAGGGCATAAAAGGCAGAGGATGTTAGTTTAGAAGGAGAATTAGTAGATTATTCAGACATTATAGGACTTTTCCTAAAAACTTAACTTAATCATTAGGTATTACGTAATAGTTTGAGCTAATCTAAAAATATCATACATTTGAAACACTACCACATGGTCAGCTGATTAAAATTAAATACGCAAACGCATCCAACTTTGTATAAATCAAGGTTGGATGCATGGTAAGTTTTTCCGTGTTTTTTTAAGGATTGTTTAATTTTTGTTACCGCTTACGGCTATTCCCATTTAAGCTGGTCATCTTCTCCGTTCTCACTTATGGATAAGTACTCGTTATACTCTTCGGAGCTTTCGAGTCGTTCAAGATCTATATTAGGTGTGAGGTCAGATTTGACAAACTCTATTGCCTCTTGAAGTACTTCGGTAAAACGGTCAAAGTCTTCTCTGTAAAGAAAGATCTTGTGTTTTTCGTATCCGTAAGTGCCGTCGGATCTGTATTTTTTAGTACTTTCCGTTAAGGCTATGTAATAATCCTTAGAACGTGTCGATTTAACATCAAAAAAATACGTTCTTCTTCCTGCTTTTAATCTTCTTGAAAAGACTGCGTTTCTTTCTCTGTTATCTTCCACTATCCTAAAACAAAATAAGGTTACACATTTTACAATCGCAAAGGTACAGCTTTGTTTTGAATAATCCAAAAAAATCTGTTTTTTTTCGTTAAATTTAGAAAAATAGTTTAGCATTTATTTAAAAAAAATGCGGGAGTGTTAGATTAAAAGTGGAAGTACACAAGCTCGTTATTTCAAGAATTGGTAACATTTCAATAGACTCGTTATACAATTTTTAGAATATTTCTAAAATTCAGGCGTGGGCAAACCGCCACGATTTTTGGTTTTAGTACCATGCCTTACGGCATAAGGTTCAAACAAATAAGAGAGTGTAATTTCATGAACTCCTCCTGTATTGCCCGCAAGGTTGGAAATAGTGTGATCATAGCTATAACCAACGTGAATACCGTTGTAATGCACACCTACTAATGCAACAATGGATTCGTTATTGTAAATACCTCTTACGTATTGCTTGATAGGGATACCGCGATACCAAAGCCCTAACACTAATGACTCATAAGCAAAATAAGCCCCAATGTCTAATTGGTCAAAATTGCCTTGTCGTTTGTAAAGGAACATAGGGGAAAGATTAGCCTCTTCTGTTTCATAATTTTGTCTATACTTTCTTCCAAAAGGGCGATGCTCGTATTTAGAAAGTGGCAACCGAACACCCCCATGCACCGAAAAACGAATAGGTAGGCGGTTTTGTCCTTGGATACGTACAATATCTTGTGAAGGTCGGTTGAGGTGATGCCCTGCAACCCCTAGCCAAAAGCGTTTGTTGTAGATTACAGTTCCAGAATTTATGTCTAGATAACTAATTTGGTCAGTAGCAAAGCGTTCTGCGGTTAAGGCGCCTGTGAGTCCGTTGTTATCGTACTGGTCTCCGAAGGTGAGTTGGCTAAAGCCTAAACTACGTATAGCGTACCCTAATTGTAGCCCAGAACGAATAGCCCACTCTTCATCTAATTTGAGCCGATAGCCATACGAGCTATGTATTTCGGTAGTTTTGAGTGCTGCTTCGCTAATTTGGGTAGTACTTACCATAAGTCCTACGCCGCTGTTATACTCCTCAAAGTTATGGTCAAACGAAAAGACAGAGGTATTAAATACTGCTCCTATCTTAGGCCACTGTATCCTATGTAGAAGCGAAGCGCGGGAATCATCCGTACCTCCTGTAAAAGCAGGGTTAAGGTACATAGGTGTAGCATAATTTTGCGAAAGTTGTGGGTCTTGCGCCTGTATGGTACAGCAGAAGAACCCCCAGAGAAGGAATAAAGGGAATGTAATTTTTTTCACGTTTGTTCAGTTAAATTTAACTCAAAATGTTGTTTCCTACCTGCAAGCGTTTTACGAAGTAAATTTTACCTAACTGATTTACAGGAAATAGAAGTTAGTTTTTGGGTTGCTGTTTAGTAAATTTTATGCAAAGATAAAGAAAAATTTTCAGCCTTTTGAAAGTCATCTTACAAAATCATGGGAGTCGTCCTTACATTTATCAATTTTCTTTTGGAGGCGAGTTTTCCAAAAGAAGCCGTTGCGAAAAAATAGTCGCGTATTTGCCTTAAAGTTATGCCATCGGTAGCGTAGCTTGCCTATGGGGTTTTGTTTGGCTACAATTACAAACTCTACCCCATAGTACTGCATAGCTTCCTCTGCACAACGGTTGCCCAAGAGTAAGTTTTGTGCATTACGTTTGTAAAGTTTAATATACTGAGGACGCGTGGGCGTGGCGGCATCTTTTTTGCTGCCTACAATGCTAATTGTAATAGGTTTACCTGTAGCCAAAGATTGTTCTTTAATTTGATAAAACTGTCCGAAACTGATTTGTAGTTGACAAAACAATATACTTGTTAAACAAAACAATATTGTGCTTTTTCTCATAGTCTTACCAATCAAAAGAGTTTATTTTTGTGGCGTTTTATTTTGGCGTTTTTGCCACTCTTCATGCTCTTGTCTCCAACGTTTATACTCTTTTTCCCACCTTTGGTAAGCGATAAGCCATTGTGTATAATCACGTATATATTTTAGACTATCTAATTTGCGAGTTTGAGGATCGGGATTTTGCTCGTAGAATTTGAGTGGCATGATGGGCTTGTTAGGAGCAATAGGTTCTAAATCTGGTACTTTAATTTGTAAATCAGGTATTTTAGGGCTACTATCTACATTTTTCTTTACTAATTTTCTACTTTTTTCTGAATGTTTTTCATAAATTCCTATCGTTGCCTCTGGCAATATACGTTCTTTTCTCTTTTGTTCTTGGTAAGATTGAACCAAGCGAACCATAATGCTAATAATTAAGAAAATAATCACAAAGTATTGCCATTTTTCAGCTTTTTGTTGGGTATATGGGTAAATATGGTTATTTTTCTCTTGTTCTTGCTGATAATAATAACTGTTTCTAAAAAAATTTTGGTAATCAGGCTGTTGTTTAGTTTCTCTATTTTGATTTTGGGAAGTTGTGGAGGGATGGTCGCTAGTTGAGTAGTTAGTAGTTTTAGCTGCTTGTTTTTGTTTCAGTTGCCAATCATAGATAAGGCGTTTATTTTCGTCAGAGAGTACGCGGTAGGCTTCGTTAATTTGCTTAAATAGGTCTTCTGCTGTTTTATTTTTAGGGTTGAGGTCAGGGTGGTATTGTTTGGATAGGGTACGATATGCCTTTTTCACCTCTTCGGTAGAGGCATTGGGCGAAATATTTAATATTTGATAATAGTTTTTCATGCTTTCCATTCACGTGAGGCATATTACGGATAAAAGCACAAAAAAATATGCCAAACTTGTTTTTAAGCAATAAAAAACTATTTAATCTTGTTCTTTGGGTAGATATTGAAACATGGAAAAACGGTCAAGTTGAAAAATTTCTTGTGCTACCTCTTGTAAATCAGAGGCTTGTATTTTTTCTATTTGCTTAAAAATCTCCTCTATGGGCTCTATGTAGTCGTAGTCAATAAGGCTTTTACCCATCATGAGCATAAAATTGAGGTTACTCTCCTCACTCATAGCAAGTTGTCCTAGTAATTGTTCTTTGATGTGGTGCATTTGCCAAGAGGTAAGCGTTTTTTGGGTGAGATTTTGTAGTTCTTTCCAAATAATAGCCAAACTTTTTTCAAGATATTTCTTGTCAGTAGCAAAACTGATGCTAAAAAGACCCGTATCAAAGAAGGCTTGGTAGTTAGCTTCTACCGAATAGACGTAACCATGTTTTTCGCGCAATGCCATATTAAGCCTTGAGTTGAGACTCGCTCCGCCTAAAAAATTAGTAAGCAAAGCGAAAGGCAATCGTTCTTTAGCTTGAAAGGAATAGCTTGGCAAACCGATAACGCAATGGGCTTGTAAGGTAGGGACTTCCTTTTGCTTCTGTTTAGGGGTGTAATGGGTAAATGGCAACCGCTGATTTTGCCTACTTTGAGCGGGAATATGGGCTAAATATTTGGTTGCCATTTTCAGCACTTTATCAAAAGGTATATTTCCTACAGAGGTGAATACGATCTTTTGTGTATCTAAATTTTCTCTAAAAAAAGCAATAAAATCCTCTCGTTGAAATGATTGTATACTTTCGCGTGTGCCTAAAATATTATTACCTAAGGGGTGATTTTCAAATACTAAGGCATCAAACTCGTCTTGAATAGCCTCGTCAGGGCTGTCTAAATACATACTCATTTCCTCTAAAATCACTTTTCGTTCTTTCTCTAATTGGTGGGGTGGGAAGGTAGCTTCAAAGGTGACATCTGCCAAAAGTTCGAGGGCTTTTTCGTAATGTTTATCCAAAAAGGAAGCGTAGAATGCTACTTTTTCTTTGCTTGTTTCGGCATTTAGTTCGCCTCCTACGGCTTCTAAACGGTTGATAATATGGTAGGCTTTACGTTTTTTTGTGCCTTTGAATGCCATATGCTCCCAAAAATGAGCAATACCTTGCTGGTGTGGTTGCTCGTCGCGGCTACCAATATCTAACACAAAACCACAATGGGCTACTTTGGTATGATTTACATACTTATGGGCTATGCGAATACCATTACTGAAAGTATGTGTGTAAATCATTGAAACAAAGTTACAAAAGCATATTAGGTATTATTTTCTTGTATATTCTCTTTTTCTCTCTTCTCGGAGTTCTCCTCTGGATTTTTGAGTAACTCAAAAGTTTGAGGAGAAAATTTTATTAAAATATTATACCAACTCACTAATTTTTTGAGGTCAGATTGATAGATTTTAGTAGTATCGGCATTAGGTAGTACTTCAAGCAAAAATTTTGATAACTCTTCAGCAGAAGACTTGTTGTTATAGGGCAATTCCTTGCCTCCATATTTTTCAAAAATAGAGAGCAATACATTAGCTAATGGCGTAGAGCCATCTCCGTCTGTGGTGTACATAGATACTTCTTTGAGTACAGACACACGGCTGTTTGCCCCAATTGCGGTGCGGAGTTTTTTTTCGTCTATGCTTTCTACAATTAGCCCTGTGCGTGTAGGTTTAATTACCTTAAACAAACCCGATTTACCTGAAATTGAGGCTATTACTTTCAAATCCATACGGTTTTTGGTGGTGTTTTTTTTATTAAATGATAGTGCTTTGAAAAAAGTGGTGCAAATATAATAAAATAAAGCCGAATTTTAATTGCTTTTGATGGTGCTAAAAAAATGCTGATTACTTTTTATTTCTGAATAAACTTGGATTTATTTTTCCAAAACCACCATCTCCTCTGGCAATAAAATTTTATGTCCTGTACTTCTCCGTATTCTAAACAATTCCTTTCGGCAGTTGCGGTAGCCAATTTCTTTACCCATTTCAATCAAAATATCACAAACAGGAATGTAAACACCTTTAATGGTTTGGTCGCCCACTACCAACAAAAAGTTCGCTTGCGGTTTGAGCAAAGGAAAAAATGCTTGTAAACATAGATACATATCGCCAAAATATTCGCGCACCATACGTGGGTAATCAAAGCCCCAATTTTTATCTTTGGTCTGTTCATAAATCTTTTCTGAAATGCTTTGTACCTCAGTAAATTTTTGCACAAAACTTTCTGACTGACTTTCCTTAAAAATTAACTTGGTACTACTCTTCACCATTTTTCTTTTAATTTGTTGCACTTCGTTCATACTTTTTACAAAATCTAACAAATACATTTCCAAACGTGTTTGGCGTGTATATTCCAAGTCGTTGGGATAAGGTGGCGAAGTAATAATAAAATCAATACTTTCAGGTTGAATATATTTTTGGGCATTGAGGCACGTATCGTTAATAAGTATAGACTTGCCGTAGTGATGGTGTCGATGTACTTTTTCTAAATCTTGATAAATTTGTATCACTTTTTTCGTAAATAAATCCCAAAACTCCTCTTTTTCTTTGAAAGGATAAAAGGTAGTGCCAGGGCAAAACGATACGTAAGATGCCTCTAAACAAGATTTAGCAACGGCAAATAACAATAAATTTTTAATTTTTGGGTTGCTAACTTCTTGAATCAGGTTTTTCAATAAGTTCACTTCTTTTTGTAGCGAAGGGCTAAGCCACTGATTAAGTTCTTTTTTGGGCATATATTCCAAAAAGCCCTTTTTCAAGGCAAGTGAGTCGTAGTGGTCTCAAAAACTTTTGGGCTACATTTTGCACTTCACTTTTGAACTGTTCCAAATCAATCTCCCAAGTCGTTTTTACTTCTGAAATAAAGGTCATGAGTGGGTTGGCATCAAAACCTATGGCATGTGGCAGTTGAAAAAATTGGCTGATATGCAAGTTGTGCCACTTCCTGCAAAAGGTTCTACTACAAGCGAATTGGGTTGAATATGATATTCTTTTAGCTTGTATTCAATCAATGCGAAAGGAAAATCCTCCAAATAATCATACCATTGGTGAACTGTACCTGCTTGGTTGAGTTCACTTATGGTAGGTGTTGGCTCAAATAGGCTATCTATAACAGATTTGTAGTTTGCGAATTGAAGTAAGAATTTGTTATATTTTTTGTTTTTGTAATCGCTTTTTGCAGTAACTTTTTCAAAAAGTTTTTGACAAGTTTCAGGAATTTCAAAACCAGTTTCTAAATTACCGTTCAAAAAGCCCTTTTCTGTTAGGGCGTTAAGGGCTTCGGCTAAGATTTTACTATCTGGTGGGTAATCGGTCAAATCGGCTAATTCGTTAAGCGTAGTGTGCTTTTGCTCAAATACATCACAATAAATTTTTTGTAAGATTTGTGCTTGTAAAAAAGGGAGCTTGTGTGGATTAGGAATTTTCTTTGGAGTAGGTATAGTCATTTTCTTTGAAATTTTATTTTATGCAAAGATAAACTATTTTGCAGAAAAAAAAATCTATTTGAGATGATGCAAAAATTTGTTTGGTGGTTTTTTGTTTTATTATTCTTAGGATTTTTTTTGTGGCAAGGCTGTCGCAAGAATAGTGAACCTCAAAATCAGCTTGAATTGCGTGGGGCTGATATGTCGTTTTTGCCTGAGGTTCGGCAGAGCAGCATACGCACTTACAATTTGGCTCATCAGCCTGAAGATATGTTACTTACACTCAAAAAAGTAGGAGCGAACACGGTACGCCTTCGCCTTTGGAAACAACCTACCGAGCCAACTTCTGCTTTGACTACGGTGAAGCAACTCGCCCAAGAAGTTCGCAGTTTGGGTATGAAAGTTTTGCTTTGCGTGCATTACTCCGACACGTGGGCGGATCCTAATAATCAACACAAGCCTGCTCAATGGAAAAATCTTGATTTTAGCCAACTGCAGGATAGCATTTACCAATATACCAAGCTGATTGTCAAGGAAATACAACCCGAATACATACAAATTGGCAACGAAATTAACAACGGTTTTCTTTGGAGCGAGGGGCATAGCTATCACCGAAATCAAATGTTGGCTCTGTTGCAAAAAGCTATTTTAGCTGTAAGGCAAACGCACCCCAAAACGCAAATTATGCTACACTTTGCGGGCATACAAAATGCTACCGCTTTTTTTGAAGGTATGAAAACCATAGACTACGATTGGGCAGCTATAAGCTATTACCCACTTTGGCACGGCAAAGATTTGAAAGCCGTAGCCCAAACCTTGAAAGAAATTGCCCGCACTACAAACAAGAAAGTTTGTATTGTGGAAACCTCCTACCCGTTTACTTTGGGTTGGAACGATTGGACAAACAATGTGGTAGGTGAGCCAAATCAATTACTTCCTGAAATTGCCGCCACTCCTGAAGGGCAACAAAAATTTTTGGAAAAAATTGCTCAAATCGTGAAGGAAACTCCTAACGGAAGTGGTTTTTGCTACTGGGGGGCTGAATGGATTAGCTACAAAGGCAACCAAGCCACTAATGGCTCCTCGTGGGAAAACCAAGCCCTTTGGGATTTTCAAGGGAAAGCCCTACCTGCCTTGCAAGTGTTTGGAAAATACTAAAATCGCATGAACATATTGCACATTCCTTCATGGTATCCGTCTGAAAATGAACCTATTACAGGTATATTTATCCAAGAACAAATTGCTTTATTAGCAAAACATTACCCGCAACATAATTTTGGTGTAAGCCTCTGGGGACAGCAAGACTACCGCCTTTTGCTTTGGGCAAAAGACCATGTTTGGAACTTGAAAAAAATGTATCAAAGCCAAAAAATACAGTCTTACACCCAAGAAATTTCTCCTAATTGTACCATTTTTTTTAGCCCTGCTCTCACGTGGAGTCGCAAAATTTTTTATGGTAATCGTGCTAATATCTTACAAGCTAATTTGAATAACTTACAAAATTTTGAGAAAAAATTTGGCAAAGTTGATTTGATACACGCACACGTGGGTTTTCCTGCGGGCTACTATGCCTTTCGCATAGCCCAAAAATTAGGCATACCATACGTTATTACCGAGCAAATGAGTCCGTTTCCTTTTCCTTATTTTGAGCGAAAAAATTTTAGGTTGTATGCCCCGCTAGCACAAGCCTTTGCCTATTCTCAAAAAAATATTGCCATTAGCCCCGCACTTTTGAACCGTATGGCACAATTTGGAATTAAGAACCTAACCTATATCCCTAACCTGACAGACGAGACTTTTTTTTATTTACCAAATAAAATGCCTCAAAATGAGCAATTTACATTTTTCTGCTTGGGGCGAATGGTAGCCCAAAAAGGTATTCCTGACTTGTTGCAAGCCTTTGCCATAGTCTTAAAGTATTACCCTAATTGCCAACTTCGCATAGGTGGCGAGGGCGAGATGTTGAAAAGTTATCAACAATATGCTCAAAAATTGGGTATAAGTAAACACATTAGTTGGTTAGGTTTATTAAATAGAACTAACGTAAGAAACGAATTTTGGCAAGCCGATGCCTTTGTTTTACCGAGCTTACACGAAACTATGGGCGTGGTTTATGCCGAAGCCCTTGCCTGCGGTGTGCCTGTGGTTGCTACTTTGAACGGTGGAGCAGAGAGTGTAATTAACCATAACGAACATGGCTACCTCTCCCCCGTAAGCGATATACAAGAATTAGCAAAAAACATGATTTTAATGATACAAAACCGACAGAAGTTTTATAGTCAAGCCCTTAGAAATTATTTTTTGCAACGCTTTGCCAGCTTTGCGGTGTGCCAACAAATTATAAGTGTCTATGAAGAAGTTGCTCACAAGCATAAAAGATAAAACAAAAAATCTACAAAGATTTATAGTGTATGCCGAGCAAATAGCATATATTTGCTGATTATTTTAGCCAATGAATAAAAAAAAATAATCTTACTTGAAACCTCCAAATTCATGTTTTTCTTCAAATTAGCTTGGTGGAAACACCTATGTATTGTCCTAATTTTTTACACCATAGTAGCAGGTTTTTTGGGCAAAGTGCCGCGTTTGCCCATCTTGAATGAAAGCATACGCAACCTTTATTTTCATGTGCCGATGTGGTTTGGTATGATAATTTTGCTCACCCTTTCGGTTGTATTTGCTATTCAATATTTGCGAAGCAATGCCCTCAAAAAAGATTTTTACATGGTAGAAACAGCACATGTGGGCATACTTTTTGGCATTATTGGTTTGGTTACAGGTATGATTTGGGCAAAATACACTTGGGGCGAATGGTGGAGCAATGACCCGAAGCAAGTCAATGCGGCAATTTGTTTGCTTATTTATTTGGCTTTTTTTGTACTTCGCGGTTCGCTGGAAGACGAAACACAAAGAGCCAAAATTTCGGCAGTGTACAATATTTTTGCCTTTGCAACCCTTGTGCCTTTGCTGTTTATTTTGCCTCGCCTTACCGACTCGTTGCACCCTGGAAGTGGTGGTAATCCTGGTTTTAATGCTTATGATTTGGATAACAACATGCGTTGGGTATTCTATCCTGCTGTGGTTGGTTGGGCTTTATTAGGCTGGTGGATTGTAACGCTACGTGTACGAGTGCGCATTTTACAGAATTATTGGGAGGAGAAGAGTAAATGATACGGATATTTCACCTATAATCTAGAATTTCTTTTTGAGTCTTAATAACTACCTTGATGTTTGCGGGTAGCCCATTCCAAAGTAGCAAGGGCTAATAATACAAAGAAAATCCATTTGAGGTTAATCATTTCAGTTAAGTCCTCTACTGATTGAATAAAATTAGGTTTGGAAGTGGCTAATACGGCTTGTTTCAACTTTTCTATTTGCTCTGCCGTAAAAAATTGCCCTTGTGTATTTTGGGCTATGGTTTTGAGCAAGTTATGGTCTGCCGTAGTATTTAGTGCCTCTAGTTGCATTTCTTTAATTACAAATTGCCCACTGCTCACCTCAACTTTGCCTTTCATTTCAGTAGTAGCCGTATAGCTATACACGCCTTGTGGTAATCCGCTGATTTCAAAACGTGTATTGCCTTGCGAAATGGTATAGTTGTATGTACTTGTTTTACCTTTATCGTCTTTCAGGCTAAGGTTAATTTTTTGGTCATATACTTTTTCGTAAATTTCATTATAGACTTCGGTTTCAAATACTACTTTTTCAAAGTTGTAAATTTCTTCGTTCAAAGGATAAACGCGTAGCCGTCGCTTGTCATCTTTAATAGAAAGCAGTTGAATGAATTTGGTTACCAATTCATCAAAAGTTTCTTGTGAATTAGTAAGTTCAAACTCTTCCATACGCCACTGCCATAGCCCCTCACCGAGCATAAAGGCTTGTTTTGTGCCTTTGCCGTTATCGCCCATTACCAAGAGCGGTTTGTCAGTACGTACATTTCCCACTTGTTGGTAAAGCAAAACTTCGGCATTATTGGCTAAGGTATAATCGCCAAAAGGCACTTGGGCAGGCGGGTATTTGCTAATTAAATTGATTTTGTTAGCCTCAAACGTAAAGCGATTAAATTTGGGATTAAAATATGGAATTACCTTGTCTAATTGCCCACTACGTTGCAAAATTTTAACAACTTTATTGTTTTGGCTAATCAAAGGCAGACTGCTTTGGCTTCCTACAATCGTGAAAACAGGAACATTACTTTGCATAAAACGATTATACAAATCGTTTCCAATACCTTGATTATTAGGAATCTGGTGAAAAATTACCACATCATATTTGTCTTCTTTTAAGGCATTGATATTAGGAATATGCAGTTCAAAGCTATAATTAGCATTTTTTTCTAAAGCACTGCGAATGGCTTTGATGTCAGGGTGAGGAGTAAGGGCAACCATCAATATTTTTTCTTTGGCTTCTAGTACTTCAATATACACATCTCGCACATTATTTTGGGTAGAAAACTCACCCTCTAAGGTTTGTAGTTGTATGGTGTAGCGTTGCATACCTTTGGTTTGAGCCGTAGCATAAAACGTAAGATTTTGTATGCTTTCTTGGGCAAAATTGATATTTTTTTTGTCAATCGTGTTGCCATTTTGCAACAAATAACACGTAACGGTACGATTGGTAAAACCAATATTTTCAATTTCTACATTGATAGGAAATTGATTGCCCAAGTAGGCAATTTTGTTTGCTAATACGCTTTGTACTTTCAAATCTTTTTTAGGAGTGGCGTCCCCTAAGGCCAAACAATATACAGGAAAACGATAATTAGCAAAAGCGGGAGAAAAACCCTGATTAAAAATACCGTCAGAAACGAATACTACTTTATCCAAATTGCGGTTTTCGTAGTTATTTTGTACCTCTGCCAAAAGTTGGTGTAAATTAGAACTTGGGTGCTGAAAAGCAATATTTTGCAAACTGCTTACGGGTTGTTTCTTGTTAAAATAAAATATATCAGTAGCAATATCTTTTTGGTGCAAAGCAGTACGCAGTTGGTCTAATTCAGCTAAAATTGTTTTGAGTTGTGCGGGTGGAGTAGTATTAGCCACAGAAAGCGAATTGTCAAGGGCAAACACTACAGTAGGCTTTTCTATGCTATTTTTCACCTGACGCATCAGCGGATTGAGCAATAAAAGAAAACAAATAATGCTCACCAACACAAACCGCAAACTTGCCAAAAAATATCGTATTTTAGGGCGGAAAGGTGAACTTTTAGAATAATATAACAAAAACGCATATAATGCCCCTATTGCCAAGCAAAGCAAAATAAGCCAAGGTGAACTTTGGAGAATAAATTGTGTGTGTAGCATAGTTTTAAGCTGGTTTCAAAAGACAAAAGTAGGAAAAAAAGAATATCACAAGGTATTTAGTTTCTACTTTTGCAATCCAATAACTACCTCTTCCTTTCTGAATTTGCGGTTAAGGGTATAATTTTTGCCTAAATAGCCTTCTTTTACTTTGGGATTATTCACTAATTCATCAGGAGAACCTTCGGCAAAGCATGTGCCTTCGGACATGACATATGCTCTGTCGGTAATGGAGAGCAAAGCATCGGCATTATGGTCAGTGATGAGTATGCCTAAATTTTTATGTTTTAGCTGATAAACAATGTACTGAATTTCCTCTACCGCCAGCGGATCCACTCCTGCAAAAGGCTCATCTAAAAGTACAAATTTGGGGCCTGTAGCTAAGGTACGAGCAATTTCAGTACGTCTTCGCTCTCCGCCTGAAAGGACCTTTCCCAAATTTTTTCTCACGTGAGTAAGGCTAAATTCTTCTAAAAGTTGCTCAGTTTTTTCTTTTTGCTCTTTTTTGGTGAGTTTGGTCATTTGCAATACGGCTCTTATATTGTCTTCTACACTGAGTGTCCTAAAAACGGAGGCTTCTTGTGCTAAATAGCCTAAACCTTTGCGAGCGCGTTGGTACATAGGCAAGGCAGTAATATCTTCATCTCCTAAATAAATTTTACCACTGTTAGGTTTCACCAAGCCCACACACATGTAAAATGTAGTAGTTTTGCCTGCACCGTTAGGTCCCAAAAGCCCCACGATTTCACCTTGCTCTACGTGTACTGAAACATTGTTTACCACGGTTCGCTTTTTATATTTTTTAACCAAATTTTCTGCCCGTAATATCATAGTTTTTAGTTTTATTGTAGTATCGTAGCTTTTTAGGTTTATTCTTATTCAAATCTTTTCAAATTTACTTTTTTGTAACCACGTTTACCTTTTCTACGTGTTGTTCTACTTTCTTTAATAGAGAAGTATTTAGGATTGTAAAAGACTTTCTCTCAAAGGTTTATTTTTAGGTGTCTAATCTAAAAATAGCCCTTTTATGGAAATCTTAAGCAATTATAAATTATCTTCTATTTTATACACAAGAGTGAACAAAAGAAAAGAATAAATCCTAAACAACTTCAACGCTAAAACTTGATAGTGCGTTGTATGTTTGAGCGGTTTTTAGGGGATTTTCGTGCCTAAAAAGGGTATTTTTGCAAATTAACAGGTATTGAAATGAAATTTGTACTTTTTATATATTTTTATATATTTTTCTGTGATATTAAAATATTACAATTTTTTATTTTTAACTTTTGTTTTGAGGCAGGATTATACTGCAATTCTCAAATCTTGAAAAAGTACAAATAAGGCTTTATTTATTTTAAGATTTGAAACTTTTTTTCAAATTTTTTAAAAAAAGTTATCTTAAAAAAGTAATATTTTGCGAATATTCGCTAACTTTGTAGTGTTCAATAACTCAAACCTTATACGCATATGAAAAGTACAACTAAAATGTTTGATGTTCTTGTGGATACACAAGCTCAAATGGTGGATAATTTCAATGAGGCTACCAAAAAATTTCAGGAGAGTTTCATAAAGAACGAAGCCTTCGAAAAATCTGCTATCTTTTTTCAGGAGCAGTTGGCTTCTATCCAAAGCAGTTTAGAAAGTGGCTTTGCCCACGTGAAAAAGCAAATGAATTTAGAGGCTATGCCTACTCCTATTAAAGACATAGTAGAAGCTACCGAAGGATTAGCCAAAAGCTGGTTTGAATGCCTTCGTGCTACTGTCCAAGCAAAATCACTTGAAGACTTAAACCAAATCGTAAGTGCTAATTTTAAGAAGGCTCAAGAGTCTGCAAAAGAAATTTATAACGAAATTACTGAAAAGATGACCAAAATGCCAGATATAAAAGAAATATTTTCGGTAGAGGAATTCAAAAAGAATTTATATAAGATGGTAGAGCATCTCAAACCTGTTTACAACTTAAAATAGTTTCGTATGTTTTATGCCATAATCTTTGTGCTTCAACTAATCAAAAGCCCATTTCGAGTTATTTGAAATGGGCTTTTTGAATTAAGCACCCTTCTATTTGTTAGTTAATTCAGCATAGAAATTACTGCTATCACGCATTCTAAACCATCACCGAAAATTTGTAATTTGATACAAACCTATTTTTCGTAACTTTTAGAGAGGAGAGTTATCAAAAAGTTTAGATAAACAGAACAAAAAATTACTTTTTACGTAAAAGGTAACGAAAATATGCAAAATCTCTCACTTTTACTACTCTAACTTACATATCAACAGGTTAATACTCCATTAAAAATGACCAAAGATAGGTTAGTCTTTCAATATGCTAATAAAACTTTGAAAGAAAACAGAAAAAGTTATCTAGTCTATTCTATTTTAGCGGAAGCCTATGCTTTATTAGGAGATACCAAAAATTTCTATGAAACCTTAGAAACAGCATTACAAAATGGCTTCCCCTTGCACGAAAACCTTGATGAACCTGCTTACGAAAGATATATACATCAAGAGGAATTTCAAGCACTTTTGAAACGATATTTGCCCGCTCAAAAAAGCGATACCTTACCTAAAGTTGAAGAGGTAATCCCTGACAAAGCAGAATAACCTTCTAAGATACCCAAGGAGCCGATTTTTCAGGTATTGCACGCTCCGCCAATATTTTCACCTCAGAGCGGGCAAAACGTATTTTCTGTATAAGCTCTTCCAAGCTATGAGCTAGAAAAGTAATATGCCCCATTTTCCGTGAAGGTTGGGTTACTTTTTTACCATAGAGATGCACAAAAGCCCCTTGCAGTGCTAAAATCTTTTCCATATTTTGATAAATGGGCTTGCCTACATATCCTATCTCTCCAATCAAATTGAGCATACCTATCCAAGGACTACGCAAAGCTGTGCTTCCGAAAGGCAAGCCCAAAATAGTGCGAAGGTGTTGCTCAAATTGAGAGGTAAAACAACCTTCAATGGTGTGATGCCCGCTGTTATGTGGGCGTGGAGCGGCTTCATTGACCAAAATATTACCCTGCTTATCTACAAACATTTCTATTGCCAAAATACCTACCAAATCAAAGGCTTGGGCTATACGTCGGGCTATTTCTACGGCTTGTTGCTCAATATGTGGGCTAACTTGGGCAGGTGAGAAAATATAATCTACCAAATTGTACTGCGGATTAAAAACCATTTCTACCAAAGGGAAAATACTTATTTCTTTTTGCTCATTTCGGCAAACAATTACGGCAATTTCCTTGTCAATAGGTACTAATTTTTCTAATACCGAAGGCTTGTCAAAGGCGTGGGCTAGTTGACTTACTTCGTGAAAAATTTGCACCCCTCTGCCGTCGTAGCCTTCTCGAGCTAATTTTTGCACAAAAGGTAAAAAATCCGAATTTTCTTGTACCTCTCGGGCATTTTTTGCTACCCTGAATTCTGCTGTAGGAATATAATTTTGTTGATAAAACTGCTTTTGCAAAATTTTATCTTGAATAAGGCTAATGATATGTGGTTGTGGGAATACTTTTTTGCCGTCTTTGGCAAGTTCATATAAAGCTTGGGTATTTACGTTTTCAATTTCTATGGTAATGACGTCTGCCTCTTTGCCAAAGTTGTAGACTGCTTGAAAATCAGTGATTTTTCCTACGCGGAAGTTACGGCAAATGGAAGCACACGGAGCATCAGGACTGTTATCTAATACTGAAAAATGTAAATCCAATGGACTGCCTGCCTCTAACAGCATTCTGCCCAATTGTCCACCACCTACAATTGCAATTTTTTGACTGGTTTGTTTGTAAAAATTCATATCATTAGCTTAAAGGTGCAAAAACAACAACCTTCCAAATTACCAAACTTAGAAAGTTGTATAAAAACACTGAGCAAAATTAGTAATTATTTCTATGAAATGAACGCTCAAACAAAAAAACAGGGTGATGGTTTATACGATAGCAACTAATTTCTATGCTGAAATATAATTTCATTCTTAACAGAAGCATCGTGGTAAATGTCTTTTCTGGAAAAACAAGAGGCCTTTCGGACTAGTCGTCTGTCTCTGGCTCGCAAGTAAGTACTCACTCTGCCACTTACCTGAGTGTACGCAAAACCATACAAGGGCTGACTTGTAGCAACTCTACAATTACTTTTGCCACACTTTCTACACAAAAAGTTTTGGGCTCTATCTTTTTTATGACCATTTTTTACTACTTTTGTCCCAAAAACAATAAGAAGGATAACTTACTTTTATCATTACTTGATGCAGAGCACAAAAGTAAAATCTTATTGTCTATTTCGCTAAACATTCATTATACTTTTAGACCACAACGCAATTATTTATGCTATTCACCGATTTGTTTGCAATTATGTCCTACAAATTCTATCTTCTTGCTCTTGTATTGCTTTTAAGCTTTGTTAGCTCCTCTGTTGCCCAAAAAACAGTAAGAATAGAAGATGTTTGGCAATACTACCGCTTTTATCCACAAACCGTAAGAGGTGTCAACTGGACAAAAGATGGACAATATTACACCTCGCAAACAGGTAAAGCTATTCTCAAATACGACATCAATACACGCAAAGTAGTAGATACGCTTTATGGTAAAGCCACTCACCCTAAAATTGAATTTGATGACTATGAATTGAGCCAAGCCGAAGACAAAATTTTGCTCTCCAACCAAACTGAATCCATTTACCGTCGCTCTACTAAGGCTTTTTACTATGTTTTTGACCTAAAAAATGGTAAACTTACTAAAATTTATGACCAAAATGCAGACTGGGACACCAGAATTTCGCACTGCACCCTTTCACCAGACGGCTCAAAAGTAGCTTTTGTTTTCAATAACAACTTGTATTGGTCGAGTTTAGATAATCCAAGCAAGGTAATCGCTATTACCCAAAACGGCAAAAAAAATGAAATCATAAACGGTATGGCTGACTGGGTGTATGAAGAGGAATTCTCTTTTACCAAAGCCTTTCAGTGGTCGCCTGATAGCAAACGTATAGCTTTTTATACCTTTGACGAATCGCAAGTGCGAGAGTACAATATGCAAATGTGGGAAGGTTTGTACCCCCAAGATTATCGCTTCAAATATCCCAAAGCAGGAGAGGCAAATTCTAAGGTTAAAATTTCTATCTATTTTCTTGAAAATCAGACCAACTTAGTAATTGATTTGGGCAAAGAAACCGATATGTATATTCCCCGAATCAACTGGACGCAAAACCCCGAAGTGCTCTCTATCCGAAGGCTTAACCGCTTACAAAATACGCTTGAAATCTTACATGCAGACGTGGGCTACATGAAGACAGGCAAACCCGAACTTGTTTTGACCGAAAAAAGCAATACCTATATTGATTTAGATTTTACTGACGACCTTACCTATTTGGCTGACAACAAAACCTTTCTGCACACCAGCGAACGCGACGGTTACAAACACATCTACCTTTATGATTTGAAAGGTAAACTTATTCGCCAAGTAACCAAAGGAAATTGGGAAGTGAGTAGTATCGTAGGCATTGATGAAAAACGAAAACTCATATATTATACCTCCACAGAAGTCTCACCTTTGGAAAGGCACTTGTACGTAATTGACTTTGAGGGCAAAAATAAAAAACAACTCACCACGCAAAAAGGAGTACACCGCCCTAATTTTAGCCCTGACTGCAAATTTTATTTAGATTATTACAGCTCTGCCTCCCAAGTACCGCAAGTAATTCTCTACCAAACTAATCCACAAAAGGAATTAGCCATATTAGAACGAAATGAAAAACTGCAAAATACGCTTAAAGAATACAAGATTAGCCCCAAAGAATTTTTTGAGTTTAAGACCGAAGATGGTACAACTTTGCATGGTTGGCTCATTAAGCCCTTAGATATGCAAGCAGGTAAAAAATATCCTGTTTTAATGTTTGTGTATGGAGGACCTGGTTCGCAACAAACTGAAAATGAATGGGATAGTTTTAATTTCTTTTGGTATCAACACTTAGCAAGTAAAGGCTTTGCCGTTGCTTGCATTGATAACCGAGGCACAGGAGGCAAAGGTGAAGCATTTAAGAAAATTACTTACGCTAACTTGGGAAAATACGAAGTACAAGACCAAATTTCAGGGGCAAAATATTTGGCTACCTTACCCTTTATAGATAAAGACCGTATAGGAATTTGGGGCTGGAGCTATGGTGGGTATATGTCTTCGCTTTGCATTTTATTAGGAAACGAGGTATTTAAGGTAGCTATTGCCGTAGCTCCCGTTACAAATTGGCGGTTTTATGATACCATTTATACGGAGCGTTACCTTAAATTACCTCAAGACAATTCCAACGGTTATGACGATTTTTCACCTATTACCCATGCAAGCAAACTCAAAGGCAAATATTTACTTATTCACGGCACAGGCGACGATAACGTCCATTTTCAAAATGCAGTAGAAATGCAAAATGCCCTTATTAAAGCTAATAAGCAATTTGATAGCTTTTATTATCCCAACCGAAATCATAGCATTTCAGGGGGAAACACACGTTTGCACCTTTACCAAATGATGACTAATTTTTTAGAGAAAAATTTGTAAATGGTTCACACCTCATAAACGGTGCGAGCCGCAATGCTTCGGGCTAAGGTTATCTCGTCGGTATATTCAATTTCACTACCGATGGGAATACCACGTGCTATGGTGGTGATTTTCAGACCCAAATTTTTGAGTTTTTTAGTAAGGTAAAATGTAGTTGTATCTCCTTCCATAGTAGGGCTAAGGGCAAAAATTACTTCTTGGATAGAGCTATTTTCCAAGCGTTTAAGCAAAGTTTCAACATGCAAATCGCTAGGGGCAATGCCCTCCATAGGTGAAATAACACCTCCTAATACGTGGTAAAGTCCTTTGTATTGAGCGGTATTTTCAATAGCTATTACATCTTGCGAATTTTCTACCACACAAAGTAGAGTCTGCTCACGGTGCGGATTTCTACATATAGAGCAGAGAGGCTCATCAGAAATATGATGACATTGCCGGCAATATTGAATTTGAGTACGAAGTTGCAGCAAAGCCTCGCTCAAAGAGCGTGTATATTGTTCGTCTTGTTTTAGGAGATGTAATACTAACCGAAGGGCTGTTTTTTGACCAATCCCCGGTAGTTTACTAATTTCTTGTACAGCTTTTTCTATCAATTTAGAAGAGTATTGCATCATAATTCAAGATTTTTACCTTTTTCTACACGTATTTTTACTAATTTTTGTGTACGTTCTTGGATGGCAAAACGATTATCAATCCTTTTGCCGATAATCCAAACTATTTGCTCTTGGCTTGTAAGCACCCAAATTTCATTTTTTTCCAAGCGGCTAACTTTATTATTCACCAAGAAATCACTTACTTTTTGTTTATTTTTCATGCCTAAGGGATAGAAATAATCCCCTTGTTGCCATTTACGTACCTTGAGAGGTAATGCTAATTTTTCAGCATCAAGGTAAGCTGTGGTAGGATCTTTTTCTAAAACAAGATTAGCCGTTTTAGGCATAAACTCTAAATGTAGGGTAAAGTTTTCAAAATTTATCGTTTCAGAAAAACTTTGAATAAGCACCTCGCTAGCTTGGTTTGTAAAGGAAACGGCTCTTCGGTAAAGAATTAAATATTTGCGGTCTTTCAATACTTCATAGAACAAATTATGAAAAGTTTTACCTGCTTGTGCTGTAAGTGATTGACTAATTTGCTTGCAAAGCGAATAAGAGAAATGATAAGGTTGTAAGACATACCACAAAAAGAGTACAGGTTCTTGGGTTTGCAGAAGTTGCTCAATGTCTATTAAAATTTGATTATATTGATATGTAATAGCTTGTTTTTCAAAGAGTTGAACTTGTTTTTGTAAAATTCGTTCAGTAGCTAGCCAACGTTCTGCATTTTCCTTCAAGGTTTGTTCTATGTTCGGATTAAGGGATTTGAGCAAAGGCAATACTTTCAGCCTAATTTCATTTCGCTTGTATTTGGTGCTTTGGTTAGAGCTATCCTCTCGCCATGTAAGATGATTTTGCAAAGCATAGTCTATTATTTGCTCTTTACTTGCCCAAAGTAATGGTCTTATGAGGTTATTTTGCTTTACGAACATACCGCGTAGCCCTGAAATACCTGTTCCACGAATAAAATTAAGCAAAATAGTTTCTATTTGGTCGTTTTGGTGGTGTGCTGTCAGAATGAAATCATAGTTATACTTTTGGGCAATTTGTCCGAGAAAATCATATCGTAACTGCCTTGCTGTCATTTGAATAGATTGCCCGTTTTGCTTTGCTAATGCTTGGGTATCAAATCTTTGCACGTAAATTGGGACTTGGTACGTCTGAGCTAATTCTCTTACAAAAACTTCATCCTGTTCGCTCTCCTTGTCGCGCAGTTGGAAATTGCAGTGTGCTATTCCAATTTGGAATTGACTTTTGTGCGATAAATCTAACAATACTACTGAATCAATACCCCCACTTACAGCAAGTAACAATTTGTGAGAAAGGTTAAAAAGTTCGTTTTCTGCAATATATCTCTGAAAATTCAAGAGCATTAGGAGATGGTTTAACTTATATTTTAGGGAAAGGCTTACATGAGGATAAAGTTAGTAAAAAATATTTATTTTTTGACCAAAATTGACTATTTAAGAATAGGAGAGTGGTTTTGTATTCCTAGCTAATGGATACCTACTCAACCATGCACCCGAAAAAAAGAGGCAGTGGTCCAGATTGTATGATAATCATATGTTTCATACTATTCTATACCACTACCATTTTTTTATAAAGCCTATTATCTTATGAGCTTATTCAGAAATTACTTATCTCTATCATGTAGCCATTTGGCGATGGTAGGCCCAAGTTCCTTTTGTGATCTTGCCCCTGTGAATACACCAATGTGTCCGCCGGGAAATTCATACAATTGTTTATCTTTAGAACCTACTAAATTATTTAATGGTTTAGTTGAGCTTGGTGGTACTAAATGGTCTTCAGAGGCATAAATAGTTAGAATAGGGGCTGTAAGGTTTTTAAGATTTACCTTATATTTTCCTACCACTAATTCCCCTTTTACTAGTTTATTTTGTTGATACAAATCCTTAACAAATTGCCGATAGCACTCACCCGCTTGGTCAGGTTGATCGTTTATCCATTTTTCCATACGCATGAAGTTTAGTACTTTATCCTCATCATCAAGCATTTCAGCAAGATTTTTTTGTTTGCGTACTTTAAGCATCGGCTTGAGAAGTTGAAAGCCTATATCAAGGAAATTTCCAGGTACTAGCCCTCCAAAACCATCTACAATAGCATCTACATCCAAATTTTTTGACCAACGAAAAAGTAGCCCTTCTTCAATAGAAAAATCAATAGGGGTAACCAAAGTAACGAGATTTTTCACCTTATCGGGGTGTATGGCTGAATAAATTACTGCAAAAGTTCCTCCTTGACATACGCCTAAGAGGTTGACCTTATCTAAATGGTGAGTTTCTCGTACAAAGTCTACTGCTCCGTCAATATAAACGTTAATGTAATCATTCATAGTTAAAAAACGCTCATTGCGAGTGGGATAGCCCGTGTCAATCAAATAGATATCTATTCCCAACTCTAATAGCTTTCTAATTAAGCTACGGTCAGGTTGTAGATCCATCATATAATAGCGATTGATGAGAGCGTAGCTGATTACCAAAGGAGTTTTACACGTAGCAGGCGTTTCACGTTTATAGTGTAAGAGTTTCACTTTGTCTAGTTGCCATACTACTTCGTTAGGGGTAGTTCCGATTTCAACGTTATCTATACTATGAAAAACCTCTAATCCGCGTAGTACTTTTTGAGTAGTCTCTTGTATTTTTTCTGCAGCGTTAAGCACATCCATAGTCATGATTCAAGTTTTTTTTCTCCGTGAATGAAAGATAAGAAATTTATTCTTAAAAGTAAGTTGCTTGATTAGCAACAAAGATACTCTTTTTTTTGCAAATCTATACAAATAAAACTTTTTTTTCGCTTTTTCAAAAAAAAACCGTAAAATTTGGTATTTTGAAAAAAACTTTGTTTTTTAGCAATGATTTTCAACAAACTAAACCGATTAAGTAATTTTTATATTACAAAAACGCACAAAGAAACATGAACAAAAATATTATTATTGGTGGTTTAGCTGTTCTTTTAGCGGTTGCCGCTTTTTTGATTTATGGTTTGAATGCAAGCAAAAAGACGGTAGATAAGACTGCTAAATCACGTTTGGAGCGTATCAAACGCATGGAGCAGGACTCAATAGCTTTCGTAAAACAACTAGATAGCCTCAATGAGCAAGCTGCTAAGCTAGAGAAAGAGGCAGAGAGTCTGGTAAAACAACGTAACCGCTTACAAGCTTCGAGGGACTCTTTGCAAAGATTATTAGGGGTAGTAATGGCACGCGAGAAAAATGCTAATGCTAAAATTGCACAACTACAAAAACAAATCAAAGATTTGCAAACTCAACTTGATGCAGCGAACAAACGCTACGAGGAGGTAGTAAGCTCTGGAGATAACTCCTTAGCAGAACTTCGCCGTGAGATTGAGAGAGTAAAGCAAGAGCGTGATGAGGCGTTACGCAAATTAGGTCAAGCTAAAAATGAAACCAAAGATATCGTTGCCAGTGCTTTATCTGTGTTTAGTGTGCAGGCCGTTCCTGGTGAACTTGACCGCAGAGGGCAATTCTCCCCCTCAAGACGAGCTCGAAACACAGATCGCGTGCAACTCACTTTCAAGTTGAGCCGCGCTCCCCAGCCTAACGAAGAGATTGTAGTAAAACTTACTAATCCCAAAGGTAGAGAAGTACCTCTTAAACCCAAATATCGCTCTACTATTGCTCCTAAAACTGACCAAGTAATTTACATTGAACCTGACGGCGTAGAGTTTGAAAGTGGTACTTACAATGTACAGCTCTTCCTGCTTGATGTGGATAGAGCCACAGAACGCCTTTTGAATAAAACAACGTTTGATTTACGATAATCCCCTGTCTTGATAAAGCTATGAGGTTATTAAAAAACCTTGTAGCTTTTTAACTAAATTAATGGTTTTACTTTTTTGTAAAATCATTTTTTTTTGTATTTTTGCAACATTATATTAAGTTATTATATGTTCAACAAATATTTGTAGTCCTATTAACGAAAAGTATAATCCCAAAGGCACTCCTCACAAGCAAGAGGAACCTTACAGAGTTAATGAGGCGATTCGCGCTCCCGAAGTACGTTTAGTAGGTGATAACGTAGTCCAAGGTATTTATACTCGCGAAGAAGCCCTTAGAATTGCTCGTGAACAGCAGCTTGACCTTGTAGAAATCTCAGACAAGGCGACTCCTCCTGTCTGCAAGGTAATTGATTACTCAAAATTTAAGTACGAGCAGAAAAAGAAACAAAAAGAACTGAAAGCGAAAACACAAAAAGTAATAGTAAAGGAAATCCGCTTTGGTCCTAATACAGATGATCATGACTTTGAGTTTAAGCTCAAACATGCTAAAAACTTTCTTTCGGAAGGGGCGAAGATAAAGGCATACGTACAGTTTGTAGGGCGCGCTATCGTGTTCAAAGAACGTGGAGAAGCTCTTTTGTTGCGCTTTGCACAAGCCTTAGAAGATTATGGTAAAGTAGAGCAATTACCCCAATTAGATGGTAAACGTATGGTATTGTATATTTCTCCTAAACCAGGAGCAGGCTCTGCTAAAAAAGCGACAGACAAGGCAAATGCCAAAAAAGACACAAAGCAATCCACAACCCCTAAAACTAATCAAGCTAATCAAGAGATAGATAACGACAACAAAAAAGGTAACGATTTGTAAGAACAAGCTGAACCTTGGCAGGAATTTGTATTCCTAAAAATGTTTTTAATTTCACTTACATAATAAACATAAATGCAGTACTTTTATTAAGCATATTTTTGCAACCAAATAGAGTCGGTAGAGAAACCTTGCTCGGTAAGTTCTACTACCACGTGCTCTGATGTCAATGTATTTACTTGCTTTCCTACGTAGTTAGGTTGGATAGGCAAATCACGGTTATACTTGCGATCTATTAGTACTAAAAGTTCCACTTTTTTGGGCCTGCCGAAAGCAATCATAGCATCTAAAGCAGCTCTTACGCTCCGCCCCGTGTAAAGTACATCATCAATCAGAATAATATTCTTATTTTCTATTACAAAATCTATTTGAGTAGCATTAGGCTTCAAAATAGCATCTCTACGCCTAAAATCATCTCTGAAAAAGGTGATATCTAAATAACCTTTTAATATACTATTTTGCGTAATGTTTTCTAACTGCTTATGTAATCGATTAGCCAAATAAATCCCCCGAGGCTGAAGCCCTAGGATAGCTGTTTGAGCAAAATCTTGGTGATTTTCAATAAGTTCTTGGCATAACCGATTAATAGTAATTTGCAATAGCTGTTCAGCAAATAATAGTTTTTTTTCCATGAAAAACTTATTTAATTGTAAGAACACGCTTTTTCACGTTCCTTTGGCTTTGCCTATACCACAAGAAGGCTATCAAAGCCAAGATAAGATAAGGAAATATTGCTAAATAAGCAATTCCTGCATTGATTCCTGCCCTAATATTTTGCCCATCACTTACACTGTTCACCAAAGTAGCTTTACACATAGCACATTGCCCTACAGCAGTGGCACACGCTATTAGCCCTACTAAAAACGAAATTAAAAATATAATGATTTTATTAAACATGGCATTGATAGTTAAGTTTTAAGATTTATACAATGTTTTGACTGTTACAATCTCAATTCTTACAAGGTAGCCCCATTAGAAGTAACAAATATTTTTAGCTTGATGTTTGCTTGTATTACAAATTGTGCTACAAAGAATAGTAAATTAACTTGAAGCCATTTTGGGTAAAGTTTTAGGCTAAAAGTTACAAAGCTTACTTAGCGAGACTCTTTTTGAGCTTAGAACTTAATTTTGTAAGCTACTTTTTTGCAATTTTACACAAAATTGCATTTAATAGAAAACCGTGAAGAAATATTTATCTGTATTTTATGCAAAATACACTATTTTTTAGAACCTTCGGTACAGGAACACCACTAATTATTTTACACGGATTATTTGGCTCTTCGGATAATTGGCTTACTATAGCTAAACAATTAGCCGCTAACTATACTTTGTATCTCCTTGATCAACGCAACCACGGACAATCGTTCTGGGCAAACGAATGGGATTATGAACACATGAGTCAAGACCTATACCACTTTGTAAAAGAGCAAAATTTACACAACTTTTTTTTATTAGGGCATTCTATGGGTGGCAAGACAGCTATGCAATTTGCTACACAATTTGCTGACAAGGTGCGAAAATTGATAGTAGTAGATATTGCCCCGCGTTATTATCCTGTTCACCATAATACCATTATCCAAGGTTTACAAAGTTTAGACCTTTCACAAATTACCACGCGCCAAGAAGCAGACGCACAACTAGCTAGTTTTATACCAGCCTCCGATGTGCGCCAATTTTTACTCAAAAATCTTTATCGTAATGCACAAAATCAATTTGTATGGCGAATTAACTTAGAAGTAATAGCCCAAAAAATAGATAACATAGGAAAGGCATTAGCCCCAGAGGCACAATTCAACAAGCCCACGCTTTTTATACGTGGTGAAAAATCGGATTATATACGAGCCCAAGATGAGGCTCAGATTTATCAGCATTTTCCACAAGCTCAAATCAAAACAATATTTAATGCAGGGCATTGGGTACATGCAGACCAACCCCAAACTTTTATTGAAATGCTAACCTCCTTTCTAGAAAAAGACAACTGAAATGAACTTATTAAAGTCTTAAGCTAAAAAACAACAAAGTTGTTTAGGATTACAAAAAATTTCCAAGCGAAGGTTTGTTTTTGTGCCTAATCTATATAGAAAATCCTAAGAAAAATATTAGTGTTGGTAGTGTACACTATTCCAAAACCTGTACCCTTGAATAATCCTTGCAATAAACAATCGGTAATCCAAACAATTAGCAACAACAAAAATTAAATTAGTACTAAAACTACGGTTTCCAGAGTTTAAGGATAGTGAGAAGTGGGAATTAATGCAAATCAATGATATTCTAATTGCAGAAAGTTCATCACTAATACTTAATAAACTTAACTCAAAGAAAAGTGGATATGCTGT
>JANWZA010000001.1 GCA_025054775.1 Microscillaceae bacterium
AAAGATTTTACTTAGGAGTACATTAAAACAATACCTACTTTTTCGTAATAACCTACATTTCAATAAGTTTACAACCTACGAGCTGTCTATGACGTTAATTAAATCCATCTCTGGTATCAGAGGTACTATCGGAGGAAAAGCGGGTGAAACACTTTCTCCTATTGATATTGTTAAATTTACTTCGGCTTTTGCTACTTGGCTCAAAAATATACAACCAGAAAACACGGTTATCATAGGCAGAGATGCTCGCCCCTCAGGGCAACTTATTAGCCGTTTGGTCGCTTCTACCTTACAAGCCTGTGGGATTGACGTAGTAGATATTGGGCTAACCACTACGCCCACGATTGAAATAGCTATCACTATGGCACAAGCACAAGGTGGAATAATGATTACGGCAAGTCATAACCCTGCTAATTGGAATGCAATCAAACTCTTTAATCAAGACGGTGAGTTTGTTTCACCTGAAACTATGCACCAAATTTTAGCCATTGCCCAAGCAGAAGATTTTGACTATGTAGAAAACAAAAAAATAGGTAGCCTTACTTCTGATGATACATATTTGCAAAAACATATTGAGGCAATTCTAAAACTGCCTTTGGTAGATGTAGAAATAATTAAACAACGCAATTTTAGCCTCATTATAGATTGCGTAAACTCCACAGGAGGCATTGCTGTCCCTATGCTTTTAGAAGCCTTAGGCGTAGAAAAAATTACTAAATTGCATTGCGAACCTGACGGAAATTTCGCTCATAATCCCGAACCTCTGCCTGAAAATCTTACTGACATTGCCCGCGAAATGGAGCGAGGAAAATTTGATTTGGGCATTGTGGTAGATCCCGATGTAGATAGATTAGCCCTTTTGTGTGAAGATGGAAGCATGTTCGGAGAGGAATATACGCTTGTTGCCGTAGCCGATTATGTGCTAAAACACCAACCAGGGGCTACTGTTTCTAACCTTTCTTCCACGCGTGCTTTGCGAGATATTACCGAGCAAGCAGGACAAAAATATTATGCCTCAGCAGTGGGCGAGGTGAATGTAGTAAAAATGATGAAAGAGGTAAACGCCGTAATTGGTGGTGAAGGAAACGGCGGTGTCATTTTACCTGAATTGCACTATGGGCGCGACGCTTTGGTAGGTATTGCTTTGTTTCTCACGCATTTAGCCAAGTTTGGTAAACCAATTTCTATGCTCAAAGCAACTTATCCCAAATATTATATTTCTAAAAACAAAATTACACTCTCAGCAGAAATTGATACTAATACGATTTTAGAAAGCATAAAACAACGCTACCAAAACCAACCCATCAATGATATTGATGGCGTGAAAATTGAATTTGATAAATCGTGGGTGCATCTGCGGCAATCTAATACCGAACCCATTATTCGTATCTATGCCGAAGCTGAATCAGAAAGTATAGCTGACACCTTAGCAAAGAAAATTATGCAAGATATTAAAGAGTTGATTACACCTCAATAATTTCTGCATAAAACTACTTTTTTAGTTGCTCAATGTTAAGTATTCATTTACAAAATATTGGTAAAAAATACCAAAAAGAGTGGATTTTTCGTAACTTTACATGGCAGTTCAACTCCCAAGAAAGTTACGCAATTGTGGGCGGAAATGGTAGCGGAAAATCTACTTTGATGCAAATTTTGGCAGGTATTTTAACTGCCAACGAGGGGACAACTACTTACGAATATCAACAAAAAAATATATCAGCAGAGGAAATTTTTAGCCATCTTGCCTGGGTAAGCCCTCATACCGAATTGATTGAAGATTTTACCCTTGCCGAAATGATTGACTTTCAGCGAAAATTCAAACCCTTCCAGCAAAATATTAGTACACGCACCTTAGCACAGGCGATGTATTTGGAAACTCAAATGCACAAACCTATTAAATATTTTTCATCAGGCATGAAACAACGGCTCAAATTAGGCTTGGCTTTTTGGGCAGATTGCCCTCTTTTATTATTAGATGAGCCTTGTAGTAATTTAGACCAACAAGCCATTGATTGGTATTTAACACACGTAAAAAGCAACGCTCAAAGCAAATTATGCGTAATAGCTTCAAATCAATCGTATGAATACGATTTTGTTAGTCAAATTATTCATATTCAACATTTCAAGTAAAAAATAAAAATAAAGTGTTTTGATAATCATGAAAAAGGTAAAATTAACTTTTGTATGTGCTTTGTTTCTCGTAATCTTTGGAGTGGTGGCTTGTAAGAAAGAGGGTGATAATACACAGCCTACTAATCCTGATGAGCAGATATTGGTAGCCAATACTTGGCGTGGCGAAGGGTTATATGTGAATGGGGTTAAGCAACCTACCATGCCTCCTTTCTCTATTCGCTTTTTTCCAGAAGTGGCAGGTGTGAAAACAGTAGCTATTAACGGTATTCCAGGTGGCACGTGGCGATTGAACAGTACTTCTAATCCTAAACAATTAACAATTATTTATCCCTCTCCTAATTTTAGCATTGAAAATGGCAATAGCGTAGGAGTAAGTTCGGTAACTTTCAATTTGAGTGCTTTAAGTTCTACTAATCTTAATTTAACAAGTAGCACTACAAGTACCTTTTTTGGAATTATTACGCTCTCTGCTGATACTGAGTTGAGGTTAATTCCACAGTAGTTAGCACTGATTATCAAGTTATTGTAACAAATAGGGCAATTTGTTTGGTTGCCCTATTTATTCTGACCTAAGATTTGTTTGGCATGGTCTGCTGTTTTTACTTTGCTAATAATTTGGCTAATTTTACCTTCCTCGTCAATGATAAAGGTAGTGCGGGCTGTTCCCATATATTTTTTGCCATACATTGATTTTTCCTTCCAAACACCATATTTTTGTACTACTTCTTGCGAAGTATCGGCAATGAGAGTAAAAGGCAAGTTATATTTTTGAATGAACTTCTGGTGTGAAGCTTCGTTGTCTGTACTCACACCCAGCACTATATAGCCTGCGTTTTGTAAAGCCTCGTAATTGTCGCGAAGGTTACAGGCTTGTGCTGTGCAGCCTGAGGTGTCATCTTTGGGATAGAAATATAGCACAACTTTTTTGCCTTTGTAATCAGAAAGCCGTATCGTATTACCGTGTTGGTCTTTGCTTTCAAAGTCGGGAGCTAGGTCTCCGATTTTTAGTTCCATAGTTTTTTTGCTAAGAAACGAGAAAACAAAAATTCTACCTTAAAAAACATTCCTTACGATAAAATGTTTGTAACTATCTAACTATACTTTCAAATGTAAGGCAGAGTTGAATTTCACTTTTCAAGAGTTGGCAGGTTTTAGAATAAATTTTAGAAAGTTATTAAAAAATTGCGTTAGGGATTGAAAGGGCAAGCCCGAAGGGCTTGGTGCGAAGCACCGAAGCGTTAGCGAAGCCCTGCAAAGCCCGCCCTTTTGCCTTTTGAGCAGGAGCGAAAAAGGCAAAAGGAACGCCCAAATAGCTATGAGTAATTATTTTGTTTTGCTGTAAACTAAAAGACACCAATATTTGGTAATTTATGACCTATCACGAAGCCTTAGAATATCTTTATCAAAAATTGCCTGCTTTTCACCGCTTGGGCAAAAAAGCCTACAAAGCCGATTTGCACAACACATTAGCTTTGTGCGAAGTAGTGGGAAATCCGCACCAAAAATTTCGGAGTATTCACGTAGCAGGTACAAATGGCAAAGGCAGTGTTTCGCACTTGTTGGCTTCTGTTTTTCAAGAGGCAGGCTACCGCACAGGACTTTACACTTCTCCGCATTTGAAAAATTTTACTGAAAGGATTAAACTCAACGGCATACCTATCAGTGAGGAGTATATTGCTCAATTTATCCAAAAATATTACCCTGAAATAGAACGCATACAGCCCTCATTTTTTGAAACTACGGTTGCTTTGGCTTTTCATTTTTTTGCCTCTCAACAGGTAGATATCGCAGTTATTGAGGTGGGCATGGGAGGTAGGCTAGACTCTACTAACGTAATAACGCCCTTACTTTCTATCATTACTAATATTAGCTTTGACCACATGGAATTTTTAGGGGACACTCTGCCCAAAATTGCCGCTGAAAAAGCAGGTATCATTAAGCCCAAAGTTCCTGTTTTGATTAGCGAGCAACAAACCGAAACGATTGCTGTTTTTGAGCAAAAAGCCCACGAACAGAATGCTCCACTTTTTTGGGCAAAAGATTTTTATGAGGTAAGTGCAAGAGAATATGCATCAAACGGAAATTTACTACTAAATACCCAAAAATTACAAGATAATTTATTTGATTTTCTTACCTTAGAAAGCAGCCTTGCAGGGCGGTACCAAGTCTATAATGTGCGTGCAGTGCTATCGGCTATGGCAATTTTCAAAGAATTTTATCCTGACTTTACGATACAACCTATTCATATTCAGCAAGGTATCAAAAATTGTGTGGTAAATACTCAACTAAAAGGGAGGTGGCAAATATTGGCACAAAGCCCGCTCACTATTGCTGACGTAGCCCACAATGAAGGCGGTGTAAAGGTGGTTTTAGAACAAATTAAACACTTGAATTACAAGCAATTACACATAGTTTGGGGCATGGTCAATGATAAAGAGCCGTTGCTTGTGCTTTCACTTTTACCCAAAACGGCTCGATATTACTTTACGCAAGCTATTAGCAATCCAAGAGCATTAGATAAGCACCAACTACAAACCATTGCCCAACGGTTCGGCTTGTGTGGTGAGACTTATGAAAATGTAAATATTGCTTTACAAACTGCTCAAAATCAAGCTGATACGCAAGATTTGATTATTGTCATGGGAAGTATTTTTTTAATTGGCGAATTGGATTGTCTTTAATGAATTTACGCGTTCAATTCTATCACTCAATTATCTTAAATTCAATTCTACGGTTTTTGGCGCGGTTCTCCTCGGTGTCGTTAGGGGCGTCAGGTTTGCTAGAGCCATATCCTTTGTAAGTAAGCCGTTTAGCTTCTATGCCATTTTGGGTAAGGTAATCAAAAACGGCTTTGGCACGATTGAGCGAAAGTTGTTGGTTAGCGGTTTCATTGCCAATATTGTCGGTATGCCCTGAAATTTCCCCTTTGACGTTAGGATTATCTTTCATAAATTGTATCAATTCGTTTAATTCGCTTTTAGACTTTTCTTGTAAGGTGTATTTACCATACTCAAAAAAGATGTTATTGAGCCTAAAAGTTACCCCTACCTTCAAAGGTTCAAGCAAAATATCAATTTCAACAGGTTTCATTTCTTGGGCTTGCGTTTCGGTATAGTTAAAGGTAAGACTTTTGTAAGAATAGCCCTGTTTAGCTACTTTGAGGGCATATTCAGAGCCTTGGTTTAGCACAATAAGGTAAGAACCATTTTGTTTGTCAGAAGTTACACTATTTTCTTTTTGGTTATTTGCCAAATTTATCAACTCAATAATAGCTTCCAAAGGAGCATTAGTTTGTGCATCTTTGACCGTGCCTTTTACAAAATTACTTACTTGTTTAGGTTTGGCAGTTTGCGGCAAATCAAAACTATACAACAAACTACTCGCCAAGCGTCCATTTTTACGTTTTTCTACGGCATAGTAGGCTTTGGTGCCGTCGCTAGTGATAAAGATAGAAAATTGGTCTTCATGGTTGTTGATAGGGTAGCCCAAATTTTGGGGTTTTTGCCATTGTTGCGTTGCCTCGTCCCATTCACTCTTGTACAAGTCTTCACCGCCGAAACCGATATGCCCTTTGGAACTGAAATACAGTGTTTTTCCGCTCACGTGGATAAAAGGGGCAGATTCGTCATAAGGGGTGTTGATATTTTCACCTAGATTGACAGCGGGTGTCCATTCTCCTTTTTCGTTGAGCGTACTCATGTAAATATCCATTCGCCCTAAACCACCTGCACGGTCAGAAACGAAAAATAATTTTTTGCCATCAGCTGAGAGCGAAGGTTGCGACTCCCAAGCAGGAGAGTTGATATTTGCCCCCAAATTGACAGGTTTTGTCCATTCAGTACCTACTTTTCGCGAAAAGTATAAATCGCATTTGCCCAAACTGCGGCGTTCAGGTGTATTTTCGCAACCTGTGAACACAAGCATTTTACCATCAGCAGAAATGGTGCAAGTGCCTTCGCTATTCAACGTGTTGATATTCGGTGAAATAGGTTTTATGTTCGTCCAATCGTTATTTTTCCATTCAGCCACATATATATTTTCATCACGATTTGCCCCGTCAAGAGCTTTGCGAGCCGTATAAATTAAAGTTAAACCATCGGCAGAGACGACAGGGCTATATTGCAAAGCAAATTGATTAACTTCCGAATTAAGTGGTTGCGGATTGAACGGAAGCGGATTTTTCAAGGCTTCAAGTGCAAAGTTGCAACAAGCTACTAGCCTTTGGGCTTCTTTTTCGTAATTAGCTTGATTAGGTTTGAGGTTGAGGTAGTTCTGAAAATGCATTTTGGCTTGCTCATATTTGCCCTGTCTCAAATAACTTTCGCCTGTATAGTAATGTGCCAAAGCATATTTCACTACGGTAGGTTGTGCTATAATTGTTCTCTCAAAATGGTAATATGCCAGACTATCCTCGCGAAATACTTGGTAAGTAGTAGCTAATTTATAGTGAGCATCAGCAAAAGAATTATCTATTCTTATGGCATTATTTAGCTTTTCTATGCCCTCTTTGTATTGGCGTTTGGTAAGAAGAGCCTGTGCTTGCTCAAATTCTTTAATTGCCTTTTTGGATTTGGTATAATATGTTTGTGCTGAAGCAGGTAGTGAAACAACCCAGTAAAAGATTATCAATAAACTAATCTTTGGTGAATGATGCAACATACGTTTTCGGAATAGAAAGTTAAACCCCTTAACTAAATTTTATAGCAAAGATATGCTTTTTCTAAATAATGTGAGATATGAGGTTAAAGTTTTGATAGACAATTAATTATGAAAAAGATTTTGAGTAATTGAAAAAATGATTAAACTCTTGGATTGTAGTTTTCAAATATCTAATCTTATAGGATACGCAAAATATTGTACTTATCCAAGATTTGGTCGTCTAACTCACGTTAGATAAAATAAGAACTTGGAAAGAGAATAATACTCCCGAATATATCTTTAGTTACCTCTTTGCACGTCCAAAATGGCTTTATAGGCTATTTCATGCAATTGAGGGCGAAGGTTTTGTTCAATCATTTTTTTATTTTGCACGCTTGGGTGAATACGATTGGAAAGGAATACAAAAATCAAATCTTGTTCGGCATCTGCCCAAGCGAGGCAACCTGTAAAGCCTGTATGCCCAAACGAATTAGGAGAGGCTTGTTTGGCAATTACTTTAGAGGGCGGTTTGTCCCAGCCTAATCCACGCTTATTGTTATATTGTGTTTGTGCAGTTTGGAAAGTTTGCAAAGTATGTGGCAGAAAAAAAGTTTGGTTGCCGTAATTACCTTGTTGCAAAATCATTTGCAAATATTTGGCAATATCGTTAGCATTGCTAAAAATGCCTGCGTGTCCGCCTATGCCACCTTGCATAGCGGCTAAATGGTCATGTACATAGCCATGAATAAGTTGTTTTCTGAAATAAGTATCTAATTCAGTGGGAGCAATTTGCGTAAGTGGAAACTTATTAGGTTGTGGGTTATAGGTTAAGGTACTCATTCCTAATGGAATAGCTAAATATTGTTCTACAAAAGTGGCTAATTTTTTGCCTAATTTTCTTTCAGCTATTTGTTGTAAAAGGTAAAAGCCAATATCACTGTACTCGGGCTTGAAGAGGCTGTCTCGGGGTGGTTTTTCAAGCAAAGCTGATTGCAAAACTACTTTGTGAATGTGTTGTGTGACTAATTGATTACCAAATAGGTTCGGGGCTAAAGGTAAGTTAAATTCTTTGCTTTTTTGAGAGGCATACTTTTTTCTATCCCATTGATTATGAGGCATAGTAGCTTTCCAAAAATTGATAAAAGGCTTTAGTCCTGCTTGGTGTGCTAAAAGTTGGCGAATGGTGATATTTTTTTTGTTAGTTTTAGCCAGTTCTGGCAGGTAGTGGCTAATTTTTTGGTCTAACTGGATACTATCTTTTTCAACTAAAAACATAATAGCGGGCAAAGTTGCTACGATTTTAGTAATAGAAGCCACGTCATAAAGTGTTTGGTTATGTACGGGGGCTTGGTGTGGGTGCTTATCAAAAGAATAAAATAAATTACCATAGCTCTTTTGCCAAACCACGACGCCTTTGCGTGCAATAAGCACTTGTCCACCTGCCAAGGTGGTGTCTTGTATAGCTTTTTGCATAAGCGTATCTATTTGAGCTAATGTAGGGGCATGCATGTTCACCTGGGCAGGTATGCCATATTTCAAGCGGTTAAGTTCCAAAGTTTGCAAGCCTATTCCTTTGTGGTAAATTTTACTTGCCGTTACAGGTAGTTTTCCTTGAAACCTAACTGCCCCAAAAAGCATCTGTGGTACTAACCCACGCAATAGGGCATTATCTTGGTAAGCGCAAACCAGATGTGTAGCTTTAGGAAAGTATTGCAAGCTATAAGCCGAACCAAATATGTTGATAATCAATGTAGTTTGTGTTTGTAGGCTATCTATCCATGCTAATACTTGTGGGCTAATGCCAAATTGTTCTTTTTTATTACTCAAATTGTGTAATCCAATTACTACATATTTTTTATCTTTTACTTGCCTAAAAATACTATCCAAACGGCTTTTTTTAGGGCTTAAATCCGCTTGAAAGTGTGTAAAACGAGCATAGTTAGAAAGCATAGCTTGGAATTCGTTGTATTGATCTGCTCCAAAGACTACTGAGGCGAAAGTAGTGGTAGAATCTAATTGTTGGAAGGGTAAAATATTTTTTTCATTTCGCACCAAAGTAACCGCTTTTTCAAAAAGTTGATATTGTAAAATCTGGTCTTCTGGTGTGTTGAGGTCTTTTACCAAATTTTCTATTTGAATATATTGTTTCTTGTGCAATCCTAAATCATATTTAGCAAATAAAATTTTGCGAACTTTAGCATCAAGGTAGTCTTGAGAAATGGTTTTATTTTGTAAAGCGTTCTCAATAACCTTTATACTGTTAGGGATATCTTCGGGAAAAAGCAAAATATCGTTGCCTGCCAAAAAAGCCATAAGAGCTATTTCGCTGTGTTTGAAAAACGCACTTACGCCTTTCATATTCAACGCATCAGTAAAAATAAGCCCCTGAAAGCCTAACTTGTTCTGCAGTAAATCCGTAGCTACGGCTTTGGAAAGTGTAGTGGCACGGTTAGGTGTATTATCGTAGGTGGGAATGTGCAAATGTGAAATCATGATACTTTGTAATCCCTTGTTAATTAGATACTTAAACGGATAAAGTTCAATACTATCTAACCTTGCAGCAGTGTGGTGTATAATAGGTAGGGTATAATGGGAGTCAGTGTCAGTATCGCCGTGTCCAGGGAAATGTTTAGCATTAGCCATAATGCCGTTATTTTGTAATCCGTTCATGTAGAGTAAGCATTTATGCGCAACTTCGTGCTTGTCTTCGCTGAAAGCTCTATCTCCAATGACAGGGTTTTTAGGGTTGCTGTTGATGTCTGCTACGGGAGCAAAGTTGATATGAATACCCAGACGTTTGCAGTGCCTAGCAATGGTTGTTGCCATAGTGTAAATTAGGCTATCATTTTGAATAGCTCCTAGAGTCATTTGTTTGGGGAAGCTAATCGTGCTATCTAATCGCATGCCTAGGCCCCACTCAGCATCAATGGCGATGAGTAGAGGGATTTTTGCTATTTTCTGCAAGCGGTTGGTTATGTTGGCTTGCCTCACAGGGCCTCCTTGAAAAAAAATTACTCCTCCAATGTCATAATTTTTTACCAAAGCCTCTAAATCTTTATAGTGGGTTTCTTCTCGGCTAGAGTAAGCGGCGACCATAAAAAGTTGCCCTATTTTTTGCCGGGTAGTGAGAGTTTGTATAATACTATCTGTCCATTCTTTTCTGCGATTTTGTAATTGAAAATATATATCAGTATCGCTTCTGAAAAGAAAAGGAACAGACAAAGGTAATAACCAAACTACTACTGTTAGAGAGGCAAAATAGGTAGTACGAAGCATCAGAGTAAAGTTTTTTTCAAACTTTTTAGTATTATTTTACAAAATAACACTTTTTTAGAGAAAGAAGAAAAGTCTTACTTTAGTTCTTTACTATTTGGTAGTTATTTTTTGTTTTTGGCTTGCTGATCTTGGATAATTTTTTGAAGTTCTTTTTTGAATAGTTGGTAAATATACATTACCATATTTTCTTTTTCTGTAAATTTTAGATCTATGTAAGAACGTATGTATTTTTCTTGAATTTGCTGTACCCGAATCTTGATATCCTCTAATACGACAGGCTTTTGTTCAGGGTTATTGTTAGTTGTATTGCTTATGGTAGCTTTGTTTTTTATAGCTTTCTGTTCCTGTTCAAATTTATGAATTTTCTCAAAAAAATAGCGGTTAAGGTGTACCCAAATAGGAGTATTGTGCAAGTGTAAATGCTCTTCTTTGATTACAGGTTGTGTATTTTCAATGGCGGCTAAATCTTTGGCAATACTTTCATTATCGGTAAAATAGATAGCATTATTTTTTCGCACTAGGAACAGCCCTCTGAATAATGATAAATACCCCTCGTCTTCTTTTACAAGTGCATTATCTTGAATAAGAGCATTGAGTAAAGTATCAAATTTAGCCTCATTTTTAAGTAATAAGCCTAAGGCAAAATCAGGTTGATTTTTTTCTATAAATTTGAAAGAGTTGCGGTTGCGCTTCTCGTCGTAATACTCTTCGCTCTTGCGAACCTTACGTATGTTTTTTACAGCAAAAATAACATCTCCTGTAAACATATTCATAAATTCCTCAAAAGCCATACCTGCGTGTTGCATGGTTTCTTGTATTTGAGTAAAAAGCCTATTCTTTTTAAGAAATTGCTGTAAACCTAGGATATCTACCTTAAGTTGAATGTAGCCCATGGGTACACCGATAGAAAAATTAGCAAAGGCTTGTCGGTTAATATTTCCCTTGAACAAAGAAATAAGGGGTTGAGCGAGGCTTTTATCAAGAAAATAATCAGTTTTTATATGCACTTCCCCGTGTCCAAAATTAGCTAAGGCGTGCAGGTAATTCTCTTTTAGGTTTATATTTTGGAGCAGGGTTCCTATGGGATTTTCACTAGCAAGCGTTTCTAGATTAAGCCACAACCCAAGATCAGCTTTATGTTGTTGAAATTTAACAAAATTAGGGTTTTGAGCGGGGAGCGATTCAGTTGGTTTAAGGTTCATTAAGAAATACATTTGCTTTTTGAGGTCGCGGTTACTTGTGGAGTCCGAAGCCATAAAAATAAGTTCTTTTGTATTCCAAGCTAGCACTGTTCTTTCACGTTCAATGAAAAGATAGTTATTACCTTGCTGAATCTCGTCAGTAAGTCTAAATACTTTCAAAAAATCCTCAAAGTGTTTGTAATTTTTCAGTGCTACAGCAAGAGCGAAATAGCCGTTTTTGTTTTTAGGGGATAGGTCGCCAAAGCCATAGATATTGACGAAACTGATACCTGAATTTCGCAATTCATCAAATAAATTTATCCCTGCAATATTTCGCATTGCTATTTCGTCTATTTCTTTCATGATGGTATTTTTAGCATGTTTCATTTTAGAAAAGATGCGTAAGCTATTCATTTTGGCTACGATAGGAGTTTCTTTGGGAATTCGGTAGCTATGTGTAGTTTTGCTGCAAGAGGTGAAAGAAGTAAGGGCAAGTGATAGAAAAGAGGTATAAAAGAATAGCTTAGCAAATATTTGATAAGTTGGTAAATAGTTAGACATGGCAAAACAATCAGTTTCAAGATAGGTTTCGTATTTTGTTCAACGATTATTCTTAGAAGAATGTTTATTCTATTGGCTGTACGTTAGGTACCTCAGTTTGAGTTTGTACTCTTGGGTTAGGTTGTTTTTTATGGCTTATAAACAAACTAATTGCAAAACAGGCTCCTCCTGTGAGCATTGTTACCAAAGTTTGTGCTGTGTGCATAAAAGTTGCCATTATCAAACCTTCTTTTTGCGTTAAGCCGTACATTACAAAGGCGGCACTTACCAGGATATGGTATGCCCCTGTACCTCCTTGCACGGGTGCTGCCATACCCATTGCTCCGACCACTAAAACTACAAAGCCTACCCAAATGCCTAAATTTGCTGTATTAGCAAAACAGAAAAACAAACTATACGACATGCAAAAATACATAAACCAAATAAGCAGAGTATGAAAAACAAATGCCACAGGATTTTCTACTCTGCGAATACTTGTAATACCTTTGGCTAATTTAGCAAATAATGTCCAAATTTTACCTAAAATGGAATTTGTTTTGAATAGAGTTGCGTTTCTATGGATAAAATAAATGCTTAAAAGTGATATAACTAATCCTATAACTACTAAAAATATCACTGAAAAACTACTTAATTTCTGAATTTTTTGTAAAAAGTTATTTAATAGAAGGGGCTCTAGACGTTTATATTCACCTAAAATTGCTACAAACATAATGCTTAAAAGCATAAGCACGTCAATAATACGCTCCAGAATGATTGTACCTAGGGCTGTAGGTGCAGAAACGCCAGCCATACGTTGAATAAAAGCCGAACGCGATACTTCACCTGCCCTTGGAAAAATCAGATTGATAAAATAACCTACCATTACAGCTAAAAATGATTTGCCTAAGGTAGGAAAATAACCCAGAGGTCTTAATAATAACAACCAACGATAGGCTCGTGAGATATTGCTTATGATAAAAAACAAAGTGGCTAGAATAATCCAGCGGTAGTCCGCTTGGTAAAATTTTTCAGTAATATCTGTCCAAGCAATATCTTTGAAGGCATAGTACAATAAGCCCACAGCAATTAAAGCAGGCAAAAAATATTGTAAGAATTGGCGTAGTTTCAAGGCTAATTAGAAGTTTAGAGGTTGAAGTTTTATATAGAATTAAGTATCACAAATATTTAGCTCAATAAGCGCTTCTCTAATTTTGAGTAAACTGGAAAGTGCTTACCGTTTTGGGAGCCAATGCTATGAATAATTATACCCTTATTTAAGTACACCGAGTTCTTTACCTACTGCAATAAAAGCATTGATGGCTTTGTCTAGATGATGCTTTTCGTGAACGGCTGAGAGTTGCACACGGATACGTGCTTGCCCTTTGGGTACTACAGGATAGTAGAAACCAATAACATAAATGCCTTTTTCTAGCATTTTCTCGGCAAAGGTCTGAGCTAAGGGGGCATCATAAAGCATAATAGGTACAATAGGATGTTCTCCAGGCTTGATATCAAAACCTGCTTCAGTCATTTTTTGGCGAAAGTATTTAGTGTTCCATTCTAGTTTATCACGCAAGGCTGTAGTTTCGCTTAACATATTTAGCACTTCTAGCGAAGCTCCCACAATAGCAGGGGCGAGTGTATTAGAAAAGAGGTAAGGTCGTGAGCGTTGGCGAAGTAAAGCAATAATTTCTTTTCTACCTGAGGTAAATCCTCCTGAGGCACCTCCAAGGGCTTTGCCAAGCGTACCAGTGATGATGTCAATACGTCCCATTACATTACGATATTCGTGGGTGCCTCGTCCTGTTTTGCCTATAAAGCCTGTGGCGTGGCATTCGTCAATCATGACAAGGGCTTTGTACCTGTCGGCAAGGTCACAAATTTTATCTAATTGAGCAATAGTGCCGTCCATAGAAAATACACCATCAGTAACAACAATTCTGTGGCGAGCATTTTGTGTAGCTTGCAATTTCTCTTCCAAATCTTGCATGTCGTTGTGCTTATAGCGATGTCTTTGGGCTTTGCAAAGGCGTATGCCATCAATGATAGAGGCGTGGTTGAGTTCGTCAGAAATAATGGCATCTTGCTCGTTGAATAAAGGCTCAAACACACCACCGTTAGCATCAAAAGCAGCAGCGTAAAGAATGGTGTCCTCTGTACCTAAAAATTCAGCAATTTTTTGCTCTAATTGTTTGTGAATATCTTGTGTACCACAAATAAATCGTACTGAAGCTAACCCAAACCCGTGCGTATCAATGGTACGCTTAGCAGCTTCCATGACACGTGGGTGGTTGGCAAGTCCCAAATAGTTATTAGCACAGAAGTTAATCACTTCTCCTCTTTCTAAAGTCTGAATATCAGCACTTTGCTGTGAAGTAATAATACGTTCGCGTTTGTATAATCCTGCCTCGGCAATGCTTTTGAGTTCTTGTTCTAAAACAGGTTGCAAGGTTTCGTACATAAAAATTAAGTAGATAGAAAATGAAATTTCGGTTAAGTTTGAATAGGTAATTTTAATTTGAGGGCAAAGATACAAAATAAAAACACAAAATAATGGTTTGGCAATTTGGTGTAAAGGTTATCAACTTTACGAAAAAAAGTTGTATCTTTGCAAATAGCTATGAGATTTACTTAAAATGTATTCGCCTAAAAAACCATTCCACTATGAAAAAAAATACATTAGGCTTGTTCATAAGCCTGCTTTTATTAGTAGAAATTACTTTTGCTCAAAAAATTCAAGAAAAGGATTTGGTAGGCAAGTGGTCGCTCATACAGAAAGAATGGCTGAAGAACCCACAAGTAGAGTATGTTACTCCTGACAAATTAGGGCATATTATGCTCGTGCTCTTTGCAGATAAAACCTGCCAACTAGTGTATGCCCAAAATCCTAATCAATACAAAGGTACATGGCAATTTGATAAAGACAAAAATCAAATTACTATGAGAATAGATAACTATGATTATGTACTAAAAATTTACCAAAAAATAGGTAATAAGCTCATATTTAATGCTGAAGATGGCAATCTGTTGTATGGTTATGAACACTATGAAAAGATAGAATAAAAAAACGTCAGAATAGTTACCAAGTAAGCTCTTAAGATTACTTACTCCCTTAATCTAATTTCTTCTAATTAGAAGTGAGTAAAATGACTTCCTAACTATTGACAAGGACTGGGCTTTAAAGGCTTTAAAGAAGTATTGTAATTCCAAGTAAACCAAAATTTGGTTTTTGAGGTTGAAAACTTAGGGATAGCTTTTGCTATTGACTTAATTTATGGATTTTGGAAAAGTACCTTTGGAACATTTAGACAAAATTGACTTTCGATTTTCAGAAGCTCCTGAGACGTTTTTCATTCCATGCCAAGCTATTGAAAATCAAACAAGGCTGCCACTCAAAGTTTGGGTAGGCTGCCCTGTGTGGGCAAATAAAGCTTGGGTAGGAAAGATCTACCCCAAAGGTACAAAAGAAAAAGATTTTTTGACTTTTTATAGCCGTCAGTTTAATACCATAGAACTAAATACCTCGCACTACCGCATCCCCGATAGGGCTACCATAAAGCAGTGGTGCGAAAAAACCCCAGAGACCTTCGTTTTTTGCCCTAAAATTTTGCAGACAATAAGCCACAAATTCTTGTTAGAAGGCAACTTTGAAGCCCAGACGATGCTCTTTTGCCAAAACATACAGCTCTTGGGTAAACGCTTGGGAGCTTGCTTTTTGCAACTACCACCATATTTTGAATATCGTCATTTGGAGTTATTAGAGAAATTTATAGCTTTCTTCCCTACTGAAATTCCACTTTCAATAGAGTTTCGGCACGAGAGTTGGTTCAAAGAAAACCATTTTGAGCAAACTGTCCAGTTATTGCAAGCCTACCAAAAAGGTACAGTTATTACTGACGTGGCAGGAAGAAGAGATGTCTTGCATTTACGATGTAGTACTCCTACGGCTATGATACGATTTGTAGGCAATGACTTACACCCTACTGACTATCAACGTATTGATGCTTGGGTACAAAGACTACAACAATGGTACGAAAGAGGCTTGCAAGCAGTCTACTTTTTTATACATGAGCCTGACGATAACCTCTCACCTGTTTTAGCTCACTATTTTATCCGACAAATAAATCAAAAATTAGCTCTTAATTTACCTCCTATTCAGTTCTACGATACCCCTAAACCACAAATTCAGCAAATACGGCTGTTCTAAAATGCAGAAAAATTATTATTTTTAAGCCTCATTCCTTATGAAATGCCACACTTCCATGCCAAATAAACAAAAACATCGTGGGCAACACCCCGAAGATGCGTATCTTTTTAATGAACAGAACCTGCTAAAAATTCGTATGGCGGTGGCTGATTTAAGTTTTCTTCTCTCTAAAAACTATCCTGAAAACGCTTCGCTTAAACTCGTAGGTGACCATTACCGCCTTAATGCCCGCCAACGACAAGCTCTTCTTCGCTCTGCTTGCTCTGATTCTTCTATTATCCAAAAACAAAAAAATGAAATCACTGTTGATGATTTATCTCACCAAGAGGTTTGGATTGATACCTATAATCTACTTATTTTGATTGAAACGGCACTCTCTCAAGGGCTTATTTTCATTTGCCGCGACAATTGCTATCGCGACATTGCCAGCGTGCATGGCACTTACCGAAAGGTAGAGGAGACTTTGCCTGCTATTCAACTCATTATCCGTACCTTACAAAAACTCCAAGTATCCAAATGTGTATGGTATTTAGACTCACCCATTGCTAATAGTGGTAGATTGAGCAAAATTATTTTACAAGAAAGTCAAATTGCTAACTTACCTGCTGAAGCCTTTTTAGTGCATAACCCCGATAAAATATTAGTTGAAACAGACCGCATTGTTATCTCTACAGATAGCCGTGTAATTGAAAAGGCTCGAAGATGGTTTAATTTAGGAAAGTATATTATAGATTATTGCATATCTAAACCTCAAATGAGAAACATTAGCTAAAATTGCAAGCCTGTTTTTACCTCAAATGATTAAGAGCAACTGCAACCTCTTTAATTGTATCATAAAATAGGTAACTATCCAAACGTTTAGCACTAATTTTTACCCAAAGAATTTCTCTACTTAGTGTTATTAGCCATGCAAGCAAGTCAGAGGAGGCAGTATCGGATAATTTTTGGATAGGAAGTATTTGGTAATCTGTTTCAATACTTTCGGAAGTAAAGACAAATATTTTTACTCGTTTTTCTTGGGCAATTTGGCTAATATCCCGTTTGAAATCGTGTAAAGCTATTGTAGATTTAGGTATTTTTTTTAGTAATTTTCTTTCTCTTGGTAAAGTAATTTCCTGTTTATAGAGTGGATTTTGCCAAAAAGAAGCATCATATGCTTGACTTAAGGAATTAGTTTGAAACAACTCGTTAGAGACAAGAGAGGTTTGTTGTAATTCACTTACAGCATAGCTGAAATAACCAATGCCTTTATGGGCAAAAGAGTCAGGACAAATAATAATTTTATCTGAATTCGTAAAAACTCGCTTTACTCCATAGTTGGTAAGTGTACCATAACCATAATATTCTACCAAATTCACATCACCATATTTCTCATCGGCATCGGATTGAACGGCACGCATACGGAAGCCTGGCTTGGTTTCTAAAATTCTAAATATGACATTCTCATGAAGATAGAGAGCATTTTGTAAGGTGAGCAAGGTGCGAGGGCGTTCATGAATTTCTATTTGCAAGGCGGCATTGTACTTCGGTCTAAATGCCTCTTTTAAGATTTCATAATGCTTATCTATCTTTTTTTCCTCTAAAACCTCTAAAAACCCTGAGGCAATAATTCCCGTAGGAATAATTACGATAGCTACGTTTAGGAAACCAATAATTCCTGCAATAACTTTTCCTAAGGGAGTAATAGGATAGAAGCCAGATTCCATAAAACCTGCCAAATCTCCTACAAACATAGAAAAACACCATACTAGCGCAGTCCATAAATCAGTAAATTTGGTTTTTTCCTCTTGGCTATCTACCTGATTGAACTCAAATTCAAACTTATTTTCTGCTTCATACAACAGAACAGCTAAAAAAATGGTACTAATCAAAATAATTAGAGCTGTTTTGAGCAAAATATCTTTTTTCACAATGACGGCTCGGAGTACAATTTCTACTGAGTCATCATGGCGAAATATTTTGAATAACCGCAATAAACGCAAGGTAAGGAAGGCGTCGTGGTGTTCAGAACCAAGAGCAAAGAGAATAGCAGGTAAAATAGCAGCAATATCGATTAAGAGGTAAAAGAAAAGCATAAATCGCTCCCAAGAGGTTTGGCAATTTTTGTATAATATGTGAATGACGCTAAACAGGAGAAGTACCTCTGTAATGAAAATAGTCATAGCGATATTTTCAAAATTATGCAGCAGGCTTAAAAGTCGTGGATTAGCTTTCACGTAGGGTAGGGTTTCTAAAATCACACCTGCACCGCTTAAAAGAATAAGCAAATAAATAGCCGTGTCTATTCGTTTGTAGATAGTAGGTGTTTGTGGATTTTGCTCAAAAAGCAAAACAAGGTGTTTTTGCCAAGGTTTCATATTTTTATCCTCTTGAAATTAGTTGAACAAGATAGTATAAAAAGTTTTGAGTTTTGTTTGCTTGACCATCAGAAATAAGCTTTTATGGGGTGTGCTTTTCTTAAATTTTTTAGTGCAAAACTTGTCTTCTTATTTTTTTGCAAAAATATATTTTTTCGTGTATTTTATCAATTAAATAAAAGAAGCCTGTTTTTTTTAGTAAATTTCGCAGATTTTGTATGCCAAAAAAAAATTTGATATTTTGGAGAGCTTTTTGAGCGAATTAACCGAAAAAGTATGTCAATTTTAGATTTTAGAGAATAAGGCAAACAAAATGGATGCCTTGAAGAAATTTTCTTCGTGCACCGAAATAGGTTTTATGAAATACTTTTTGTTCTTATTGGTTTTGTTATTTCTTTATTGTTTTTCTCTTCAAGCCCAAAATCGTAAAATCATAGATAGCTTATCAAAAGTGTATAATACCTTACCTTATGATACTACTCGCGCTCTTATCCTTAATAATATAGCTCTTGAATACAAAAACAATAAACCTGATACTTGTATTCAACTTGCAGAAAAAGTCGTAGAGATATGCCACAAAATAAATTTTGAAAAAGGTAAAGCTAAAGCATATACTACCATAGGTGCCGCTTTAGAAAAAAAAGGAAAAAACGACAATGCCATAGCTTATTACCAAAAAGCCCTGCAAATTTTTGAGAAAATTGACGATAAAATGAGTGTTATTAACACTCTGAATAGCATAGGCTTTATTTATCATTATATCCATAGCAATTATCCTCAGGCTCTCAATTATTACCAAAGAAGTCTTGAATTGGCTGAAACAATCGGAGATAAAAAACAAATAGCCTACAGTTGGCAACGGATAGGGAACGTATATTATTACCAAGCCAACTATGCACAAGCTATGGAAATTTACTACAAAGTTCTCAAAATCCACGAAGAGATAGACAACCAGTCAGGAGTGGCTGCTATTATGAATAATATAGCCAATATCTATTACTATGAAAAAAAATATACCGAAGCGTTAGAATACTATCATAAGGGGGTAAGAATCAGAGAAAAGTTAGGAGATAAAGCAAGTGTGGCGAATGGCTTGAACAACATGGGTATTGTTTACCAAATGATAGGGAACTTTACCGCTGCTCTTGACTGTCATAAGCAAAGCTTGAAGATTTTTGAAGAATTAGCAGACAAACAAAGTATTTCAGGTTGTTTAGCAAATATCGGAATTATTTACCAAAGGCAAGGTAACCATGAACAAGCCCTGTATTATCTTAAACAAAGTCTACAAATTAGAGAAGAAATCGGAGACAGACGAGGCAAAGTGAACTCTCTCAATGAGCTCGCTCATTTGATGCAAGAGCAGGGTAAATATGACCAAAGTATAGAATATGCCCTACAAGGCCTACAAATTGCACGTGAAATTAAAGCAGGATTACTAGTCAACCAAATTAGCCAAACGCTTTACAAAACCTACAAATTGAAAGGAGACTATGCAAAAGCCCTTGAATATCACGAACTTTACAAACAAACTAACGACAGTATTTTTAACTTAGAAAAAAGCAAAGCCATCGCTAACCTTGAAGCCCGTGCCGAATTAGAAAAAAAAGCCAAAGAAATTGAAATCTTAAACAAAACCAAAGAACTCTTAGAAAAAGATAACCAACTGCAAAAAATAGAAAACGAACGCCAACGTAACGCCCGACTCGCTCTTGAAAAACAAGCCGAAGCCGAAAGGCTACTCGCCTTAGCCCAACAAGAGCGTAATGCACATAAACAAGATAGCCTTCGTACCCTAGCAGAAAAAAAACAACTAGAAGCCGAAAGATTGAAAGCCATAGAACAAGAACTCAAAGCCGAAAGCAAAGCCCGACAATTAGAAGTCATGAAAGAAAAAGAAGCCAAAGAATTACAACAAAAAATTAACTATTTGATACTAATAGCTCTCTTTTCTATCCTGATTCTCACATATTTTATCTACCAAAGCAAGCAAAAAGAAAAACACGCCAAAGAAATTATTGCTCAACAAAAAGAAGCTGTTTTGCAACAAAAAGAGGAGATTCAGCAAATTAACAATGAATTAAAAAATACTCTTATCACCTTAGAAAAACAAAAAGCCGAAATTGAGTACAAGAATAGAGCCATAGCAGATAGCATTGCTTATGCTCAGCGTATCCAAAAAGCTATCTTACCATTAGATGAATTTTTACAAGCCTACCTCCCCGAATTTTTTATACTTTTTCAGCCACGTGATGTAGTGAGTGGTGATTTTTATTACTTTGAAGAAAAAAATAACCAACTCATTTTAGCTGTAATTGACTGCACAGGGCACGGCGTTCCAGGTGCCTTTATGACTATGATTGCCTCTGAAATTTTGAACGAAATTATACAAATTCAAGCCATTACAGAAGCAGATGTTATTCTGAACCAATTGCACAAAGCCATTCGTAAATCGTTGAAACAAGCTGAAACCGACAACCGCGACGGCATGGATTTAGCCCTCATAGTAATTGATAAAACCCTAAAACAGGTAGCCTTCGCAGGAGCAAAAAATCCACTTATTTATATCCAAAATGGAGAGTTATACCATATCAAAGGAGATACGATGCCTATCGGTGGCGAACAGAGAGAAATAGAGCGAAAATTTACTAAACATTTGATTAGCCTAAACTCACCCACTATGTTTTACCTCTTCTCTGATGGATACCAAGACCAAATCGGGGGTAAAGCAAATAAAAAATTTATGATTTCACAAATGAAACAGATTTTTTTGGAAATTCATACAAAAGATATGACCACGCAAAAAACAATTCTTATGCAACGCCTTAATGATTGGATGGCTGAAGGCAAAGAAAAGCAAACCGATGATATTTTGGTTTTAGGGCTACGGCTTGGTTAAAGAGCAAATACTAAACCAAAGTAAAGTTTGGCTCTCTCTTGTAGTGTAACTTTGTAAGTGAAATCAGTAAAAAAATTAGAGTTTTTAATTATTTTTTTGCTATTTTTGTTCGCATAAAATACGTATCTTTTATCAATTTTTACCTTATTTCATGAATGAAATCATTCTTAACTACTTTTTTGTTTTGCTTTATTTATCTTCTTACACAAGCACAAAACTATCGAGCCATAGATAGTTTGAAACGTGTATGTTATAGTGCTAAACACGATACTACACAAATTTTAGCCTTGTGTTATTTGGCATTTGAATATAGATTTAAGCACCTCGACTCTTGCTTCTTACTTGCAGAAAAAGCCTTAAATCGGAGTAAACAAATAAACTTTGGCAAAGGCGCAGGAGCAGCTTATAGTGTACTAGCAACTGCCCACGAAAGAGCGGGTGATAAGCAAAAAGCCTTAGAACTCTACCAAGAGAGCTTAAAAGTCCGAGAGACTATTGGAGATAAAAAAGGAGCTGCTAATAGTTTGAACAACCTTGCCGCCTTGTACCAAAGCCAAGGCGACTTTCAAAAAGCATTAGAATATTACCATAAAAGTTTACAAATTCGTACTGAAATCAATGATAAAAGAGGGATGGCTGTTAGCTTGAATAACATAGGAAGTGTTCATAGAGCGCGTAGCGATTATCCACAAGCCTTAGAATTTTTCTTTAAGAGCGTTAAGATTAAAGAGGAGATTAAAGATGGGGATCTAGCCAGTAGTTATATCAACATAGGGTCTATTTATGGGAGTTTGGGTAACAACTCTGCATCTTTGGAATATTACCAGAAGAGCTTAAAAATTGCAGAAGGTGTAGGTAATAAGCAACAAATTTCATTGATTTTGAACAACATAGCAAACGTTCATAGTCGGCAGTGCAATTACACTTCGGCTTTGGAATATCATAGGAATAGCCTAAAAATTAAAGAAGAAATTAAAGATAAGGCAGGTGTGGCTTATAGTTTAAGTAGTATTGGCTTGATTTATTTTAGGTTAAATGATTACGACTCTGCTATGGAGTATTACCAAAAAAGTCTAAACCTTGCCAAGCAAATTGGTGATAAATACCTAGAAACACAATGTTTAGAAAGAATTGCCTTAACTTATCTACAAATCAATAACCACCAGCAGAGTATTGAATATGCACTCAAAGGCTTACAATTGGCAAAAGAGATAAGCACTCTAGCATACATAGCCTCAATAAGCAAAGCTTTGTATCAAATCTATAAATCTACAGGCGAATACATGAAAGCCCTTGAATATCACGAACTTTATAAGCAAACTAATGATAGTATTTTTAATGTAGAAAAAAGTAAAGCCATAGCCAACCTTGAAGCCCGTGCCGAATTAGAAAAAAAAGCCAAAGAAATTGAACTCCTCAACAAAAGCAAAGAGCTGTTAGAAAAAGACAACCAACTGCAAAAAATAGAAAACGAACGCCAACGTAATGCCCGCATCGCCCTTGAAAAACAAGCCGAAGCTGATAGGTTGAGAGCCGCAGCCCAAAGAGAACGCGATGCTCACAAACAAGACAGCCTTCGTATCTTGGCAGAAAAAAGACAGTTAGAAGCTGAAAAACTAAAAGCCAGAGAGCAAGAACTGAAAGCAGAAAGCAAAGCCCGCCAGTTAGAAATAGTGCAAGAGAAAGAAGCCAGAGAGTTTCAACAGAAAATCAATTATTTAGTCATCGCAGGGTTGGTTATTAGTCTTGTATTTGTTTATCTTATTTACTGTAGCAGACAAAAGGAAAAACACTCAAAGGAAATTATTGCTCAACAAAAAGATGAAATTTTACAAAAAAAAGAAACCTTAGAAATTCAAGCACATAAATTAGACCAAGCCAACAAAACCAAAGATAAAATTTTTGCTATCTTAGGACACGATTTGCGAAGCCCTATCAATTCTTTAGAAGGTTTGCTCAGTTTGGCAGAAGAAGGGACAGTAAGCCAAGAAGAGTTTCTAGCTTTACTACCCTACTTACATAGTAACGTGAAAAACGTACAAAATATGTTAGAAAATCTACTGCAATGGTCAATAAGCCAAATGCAAGGAATGAATACTAATCCTACCAATGTATCCCTAAGCCTAATAATTGTTGAGAAAGTAGAACTTTTTTCAGAAATAGCTAATAAGAAGGGTATCTCAATCTCCGCTCAAATAGAGCCTAATCTAAATGTTTGGGCAGATGTTAACCATGTACGACTCCTGTTACAAAATCTTATCAATAATGCAATCAAATTTACCCCTGAAGGTGGAAAAGTAATAGTAAATACCTATATCGAAGAGGAGTTTGTGATTGTTAGCATTACAGATACAGGCATAGGCATGACTGAGGAGCAGGTAGAAAAGTTATTCAAAAAAAATGAGAGTTTCACTACTTATGGCACAAGTGGTGAAAAAGGAACAGGTTTAGGGTTGCAACTCTGCCAAGAAATTGTAGCTAAAAATGGAGGCAAGATTTGGGTAGTTAGTCAAAAAGATAAAGGAAGCACATTTAGTTTCTCTCTGCCAATAAATATAAGCGAAAATCAATTAGTTACGAGTTGAAAGAAATGTAATAATGAACCCCCAAAGTCCCATCGGCATTTTTGATAGTGGTATCGGCGGGCTAACCGTAGCCAAAGCCGTAGCCGAAGCCTTACCCAATGAAAATCTTATTTACTTTGGAGATACCGCACACCTCCCCTATGGGGATAAGTCTACCGCTGCTATCCAAGCGTATTCTATTAAAATTTGTAACTTTCTACTCTCTCAACATTGCAAAGTTATTCTTATTGCTTGTAACTCCGCCTCTGTCGCTGCTTATGAATTAGTGAAGGAATATGTGGGAAGTAAAGCTAAAGTTTTTAATGTAGTGCAACCTGTAATTGAATGGGTAGGTAGACACTATGCTAACCAACGTATAGGACTAATTGGCACAAGACAAACAGTTTTTTCTAATGTTTACAAAAAAAAAATTGATGATTTACAGCAAAATATTGAATTACAATCCTTGGCTACGCCCTTGCTTGCTCCTATGATTGAAGAAGGATTTTTCAATAAAAATATTAGCAAAGCTGTTATACAGGAATACCTAAGTAATCCAATTTTAGCTGATATTCAAGCACTTATA
>JANWZA010000016.1 GCA_025054775.1 Microscillaceae bacterium
TCTAATCCTGTATTAAACTCTTTTTTGTCTTTGGCTTTGGCATACCAATCGGCATCATAATAAGTTTGACGAATTAAGGCAATAGCTCCCATTAAAGAACTTGGATAGTCTTGTGGAGAACTTCCTTTGTTAAAGGAAAAATGCGTAGTTGCTTTTCCTTTCAAAACTACTTCTTGAGCTTTGCCCTCTGCCAAAGAAACAACGGCACCTGTACCGCGCAAAATGCCGTCAGGATTGTGTGTAAGCACTGTACCGAAGCCTAATTTGCGTAAAATTTCGGCTTGGGTATTATCAGGCACAAATATTTGTTCAGCTACGTTTTCTGCTTTCAGGGCTTGATTCCAGGCGGTAGCAGTGCGGTTAGCGTTTTCAGTGGGTTCGGCTCCTGAAAGATTAGTGGGTCGCTTTACAGGAGGCATACCATACGTGCTGTACAAATCAATTAGAGAAGGATAAATAAATTTTCCTTTCAAATCAATTACAGTGGCTTCTTTAGGCAAAGGAAGGTTTTTTCCTACAGCTTGCACCGTGCCGTTTTTAATAATCAGTGTTCCGTTTTCTATTTTGGTTTGATAGTCAGTAAAAATAGTAGCATTGATAAAAGCGTAATGCCTTTGGCGTTCATCTTGTACACCATTAGTAGGAAATGTGGTTTGGGCTTGTAAGTAAGTGTAAAAATTTACAAAAATAAAAGCAAAAAGTAAGGTGTTTTTTTTCATAGGTTGTATTGCATAAGTAAATAAACTTTAACTTTAGTAATTAGTTTTAAGAACAAAAGTAAAATTTTTTTTTATAAATTATGCCTCAATAAAAGACATTTGAAAATATCTAACCCAAGTAATTAAAACTTAGAAGCTATTTAGATAAATACATTTATCAGAAGTTAAGTTTTTGATGTGTAATGTCAATGTTTTAATAGTTTAGGGTAAGATCTTAATAGTAAATGTTAAGGTTTCGATGGTTAATGTTAAAGTTTTATTATCTAATGTTAAGTTTTTAACGCTATATGTTAGTATTTTAATGTTAAATGTTAATACTTTAATATAATTTTTTAAGGTTTTTAGATCAATGTTAAATTTATATTATTTATTACTAAATGTTTACTATTAAAAACAAAATACTTGCTATTAAATAATAAACATTTAATAATAAAAGTTAAACATTAAGTATTTATAATTTAATATTTAACATTAAAAACTTAATTTTTACTATTAAAAATTAGATATTGATTACTAAAAAGTAGATATTAAACATAGAAAACACAACCTTTATTACTCAATTGTTTGTTAATAGATTTCATAGCTATGGCTTTTTGCAAAGGTAACCAAAACTTATTTTTAGGGGGTTGTTAGTAGTTAAGCAATGCTAATTATCGTTTATCTAATACCCAAAAGTTTGATTTGCATACTTACCGACTAATAAGCTTATTGACTACCTTGCTTAACAAATTAAATAATCACGACGCAATTTTGTTGCAAAAGGGCTTGGAGCACTTGTTACTTATAGTCAGCTTTTAGATAGGCTTTCAAAGCAAAACGACTCAAAACTTTGCTTTTCCATAAAAAACTACTAAATTTGCTAAATTATAGTTGAAAAATAAAAACGAAGAAAGAGAATGTTCAAAATCCATAGAAAAACCATACGCTTTGCCGATGGTCGTGAAATCCTAATTGAGACAGGCAAACTTGCACGCCAAGCCGATGGAGCAGTAGTCCTTAAAATGGGAGCTACAATGCTTCTAGCCACAGTGGTTTCTGTAAAAGAAGCCAAAGAAGATATAGACTTTATGCCCCTCTCGGTAGATTATCAAGAGAAATTCGCTGCAGCAGGGCGTATCCCTGGCGGCTTCAGCAAACGAGAAGGAAAACTCTCCGATTATGAAATCCTAGTAAGCCGCTTGGTGGATAGAGCTATACGCCCTCTTTTTCCAGAAGACTACCATGCCGAAACACAAATCAACATCTATCTTATTTCTGCTGACCCGCAAATCCAACCCGATGCCTTAGCCGCCTTAGCCGCCTCATGTGCTATCGCCGTTTCGGATATCCCCTTTGAAGCCCCCATCTCCGAAGTCCGTGTAGCACGCATTGACGGAAAATACGTAATCAATCCCCCTACCGATGACCTGCAACGGGCTGACCTTGACCTCATCGTAGGAGCTACCTATGACTCCATTCTCATGGTAGAAGGAGAAATGAAGGAAGTACCCGAAGAGGTTATGATTGAGGCAATCCGCACCGCCCACGAAGCCATTAAAATCCACTGCCTCACCCAAAAAGAACTCATGGAAGAACTAGGAACTACCCAAAAACGTGCCTACTCTCACGAAAAAAACGACGAAGAGCTACAAACCCGCATGAAAAACGAACTTTTTGACAAAATCTACGAAGTTGCCAAAGCCGCCAACCCCTCTAAAAGCGAACGCACAAAAGCCTTCAATGCACTCAAAGAAGCTTTCATTGAGCAACTTAAACAAGAAAATGCCAAAAATCCCGACTATCAAGTCCCTGAAATACTTATTAACCGCTACTTCCACAAAATCCAAAAAGAAGCCTGCCGAAAGCTAGCCCTTAAAGACAAAAAACGCCTCGATGGACGAGCCTTCGACGAAATCCGCCCCATCCAATGCGAAATAGACTATCTACCCGCCGCTCACGGCTCAGCTCTCTTCACCCGCGGAGAAACACAATCGCTTACCACCGTAACCCTAGGAACCAAAATCAACGAACAAATGATAGATACCGCCATGGAAACCTCATCAAGTAAATTTATGCTACATTACAACTTCCCCTCCTTCTCCACAGGAGAAGCCAAACCCAACCGCGCCCCCGGTAGACGTGAAATCGGACACGGAAACCTCGCCTTCCGTGCCTTAAGACCCGTAATGCCCCCCGACGAAGAAAACCCCTACACCATCCGTGTAGTTTCTGACATCTTGGAGTCCAACGGTTCTTCTTCTATGGCTACCGTGTGTGCAGGCGCGCTAGCTCTCATGGATGCAGGCATACCTATTAAAGCTCCCGTCGCAGGAATCGCTATGGGACTTATCTTCGATGAGGAAACCAAGGAATATGCCGTTCTCTCAGACATCCTAGGAGACGAAGACCACTTAGGTAACATGGACTTCAAAGTCGCAGGAACTGCCAAAGGAATTACCGCCTGCCAAATGGATATCAAATTAAGCGGCTTATCTTATGAAATCTTATCTCAAGCCCTCGAACAAGCCAAAAAAGGAAGATTACATATCCTTGATGTCATGAACCAAACCATCGCCCAACCCCGCCCTGACCTTAAACCCCACGCCCCACGCTCCCTAATCATGCGTATTGATCGCGACTATATCGGTGCAGTTATCGGACCAGGAGGTAAGGTAATTCAAGAAATTCAACGTGCCACAGGAGCCACCATCACCATAGAAGAAAAAGACAATGCAGGTTGGGTAAACATCTTTGCTACAAGCCAAGCAGCTATGCAAAAAGCTGAAAAATGGATTAAAGGCATTATTACAGAGCCTGAATTAGGCAACATTTACGAAGGAAAGGTCAAAAGCATTACACCCTTTGGAGCATTCGTAGAATTTCTCCCAGGAAGAGAAGGGCTACTGCATATTTCAGATGTAAAGTGGGAAAAGCTACCCACCTTAGAGGGTATTTTAGAGGTAGGGGAAGAGGTTACCGTAAAATTAGTAGAAATAGACAAAAAGGCAGGCAAGTTCAGACTCTCACGCAAGGTGCTAATTCCTAAACCCGAAAGTGGAAGAAAATTACAAAATAATAGCCACGGTAGTTCTAAACGCAGAAAGTAACCTAACTTACACTTTTCGCAATAACTCCTTATCCTAGAAGAATTATGTTTTCTTTGGTGCGAGCACTTACGCTTGTACCAACACCTATTAACTTTCCAAAATTTTCACAAAAATTTTGGAAAAAGGTTTCATCGTAGCTAATTCTAAGCTCTACGTGTTTGATAAGTCGTTTTAGAAGGTATTTTGAGCAAAAGAAATAGACCAATGATAAAAAATAGCCCTAACGCAATAACGCTATTTCGCATGCTGCCTGTAATTTGGTCTAATACACCATAAACGAGAGTACCTAAAAAAATGGCAACTTTCTCTACAAAATCATAAAAACTAAAATAAGAGGCACGGTCTTCAGTATCTTCGGGCATGAGTTTACTATAAGTAGAGCGTGAAAGTGCCTGCACTCCCCCCATTACAAAACCTACCAAAGTAGCTAAACCATAAAATTCATTACCGCTGGTTACAAAGTACGCAAACACACAAATCAAAAGCCATATTACAATTGAAACCCCAAGGGCTCTCGTATTCCCTACCTTGTTAGAAAGCCACGCAAAAAACGCTGCTCCCACAATAGCAATAATTTGCAAAATCAGCACCGTAATGATTAAATTCTGGGCAGGGAGTTGAAGTTCCTTATCACCAAAAAGCGTAGCCACATACATTACCGTTTGTACACCCATATTATAGAAAAAAAACGCTAATAAAAAGCGATTAAGCAAGGGCAAATGCTTCAGTTCGTTCAATACTTTGCGTAGTTCTCTGAATCCCTCCCAAATCCAGTTAGTTTGAGAGGATATCTTTTTAGCAGACTTGGGCAAATATGCAAAAGTATATTGAGCGAAAGCAAACCACCAGATACCTGTAAGCAAAAAAGTAAGTTGTGTGGGGAGGGTTTTATTTGTGAAGCCATACACCTCAGGCAGCATTATCATAGAAAGGCTAAAAACGAGTAGTAATACACTCCCTGCATAGCCGTAGGCAAAACCATTAGCACTTAAAGAGTCAAATTTGTCTTCAGTAGCAATTTCTGGAAGGTAGGCATTATAAAACACTAAACTTCCTGAAAAACCTATCAAAGAAACAGTGAAAAGTATTATACCTATTTCATAGTTAGAACTATCTATCCAGAACAATCCTGCAGTAGCTATGCTTCCTAAATAGCAATAAAACTGCATAAATTGCTTCTTAGTACCCGTATAGTCAGCTATGGCAGTAAAAAAGGGATTGATAAAAGCCACAAACAAAAAAGCAAACGAAACACTATACGAGAATAATGCCGAATTTTTAACAGTCTGCCCCAAAAACATTATCATGTCGCTTCCATCCGTACCTTTGGCGATGTTTCCCCAGTAGATAGGAAAAATAGTGGAGACAATCACCAACGCATGCACTGAATTTGCCCAATCATAAAAGCACCAAGCATGTAACACACGCCTAACATTTTTGGTAGAGATTTCCATAGCAGGTTGTTTTTGCAGGTAAGGGTAAAAATTGAAGGTTTATTCTTTGAAATAATTATAATCTCCAAGACTTACATCTTTGAATTTGCCTTCATAATGCACATAGCTACCAATCATAGAATTTTGAATTTTCACATCCTTCAAAAAACTATAATCTTGAATGATTGAATTTTGAATAATAGAATTAACGATTTTGGTATTGTTGCCTACTGACACATAAGGGCCGATAATACTATTTTCAATTTCTACATTATCACCTAAAAAAACAGGTTCTATAATAAGGGAGGAGTAAGTTTTTGAAGAAGGTGAGATTAACCCCCTAGTACCGCGCAAATACTCTAAATAACGTTGATTAGTGTGTACAGTAGCATCTTTGTTGCCACAATCCAACCACTCCGTTACTCGCCCTATCTTAAATTTGAGCCCTTTCTTTTTCATATTTTCTAGGGCATTAGTTAATTGATATTCACCTTTTTCTTTGAGGTTATTATCAATCAAATATTGTAATTCTCTACGTAGGAACTCTCCGTCTTTAAGGTAGTAGATACCAATGATTGCCAAATCAGATACAAAGGTTTGAGGCTTTTCAACAAATTCTATAATTTCTTGATTTTCGTTTAATTTCACTACACCAAAAGAGCGCGGGTCATTTACTTTTTGCACCCAAACGATACCTTCACTCTGCTCGTCAAGGGTAAAATCGGCTCTAAATAGAGTATCAGCGAAGGCAATCACTACGTTTCTGTCCAAAAATTCCTTGGCACAAAGTACAGCGTGGGCTGTGCCAAGTGGTTCTTCTTGATAACAAATAGCTCCTTGTGCTCCTATACTTTCGGCAATAGCTAGTAACTTTTGCTCTACTTCATTGCCAAATTTACCTACTACGAAGGCAATATGTTCAATATTTTTACCACATACTTTGGCAATATCTTCTACCAAACGCTGTACGATAGGTTTGCCTGCCACAGGAAGGAGTGGTTTGGGAATTGTAAGGGTATGAGGTCGCATGCGTTTGCCCATACCCGCCATTGGGATAATGATATTCATTTTTTAGACTAATTGCTGAAAAAAATTGGTGCTTGAATTGAACACAATAAAGTTGAAAGATTTTGCAAAGATAAAAATAGCAAATCAATTCGGTGAAATATCGCTTATTAACTTGCTATTGTATTGAGTATCACTAAAACCCAAAGCCCAAGTAAATACTTGCATCAAAAAGTCTTCCCCCTAGGGTTGCTAAACTTATTATATCGCTTGAGCCTACTGCCAAGCGTAATCCTGATACACGCCAAGAGAAAAAAGCCCCCATACCTGCCCCTACAAAACCTCCGAAAGTAGGAGTAACACCCACCTGAAATGCTGTACCGAGGCTATGCACATAGCCGAGAGTAATTTGAGGAGTAGTAGTAGCACTCCCCAAATTACGTAAGCCCTGTATATAAGTAGCAAAGAAATGATGTTTGTAAAAAATCCTACCTTTGCTAGTTTCTTGTGGAATACGGTATTCTCCTTGCAATACTAAACGTGTAGGCATAGGCATGGTAAAAGCTTCTTGTGTTTCTGAACCTCTAAAACTTTTTTGCAACGAGTCCAATACATTACCTGCATTTTGAATACCTCTTGCACTTACATTCACACCTTGAAAACTTGCCATTCCTGCCCCGTTGTAGTTTCTTACATTTTTCTTATAGTGAATACCGCCAATATCCAAGAAACTACCTGAAAGCACTATCTTATCTTTAAGAACAACACTTCCGCCTATATCTATACCGAAACCTCGCCCATAGTTTTGCGAATTACTTACGCCATCGTTAAAGTTTGCTTCGTTAATTCTATAATCCGCATTAAATCTTATCTCAGAAGTATCAGCAGCAATTGTCATTTCGCCTTTACCTCGTTGTGTATGTACCCCCAGGATTCCAATCAAATATTTAGGACGTGCAGCAATACGGATTTTCATATCATCGGTATTCACAATATTTTTAGCAAAACCTGCATATATTTCTGCAAAAGAGGAGAAATTGAAGTTAAAACGTCCTACATCTACCGTTTTGCCCACAAAACCTGCATTCCCATTGGCAATAAATTCAAAAAGTGTACGTGATAGTAACACGTTGGCTTCATTTCTTAATGCTATGCCTGCTGAAACCGTAAAGTTTTCCTCGCGGGGTGGTTTATACTCTCGGTGTCTTTTTATCAAAGGAATATCTTTTTTGAGCGTATCTAATACGTTTATTTCACTTGAACGTGTATCAGGACTATCCTTGATTAGGCTATCTTGAGGTGTTTCTGTGGGGGGAGCTACTGAGGGTTTCTTTTTATTAAAACGTAAAGAAATACCAAAAATATCTATGGCAATTGCTGAGCCAAATATTACATTTTTAGGAAATCTGCTTATGGCACTGTTCAAAGTAACCTTGCCTTCTTTTACGTCCAAAGCCTTGGTTACGCTAATCGCATTATTGCCTAACCAGCTATTGAAACCAATCAAAGGTAAAGCTAAGTTCACATTTGCTGTTCCTGTTCCTAATTTGGTAGGCTGATAGCGAGAAGCTTGCAAATCAAAATGGTCAGTGTAAAGGATGGTAGAATTAAGCTGAGCCATACTTGGACAAACTTCAAGCCATAAAGCTAAAAGTGTGTAAAAAATGAGACAGGTCCTCTTCATAACGATCAAAATTAGGTTTTAGGTTGAATTAGTCTTATTGGGTTGGATTTAGTTTCCACCTAAATTGAGTTGTGCTTTCAAATCTCCAATCATTTGGAAGCGAAGGGTGCGCGTTTTATCTACTCGCACTGTAGGCGAATTACTAGGTACACTAAATTGGGCTTTAGCTCTAATAAATTTTATCTTGTTTGCATCTCTTAGAATATTAGTGGCATTTATCATTGCCGAAGTTCGGTAAGGGGTATCTACCGTTCCTTGTAGCAAAACTATGGGTGGGTTGGTAAGTTGCCCTGCTATGGTTTGCTGATTGCTCTCTAAAAAAACCACGTCAAAAAGTATATTAAGTGGCAAGCGATTTTCAAATTTAATTCTGATATTTCCCGAGAAGCGGTCATCATTACTCAAACCCAACTCAAACTCACCTGTATATTCTATTTCATTCACCGAACCAGATGGAAAGTCTATATAATCTAGCTTAAGAAACTCCAAAGTAATTCTCACGTTTACCTGATTGTTACTTACATCTACTGGTGTAAAGCTACCAGGTGAACTTACGTTTACAACATCTAATACTAAATTAGGCTTTACCACAAAATTACTCGCTTCTACTCTAAAATTGTACTGCCCGCGTGGTGGAATATCTTGTGTAGTAACGTGAGTAACAAAAGGCGTAGACTCATTTTTATTTCTCAAACGAATAATTGCTCCTTTATTAATCGTAATATTAAAAGGGCTGTTCAATACACCTCTAAAAGTAAAGTTAGCTACACGCATTTCGCTAAATATAGGCTCATCAATTGTAAAATTAGCAGGAGCAGAGCTTTTATTACTAAACGGAGGCACAGGTAAAGGTACAGGACCAGAAACTCCAATATCTAAGGTAAAGGACAAATCATAATCAATACTACTCAAATCAGGCTGGTCATCGATACTTAGCTCACCTTTTGCCAAAGGTACTACCATTTGAGGTTCTATTTTTACATCAACTTTATCGCTTGTAAATCGGTCAAGGTTACAAGAAAGCAAAAAAAATAGTCCCACCGACAGGGAGGCAACCACCGTCGTTTTGAAAAAATAAATTGTTTGTTTCATTTTAGTTTTAGAGTTTAGGTTTAATGTAAGTCTAACGTTTTTTTGTAGATATATACTCTTAAAGAAAAAAAAAGTTGAAACACTTGTTATATTTCAACTTTATTTTTCTGAAAATTTTCTAAAATATAATTTGAAGTTGTTTAGGATTGTAGTTTTAGGGTTGTAAGAGATTTCCAATCAAAGGTTTATTTTTAGGTGCCTAATCTAAAACAACCCTTTTATGGAAATCTTTAAACAAGATAGTATTGTTTACATTCTTATTGTACGCAAGGTGAACGAAAAACAAATCCTGAATACCTTCTATACAATTAATTTTTAGTATTGTTGTTTTCTCTGTATTGTTGTTTAGCTTCATAAATACTTGCGTTAATTTCAAATCCTAAAATTAATACCCACCCTAAAATATACAACCAAAACATGAGAGCAATAAAAGTTCCGATAGAACCATAAAACTTATTGTAATTAGCAAATTTACTCAAATAAAAAGAAAAGCCGTTAGTAACAATAATTGCTGAAACAGAAGCAAAGACAGCACCAATAGAAAAAAAACTCCAATGATTATGTACAGCGGGAGCTACACGATAAATGTAAGCAACACCTATCGTAAATACACCAAATACGATTAAATAACGCAGTAATACCACTGCATAATACAACCAATTGCTTTCAATCAATTTAATATGACTAATAAAATCTATTACAAAGTTTCCGATAATAATAACCGTTACCGCAAAAATAAGTAGGAAGGCAAAAATAAAAGCAATAAATATTGCAATCAAACGCTTGTTGATAAAATTACGAGGTTTAGCAAATGGATAATTTTGATTAAAGGTTTCCATTAAATCACTTACGCCGCTGGTAGCGGAATAGAGAGCTAATATAAAACCTAATGAAAGTAAATCTACGCGAGGCGTATGAAGAATATCTAATACGGTATCGGCAACGAAGTCATACAAACCTGCGGGCATAGTGCTTTCCAGAATTTGCGTAACTTGCAGTTTTAAGTCAGGAATAGGGATAAATGGTAAGAGTGTAAACAAAAAAATAATAGAAGGGAACAGCGAAAGCGTAAAACTGAACGCAATAGCACTTGCTTGTTGGTGAATATTTTGAGTAATTAGCTTGTTCCAAAGAATAGTCAATACGTTTTTAAGTGGTACTTTATCTTTTGAAATATAAGTATGTTGCAAAAAGTAGAGTAACCTTTGATGAAGCTTACGAAATAATAAGAAATTAGGTCGGTTGGTCTGTTCCATAGCATATGTATAATGTACGGTATCAGGAACATAAAGATATAAAGTTTTTGGAAAAATGAGATAATTTACTTTGCTCTGATAGCCTCTACAGGGTCTAAACGCGCTGCTACGTAAGCAGGCACTACCCCAGAAACAACACCTACAAAAGAAGCGATAAGCAAGCCACGCAGTACGTTTTCTATGGTGAGCGTCATGGAAAAGAAGTCTTGAGGAAAAATAGTTAGCAAGAAAACTAAAAATATACCGATTACTCCTCCAAAGAGGCTTAAGAATACGGCTTCAAATAAGAATTGGAGTAAAATAAAATAGTTCTTAGCTCCTAAAGACTTCTGTATGCCGATGATATTAGTACGCTCTTTTACAGAGACAAACATAATGTTGGCAATTCCAAAACCTCCCACTAAAATGGAGAACAAACCGATGATACCCCCTGCCAAGCTAATAGTTTGGAACACGGAGCTGATGTTTTGTGAAAGAGTTTCAGAGCGGTTAAGGGCGAAATTGTCTTCTTCCGTAGGTTTCAATCCGCGTTTAGTACGCATTAACCCGCGCACTTCATTTTCTAATTGAAGCAAATCAGGGTCATAGTCATATCCTTTAAGAGCGATGGTAGGTTCTAATCCTTTTCTACCGATGAGATACATGCGGCTAAAAGCAGGGTAAGGAATAACGATGCGTATGTCTTTAGAGGGTTCTCCGAAGATATTTTCTCCTTCTTTTTTTAATACACCAATGACGGTGAATTGACGTCCTTTAATTTTAATAGTTTTACCTATGGGGGATTCTACTTGAAAGAGGTTTTGGGCAACATTATGCCCGATGAGGGCAACCGCTCTACCTGCATCAACCTCTTCGCGGTTGAAATAACGCCCTTGTGCAATTTCAAGGTCGGTAAGTTTATCATAGTCATAGGAGACTCCTCCTAGATATACTTCTTTTACGCTATTACTTTCATACTTAACGGTTAGCCCTCCGATGAGGGTAAGCAACACGACGGCTTGAGCATGTTCGCATTGTTTTTCAAGGTATTTGAACTCGGCAACGGTATTGGAGGGTCGCCTAAAATAGCGCCACCAAGGGTAGTTAGGTTCAAAAATCCAAGGAAATTTTTGGATATAGAGCGTGTTTTGTCCAATAAAAGCTAAATCTTTGCGTATGTTGCGTTCTAGGGAGTCCACCATGGTATAAATGGAAATAATAGCAAAGATTCCTACGGTAACTCCTAACAAAGAGAGTATCGTGCGAAGCATGTTTGCCCGCAAGGCTTGCAATGCGAAGGCAAAACTTTCCCAAATGAGGCGAATAAGTAGTAACATATTTTTAAGGTTCTAATCAGATAGATTAGAGGGATAGCAGTTCAAAATATTACAAGCATGGGGTAGTTTATTTTACTAAATACTCAAAATACCTACCATGCGCAAGAGGTCTGGGTGGATAGGTTTTTGCTTACCAATAGCTTCTTCAAAGGGGGTGTACACAACTTCATCGTTAATGATTCCAACCATTGCATTTTTTTGCCCTTTAAGCAATCCTTCTACGGCAGCAATACCTAACCGGCTTGCTAAAATTCGGTCTTTGGCAGTAGGTGAGCCTCCACGTTGGATATGCCCTAAGGTAGTTACACGAATATCTAAATCGGTGAGTTGGGCTTTTACTTTTTCAGCAATTTCAGCAGCACTTCCTTCCTCATCACCTTCAGCCACTACTACAATGGAGGAGCTTTTTTTTCGCATCCAGCCCTCTTTAAGCGTATTGATTACGTCTTGAATAGTGGTAGAGGTTTCGGGCATCATAACAATTTCGGCGCCTCCTGCAATGCCAGACTGAATGGCAATATATCCTGAGTCTCGTCCCATTACTTCTACAAAGAAGACGCGATTGTGTGAGTCAGCTGTATCGCGGATTTTATCTATGGCATCTAGAGCAGTGTTGATAGCGGTATCATAGCCGATGGTATAGTCTGTGCCGTATAGGTCATTATCAATAGTACCTGGAACACCAATGGTAGGAATGCCGAACTCTTCGTAGAATATTTTTGCTCCTGTAAAAGTTCCGTCTCCGCCGATGGCTACAAGGGCATCAATGTCAAAGTTACGGAGTTGTTGGTAGGCTTTTTTCCTTCCTTCTATAGTCATGAACTCTTTACTTCGGGCAGATTTGAGGATAGTGCCTCCTTTTTGGATAATATTGCTTACGGAGTGGGAGTTCATAGGGTAGAGTTGCCCTTGGATCATACCTTCGTAGCCGCGTTTAATGCCATAGACTTCTAATTTGTTGTAAATAGCAGTACGTACTACGGCACGTACGCAGGCATTCATGCCAGGTGAATCGCCTCCGGAGGTAAAGACACCGATACGATTGTACATAGTTTTTATGATATTAGGTTAATGTTACTTTTTAGTAGCTTCTTAAAAACGAGTAGAATTGGTGCTTATTTAGTTTTTTTCGTTTCAAAGATACTACAAACTTTGTAATTGCTCAAAAATAAAACCTTCTTTTAAGGAATAATTAGAAACTTTGATAGTACGGAAAGGGTATTTTTTTATTAAATAGTGTACTAAGATTGCTCCTACGACAATCATATCTACGCGGAGTTCGGTTACTCCTTTTATTTGCAGGCGTTGCTCACGATTAAGAGGTAATAAGATTTGGTATATTTTTTCAAAAGTGGGAATAGGTAAGTCTATTTCTGTGTAGGGAGGCACGTATTTTTTATTTTGTAAGTGTAAGGCATCCACAGCAGCGAAAGTAGTAAAAGCTCCAGAGGAGCCCACTAATATGCTAGGTCGGTGCTGTTGCATAGCTTGGTCTAGTTCTTTGAGTTCTTTGGAAAGATAGGCTTTCAATTTAGGAATATTTTGAGCGGGCATAGGCTCTTGGTACATAAACTTTTCTATTAAACGAAGCCCACCGATTTCAAAACTTTTTTGCCAAAACACTTGCTGTGCATTAGCAATAATAAACTCAGTACTACCGCCACCAATATCTACAATTAAGTTTGGTTGTTCGCCTAATTGTACAGCTCTTTTTACACCTGCATAAATCCACGTAGCCTCTTGTTCGCCGTCAATAACGAATACCTTAATACCTAATTTTTCTTGAATTTTCTTTGCAAATTCCTGTCCGTTTTCAGCGTTACGTATAGCACTTGTACCAAGGGCATATATTTTATCTACTCCATATTTTAGAGCTATTTCTTTGTACTCTTGCAAGGTTTTCCAAGCGCGCAATTCTGCCTCAGGGCTAATTACGTTTTGATTAATTCCTCCTTTACCTAATTTTACGGCTTGTTTCTCTTGATATACTATCTCAAAATTACCATTCCCCTTTAAGTTAATAATCAATAGCTGAAAGGTATTTGTGCCTAAATCAATAACTGCTTTCATAAACTGCCGTGTTTTGTTTCAGAAACAGAGACAGACCTTTTTGGAGAGATAACTTGCAAAATATAAATTTTTCGTAGCACACTGAATGTAACCTATTTGGTTAGGAATCAACTTATAGCTAGTTTTCCAATAACCGAAAGTTAAAACAAAATTAACAAGATCATGGTTATTTTTATATGGTTGCTCGTCTTTTAGCTTATTTTTTGTTATTTTTTTCTATTATTGAAGAGATTTAAGATTGTAAAATAAGATTTTCAATTAAAAGTTTATTTTTTTAGGTGCTTAATCTAAAATAGCTCTTTTATGGAAATCTTAAGCAAAGATAGTATTCATTAAATATCTTACCTTCATTTTTATACGTAGAAAGAACAAAAAATAAATCCTAAACAATCTCATTATCAAATTAATTCACAAATACTAAAACTTAAACTCAAAATTATTATGAATATTATGAAAAAAAATCTCATTTTCCTTGCTCTTTATTTAGTAATTTTCTCTAATGCTAATGCACAAACTCGCTTCGGGATAAGAGCAGGTCTTAACCTTGCTGATATAAACGGTAAAACGAATGGAGTATCTTACAATTCTGATACTGAGATACGTATAGGTTTTCACCTTGGAGGCATTATTGATATTGCTTTGGCAGAGAAATCTTACTTTCAACCTGGTTTGTTGTTTAGCTCCAAAGGTTCACGTGCAGAAAACTCCTCTCCAGGAGTTACCACTACTTCTAATACTAACTTGGGTTATCTTGAAATTCCTTTGAACATAGGCTATCGTGTAAATGCCGGTTCTAATAAACTTTTACTTACTGCGGGCCCCTACCTGGGTTTGGGTATTACGGGTACGGTAACTACTAAAGTTACAACTGGTAATGTCAGTGTAAAAGAAACCCGAGACGTAGAATGGGGAAATAGTGCAAATAGCACTTTAAAACCACTTGATTTTGGAGTGAATCTTGGTATAGGTACGGAGTTTAGCAATTTTCAGGTGAATTTGCAATATGGTTTAGGACTATCTAACAACCGACCAAAGGGAAATAGTGATAATACTTCAAGAAATAGCGTAATAAGTATATCATTAGGCTATTTCTTTGGTAGTAGAAAATGATAGAAAGTATGTTTCTAGAAAATTTTTAGAAAGGGTTCCTTTTTAGGATTTGTTTTTTAGTTCATTCTGCGTATAAAAATGACCATTTAAGCCACGTCATTCGGTTTCCTAATGTATGCTTAAAGTCTTGAATTGGGCTTGCCAAGCATTTGGCTCTTTTAATTACATAAGCGTTACGCGTATACCTCTTCATCAAGATATGATATGAATACGCTGAGATAAGTTCAACTAGTGCCGATGCTATAATAACAAATTCGCCCATACTTTCGTTCAAGAGCCGTCTTTTATCCAATTTCTAATAAGCCCTTGCCACGTAAGACTTTGGGAACTAATAGAGATTGGACAAGTGAAAAATACCACCTCACACTCGTTTTCAAACGATAAAGAAGGCTGATATTATTTCAACCCTAAAATTAAAATCAAGGTCTAAAGATTTTCCACAAGAACATTCTTGATAAATCTTTTTGCTTAAAAATTTCCATAAAAGAAACAAACCCTTGATTAAATTTATAATCCTAAAGAACTTCTTGTATAAACATTATTTTCAAAAAATAATACGCTACTTTAAGTTTTGAATACCCATCTTAAACTTATTTTAGCTCTAAAACTTCCCTCAGACTTTGTTCATGAGCATATATTATTTGCTCGATTAAGTCAGGAGTAAGAGCGATAGAGAGAAAAAGACTTTCAAATTGAGAAGGAGCTAAATAGATACCACGTTTCAGCATAGCTTTAAAGTATTGAGCAAACAAGTTAGTATCGGAAGTTTTAGCAGATGCAAGGTCGTAAACAGGCTTTTCAGTAAAAAATAGACTATACATAGAGCCGATATGGTTAATAGTATAGTTTAGTCCTAATTTCCGATTGACAGCTCTTAATCCATTCACTAATTGCGTACCAATGTTTTCTAAAGTTTGATATACATCGGGGTTTTCTTTCAGGTAAGTAAGTGTAGCTAGTCCTGCACTTATGGCAATAGGGTTTCCTGAGAGTGTACCTGCCTGATAAACCTTTCCTACAGGGGAGACGCATTTCATGATATCCGCTTTTCCGCCGTAAGCACCTACGGGCAGTCCTCCGCCAATAATTTTTCCGAGTGTAGTCATATCAGGTATAACTCCGAGTCGCTCTTGCGCACCTCCTTTGGCTAATCGGAACCCTGTCATTACTTCATCAAAGATTAAAACAATATTTTCCTTATTACAAATAGCCCGCAAGCCTTCTAAAAATCCTTGTTGTGGTAGTACCAAACCCATATTACCAACTACTGGTTCTATAATAATAGCGGCGATTTGGTTTGGATTAGCTTCTACTAATTGTTGCACTTGCTCTAGATTATTAAAAGCGGCGGTAAGTGTATCTTTTGCTACTCCTTGGGTAATGCCTGCACTGTCAGGTATGCCTGTAGTCATTGCTCCACTACCTGCAGCAATTAGAAATGCGTCTCCATGTCCATGATAGCATCCTTCGAACTTGATAATCTTCTCTCTGCCTGTATAACCTCTTGCGGCACGGATGGCACTCATGCACGCCTCAGTTCCTGAATTGACGAAACGCACCATTTCAATAGAGGGGCACATTTCTACAACCAACTCGGCGATTTGTACTTCTTTGGCAGTGGGTGCACCAAAAGAGAAAGAGTATTGCAGGGCATCTCTAATAGCTTCTTGAATGCTCTCGTGAGCGTGTCCTAATATCATTGGTCCCCAGGAATTGATGAGTTCAATGTAGGCGTTGCCGTCCTCATCATAGATATAGGCTCCTTTAGCTGATTTGATAAAGAGTGGATTTCCCCCTACGGAGCGAAAAGCTCGCACAGGGGAGTTTACACCTCCAGGAATAAGTTTTTGAGCTTTTTCAAAAAGTTGCTGACTTTTGAGAGTAGGTTGCATATTAAAAATATAGTTTGAAATTAATGAAATAGTTTTATTTTGCGAATGTGTATTAAACTTTTTTTAAGATAGATAAATTTAGTAAAAAACTATACAAACCGTGTGTAAAATAATATGATGTAAGATTTTTGCTTATAGGATAAGCCCCAAACCGAGGCAAAAGACAAAAAAAAGCGTAGTCAATACCATTTGGCGAAGGTGGGGGTCAAGGAGTTGGGCTTGTCGTTTTTCATAAATAGCTTTGGCATTGAGGTAAAATAAGGGTAAGGGCAAAAAAATGAGAAGCAATTGGATGACATGCTTAAAGTGAAGCATTACATAAGCTAAGCCACACAAGAAAGCAATACTGAGCAAAGTGATGTGATAATAAACAGCCTTTTCTCTTCCCAAGCGTACGGGAATAGAGCGTTTGCCTGCCTTTTTATCGGTTTCAAGGTCACGTATGTTATTGATATTTAAGACAGCAGTAGCTAATAAACCACAACTTATGGCAGGTAAAAGGGTTTGCCAAAGGAAGAGTTGGGTATGCAGATAGAAGGTTCCTAAAACAGCAACTAATCCAAAGAAGATAAATACTGAGATATCTCCCAAACCTATATAGCCGTAAGGTTTTTTTCCAAGCGTATAGGCGATAGCAGCAAGGATAGCTAACAAGCCCAAGCCCAAAAACAGGAAAAAAGTTTGCCAATCTTTGAAGGCAACATACAACAACGCTAATCCAGAGGCGAAGGCTAAAAGTGTAAATAAGATAATAGCATTAAGCATAGCTTGTGGGCTAATCTCCCCACTTTGGACGGTGCGCGTTGCCCAAGTACGTTCTTGGCTGTCGGCGCCGTGTTGGTAATCTCCATAGTCATTAGCTAAATTAGATAAGATTTGCAAAAAAATAGTAGTACTAACACTCAGCACAAAAATAGGTAATTGAAAAAAACTATAACTATAGGCCAAAAAACTGCCCATCAAGATACTAGCAAGTGATAGAGGCAGGGTTCGCAAACGGAAGGCTTTGAGCCATGCTTTGATTTGTGCCATAGGGATAGAGTAATTTCTTTGAGGTTTGAAGGTAGATTGACGAGAAGTAAGCATAAAACAAAAAAACGGCCTACCCGTGCAAAGTAAACCGTTTGTATGGAAAAATGTTGTGTTTTATGTAAAGTTCAATTGTAATAATTAAGTAAGAGCTATTTAAGTTCTAAGTCATAACAGCCCCAGTTGTGAGTATAGCCGCCTTCGGCATTAACTGAATAGGCTTCTGCTCCCTCTATAAAACTAACGTTTTTGGTGTTAGGGCTAATCTTATCAAATACTAGAACAAAGCTAAACATTTCCCCAAACCACATGGATTTAGGTCGGTCATCGTTTAGTAGGTAGAAATGCTTCACTAGAGGTTTAACTTCTTTTGTATCATTGATTTGCATAGTAAAGGCTTCTTTCGCACCTACTTTAGGGGTATATATGGTAGAATTTCCCTTAAATTGACTTACATAGTGAAAATAAGCGATGGTGTACTTATCTGTAAGTTGAATTTTGTCAATATACAATCCTTTTCCTCTGCCATCACATTGCTTTTTAAGTTTGTATTCTTTGGTAATAGTTCCTACTTGTTTCAAGAAGTCATCAAAATTTAGGTTTTCTAAGGTAGGTTTACCGTTTTGATATTCAATAATGTATCCTTTTTTGCCTGCTGAGTCAAGGCTCGGCCCATGGCGTAGCCCATCTTTTACGTTGTATTGCGATTTGAGTTTTCCTGATATGTATTTATCTATTACTACACCACTGAAGTTTTTTCCATCTTTAGTAAATATTTCTGAAACTACTCTATCGTTTTCGTATTTTCTGGTAGCTACCACACCATCTTCGTAATATTGTTTCCATTCACCTATGCGTTCGTTTTTGCTGTATGTCCCTTCTTCTTTAATACCATTTTTGTGGTATCTTTTATATTTACCATCATAGTAAATAGTTTTTAGTTCCTTACCTTCCCAGAGTTCGAGTTGCTCTACTTCTACGGTTTGTGAATTAGCCGACATGTAAAATGCTCTTGATTTTTTAATGTTACCATCACTTTGCAAATATTCTACCTTACGTTCAGGTTTTTCAGTTTCGGCGCTAAAGTAGGTAATGGTTTTTAGCTTACCTTGGTCGTATAGCTCTTCGGTTTCTAATTTTCCAAAGAGATAATATTTACAGATACCGTGTTTTACACCATTGAGGTAGTTTTCATCTTTAAGTAGGGTTCCATCGGGTAACCATTCCTTATAGTTTCCGTTAGGTTCACCTTTTACAAACTCAGCTTGTAAGTAGGGAGTACCGCCTTCTTTATATTTCAAATCAGCCTTACCATGCAATAATTTACCTTTGAAACTTCCTTCTGAATTAGTTACCACTTCATTACTGTCCCAATAAGCATATATTTTAGAGGCTTGTGGTTTAATATCTTGGCAATTCTCGCATACCTCTAAACTTCCTTCATACTCATCGTGTTTTACCACAATGGATTTGCTTTTATACTGCCCCCAAGCTACCGAAAACCATAGCATTAAGATAAGAAGAGATATTATCCTTTTCATATTCAATCAGGAAAGTGGATATTTCTTTAAGTTTAATACAAAATTAACAAAAATTTAACACTAATACTAAAAAAGATTTTTCTTTTTTCTAAAAAACTTGTGAACATTTATGTAATATTTATATCAAAAAACATACAAAATATTAGCTTAACGATAGCTTAATAAAGAAAAGGATTTGTTTAGCAAAAATTATCTTTTTGTAAAAAAATTAGTTAAGTAGCTCATATTTCATTGAATAGATATTATTTTGCAAATAATTTGTAAAGATTGAACCTAAAACTAATATGCTTGTGAGTTTATTGATAGGAATTAGTTTAATTCTGCTTGATGTAATTTTTTGGCTCAATGTTAAGCCTCTTTTTGCTCGTTGGGCTAAAGGAGCAAAAGACGGGTCACTAATTAGTTTTTGGATTTGGGGTATTTTGGGGGCTCTTTTTATTATTTACTTCAGAGCTAACTATACAGAACTATCTTTGAATGTTGGATTTCGGCTCACGTTTGTTGCTTTCATGAGTATCTACTTTGCTAAGTTTTTTGCCCTTTTGGTGGTAAGTTGCGTAATATTTTTCCAAAAAACAAAGCAACTTTTGGGTTGGTTATTTTCTCCGTGTGTTAAGAAGTCGCAATTATGCAATGCAGAGATTGAAGATATAAGCCGAAGAGAGTTTATAGCGCGTACCGCTTTGGTAGCTGCTAGCATACCCGTAGCCACCATGAGTTTTGGTATTATCTCAGGAGCCCATGACTACCAAGTAAGACGACAAAAATTAGTACTGCCTAATCTACCTCAATGCTTTGAAGGGCTACGCATCGCTCAAATTTCAGATATTCATGCAGGTAGCTTTTATAATAAGACGGCAGTAAAAGGTGGGGTTGAAATATTGTTAGCTCAAAAACCTGACATAGTGTTTTTTACAGGGGATTTGATAAATAGACAAGCCTGCGAAATGAACGATTACATAGACGTATTTAACAAAGTGAAGGCTCCGCTGGGCGTATATGCTATCTTGGGAAACCATGACTATGGTAACTATTTAGAGTGGAGTACTTGGACGAAAGCTCAAAAAGAAGCCATAATTAAGAATATTTGCAAAGTTCACCAAAATTTAGGATGGGACTTGCTACTAAATGAAAATGTATTGATTAAAGAAAATAACGAACAAATTGCTATTATCGGAGTAGAAAATTGGGGTGATAAACTCCGATTTCCTAAGTTTAGCCAACTAGATAAAGCGAAAGCCAACACCCAAGATGCTGCAGTGAAGTTATTACTTTCTCATGACCCAAGCCATTGGCGTTCACAAGTTGTACCCGAACACAAGGATATTGATGTAATGTTTGCAGGGCATACCCATGGAATGCAGTTTGGAATAGAAATTGGAGATTTTCAGTGGAGCCCTGTGCAATATATTTATCCTGAATGGGCAGGGCTATATACTGAAGGTAAACAAGCTATTTACGTGAATAGAGGTTATGGTTACATTGGCTTTCCAGGAAGAATTGGTATACCCCCTGAAATTACTATTTTTGAATTGAAAAGGACATAGGGTATAGCAAGAGGCAAGATTGTTTAGATTTTTTATGATATAATACTTTGCTTATTAAACTATTAAACTATCAAGTCTATTTTTCCTACATTTTCCTACAATTATTACTACATTATCATTACATCTTTTCTGCACACAGGCATAATTCAATAATTCCAATTTTTTTCATATTTTTATCCTTGTACCTAGATTTAGTCTCTCGTGCCTAGATTTAGCAGCACTTTTCTAACTCAATTATGGTAAAATAATGACATTAGAGCAGAAAACATTGTATTGTCATCAATAGCTTTGCAACGAAAAGCAATAAACTACTCAACCAAGGCCCTACCTTTACTCGTAATATCAGTTAAATCTTTGGAAAGTGAGCTAAAAAGATAATCATTTGCTAATAAAGCAGGAAGCTTGTACCTTAGGTAAAAAAACGAGTATTTTTGGCAAGCAAAATCAGCATCTAATACATTGAAAAATAGTCTTTTAACGAAAAAATCTAAATTACTCCGATTTGTTCTAAAAAAATTTTTTAGCACAGTTAGCACTAAATTTGAAAAGAAATTGTTATCATGTAGTTTATGATTAACTTAGAATAACTTTAACTTTGATTTATACTCAACTAATAGAGGTTTTGATTTTTTAGAAATTGTAACTTGCTGAAAATCAAAATTTGATACTTGGAAAATTTACAAAATCACTTTTTGTTTAGTATAACTTTCAAAACTAAACTTTTTTTTCGTGAAAGCCCCCAATTTTATTACTTATTATTACATTTTTTTCAGAATTAGCAACTTTACGCTTTTTTTCAGAAGTAGTAACTAGGCTAAAAACACGAGAGAAAAATGGAAAACTACTTGAACATTGCAATTTTGGACATGTACAACAATCACCCTAACGAGGGCATGCGATGTATTTTGCAAATTATTCATGCTTTTTTAGGTGAAGAGCAAATAAGAGGAAATTACAAAATTTACAATGTGCGAGCAAAAAATGAATTTCCAGTTATCCAAGATTACGATATCTTTATTTCCACAGGAGGGCCAGGTTCACCACATCCTGTGGGTGAGGAATGGGAGAAAAACTACTTTCAGTTTTTAGACGATATTTACTACCATAATAAATATAATCATACCAAAAAGTTTTTATTTCTTATTTGCCATTCCTTTCAAATGGCTTGTATTCATTGGGATTTAGCTACGGTTAATAAGCGTCGCTCTACTTCATTTGGAGTAATGCCTATTCACCGTACTGAATTAGGCTTTCACGAAAGCATTTTTGAAGGCTTGCCCGAACCTTTTTATGCTGTTGACTCACGTGATTATCAAGTCATTAGCCCTAAATACGAGAATTTAGAGAAAATGGGGGCAAAGTTACTTTGTTTGGAAAAAATACGCCCTCATGTAGATTTAGAGCGGGCTATAATGTGTATTCGCTTTACGCCCGAAATTTTTGGTACACAGTTTCACCCAGAGGCTGACTCCGTAGGTATGCTACACTATTTTCAAACAGAAGAGAAGCGCAAACTAATTATAGAAACACACGGAGAAGCTAAATATAAGGAAATGATGGAGCGGTTAGACGATCCTGACAAAATTAAACTTACGGAAGCTACCATTATTCCTAATTTCTTGCGTAATGCCGCAGAGAACTTGTTAGGAGTAGTTCTAAGTGAGGTATCTTAATTTTTTGTGAACAAAATGGACTCAACCATCTATCAATTCTTGAATTTCTTGCTGAAAGGCTCCTGAAAGGATAGGGAAACGGCACCAGCTGCGGGAGTCAATGCTGTAATCATCTAAATGAAAACTTGGGGCAAGGCGTTCACGTTTCCATTGATTTCTTGCCCAAAGTTGAAAAAATTTGACGATATGTTGTTTGAGTAAAGTCTCATTTTCCAAATTTTGGGTTTTTAGTTTCTCAAATACTTGCTTAGGCGAGGCATGGTTTCTAATGGCTTCATACTCAATGGCTTGTAAGACCTCATAAGGCATCAGGTCTTTTTCATCGGTTTGAGCATTTTCTTTAGGGCGAAGTTCTGCAGTAGGAACTAATTGATTTACAGCTTTTAGCCCATAGTAGCCGAGTTCGTTTTGGGCAAATTTTAGCCATTGACGGATAAAATGTTTATCTACTCCGGCAATGGGAGCGATACTTCCTGAAGTGTCTCCATCCATGGTGGCATACCCTACACTGCCTTCACTGCGGTTAGAAGTAGTAATAAGCAAAGCATTCTTAACATTTGCCAGCATCCAGATAATGGGAGAGCGAGCGCGGGCTTGAATGTTTTGCAAAGCAATATCGTGTAATTCCCAAGTAAGTTGCCTTCCGATAACATACTCTATTTTTTTGCTGTAACTAATTACTTCATCAGCAATGCTCCATACAAAAAAAACTGCATGAATACTATTCGCTAAGGTACGTGCCGCTTGCAAGGTTTGGAAAGAGGAGTTATCAGAGGATTGATACACGCAAGTAAGCAAGCGAGGCATTACTTTTTTTAGTACTTCGTTTATATCGTTATTGATATTTTTTTTAAGTATTTCACCATTATTATCTTCTAAGATTTGTTGAATTTCTTGGGGAGAGAAGTAACCTATCTTTTTCAAAAAGTTTTCCAAACCTAATTCCGTAATACCGCGCTTTGCCATTTCTGCAACCAAAACAGCACATGTAGCTGAGTCAGCCCCTCCTGAAAGCGAGAGAACAAAACCTTTACTACGGCTTTTGCGAACATAGTCAAACAAGCCTAAAGCAACCGCTTGAGCAAAATCAATATTTTTATTTTCTTGTACGCAAGTTATTCCTGTAGGTATTTCTTTGGTTGTTTTCAAATCAATTTGTACTGATGCAATATTTACATCTTGAAAAGAAAAGCGTGAATTAGCCTGCAAAAAGGTATTTTTATAGGCAATTAAGATTTCTCCGTCATAAATCATTCTGCCTGCCTCATTGCCTAGAAGATTAGCATAGATATAAGCACAAGAAATACTTTGAGTAGCCTCTAAAATGACGGCTTGCCGTAAGGTAGATTTACCGAAAGCAAAATGACTAGCACTTGGGTTGAGAATCAAATCTACTCCTTTTTTAGCGTGCCGAAAAGCAGGGCGTTGTGCTTTATGCCAAGCATCTTCGCAAATTTCAAAACCTATTTTAATGTTTCGTACCAAATAGACCAAATCCCCGAAGAGAAAATTTTTTTTATCAATAACGATGCGTTCTATACGGTTAGGTTGCCAGGCCTTGAACCAACGTGGTTCGTAATGTACACCTTCATTTGCTAAAAATTGTTTAGCGGAGAAGCCCAAAATCTCCCCATCGGCTATAAGGCAAGCACAATTATAGGTATCCTGCCCGACACGCATGGGCAATCCTACGGCAACTACCATATTTTGGCAATGAGGTACTATGCGAATTAGCTGTGCTAAAGCTTTTTCAGGCACATACTCACTCAAAAACCAATCCTCACAGCCATAACCTGTAATGCATAATTCAGGGAGGCAAAGAATATCAATGCTTCGCTTTTTTGCTTCTTGAATAGCAGTAAGAATATTCTTCAGGTTACCTTCCCAATCCAAAGGCGTTTGGTTAAGTGCCGCACCTGCAATGTGTAGGAGAGCCATAATTTGACATTTGCATTGTATTTTGTGTTCAAAGTTACACAAAAAAACAAAAACATAGTATTAGCCTGCTCTCTCTTTCACACGTTTAGCTAAACAAACATTTCAAAAGCAATACTAATTCATTGAGTACACAATACCAACCAAGCCATATAAAGCACCACTTCGGAGATTTGCTGAGTAGCCCCCAAACAATCACCTGTATAGCCACCAATCCATTTTTGAAAATACCAGCCTAAATACATTTTAAGCAGAACCAACGGAAGCAATAAAAGTAAAAAATTGAACTGCTTTGTCCAAAAAACTAACCCTATTAGGGGTAACAAGCCGAAAGCGAAAGCAAGTAACAACTCATTGAGAGAGAGTAAATTAGCTACGGGTTTAGCTTTGCTGTCTTCATTTTCGCGCACATAAGTATGTGTAAATATGAAAGTGAGTGCTGTTAATCGGCTTAAAGTATGAGGTACGACAAACAAAGCCCAAAGCAAAGGATTAGTTAAAGTAGTCCAAAAATCAATTCTACGTGAAGTGCCGGATAAAAGAAGACGTAAGTTTTCAGTTAAAAGCAAATATTTGAGTATTAAAACACTCATTAATCCAATAACACCATACGTCCCGATGCGGCTATCTTTCATAATTTCTAAAATTTTAGGCTTTGTCCAACCGCCACCAAAGCCATCGCAAACATCGGCTAAGCCATCTTCGTGGAATGCCCCCGTTAAGAAAATACTGCCTACCATAGAAAGGGCTAACCCCACCCCTACACCCACCAATGAGGAGGTTAGGATAAAAACAAAAGCACTATACCCTCCCACTATCCAGCCAATGATAGGGAAATAGATTGTGGCTTTGTTCAAATAGTAGGCTTCATGCGTTATCCACTTAGGGCAAGGGATACGCGTGTAAAACATCACTGCGGTAAGAAAAATTTGAAGTTGCTCTTTGAAGAAATGTTGCATAAATTTTCAATCAAACCGAATGGCTTTTATAGGTTGTATACTAGCAATAATTTGCGTAGGAATAAGCGTAACCAAAAAAATTAATCCAAAAGTAAGAAAATTGACTAGCATAATTGCCCCCCAGTCCCAAGCAATTGGGACGGAGTGCATGTAGTAGTTTTCCATATCTAATGGAATAAGTTTGCAATAATATTGCACTAAGCAAATCCCTAGTCCTACGATATTTCCCCAAAGTAAACCTCTAAAAATGAGGTAGATAGCTTGCCAAAGAAAAATTTGACGGATTTGAGCATTAGTTGCGCCGAGGGCTTTCAAAATACCTATCATAGAGGTCCGCTCCATGATCATAATTAGCAAAATAGCTGACATATTGAAGCAAGCTACAATCAAAATTAGTGCTAAAAAAATACGCACATTGTTTTTAAGTAGAATTAGCCAATCAAATACTGCCACGAACTTATCCGTAATGCGTTCCAAACGCATATCATAAGCCATTTTATCATAAATAACTTTGGTAGCTTCGGCATAATTGTCAAAATCTTTAATAAAAATCTCATATCCTCCTACCAATGTATCTGCCCACTGATTAAGTTTTCGTACTAATTGAATATCAACAAGAGCTAATTTTTCGTCTAAATCTTCCATACCCGTTTCATAAATACCACACACGTGTAATTTACGAAAGCGTGGCGGATTTTGCACGAAATACACCAGTATTGTATCATGTAGGTTAAGGTTAAGTCTATTAGCAATTTTTTGGCTAATTATGATATCTACTGAGGCAGTACTATCTTTGGAAAAAGCAATAAAATTACCTTTTTTGAAATGTGGCTTGAACTTTTGCCAATAAAAATCCTTACCGATGCCTTTCAAAATAACTCCATGTACCTCATCTTGGGCTTTAATGATAGCAGGTTTTTGGATATAGCCTTGCAAGTGAGCTATATCTAGAATTTCTCGGTAGCGTTGAAAAAGATACGTGTTCGTGCTAATAGGCGCATCTTGGTAGGAATTGTTCGTGTCAAAAAAAGTAACCTGAAAATGCCCATGAAAACTAAACAATTTATCTTGAATCGCTTGCTCAAATCCGCGAAGTACACCGAAAGCAATCAAAATAATAGCTAAACCTATAGCAATACTAGCAATAGCGATACGCGCTGCAATAGCAGAAAAAGAAAATTTTTTCGTATTTTTTAAGCTATGCTGATTTAATCTTTGGGCAACAAAGCGGTAAAAGTTACTCATGACTCAATTCGTTCTAAAATAGTTCGTATCAATTCTGAAAAATATGCTCCATTTTCAGGACCGTGCCAAGCCATATCATAAGTTTCATATTTGGGCAAATCATACCAGGCATCATGGGTAATATAACCAATATATGCACCATTGAAACTTGTTATCATAAGTTGAATATTCTTTTGCTTGCAAATTGACTCAAATTGGGCTACTAACTCCCCTGAAAAGTCACAAGGCATACCTAGCAAGACAATATTTCCTAAACGAAGGACTTGCACAAACGGCCTTTGTTCGCCATAAATTTGCCGAAAGAGCCATGAGGAGAGTACCCAATTTTTGGCAATCCGAAAGTGTGGTGAACGCAAATACAAAGGTAGCCGAATAACTTGAATTTGGGCAATGCTGTCAGTAAGTACTATATTATTTGAATGAAATATGATTTTTTGGGCTAATATTTTAGCTATGCGTTGCTTGTGCAGTTCGTCAGGTTGTTGGTTTTTGCGTATCGTACCTTGCGAAGCCATAGCTCCTGCTAAAAAAGCAACCATATCGATAGATGTATATTTTTCTATGTATGCAATCATATCCGAAGGATAATCACCTGACAAACAAGTAATTTTTTCAGACAAACATGTTGGGTGGGCAGCATAGCTTACTAGAAGTGCCGTTTTGCCTTGCTCTTGTTCAACTTTAATAAGCCGAAGCCATGAGTCTGTTTGCCCTTTATAGCCCACTAACCGATTACACACTATCCCTGCTGTAGCTAATCTTTGAAAACCAATTTTAGCTTTCTTTTTAGTCTGTCTCGCTTTTTGGATAGCCTGTACTACTTTTTGAGCTAAATTTACTACTAGTTGCGGTCTATATTCTCCTGTAAAGAAGTAACCGACCAAGTTATCCCCCCAACCGCCGATGCTAGAATGCGTGTGTGTGGCAGAGAAATACACGTTTTCAGGTAAAAAGCATATATTTTCAAGTTTTTTTTGAACGATTTGTACTAAACTAGGAGGCACGATGAGCAAATCCAAGGTTACAATAGCAACTTCAACTTCTTGATTATCAAAGACAAAAGCCCTTACAAAGAGCGAGTCTTGCACACAATCAAATTTATTTTTTTGCCTATTGAGGTAGCCTGTCATTTCTATTGGCTCAGAGGGGGTAAAATTTTCTTTTGCCCAACCTACAAGCCATATCTTACCTTGGGTATGAATATATTTTTTTTTATTAAAAATTCTGTTCCAATATTGTTTGGTTTGAGCATAAAATTCAGTTCGTTGGTATGGAGTACGGTCAAGTGGGCGAATAAAAAGCAAAGCAAACAGAAAGCATAAGCATAGCAAAGCAGTGCACACATAACCTACATAAATTAAGATTTTTTTACACGTTTGTAGGAGTATGGGTAACATCATAGATAGTTTTTACAATGCAGATTAAGGAATTTGAAAATCAACGACCTAACTAATCCAAGCGTCTACGTTGGAACTTGCGGTCGTTGATACTCACGCCAAAGCTAAACCTAAAGAATCGTTCACGTACTAATTCATTAGCCAACATACCGCGTTGCCCGAGGGCAAAGCCAAAATTAAGCAGCGAGGAGTTACGAGAGATAGGAAAAGATATTCCCCAATGCAAAGCTATGTCTTTGATTTGTTGGTTTTGTAGTTGAAAAGGTAATTGCGTGTAGTTGATACCTACTCGGTAAATAACACGTTTGAAATAGCCTGTAAGTGCAGTATAGTCAGGCACCCATTCACCCCCAAGGTGAACAGAATAGCCTTGTATCAGGTTTTGACTGATACCCAAACTACTAAATTGCGTCCAATCTTGCGTAGAAAAGTCAGCTACGATTGCCCATTGGTATTGCTGTTCTAAGCTAATGCCTATGGTATACCGAGCAGGCAAAATCGTTTTTCCTTTATTTTCATTGAGGTTTTGTAAGGTATCGCTAAAAATAATTTCGTCATTTTGGGTACGTTGTTCAAGAGAGGCAAATTTACGAGTAGAAACATTACTTTGCAAACTATACACTGCCCCAATGTTCAAAAAGCGTTCCTTATTGTTCAAAGGAATTTTGAGTGCTACGGCAGGTTCTAGAAGTAAGCCTGAATAAACAAATTTCTCGTTTAGGGCGATATTATAGTCCAAAGGTGTATTCGTAAATAAACGCGTGGAAATTTCCTGTGAGGTAGTGCCATACAAGTAACTAGCTTTCAGCCCTGCATATATTTGTTTATTAAGTTTGAAACCATTAGCCCAATACACTGTACCTATTCCTCCTGAGCCTTTGAACAAATAATCGGCAGAGAAGTCGGAGTTAGTAATGCGTTGGCGAAACCTATTTTCATAATTTACCATGCTATAAGGAGCAATGCCCATACTAGAAACCCATCGATGAGTAATAGGGAAAGCCATAGACATATAAAGTAACCCACCACCAAGGTCTAACTGGGATTGTGCTGTACTTTGAATTTGCTTGTATTGCCCTGCTACCCCTGACTCAAAAATGAGATTAACATTACCTGCCAAGAGAGCTGGATTTTGCCCACTGATAAAATAAGTAGGTGAATAGCTTACACTGCTCCCCCCTAATCCCATTTGTTGAGCAAAAGCTCCATTGTAAATTTCGCCTACCCCCAAACCTGTGTAAGGTGAATTTCCCGTTACTTGGGCAAAAGCAGGCAAAGCAACTCCCCAAAAAGATAAAACAAAAATATGAAACAAGAAATATTTTTGGAAAAAAGACTTTTTAAGGAAAATTACAACAAGAAAAATTATAAGGTTTCTTGACTGATTATAGTTCATTGCAAAAAATTAGCTATTGCGATAATGATAGTTGGTATGTAAGAATGGCGTGAAGGCCCCAAAGTAATAGGTCTTTTTTTAAGTATTTAGGCTGATAATCAAGTTGTTGCATGAGTAATGGGGCATCTCCACCGCACAAAAATAGCGAAAAAAAACCATATTCTTTTTGATAACGCTCCAAAATACCTTTTACTTCAGCAAGATAACCATTAACTACACCACTTTTTATAGCATCGTGCGTATTTCTACCTATCAAATCTATAGAATTTTGTGAACTAAAATTCCAGGCAATAAGTGGTAACTTTTGAGTAAAATGAGCGAGGGCTTTGAATCGCATCTGTAAACCTAAGGAAATTGCACCACCTGAAAAAACATTTTCTGTAGTAAGCAAGTCATAGGTAATACATGTTCCTGAGTCAATGACTAAGCAGGCATTTTGTTTATCAAAATAGCGCGCTCCCAAAAGTGCGGCTATTCTATCCATTCCTAAGGTGTGAGGGGTTTGGTAATGATTGTGAATTGGCAAGGGGGTCTGGTAAGTAAGCTGAAAAACTTTGCAAGCATGTGAGGCTAATTTTACCTTCCACGTTTCAGCATTTTGCCTCACGGTGCAAAAGATTATGTTTTCAACAAAGTGTTGATTTAGAATACGTTGTGCATCTATTTCGCTTAACTCTTCGTGTAAGGCAACAAGTTGATTATTTCTAAAAAAAGCTATTTTGATAAATGAATTTCCTATATCTATGGCAAGATTCATAGTTCAGGTAATTTTATGTAACTACATCGCCTATATTTTCAGATACTGGGGCAGCCTTGTGGCTGTAACTAAATTGAAAACCTAACGACTGCGTTAGGGATTGAAAGGGTAAGCCTGAAGGGCTTAGTGCGTAGCACCGAAGTGTTAGCGAAGCCCTGTAAAGCCCGCTCTTTTGCCCTTTTCGCTTTTGGCTCAAAGGGCAAAAGGAACGCCCAAAAAATAGTTAAATCAAAAGTAAAAATTTCTTAATGTATAGCAAAAATCTCTTGGTATGCAAGCAAAAAAATAGCCAAAACAGATAAAAAAATGCCTAAATAATTTAACTTTGATAAATTTTCGCGAAAAATAACTACGGCAAGCAAGGCACTTAACAAAATAATACAAATATTGAAAATAGGAAAAACCAAAGCTCCATCATTATTAAAAGCAGTTAAAGCTTTTAGCAAAAAGTAAAATGAAAAGAAGTTAGGAACTCCTAAGGCTATGCCTGCCCAAAGGCTTTTCGCTTCAAAGTATTGCTTCTGAAACATTATACTATATATCAACATTGCTAAGCCTCCTATACCTGCCGAACCAAAGGTAAGAATACTAAATAAAGCCTCCTGCCCTTGCTTTACAAAGTAATAATTCAGAACGTTAGTACCTGTGTCGCACAAGCCATTCAGAAAAAATACTAATAATGGTAATAAAAATGTTGTTTGGCTCATTTTTTTATTTTGTTGATCTTCTGATTTTATGGAAGATAACAAGACTGATACAAGTGCTAGCACTACTCCACAATAATTCCAAAAATCGAATAATTTTTGAGTCGTTTGTAATACCCAAAGGTTTACTACGACAGGTATTACCATAGAGGCTTTGCTAGCTATGGTTGCTAAGGTTACACTTACGTTCTTGGCCGTAAGAGCAACTAAATAGAAAGTACCTACAAAAGACAAACCTAAAAGAAAAGCATACTTATTCCATGAAATAGTAAAAAGTTGAGTTTTATCCGTAACTTGATGCTCCAGAAATAGTAATCCCGTAGCTACACACACCCAATAATTCACTACCACTGCCTGTAAAGTATTTACTTTGAAGGTACGAAAAGCCCGCATAACTAAAAACCATACCACAGAAAGAAGGATACTCACAGAGAAAGATAACATAAAAAACAGGAAATTTTGGTTTCTTTACAACTCCCAAGTTTGACCTAAAAAGGTATGAATTTTCTTATTGCATGAAAAAAACCCGCAAATTAGAAGACTTGCGGGTTTTGTGCTCACAGGGAGAGTCGAACTCCCACGCCAGGGAAGGCACCACCCCCTCAAGATGGCGTGTCTACCAATTCCACCATGTGAGCAAGATAGGCTTGCAAAGATATAAACTCTTTGGGAGCTATGCAATTTTTAGGTAAAAATTATATTACAATTTTGCAAGCATACTCTTACATTCAGCCTCAAAATTTTTGGCTTTGGCTTTTATTTTTTCGTGTTCTTTTTTCATTTTTTCGTGTTCCGCATTCAACTCTTGGTGTTTTTTTATGAATTCTGCATCAGGTAATTCTCCTCTTTGATGAGCTGCTGTAATTTGCTCGTGATTATTCAAAAGAGCTTCATGGTTTTGCATCATAGCCAAGAAGTCTTGGAGCATGATTTTATGGTAGTTAGCTAACTGCTCGTAAGTACTGTCTGTGCCTTTTAGTTTAGCGCGCACTTGTTGGTCTAATTCATTAAAGGCTTTTTCCATCTCCTTATGTTCTTTTTCCATGGCCTCATGCTCTTCTATCAATTCGTCGTGTTCTTTAGATAGTTTTTCATTCAAGTCTTGTGAACTTTCTGAAGTTTTGCTACAAGCCAAAGTAAGATACATAACCCAGATGGTAAGCAAAAGGTAGTGATATTGTTTCATAGTTGTAAGGTTTTAGGTCAGGAGACAAGAAAGGTAGAATAAATTGAAGATTAGGTAATTATTTGTTTGTTAATTTTACGAAAAGATTACGCACTTTTACCCATAAAGAGCACAAAATTTGTGCCTTACTTATAAGTAACTTACAACCATGCAAAACAAGGCCTCGCTAGCTAAAATGCCTCTCCTAAATTGAGATAAATATCTGAGGTTTGATAACCTACGCCGTAATCCAAGCGTATGTTTACACGATCTTTTTTATTTACCATAAATCGTACTCCTACTCCAAAATTCGGTAACCAATTTGTAAATTCAGAAATTTCACGAGCTACACTTCCTGTTCCTACGAATGCGTTTGCCCCAATAAACTTCCATACAGGAAAACGATACTCTACTTGAAAAGCTATATAATTTCTGTCCCTATATCTTCCTCTGTAATAGCCTCGCATGATGGCATCATCCCCTAACTCAGCATTTTGGCGTATCATTGGAGGTGCCCCTGTGGTAAAAACACCTAAAAATTGCAAACCTAAAATATGATTTTTTTTAGGAATAATAGGGATAAACTGGCGTAAATCTGCTCTAAAAACATCATAAACACTATTGCCTCCTATACCTCCATGCGACAGGGTAGAGAGTTCTACAAAAGTTCCTTTGAAGGTATTTACGACATTGTCTCTATCATCATACAAAAGCACCACTCCTAATCCAGAAGCCGAAGAACCGTTCTTACCTACGGGATTGATTTGGTCTATCAAGCTACCTGCAGGATACTTCACGTTATAGATTTCTAAATAACGATGCTGAATACCTGCAAAGAAATTACCTTTCACTTTACGCAAAAAGCGGTTCTCTATTCTAAACAGCTCGTAATCGATACCTATTCTATTTGCTTTATCCAAAGGCGAATTGCCGATACCATAAAAATACTCAGGAAACTGAAAATAAGCTATATTGCCTCGCAAAATGTACTTCTCCTGATTAAAAAATAAAGTGTAGCTTGGTGAGGTAAGTAACTGATTTCTAAGCGTATAAATAAAGTAAGCTTGTACGTTGGAAGTACGAGTAAGGGTATCTTTGTAATTAAACTTGAACAAGTACATCCCAATTGCTCCAAAGGATAGACTGGTTTCAGGAGAGGTAGAAAGTACGGGCAATACTACAAAACCACCCTTTTTGCGATGCGAAGTACTATCTTGAGCATGTAAGTTATTGAACAACGTGAGCCAATACAACAAACAAAAAAAAGTATGTAAAAAGGTATGTTTCATAAAGTTAGAAAAAAAATTATTACCTTCAGCTAACGTGATTTTACAAAGGTAAGCATTTTTAAGTATTTTTTATTCTTTGTTTAAGTTCATGGCTTATTTGTGACTTATGGTTGTTTGATATTCACAATAAAAGAAGCTTATGCTATGTAAAAGTATTTAGCCTATTGTTTGGGCTTTTTGATAGCTAACATTAGATTAGAATTTCCCTCAACAAATTGATAACCAATCCCGAAGGGCAAAGGGCGAAGGGTGCTATTCTTGTCCTTAAATGCAGCGGCTAAATCATTTTGCCATCTACCTGCAAATAATTGGATAGGGCCGATATACCTACCGAAGAATATAAAATCCCATTCGTTCTTTTTGAAACTTGCAAAGGGGATACCTGAGTCATCTTGTAAGTGGTATTTTGTTTGTGTCAAAATTATGTTTTTTATTTTGCTAAAGCTAGCATTATACATAAGGTAAGACGCTGATTTGATGTAAGTAGTATTGATTTTAAGGCTTTGCAAAAAGGTTAAGAAATGAGGTTTATTGTTCAATCCTGCATCAGAAATATCAGCAGAGAAGTAGTAGAGGTTTTTACGTTCATTACTTACGCTATCTCTGCGGTAAGAAATTTTGTTACCAAACAATACTCCTTGTGGATTTTTTATACTTTGAGCGGCAACCATTTTTCCATCTTTGCCGATAGCAACTTTTTCAATGTCCAAAATAGTATGGTTAGTGCGTACCATAAAAAGCATAATCAATGGCAGGGTGCCATCTATATTAACGTTTACCTTTCCTGTTAGATCTACCTGCATGTCTAATGTTCTGAAAAAGCTATATTCCAGCACGGTAGCTAAGGAACGATTTAAGCCATTAAAATAATATTGAAAGGAACTTCTAGCTATTTTCTCTATGTCAGGTACTGTGCCGATAGGCTCAAGCCCAATCATTACTATTTCACTCAACGTAGGGAAAAAAATACCTACGTGTAAAAAATCGGCTCCACTAAAAGGATAAAACAAAAATCCTCCCTCTTGGGTAAGGGCTTTTAGTTCCTCGTTGCGCCATTGGGTCATTTTAGGGATTTTTCTGGTCATGATGGTATTCCAACGTGCATTACTTTGTGCGGCATAGTTTTTCCAAGCAGTATTCTCTTCATATTTTTTCAAAGGAGAGTTCGTATCTATTTGAGGCATACCTGCAATGAAACGCGCAATTTGGTTGTATTTCATATCCGTATTTCCACTATCCCAGAGTTGGGTTTGCGTATTTTTAACCTCAACTTCCTTTGCAGTTTTTATTTCCTTCTTGTGGGGATTGTTCGTTGGAGGAGCCGCTTTTTCGGTTTGGTTTGTTCGGGGATTTTTTTTATTTTGGTCAGCGTTCTCTTGAGAATTAGTGCTACAAAAGGTAAATAATGCTATCACTCCTGATATTAGGATTGCCTGCGGAATTTTGCGAAAAACTAACATGGATTTATGCTAAAAAATTAGGAATAGACACAAAAATGATTTTCTTTTACCCTATGAGAATGATATAGTATGTTCTTTGCTTTTTTGCAAAGGTGCGTGCAAAGTAACGTAATATTTGGTAATTACGAAAATTTTACCTCTACGTTTCAAGCTAATCGTTAGTTTAGTTTGTTTATGGTCAGTTTCGTTTTACTCCCCCATTTATTTTCAGCTTAATAATTTCTAAATTTTCAAGCCCTTCATTATCAACTACTTTTACTGCAATTTTGTGTTCGCCTGGCTTAAATTTGTATGTCTGTTTGCCTTGCTTGTCAAACAAAATTTTAGGGATAAAATTATCTTGATAATCAAACTGCCAGGCATAAAATTGTACGCCTGTTTCGCTTTCGCCTATTGCCTCAAATGCGATTTCTCGCAAGCCTTTGCTTATACCCCAATCAGTAATTTCTACTTTGAGGCTTGGTTTTTTGGCTATTGGCACAATTTCCTCTACTGTTACTAATTTTATCAATACATTTTCCTCTACTTTCAACCTTGCTACCTCTTGGATAGCCCCTTTGCCAAATGAGAAGGCGATGATAAAGCCCACTGGATTGCCTTCGGCTTTGTTTTTTTCGTAAAGGGCTTTATCATAACGCATGACTGCCGAATGAAAATTGTCTATCACGTTGCGTCCCACGTTCTCACTTCGTTTCACTTGGATGGGTTGGTTATCTTTGGTTCTGCCGTCAAGTCCTAAGTCATTGCGTTGTTTGGTGTTTACCAAGCCGCCGAATTGGTTTATAATCCATGTTTCAAATTCAAAGGCATCTTTGTAGCGTAGCGTGTCGTAATCGTATTTGTGAAGTTGCACTGTAAAAGGTTTGGAGAATAAACTTTGTTGTTTGTTTAACCGAAATTCGGTTACTTTGATGGCTTGCGGGCTTTGGTCAATTCCTATCCAGTTGCGGTTTAGGCGGTCTGCTACGGCTACCGTGGTGCCGCCTCCCAAAAAACAGTCTAACACAGTATCACCTTCGTTGCTTGCCATTTTGATAATCCTTTCTAACAAGGCTTCAGGCTTTTGGGTGGGGTAGCCAATCCATTCTTTTGAGTTACCTTTCAGCATTGGTATGTCCCACCAATCTTCGGGGAGTTTACCTCCTTCTTTTAATTCTACATTTCCCCCGTCAGTCATTTTACTTGCATTAGCAACATACCCCGCCCTCGCTATACTACTATCCGCATAGGGTATACGTATATCATCGCCATTAAAAATCCAAATATCGCTTTTGGAATACCAAAAAATAGTATCATGTAATCTAGAAAGTTGCTTTTGTTTAGGTGCAGAAGGTCGTTTATATCCCCATATCAGTTCATTTCTAAAATTATTAAGCCCAAAGATTTTATCCAAGATATACACGCGGATATAAGCGTTAGCGTGCCAATCACAATGCACAAAAATACTTCCTGTGGGTTTCAAAATTCTGTGCATTTCAATAATTCGCTCTTTGAGCCAAGCAACATAATGCTCAATACCACCTGCCCAGCGGTCTTGGAAGCTACGCACTTCGCCCTTATCGCCCCAAATTACTTCATAATTTTTATTGCTAAAAAAGGGTGGGTCAATATAGATTAGGTCTATGCTTTCGCTATTTATGGTTTTCAGCACTTCTAGGCAGTCGCCTAAAATGAGTTTGTTGATAGTCATTTGTTTGTTGGGTTGTTTTTTGATAAATTTAGGAGTTTTATTAGCTCAAAGTTAAAAATCGTGAAAAAGAGGGTTTTCCTTAATCAAAGCTATGTGCAAATATTTGCGTTTGTTTTTTCATATAAGAGGGGGTAGCAAGCGTCTTAAAAAGATGGAATTTTGTTTTTTCTAGATTAGGGTTTGCCCGAATGAAGTATTGTTTGTTTCCTTTTTTTACAAAAGGAACGATAGTTTTTTACACTACACAAACCAATTATAAGTAGAAAACGTACCACACTTTTTGTATTTCTTTGGGTACGTTTTCGTTTTTTTACTGTTTTTTTAGCTTTAATGCTTAATTAGCTTTTCTTTGTATTTCTTGATTTGAGCAACAAGCCTGTCTAAGGCAATATCTGTGGCAGATTCAAAGGAGATAGATTGTTCTTTAACAAACAAGGAATGACCAGGTAGGTTGATTTTTACTTCTACCACTTTGTTTTCGCGAGTAAAGTCTCCTTTTTCTAGACGCAAAAAAACTTCTCCATCAATGATGCGGTCAAAAAAAGTTTCTAGTTTAGTAAGTTTTTTTTGGATAAACTCCAAGAGTTTCTTGTCAGCATCAAAGTGGATTGAATGAATTTGGAGTTTCATAGTACAACTGGGTTTGAAGGTTTGAAAATAAAAGTATCTAAAAAATATTTCATTGGTATGACTATTTTTGAGTTTATCTTTTCGTTTACCTTAGGCTTTGGGGTGTGCCCGATTAAAAATAGTTCGTATTTTTTCTAATGAGTTGTGCGTATAGACTTGGGTGGTGGCTAGGCTTTCGTGCCCTAGTAATTCTTTTACTGCATTTAAATCTGCTCCGCGATTAAGCAGGTGCGTAGCGAATGAATGCCGCAAGACGTGTGGGCTTCTTTTAGCTTGCGTAGTTACCAAGCCTAAATATTTCTTTACAATCTTATAGATTAGCATAGGGTAACTTTGCTTTCCATCTTTTGTGCATACAAGATAAGGACATTCTGCGATAAGAGGCAACTGCTTTTTGAGGGCAATGAATTTTTGTAATAATTTTGCCAAAGGTGCAGTAATGGGTACGATGCGTTCTTTATTGCGTTTGCCTAATACTTTGATTTGTTGATTATAAAAATCAATATCCTGTTCTTTTAGGTGTATTAGCTCGGAGAGGCGTATGCCTGTACCGTATAACACTTCTAGCACAACTCTGTTGCGTTGCCCTTCATAATCTTCGCTAAAATGGGTTTCTTCAAGGAGGTGATTCAATTTATTCTCTTCAATAAAGGTAGGAATTCGCCTTCCTACTTTAAGCCTTCGTATACGGGCTGTGGGGTTTTTAGTTATTTCTCCATTTCTTAGCAAGAACTTGTAAAAGGATTTAAGCGTAGCAATCTTTCGGTTTATAGAAACTGCCGTATTTTTGGCTTCCGAAAGGCTAGCAATCCATGCTCTGATTTGAAAAAAATCAACTTCACAAAGGTTAGTTATTTGAAATTCCTTTTGCAAAAACTTCTCAAATTGACATAAATCTGTTAGGTATGCCGTAATAGTATGTTGGCTATATCGCTTTTCGTATTGAATATATTGCAAAAAACGCTCAATTATCATTATTTTTCTCTCTATTATTTTAGAAGAGCAATATAAAGAAAAAAAATGGAATTTCAAAATTTTGATATATTTTTTTTGCAGTAAGCTCATGGATTTGCTTAGTTTACAGCCAAATAGTTATTTACGGCTATTTTTATTTCTTATGTTTTAGGTGTTCCTTTTGCCTTTTTATTTTTTAGCTCAAAGGGTAAAAGAGCGGGCTTTACTTATTAGTTTCCCAAAAATTGCCAACTCTTAAAGGGTTCAACATTTTACTAAACAAAGTTTTGACTTTTTGAGAAGCACAAAATTGTATAAATCAACTACTTACTAAAAAACCTAACAGAACTAATTTTATTTTCGTACAATGTAGTTACAACCGAATTTTACTCACTTACCCAAGTTACTTTTTCTTGTATGGGTCTGCGTTCGGAGATAGGCGAAGGTTTGGCAATATTGCCTAGGTACAAGAAACCTAATAGCTTATCTTGAGGAGATAGCCCAAAAAAGGGTTTTGCTTCTTCGTAGTAGGTAATACCTCCTGTTCTCCAATATATGCCAATTCGGTAGGCTTCAGCAGTGAGATACATATTTTCTACGGCACAGGCTACGGCTTCAATCTCTTCAATTTCAGGGATTTTACCACTCTCTTGGCGCTTCATGCAGATAGCTATTACATGAGAGGCTCTAAGTGGATCAGTCTGCAATTTTTGGTAAGTTATTTCACTAAATTTATCTGCCGGGGTAAGTCGTTTGTAAAGTTCGCTTTGAAAATCAGCTAATTTTTGTAATCCTTTGCCTTCAAATACTACAAAGCGCCATGGCTCGGTTCTGCCGTGTGTAGGGGCGCGGTTGGCATTTTCCAAGAGTTGCCAAATAAGGTTATTGGGCAGTGGTGTTTCACAGAATTGTGTGGGAGGGGTGGAGCGTCTTTGTGCAATAATCTCGTTAATAATTGCAGGGTAATCGCGATACATAATAGTATAGAATTTTTTTTTTTTGTAAGCAAAGATATACAAAAAAATAAAAGTTCCACCTCTATTGAAAGTGGAACTTTCTAAATAATCTTATTTCCTGCTCAATCGTTTTATGACTTTACCGTTAGGTGTATCTATCACGGCTTGGTAAATGCCTTGTGGCAGGTGTGAAAGATTAAGAGTAATTTTTTCTTCGGCAGTTAATTTTTCAAAGGTGGTTTGATAAATCATTTTGCCTTCGCTATTTAGGATTTGAACATTTACTTTACCTAGTTTTTGCATTTTGATGCTGAGATCAAATATGCCCTCACTGGGGTTAGGGTAGATATCGATAGCTTGTTGCAAGTCTTTATCTAAAGCCACAGGGTTATTTCCTCCTGTGCCACCGCTTGAAGTATTAGTGGTAGTGGCTTGTACCACGTTGCTATAAGCTGAACTTCCTGACGGATTAACAGCACGTACTCTAAAAGCATAGGTAGTTCCTGCTTGTAAATTTCCCCAGTCATAGGTATTAGTAGTAGGACTAAGCGTAATCTTGTTGTTGAAAAAAGTAGTGTTATTTGCTGCAGAGCGTTCTAGTTCTATGCTAGTAGCTGTAGTGGCATTATTTACCCAACTTAGGCTAATTTGATTATCACTTACAGCAGTAACTATTAGGTTGGTAGGTGCGGCAGGTAAGGGAGCAGTTCCTGTACCTGAAACGGGCATGGTATTAGTCCCTGAGGTGGCATTACTTACAATTTCCAGTTGCCCAGAGTAAGTCATTTGGGCTGTAGGGCTAAAAGTTACTTCTAGATTACGTGTGGCATTAGGGGCGATAGTAGCTGTAGTCCAACTTGGAGTAAAGCCGTTAGGTAATTTTACATCACTGATTACCAGGTTGGCTTGTCCTGTATTTCCTACGGTAATAGTACGTGTGGCAGTAGTATTTTGAGGTACATTTCCAAAAGCCAACGAACCTGAAAGAGTGATCACTCTTGGAATAACAGGAGCAGGGGTAGCACCTGTAACAATCAGTGAATAGGCTTGTAAATTGTTAGTAAGAGTTCCCTTATGAGTTACACGGATTGTGTATTCCCCAGCAGTAGGATTAGCAATATATATTTTTTCTACATTATCACGATCATTATCACCTTTGGTAGCATTATTAGCAGGGTTCAATGGGTCTAAAATATATGGCATTTCTATCGTAGAACTACCCACTCTTTGCACACGAACATCTAAATCATTTACTAAATATCGCAAATTGGGGGAGTTCAAAAAGTTAATATCTACTCCATTTGCGTTAATATTGGTAGGTGGCGGGTCTGTCCAGCAGATAGTAACGGTAAGTGGTTTCGTGCCGTCAGAAAATACGGATTGTACATAAGTTTGCCCTTGATTAAGTACATTTTCTTGGATAATTGCTGCACCATTATTTTTGAAATCAGTAATAGTTTGCACCATTCGCTCTACGTTGAGCAAGCCCCAGCCAAAACGATAATCGGGGCCTTCCCCTGTGCCTGCCTCGTCTGCTGTATGAATGGCTAACCCTTTGAGTGTAGCAGAACGCATGACTTGGTTATTGAACAAATTTTTGTAGTGCTGTTGCACCAAAATAAGTGAACCACACGCATTAGGCGAAGCCATTGAAGTACCACTTTTGGTAGTATAATTTACGTCTCCAGAACTACTAGTTGAAAATAAATTTACTCCCGCGGCTACTATATCAGGCTTAATGCGTCCATCGTCAGCGGGTCCCCAAGAGCTAAAACTTGACATAATCACGTCGGAAGGTTGGGTGTAACCATTGGGAATTTTACTCACTGCTCCTATGGAAAGCACATTTTTGGAAACAGCCGAGGCAACACACGAGTTGTAACCGTTAGCATAATTCACTACCTCAGCCCACTGGCGGTTATTACCTCCTGAACGCACAATAAGGTAAGTAGGTGAATTAAAAGCTAAATTATCCCAGTTACGTGCATTTTGTTCATAGGCTCCCATAAGCCAAGGGGTAAAAGTTCCTGTTTGCATGGGATTGACATTGTAGGAATGGTTAGAAACTAGTAATCCATTCGTGCTTGCATTAGCGGCAGCAGCTGTCATTTCTGCAAGATCGTTACTTGAGTCATAACTAATCAAGTTAGCTTGCCAAGCCATGCCTTTGGCATTCGAATTTACTCCGCTGGCAACCAAAGTACCTGCCACGTGGGTAGCATGGTCGTCCAGAGTGCTAGCTCCATCGCCTTGCAAGGTACGAGTATCAAATTCTTGGTGTGTATGCCTTACGCGCCCTGTGTCCCATTCAAATACGGTCATTCCTTGCCCGTTAAGATGTAGCCCTAGGCCTCCTCCTGTCCAAAGGCGACTAGCACGGGTAGTAGCTGCTGCACCCAAGTTGTTTACTTTTTTAATGTCAAAAGGTTCAAGGTCTAAATTACGGTCTAATTTTACGGCATCATCTACATAGTAAATTGGTGTACCATCATCATAAATCCCTTCTAAGCGGAAGCGTGAGCCAAACTCGTTCACACCTTCTATTTGCCAACCTTTTTGTGCGGCTATGCGAAGGGCTTTATCTCGGTTTATTTTGTATTCGCGGTCATATTTCTCGAATAAAGTTTCGAGGTATTTTACGTTTGGCTCTTTACTTGCAGGAGTCCACTCCTGCTGGGCATGGCTCGGTAAAGCAAGCAGGCAAGCGTATGCCCAAACAATGACAGTTGATAAATAATTTTTCTTCATAGTAAAGCGATAATTCAAGAGTGGTTTAACAAAAGGATACCTTATTTGCGAAAAAAATTATTTTCAAAGTTACGTTTTTTTTCTGATTTTCTTTTTAAGAAACAGAAATATTTTTATCAACTAGAGCTATTACTACATAAAGAAAACACTTTGGTGAATAAATCCGAACCCAAGTCTCTCTAAACTTAATAGTTTTTATCATATTTTCTACTTTTCAGTGTGTACAGGTACTTCGGGCAAAATTTTAGGGGCCTGAGTTCTTTCGTATTGATAAATCAACTTACCCAAATTCTCTAAAAAAGGGAAACCTATCTCCTCGTACTCCTCTTTATTGAACAAAATATCATCTTCATTAGCATAAATTACGGCAGAGAGAAAAAACTCTACTTTGTTCTCAATATCCAAAAAATACGCACTGTCTATGAGGTAGCCTGCATACCAACCTACAATGTTGTAAATGCGTAACGTAGGTTCTACAGGTTGCTCACGTCTACCGTAATAAAGATATTTTTTATAAGTATCGTAATAATTAGTAGCGGGATCTTTGGTAGGTTGGTACTGGGTAGCTAATACACCTTCACGCGGATAAGCTCCCATGGCTCTTCTGAGAAATTGATAATCGTCAGGGGTAAGGTGGAAGCGTTTGTAAGGAGCTACAGCTTCAGGCAATATGATAGAGATTACCATTTGATGCAGATCGGCCAGATTGAGTAAATTATTCGTAGTATAATCTATTGGCTCGTCCACGCGTTTACCTTCGGAAGTGTAATAGCCTTTATGTTTTTTGATTATTCCCAATGGGAAGGTATAAGGTTCAGAGTTGCAAATAAGCGGTTGGTGAAAAAGCACTTCAGCTTTTTCGTTGAAAAAAGTAATTGGATTAGTACAACGATTTTGAGCTGAGTCACAGTTGCTAAATCGCCTGATAATACGTACTGTTGGATAGCCCTTGGCTTTTAGTTTATCGTGAATATATTTTTGCCCTAAAAATTCATACAAACGGGTGTAGGCTTCGTTGTCGCTTACAAGCAGAATTTTCTCAATATAACGGGCAATGCTCGGATAGTCTGTGGCATTAAAATCTTTAATCAAAGTTTCGGTTTGGCACTCGGCAGCTTTTTCGGTCTGCATACGAGTATATTTGTCTAAACCTTTGATATTCAAATCATTCAATTTTTCTAAACTAAGTGCTACCACAGGAAGTTTAACAGTACTAGCAGGATTAAAATATGCCTTAGGATTAAGGCGATAAGTATAATCTTGCAGTAAGACGTGTCCCTTTCTATCCCGATAGACCTGAGAGTAAATAATTTGCACCTCGTATTTTTCAGGATTTTCTAAAATATGCCCAAACTTTTCATAATTCAGTCGCATGAGTTTCTCTAGCAACCCCTCCTGCCCAAAAACAGGAGTACAAGATAAAACCCCCCCTATCCAAGTGATAATGAGCATAAAACGATAAACTTGAGGGGAGTGCTTGAGAGTGCTAAGGTAAATAAGTAGGCAATACATAGTCAAAAATCCTAAAAAAACAATCATTCCAGTTATTCTTACAACAAAAAGCCTAAAAAAACGTATTTTGTTTGAAAACACAAAATAAATAGTAAGCAGAGGTTTTGCCTATTTTCGCATACTAAAATTTGTTTTTATTTTTGCACGCATGATGCATTTCTTATCTATTGTTTATGCCCCAAACTGTCCTTTTGTGTGTAGATGACGATACTATCTTATTGGAAAGCCTTTACATGGAGCTCTCCCAAGAATTTGGGACAGAACATTCCATAGAATTGGCTAATAATGGAAAAGAAGCCCTTGATTTAGTGAAAAAACTCATGCAGGAAGGCCATCTAATAGCAGTAGTTATTTGCGATTATTTAATGCCTGACATGCGTGGCGATGAGGTTTTACATCAAGTACACAAACTTTCTCCTCAAACGCGCAATATTATGCTTACAGGGCATAGCAATTTCGAAGGCGTAGCTAATGCTATTAACCATGCTAACCTCTATCGATATATTACTAAACCTTGGCAACCTAGCGACCTCAAACTAACCGTGCGTGAGGCTATCCGCACTTTTACGCAAACTCTCCGCTTAGAAGAGCAAAAACAAATGCTAGAACAGCGTAACCGCGAACTAGAGCAAATCAAAGCTAGCCTTGAACAAAAAGTACTAGAACGCACCTCACAACTGCACCTACAAAAGCTAGCTATTGAAGCCCAAAGAGATAAACTAGAAATGCAACGCAACCAACTAGAACTGATTAACCAAACCAAAGATAAGTTTTTTTCTATTATTGCTCACGACCTTAAAGGACCTTTGAACTCTTTTATTGGCTTTACTACCTTGCTTAGCCAACATATTGAATATCTTACCACAGAAGAGATTGCCAAGTTGGGCAAAGATTTGGATAAATCAGTAAAAAACTTAAAAAACTTAATTGAAAACCTGCTCACATGGGCAAGAAGCCAAACAGGTGCATTAGAATTTAACTTCTGCAAAATACCTCTGCATGAAATCGTACAAAATAATTTTACCTTGTTTGAACCCGCCGCACAAGGCAAAAATATTCACCTCTATAATCATACCCACCAAAATGATGCTGTATATGCATGGGCTGATTATAATTCCATAGATACCGTAGTAAGGAATTTACTCTCTAACGCTATCAAATTTACTAAAGAAGAAGGGCAAGTCAATATAAAAACTTATTCACAAAACTACCACTCTTATATCGTAGTAAGCGATACAGGGGTAGGTATTCCAGAAGAAATTCAGGATAAGATATTTAGGATTGATGTAAAGTACAGCACCAAAGGCACTGCAGGGGAACTAGGAACAGGGCTAGGGCTAATGCTTTGCCACGAGTTTGTAGTCAAAAATAGAGGTAAGATTCGCTTAGAAAGTAAAGTTAATCAAGGAACTACTTTTATCATAGAACTTCCTATTTCTGAACCTGAGGAGTAAAAACCATAGTCCCTACTCGTACTTATAATAAAAATTTTTGTTAGGGATACGTACCATAAAAGCCGTCTCTACTTCGTTAGAATAAGCTAATTCAATCCTACCTTCTAACTTTTCAGTAGCTACGCGTGCGATATACAAGCCTAAACCTGCCCCTTGCGAAAGATTAGTTGCCCGATAGAACATATTAAACAACTTCTCTTGTACTGCCTCTGAAATGGGAATACTGTTGCTCTTAACAGTAAAAACTACCTCTTCAGAAGCATTTTTTTCTATACAAATCTGCGTATAAGGGGGAACTTCAGAGTAAGGGTTGATATGGTGAATGGTATTTTCTAATAAGGAGGTTAAAATGATTTCCAGCAAAGTAACATCAGAATAAAAATCCTGAATAGGAGTGCAAAATTCTATTTGAAATTGATTACGGTCGAAATTATCTAATATTTCAAGGTCTGTCAAAACACGGTTCAATAGTTCCTGTATATCAATCTTTTGGTACTCAATACTTTTGTAATTCACTTTACTTACATTAGCTACTTTGAGCAGAACACGATTCATTTTTTTAGTCAAGAAATCAATTTTTTCAAAAAAATCTTGGTATACTTCTATTGGTGCGTTCCTGTCCATACGAATAACATAGCATAAGCCCATCATAGTAGCCAGAGGGCCACGTATATCATGCGAAACGCGATAAAGAAATGTATCTAGGGCCTCGTTAATTTTCTTATTTTGTGCTGCAATTTTCTCTTGGGCTTTGTCAAAGCTTTCTGCAGCTATTAGGAGAGCATCGCGCTGGGCCTCTATCTCCTCTTTTTGCAATTCAAGCGATTGGCTTTGTGCCGCAACTTTACTTAATTGGCGGTACAAAATAATCACCAACACTATAATAAGCAACGTAGAAAAGATAATTCCGTACAGCAGTAAAGTTTGCGTATTTTGTGTAAAGTTTGGCACAATACGTAAGCTATTTTAGGGTAGATGTTTCGTGCAAATATATAAAATCTCTTAAAATAATATGTATTTTTGCTGTAAAAACCTCAAAAACCCCTGTTTTTTTTTAAGTGCATGAATATATTTATCCATCAAACTCAGATTAAAATTAGTAATAAATCTGCTTATCAATTTTCTATAAAAAAATATATCTTTATAGATGCCACTCAACAAGACTGGGACGTAAATAAACTTTTGGGCAATGTTGTATTCCAAAACTTGTCTTGGGAGGCTGTACAAGAAATTTTATCGTTTCTTATTCAAAATCCGGAAAATAAAATAAAAAAAATTGTTATTCTTACTCACGATAAAAGGGCATTGTGCCAGAAAATTAAATCTGAGTTTCACCTCTTGCAAGCTTCTGGAGGAATTGTACAAAAGGACAAGCAAGTCCTTATGATTTATCGTTTAGGAAAGTGGGACTTGCCCAAAGGCAAGTTAGAACCTAACGAAAAATTTAGCCTCGCTGCTGTGCGCGAAATAGAAGAAGAAACAGGCATTAAAGCTGAAATAGTGAAAAAAATTACAACTACATGGCACTTTTATTGGCAAGACAATCAGAAGATATTAAAACAAACTAAATGGTATTGGCTTCTATGCCAAGAAGAGAGCCAAACCAAGCCACAAACAGAAGAAAATATAGAAAAAATCACGTGGGTAAGTCGTGAGCAACTCCCTGATTTGCTCAAAGAGAGTTATGCCTCTATTGCTTTTGTATTTCGTAGATTTATGAAGATTAAGTAATCTTCAAGAGGGGGTGATGATTATTTTGGTTTTAATTTTGACGTAAAAAAGCCAAAACATTTTTGAATTTAACAACCTAAATAATTCTAAAATTATAATTTGAGCTTCTTAACAGAAACATAACAAAGAGAAAGTTTAGAAAATTTTAGAAATTTACACCATTTATAGCGAAAGCACTATTAACAAAAAACAACAATATTTTTAAGAACCAAACTTGAAATTTGAACAAGCATACAAAAGATAAAAAAGCTCATGCACTCTGAATATTTGCCTAAACAGATTGCTGTTCCTATATTATTAGTTTCTGTTTGTATTATTGCAATATGTGGTATTTTATATGAACTGCTTATCAGCACCATCTCCTCTTATTTTTTAGGAAGTAGTGTATTTCATTTTTCGCTTACTATTGGGCTTTTCTTGTCATTTATGGGCTTAGGGGCGTATATTTCCAAATTTCTAAAAGATGAAAACTTACTTAATGGTTTTATTATGATTGAAATTTGGCTCGGCTTTATTGGCGGGGCCTCGGGTAGCATCTTATATAGCAGTTATGCTCTCACTGAAAACTATTACATTTATGCTTTTGTGCTTATTGCCATTATCGGTACATTAGTTGGGTTGGAAATCCCTGTTTTGGCACGTATCGTAAAGCATTATTTTGATTTGAAGGAAACTTTAGCTCAAGTGCTTTCTTTTGATTATTTGGGAGCATTAATTGCTTCGGTGATTTTTCCATTGTTTTTGTTACCCTATTTAGGCTTCTTACGAACTTCATTTTTTATTGGCTTGCTCAACCTGACGGTAGGTATTTTCAACTTGTGGCTATTTAGAGAACAAATTTGGCTTTGGCAACGCAAACTTATTTTGGTAGGTATGGCATTTGTGCTATATGTAGCTGGTTTTATTTATGCTTTTGGAATTAGTGCATACTTTGAGCAATTTCTTTACCAAGATGAAATTATACTCACCGAACAAAGCCCTTACCAACGTATCGTTGTTACGCAATGGAAAGATGACATACGATTATATCTGAACGGGAATTTACAATTTTGTGCTATTGACGAGTACCGCTATCATGAAAGTTTAGTGCATATCCCTTTAGCGGCTACTCCGCAAGTCAAAAATGTACTCGTACTGGGTGGGGGTGATGGGTTGGCTGTGCGTGAAATTCTCAAGCATAGTAAGGTGGAAAAAATACACGTAGTAGATTTAGACCAAGCTATGACCGACTTGGGCAGAAAACATCATCTCTTTAAGAAACTCAATAAAAATGCTTTTGATAGCCCTAAAGTACAAATTTTTAACCAAGATGCACACAAGTTTTTAGAGCAAACGAACAATTTTTACGACCTTATTATCATTGACTTGCCTGACCCTAACGATGTGAATTTAGCCAAACTTTATACGCAAGAGTTTTATCAATTAGTTAGTCGTCGCCTTTCGGAGTTTGGAGCAATGGTTACGCAGTCAAGCTCACCATTTTTTGCGCGAGAGGCTTTTTGGTGTATCAATCATACTTTGAAAAAAGTGTTCACTAATGTTGTGCCTTATACTGTAAATGTGCCTTCATTTGGGCAATGGGGCTTCAATATGGCAAGTCGCAGAGGATTAAACCCACCTAATTTGATCCAACAAGTCCAAACCCAGTTATTTGAAACTTCTCCTAAAAAAGAATTTCATTTCCTAAATAAAGCCGTCATTCCCACGCTTTTTGTATTTGATGAGGATATGAGCGAAATTCCTACGGCAATCAATCAACTTAATACGCAAAAAATCGTGCATTACTACGAAAAAGGTTGGCGAAAATGGAATGATTAACCTTTGAAGTCATTCAATCAACTTTAAGATTTTTTAACTAGTTTATGCTGTATAATGCTTAACTTTCCTGACTGCTAATAGCTAACTTGCAAGCATTAAACAGTCAGGAAACATAAGCCTAACTTTTTTATGCTTCTAGATTAGAAGGAACGAGCACTATTAGTGAAAATACTGAAAATCATAACCTGCTTTGAACTGCACCAAAAATTCATAAAATAACCGAATAACTGCCTCTACATCGTCCTTGTGTGCCATTTCTACGGTAGTATGCATATACTTCAAAGGAATGGAAATAAGTGCAGCAGGTGTACCAAAGTTTGCGTAGGCAAAAGAGTCGGTATCGGTGCCTGTGGTGCGCGAAGAGGCTTGCCGTTGGATAGGAATTTGGTTTTTCTCTGCCACTTCAATCAACATATCGCGTAGCTTGGCTTGGATAGGCGGTGCATATGAAATAACTGCTCCTTTGCCTGCTTTAATATCTCCATGCTTTTTCTTGTCATATGCAGGTGAGTGGGTTTCATGGGTAACATCTACAATTACAGCAACGTCAGGTTTGATGCGTCTTGCCATCATTTCTGCCCCGCGAAGTCCAATTTCCTCTTGTACAGAATTGACTACGTAAAGAGCATAATCTAATTTTACATGGTTTTCTTTCAATCTGCGAGCAACCTCGGCAATAATGTATCCGCCCAAACGGTTATCCAAGGCTCTCCCCACGTAATAACGGTTATTTAGTTCTCTTAAATCGCCCTCAAAAGTTACAATCGTTCCTACGTGAACCCCCAAAGCAAGCACCTCGTCCTTGGAACTGCAACCAATATCAATAAAAATATTTTTCACTTCGGGTTTAGGGTCATCTTTTTCGTCAGTTCTTACGTGAATAGCCGCCCAACCAAATACACCTTGCACGATGCCATTTTTGGTATGTAAATGGGCTTTCATAGAAGGAGCAATGAGTGCGTCAGAGCCGCCATTGCGAATTACGTAGATATAGCCATCGTCAGTGATATAATGCACAAACCAAGAGATTTCGTCAGCATGGGCTTCTATCACCACTTTATAGCTCGCTTCTGGATTGATAATAGCCGCTACTGAACCAAATGTATCTATGATATAACTATCGGTGTAATTTTTTACATAGTTGAGCCAAATTTGTTGCCCTTGGCTTTCTGCTCCAACAGGTGCATTAGCATTTAGGTATTGATATAAAAATTCTTGTGAGGTCATATTTTTTTTAAGGTTTAAGTATGAATTTGAATTTTCAAAGTTAATATTTTTTGCAGCAGAATAACAAAAATGAAAAATAACCCTCAATCTTTACGATAGGTTACCTACTAATTTGTAATAGTGGTTCAGAATGTGTGAAAGTGGTAATTTCTTTGCTAAAACATAACTTTAGTAAACAATACGATTACGAAATTTTGTTTAGAATTGAAATACTAATTTCTATTTTTGTTCTAACTTGCAAACTGAGACTAATGCCCTTTTAAGCAACTTTGGAGGGGTAAACCGACTGCACCAAGGGTTATCCTTTATGACAAATCGCCAAGGCAAAAGTGCATCTTCTTGGGCATAATCTACACCAATGCGCGTAGTAGTTACTATTTGCGCTGCTGCAAGTGGTTCAGCATTTTCAATCCAAATATAAGGAGAGTGGGCAAGGTGTATGCCATTGTGCATTTTGCTTATGCCCAAAGCAACAGACACTATCCCAGGTCCAGCAGTAAGTTTAGGTGAAAGTTGAGCAAGTTTTCGTCTTTGTAACATAATTTCTATACCTTCAGTAGGTTGAATAGCACGAATAAGCACTGCATCGGCTTTACCCTCAACATTTGTAACCACATTAAAAAGGTGATGCATACCATAGCACAAATAAATATAAGCTGTCCCTCCCTCTCGATACATTACTTCAGTACGCTTAGTAAATTTGCCTAAATGCGCATGGCATGCTCTGTCCCTTTCGCCACAATAAGCTTCGGTTTCCACAATGATACCTGCGGTGCGTTGCCCTTCAAAGCAAGTTACCAGGGTCTTGCCTAAAAGTTCACGCGCAATTTGCACCACATCAGAGCGAGTATAAAAATTAGTAGGCAAACGATTATCTTGAAAACCAATCATTTACTTTTTTATCTTTTGTCAGGTAATACTAACTCGTCTTGTTCGGAAAGTCCTGAAACAATTTGTACAAATTCTAAATCTTCTACTCCGATTTTCACCTCCTTGCGTCGTGGTTGATTTTTAAGTTGCACATAAGCCTTATCTCCTTCTTTTTTGAGATAAATTTTAGGAATAACTAAGGCTTTTTCTACATTTTTGATAATAATATTTGCCTCAACCGAAATACCTGAAAGTATTTTATTAAGAAGTTCAGAAGAATTGATATTCAAATCAACTAATACTTTTACGGTTTTGCTTGCGGTAGATACAGTGGGATAAATTTCTTTAACAGTTCCGTTAAGAAATTGTGGTATAGCGTCGGCTTTGAGCAATACTGCTTGTCCGAGTTGTATTTTGTAAATATCATCCTCATCTACCATCACCTCAGCCTCAAAATTTTGCACATCCCCAATTTCATAAAGTAATGCATTTTGAAAAACTAATTCTCCTTTTTTAGGAAAAATGTTATAAATTTTACCCTTCTGCTCAGCTTTGATGTTAAAATCCTCTTGGTTAGCTACAAGAGCTTGCCAAGAGAGCAGGGCATTGAGAGAGCGATTTTCTAGGTCCTCGCGTGAACTATTGAGCAAATTTTGAGCTTTTTCGTAATTACGTTTAGCTATTTCGTATTGCGTTTTGGCTTGGTCTAATTGGTTGGCAGTAGTAGCGTTTTGTTGGTACAAATTGAGCAAACGAAAGTAATTCACCGAGTCATTTTGTAACTTAATGCGTGCATTTTCTACGTCATTTCTTAGGGCTTGGAGAGTAGCCTGGTCAAGGCGAGCATTTTTTTGGGCTAATTTGGCGGTATTTTCACTAATTTGTATGTTCTTTTCGTTAGTTTTGTTAGCAATTTGTAAGATAGGGGTATTGATGTCTACCTCTTGTCCTACTTTGACAAAGATATTAGTAACATAACCTACCACTTTACTTGCAACAACTTGTCTGTTTTTAGGATAAATTTTGCCTGAAGCATATACTGCTTCAATAATTTTACGATAATGCGGTTGCACCGAAGTTTGTTTGGTTTGGCAGGCAGTAAAAAGCAAAAAAACCAACACTGAAAAGCGAAGGATTTTTTGGTACAAAGTCTTAAAAATCATTTCACTGAATATTTATTTGAGAGTAATCAGCGGTATTTTAGTATTAGAAACAAACAAATTGCTCACACTTCCATCTAAAAGATTCTCCCAAAAATCTTTGGTGCGAGGATGCATGATGAGCATATCAGGTTTGTAAACTCGTAGGAACTCGGCGAGTCCAACTTCGGTTTCATTATCTCCGTTGGTGCGCATAAAGTAGAGGTTTACTTTGGGATAAATATTTTGCAAGCGTTCTAAGAAGGCATGATTATCTAGTTTTTCAAGGTCAATACCATCAGGAAAAACGGGGTAAACGTGAACTACGTCAATCGTGGCATCAAAAAATTTAGCAAAAAGCATAGCTCTTTTTAGCTCGTCCTCTACATGGTGTAAGGTAGAAGCCATAGCAATTCGGCGGATAGGTTTTCGGTAATCTGCTTCCTTGGGGATAGCTAATACATCACACTTTACTTGCTTAATAAGGTTAGCCGTATTGCTTCCGAAGATTACCTTTTTTAGCCCTGCTGCTCCCTGAGTTCCCATTACCACCAAATCTATTTTGTAATGATTGATAATCTCAATAATTGTTTCTACGATAAAGGGATTAGTTTTTACTAAAAAGCGTACATTTTCGGGGTTGCGTTTTTTTCCATGTTGAGTATAAGCTTTATCTACACTTTGAGCGAGTTTTTCGGTATTTTCTTTGATAAAAT
>JANWZA010000052.1 GCA_025054775.1 Microscillaceae bacterium
GCTTTGCTCAAAACTAATTTGCGGATTGTCCCAAAGTTTTGCTTGAATTTCTTGTGCTTTCACTACGCCGATGTTTGCTTTTTGAGCCAAAAGCACAAGATTTTTTTCTAAAAAAGTCTGCTCTGCAAGTTTCAAATCTAATTTGAGCGTGTCTTGGGCTTGGCAAGCTAATTGCCCTATTACAAAAGCAATAACCAACCATGTGTGCATGAGTTTTACGTTCATTGGATTGAAAAATTAAGGTAAAAGGTTATTTATTAGCTGATAATAAATAGATGTAAAGCAAAATGTTCCGTATGAATACGTGCAAAAGTCGTTGTTTTGCTATTCAAAACCAGGTGCAAAATGTTGCAAAGCGATGAATTAACAAAAAAGAAATGGTAATAAAAAGTTAGAAACAACTTACGGAATTTTGAGGGCTTGGAACAGCAAATATAACTTACAAGGTAAATACGTAAGGTCAAAAGGTGTGAAATGGATATTCAAAATTAGCATTTGCACACATTGACTCAACTGAAAACTTTTTTGAAAAATAGATTTAGACAGACTTGTTCTTTTTGGGGGTATGTTTTCTAACTCAATCTCAACTTCAATTTCAATTTTTTCTAATGTGCTGAAATCGTAGAGCCGAAAAGTGTATTTTTTAGCCTTGCGGATAGTCTTTTTTTGTAAACCTGCTTTGTTCTTGGCTGTTTGGGAAGAGGCATTTTCTTTTGAGAGAGTAGCCTTTTGTTCGGTGTGGCTATTTTCAGTTTTAGCAAAAGAAAATTGGCATAGCAATAAAAGAAGGCTTATGCTAATAAAAGTAGCTATGATATATTTGAGTGTAACAGTTTGCATAACTGTTTTTTGCCAATTTTCTTACATTTACATCTCTTTTTATGATACAAGGTTTAATTATCTAAAACTTGCTTCAATACGGTCGCAGGCATCGTGCATTTCCTCAGCAGTAATTACCAAAGGTGGAGCGAAGCGAATGATGTTGCCGTGTGTTGGTTTTGCTAAAACACCATTGTGCATCATACGGAGGCAAATTTGCCATGCTAAATCTTTCTTTTCGGCTTCGTTAATGACTACGGCATTGAGCAGTCCTTTGCCGCGTACTGTGGTAATGATATTGGTTTTTTCTTGTATAGCTTTCATTCTTTGCCTAAAAATTTCGCCCATTTGTGCGGCATTTTCGGCTAAGTTTTCATTTTTTATTACCTCTAAGGCAGTCATAGCTACGGCACAAGCCAGCGGGTTGCCACCGTAGGTAGAGCCATGCTCACCGGGTTTGATGGTAAGCATCACTTCATCACTTGCTAGTACAGCTGAGACGGGCATTGTACCTCCTGAGAGGGCTTTTCCTAACACTAAAATATCAGGTTTTACGTTTTCGTGGTCGCAGGCAAGGCGTTTGCCTGTGCGTCCTAATCCTGTTTGTACTTCGTCAGCAATAAACAAGACGTTGTGTTGTTTGCAAAGTTGGTAGGCTTGTTTCAAATAGCCCTCGTCAGGGACTATTACGCCTGCTTCCCCTTGTATGGGTTCAAGCATAAACCCTGCTACGTTTTTGTCTTGTAGGGCTTGTTCTAAGGCTTGTAAATCGTTATAAGGAATAATTTCATAGCCTGGCATGAAGGGTCCAAAGCCTTTACGACTGCTCGGGTCAGTAGAGGAGGAGATAGCTCCTAGGGTTCTGCCCCAAAAGTTGCCTTTTACGAAGATAATTTTGGCTTGGTTTTCAGGGATGCCTTTTACGTCATAGCCCCATCGGCGGCAAAGTTTTACAGCGGTCTCTCCTGCTTCTACACCTGTATTCATGGGTAGAACGCGATCATAACCGAAGTATTGAGTTATGTATTGAGCATATTCGCCTAATTTATCGTTGTAAAATGCGCGTGAGGTGAGAGTAAGTTTTTGGGCTTGTTCAATTAGAGTTTGAATAATAAGTGGGTGGCAATGCCCTTGATTAACGGCACTATAGGCAGATAAGAAATCGAAATATTGTTTGCCTTCAACGTCCCAAACAAATACTCGGCTACCACGTTGCAACACCACAGGCAAAGGGTGATAGTTATGAGCATTGTATTTCTCTTCTAGTTGAATTGCTTCTTGGGTGGAGAGCGTGTATGAGAGCATAATATTTTTTGAAGTTTAGGTAAATTGATGAGAAACTCGTTTTTTTACAATTTTTTGCAAAGTTAGTGAATATTCTTAGCATAGAGATCGTATTGCCATAGGTATTTTAGCTTATAAGGTAGTATATGTATTGCTATGGAGCCTTTTTCTCAAAATTTTGCAATAACTTTGTATAGTAAGCAAACTTATTTGTATTTCTGCAGGTTAAAAACATACCTATTGTTCGCATTAATACTATGCAAATGAAACACTGGAAACTTCTTGTCACAACCATCTTACTGTATTTCGTTTTAGACGAAACAATTGCTACTCACATTAGAGCAGGGCAGATTACAGCAAGGCGTATCTCTAATGTTACACTCACTTATGAATTTGTTATTACTATGTATACTGATAACAGTTCGCAAGCGGATAGTCGCGAACTAACTCTAAATTTTGGCAATGGAAGTTCTACAATTGTACCACGTGAACTTAAACAAGATATTGGCAATAATACCTCAATTAATATCTATCGTACTACTTTTACGTATGGTTCACCAGGTTCTTATTTAGTGTATTTCGTTGAGCCTAACCGAAATATTACGGTCAATATTCCTAATTCTGAAAATGTTGCCTTTTCAGTATCTACTTTGTTAATGATTGATCCATTTGTTGGATTAAACAATACTCCTATTCTCACTGTAGCTCCTGTGGATTTGGCTTGTCCTGGGCAAAGATATACGCACAATCCAGGAGGGTTTGATGCTGATGGGGATAGTCTTTCCTATCGCCTAATTGTACCGCGTCGTAGTAACACACAGGACGTGGCAGGCTATATTGCTCCCAACAGTCCTGTATTTGGGGGAACTGCTGAAAACGGAGGCCCTGTTATATTTAATATTGATGCTCGTACAGGTACGCTCACATGGGATGCACCTAACACATTGGGAAATTACAATATTGCATTTGTGGTAGAGGAGTGGCGAAATGGTGTGCGTATTGGTTTTGTAGTGCGAGATATGCAAATTACGGTAGTGGATTGTCTTAATCGCAGACCTACTGTTATTGTGCCACGGGATACTTGTGTGGAGGCAAATTCTACTTTGGTAGCTACTATCCGTGCTACGGATCCTGATGGAGATAGGATTAACCTGACGGCTGGTGGCGGAGTATTTGATAATACCTTTCCGCTACAAAGGGCAACGTTCACACCACTTGCCCCACAACCGCAGCCCACTCCTGCAAGTGCCGAGTTCCGTTGGAATGTAGGTTGTGTTCACGTAAGAGAGCAACCTTATGAAGTAATTTTTAAGGCTGAAGATGTGCCTAGTCCCCCTCCCTCAAATAGAGCGCGGCTATCGGATATAAAGGCGTGGCGAATAACCGTGGTAGGACCTAAACCACAAAATTTACAAGCTACTCCTGTGGGCAATACGATGGTGCTTACATGGAGCCCGTATGTGTGTGCTTCTTTTGCTTCTGAAATTATTATTTGGCGAAAGGTAGGTTGCGATCCTTGGACCCCTGCTAATTGCGAAACAGGTGTTCCCCCTTATGTGGGCTACCAAGAGATTGGGCGTGTGCCTGCTACGGCTACTACTTTTACAGATACCAACAGAGGGCAAGGGCTAAAACGCGGTGCGGTATATAGCTATCGCATCTCTGCTGTATTCCCACGACCTAAAGGCGGGGCAAGTTATGCTTCTGACCAAGTTTGTAAAGAACTTTTGCAAGATGTACCTATTATTACAAAGGTGAGTGTAGAGCAAACTAGCCCTACTAATGGAAGAATTGACGTACAATGGGTACGTCCACCTGATTTAAATCCTAATGACTTTACCAACCCTAATCCTTACCGCTATGAACTACAACGTGCCGAAGGGCTAAATGGAACAAATTTCGTTACTATTCAAACCATTATTGATGATAGTCCTGTAATCAATTTTATAGACCTAAACCTTAATACGCAAGATTTATCCTATCGGTATAGGGTACGATTCTCTGTAAATCAAGGGGGTAACTATGTTTTTAGAGATAATTCCGATCCTGCCTCTAGCGTGCGACTCAAAGCCGAACCTGCTAACAATGCCGTAAAACTTACTTGGGAATATAACGTACCTTGGTCTAATTTTGGTAGAAGACATAAAATTTTTAGAGAAGTTAATGGTAATTTTATAGAAATAGGAAATGTATTGGTGGGACAGACGGAATTTGTAGATGTAGGTACACCTGCCGAAAGATTACGTGCAGGCACGCAATATTGCTACTATGTGCAAACTGAAGGAAGCTACGGAAATCCCAAAATTCCAATTGAGCCATTGCTTAATAAGTCGCAAATTAGTTGTGCTATTCCGTTCAATAATATTCCACCTTGTCCACCTGCCTTAACGATGGATACTTTAGATTGCCTTAATTTTAATATCAATTTAGAACTACAAAATAGATTACGTTGGCGAAATGTAGTTGCGGAAGGTTGTTTGAACGATATTGTAAAATACAACATTTACTACACTCCTGTAGAAGGGGGAGAATTTACACTCATTGGCTCAACTACGGATTTAACTTTTATACACCGAAACTTAGAGTCGCAGGCAGGGTGCTATGCCGTTACTGCAGTAGATTTCTCGGGCAATGAGAGCGAATTGAGCAATGTTACTTGTATTGATAACTGCTTTTATTTTGAACTCCCTAATGTAGTTACTATTAACAATGATGGTTTTAATGATAAGTTTCAACCTTATCCTGTACCGAGGTTTGTTAAATCTGTTAAGTTTACAGTGCGTAACCGCTGGGGGGATGTTGTGAAAACGATTGAAAACGACATCTTTATCAACTGGGACGGTACTTCGGATAACCAACAGCCCCTTCCTGATGGTACTTACTTTTATGAAGCAGAAGTAGAATTTATTCGGGTACGTAGAAAAGATATGAAGAAAAAATATGTGGGTTGGATAAAACTCATGCGATAAGAGTTGTAGCCTTGTTAGTGCAAGTGTTTATGCTTTTTTTAACTTTTTTAGGATTAAAAAATTAGCAAAAAACTTGCTCAGGGATTGAGGAGGCAAGCTCATTAAGGACTTGGTGCAAATCCTGAAGCGTTGGCAAAGCCCTTTAAGCGAAGCATAGCTATTACTAAGTATTTAGCTATACAAATAAGTGCTGAAATTTTGTGTTTTCAGATTGGTTTTTTGTTTGGTCCTTTGTAAACAAAATTTCTAGCTGTGTTTAGGCTTGTGCGTAAGTAGATACAAAATTGGTAGGACGATAAGCGTGAGCAAGGTAGCAGAAATTAGCCCACCAATTACTACGGTAGCTAAAGGTTTTTGTACCTCTGCTCCTGCCCCATGCGAAAGTGCCATGGGCATAAAGCCCAAACTGGCAACGGTAGCCGTCATAAGCACAGGGCGAAGGCGAGTACGTGTGCCTAATAAAAGGCGTTTGTAAATATTTTTTATACCTTTTTGCTCTAATTGATTAAAATAGGAGAGAAGTACAATGCCGTTCAAAACGGCTACTCCAAACAAAGCAATAAAACCAATACCTGCCGAAATACTAAACGGCATACCGCGTAGATACAAAGCCGCCACACCGCCAATAGCTGAGAGCGGAATGGCGGTAAAAATCAATATGGATTGAAGCCAAGAATGAAATGTGAAATATAACAAACTGAAAATCAGGGCAAGAGCAATAGGCACGGCAATAGAGAGGCGTTGTTTGGCTTGTTCTAAATTTTTAAATTGACCGCCATACTCAAAATAATAGCCTGCGGGTAGTTTTACTTTTTTTTCTAATATTTGCTTTGCTTCCTGCACTATGCTCTCTACGTCGCGACCTTGGGCATTAAACCCTACCGTAATGCGACGTTTGGCATTATCGCGTGAAATTTGCATAGGGGCATTTTGGTACTGAACAGTAGCTACTTGGCTTAGCGGCACTTGCAACCCATTAGGCAAAGTGATGTAAAGGTTTTTCAAGTCATTTATATCTCTGCGGTAGTTTTGCTCAAATCGCACTACCAAGTCAAAATATTTTTCACCTTCATAAATCTGCCCTACGATTTCACCTGCAAAGGCGGCTTTGAGTGTAAGGTTTAAGTCTTTGATATTCAAGCCGTATTGAGCAATTTTTTCGCGTTCGTACCGTACTACCATTTGTGGCACGCCTTCCAACTGCTCTACTTTCAAATCTACCACACCACGAATTTTGCGTAGATATTTGGCACACTCTTTGGCTTTTTGGGCTAATATTTCTAGATCTTCACCATAAATTTTGAGAGCAATATCCGATTTTACACCTGTCATTAATTCGTTGAAACGCATGGCTATGGGTTGTTGAAAATCCAACCCTACGCCAATAACTTGCGAAAGGGCTTTGCGTAAGGTATCGGCTAACTCCTCTTTGGTAGAGGCAGTTTTCCATTGGCTTTTATCTTTCAAAATTACCATCATGTCGTTTGCTTCCATAGGCATAGGGTCTGTGGGAATTTCGGCAGTGCCGATTTTAGAAATTACCGTCTTGACTTCGGGAAATTGCATCAAAATTTTTTCTAATTTTTGCGAAGTTTCCAAAGTTTGGCTCAACCCTGTGCCTGCTTTGAGCCGTACCTCTACGGCAAAATCGCCCTCGTCTAATTGTGGAATGAACTCTCCACCTAATTGTGTAAATCCAAACAGAGCGATAGCAAAAAGTAGCACAGCAGTACCCAAAACGAGCAGTTGTTTTCGTAAAGCACGTACAAGCAAAGGAGTGTAAATTCGTTCTAACTTTTGCATCATTTTATCAGCAAAAGTAGGTTTTAAGTCTATTTTTTTGCTCAAAGCCCAAGCCGAAAGCATAGGAACATAAGTGAGCGAAAGGAGAAAAGCCCCCAAAATAGCAAAGCTAATGGTTTGTGCCATAGGGCGAAACATTTTGCCCTCAATGCCCACTAAGCTAAGAATGGGCAAATAGACAATAAGGATAATAATTTCGCCAAAAGCAGCAGATTTGCGAATTTGCACGGAGGCTTGGTACACCTCCTCGTCTAATTGTGTTTGTGTAAGTGTAGTTTTATGCCCTAAATGCGTGTGTAATCTATGAAGAATTGCCTCTACAATAATCACAGCCCCATCTACCACCAGTCCGAAATCAATCGCTCCTAAACTCATCAAATTAGCTGAAACCCCAAAAATATTCATCAAACTGAAAGCAAAAAGCATTGCCAAAGGGATGACCGAAGCTACAATTAGCCCTGCCCGCAAATTGCCCAAAAAAAGCACCAATACCAATACCACAATGAGCCCACCTTCTACCAAATTGTTGATAACGGTATCAATGGTACGGTTCACAAATTGGCTTCTGTCTAAAAAAGTTTCAATTTCAATACCTTCAGGCAACGATTTTTGAATTTCCCGCATACGCTCTTGTATGCGATGCGTAACCTTGACCGAATTTTCACCTTTGAGCATCAGGGCAATCCCTCCTACGACTTCGCCCCTACCTGCCTGCGACATTGCCCCATAGCGAATAGCATGACCAATTCGTACCTGAGCAACATCTTTTACCAATACAGGTACACCTGTGGTAGTTTGGTGAATAACTACATTTTCAATATCTTTTATTCCCTTAAGCCAACCCTCTCCGCGAATAAAGTAGGCTTGTGAATTTTTTTCAATATAACTTCCCCCTGTATTTTCATTTTGCAATTGCAAAGCTCGTATTACCTCTTGCAAAGAAAGATTATATGCTCGCAATTTTTCAGGAGAAATAGCTACTTCAAACTGTTTTACTTTTCCTCCGAAACTGCTAATATCTACCACACCCGCAATACCCGCCAAGCGTCGCTTTACAATCCAATCTTGAATGGTGCGGAGTTCGGTAATATCGTACTTGTTTTCATAGCCTTTTTTTACTTTCAACACATACTGGTACACTTCTCCCAAGCCCGTAGTGATAGGAGCAAGCGTCGGCTTGCCTATTTCCGTTGGGATTTCCTGTTCTACTAACTTAATTTTTTCGCTCACTAATTGGCGGGCTAATGTTACGGGCATATCCTCCTCGAAAACCACCGTGATCACCGATAGCCCAAAGCGTGAAATAGAGCGAATTTCTACCACTTTTTGCAAAGTAGAAAGGCTAATCTCTAACCGCGCCGTTATCAACCTTTCTACCTCTTGGGCAGAGAAAGTGGGAGCGTTGGTAATAATTTGAACTTGATTATTCGTAATATCAGGAACAGCATCAATAGAAATTTGCGTAAGCGAATAGATACCCGTAGCTATTAAAATTATTGTAGCAAAAAGGATAACAACTTTATTCTTGATGCTAAAAGCAATTAGTTGGTCTATCATGTACAAAGACAGAACGAAAGCAGAAATTTGAGGGCAAAAATAAAAAATACTTTCAGGCAAAGAATGCTTTGGGTATTATTTAGAGATATTTTAAGCCAATAGCCTCAAAGTGTGTTAAATGACAGTGTAATTTTTGGGTAATTTTCACTATTATTAAAAAAAGTTTAGTTTTGTAGAATTGTATTGCTAAAAATAAAGCTATATGGCACATCTTGTTTGTCAAAGTTCTAAAAAACGTTATCCGCTTAATAGCCCTATATGGCAAAGTGAAGTAGGTGGATTATTAGACGTTGAATTTGAAACCGATTGGAATTGGGCGTCAATTTTAAGCCGCAAACCCTCTCTTTGGCGATACCTTGAAGCCTTACCCATTGACAATGAGGCAAATATCATAAGTTTAGGCGAAGGCTTTACACCTATCCAAGAAATAGAAATAGCTCAACGGAAGGTGTGGCTCAAATTAGAATATTTGTTTCCCTCAGGTTCGTACAAAGACCGGGGGGCTTCTGTATTGATAAGCAAAGCCAAAGAATTAGGCATTACCTCTGTAGTGCAAGATTCATCAGGCAATGCGGGAGCTTCTATCGCTCAATACGCTGCCCGGGCAGGGATACAATGCCAAATTTTCGTTCCTAAGGATACCTCACCGAGTAAACTAATCCAAATACAAAGCTACGGGGCTGATTTATGCCTCATTGAAGGCTCTCGCGAAGATACTGCCTACGCTACCAAGCAAGCCACACAACGGCACTATTACGCAAGCCACGTTTACAATCCGTTCTTTTTACAAGGTACAAAAACCTTTGCTTACGAAGTTTTTGAGCAACTTCGCGAAAAACTCCCCGATACGCTGGTTTTGCCTGCGGGTAATGGTACACTCCTCTTGGGGGCTTACATTGGCTTTCAAGACTTGAAAAGAATGTGTTTGATTGATAAGATACCCAAGTTAGTAGGTATTCAAGCGGAAAATAATGCTCCTATTTACCAAATGTTTCAAACTAATTTGCAAAAATTACCTCATTTTCAACCAAGACCCACCTTAGCCGAAGGCATTGCTATAGCCCAACCTGTGCGTGCCAAGCAAATAATTGAGTACGTGAAGCAAACTAGGGGTATATTTTTAGCTGTTTCAGAAGAGCAAATTATCCAAACTTGGCACTTTTTAGCCAAAAAAGGCTATTTCGTAGAGCCCACCTCTGCCGCTGTTGTGGCGGGTTTAGAGCAATACATTTTGCACTATGCCCAGCCTAACGAAAAAATACTTTCTGTTCTTACGGGCTCAGGACTAAAAGCGATAGATAAAATTCAAAAAATCTTTCTCAAATGATCCCTTCCTGTAAGTTCAAAACCTACTTTTTGGTACAAACGCAATGCCTTTTCGTTATG
>JANWZA010000055.1 GCA_025054775.1 Microscillaceae bacterium
CCTTGATGGGCAAAACCAAACTCTTTGATTTGAAATGTATTGACCGAATCTTTGAGTGTAATTTGAGCATACGCAATTTTCTCACCTGTTTTGGTTTCTATTTTCCCGCTAATGGTTTGGGCAAAAGCTGAGGTAGTGGCACAAAAAATAAAAAAACAAAGAGAAACCCACAAGATTACTCTTTGAAAAGCAGTACAGACGTGCATAATACGTATTTTTTGATGTTCAGTTTGAAGATACAAACACTCTTTTGGCACAAGAACGGGTACTTTGACAATTTGAATATTTTTTTAACTTTAATTCCCTACTTTAATTCCCTCTATGTTCAGTTGAGGATAGATTATTTCTAATGTTGGAACTTTGTGTATAAATTTACCCTGTTTCAACTGTTCTGTTTCTAATCGAGCGTGCATGGCTTTGATTGATTTATCGGCTATTTCTTTGTATTTTACCACTAACTCTGCCCAAGTAAGATAATTTTCTTTGGTAACATCTACATAATCTATTTTGCCTTTATAGTTGAGGTCAAGTTTTATGGCACGCCAAGACATATAGTTATCGATAGTTTTTGCCTCTAATATCAAACCGGGCAAGCCGCCCAATTTCCATGGTCCATCTGAAATAGGAATGGCGGGAGCATAAAATACTTTGTAGGTTCTGCCTCTAAAAGTCATTTTAGCCGATAAACACTTGTATTTCAAGATGGTAACCGTATCGGGCAAAAGTTCCCACTGGAAAGTATGCAAAGAGTCTTTGGTGGGAATATTCTTTCCGAATGCATATTGACTATCATACACCCAGCCCTCTTTTTTCTTTTTCACAAAAGAGGTTTTTTTTACAACTGCTGCATTCCCTCGGTTGGTAGTAATGCTATCAGTAATCCAAACTTCTGTAATGCTTACTAAATCAGAACTACTTTCTACAGTTTGCCTTCTTTCGTATTCTACGAGAATAGATTGAGCTGTGCTTAAAGACCATAGGTGTATAAGAAAACAAATAAACACAGTAAGAATACGTTTTATCATAAAAAATATTAAAAGGAATGAACTATTTTTTTTAACTTTTTAACTTTGAAGGACAACCCTTTCAGATTCTTAATTGAAAGGGTTGCAAAATAATATGGAAACTCCTGTATCAATTACTATTATTTGATAAATGAGCTTCAAGAGATGCAGCAGCCATTATAGCTACTAATCTGCAAACGGCGGCATCATCCAAAGATTCAATATACAAATAAATAATATCTACTAATACGGGATTACCATTAGAATCAACATCATAAACAACTTGAATGCAACTTCCGACTGCAAAGTTTAAATTTGTTTCTACTTTGTTTAAAGTAACCTCAGCATTTTGCACTTCCACTTTTTGTGTGGTGTTTGTTTGTTGGCTTTCATTACCATTTGCCATAGCTAAAAAGGTGCTTGTCATAAAGCACAAAAGAACGAATAACTTTTTCATATAGTTTTTTTAATGGGGTATGTGTGAAATGTAAAATAATTTGTCAAATCGTACCACTTCTCACCCCGTTAAGACTTGGCTTGCATTTGACGCACAAAGAAAAAAAAAAAAATAACTCTGCAAAATTTTTTCGTACTTTTTTTAGTTTTTTTTTCTTATTCTTTTTATTTTGTTTTTATATCAATAGTGTAAGAAAAGCAATAGCTTTTTTATTTTTAATTCATTTGCATGATTTTCACACCTGACGAGGTACCAATGCGTTCTGCTCCTGCCTCAATCATGGCGAGGGCTTGGGCTTTGGTACGTATTCCACCAGAGGCTTTAATCCCTACGTGGGAAGGTATACTTTGCCTTATAAGCCGAATGTGCTCTACTTTGGCACCTTCAGGAGCAAAACCTGTAGAAGTTTTTACAAAGTCTGTACCTGCATCGGAGCAGATTTGACAGGCTTGCACAATTTCCTGATCAGTGAGGTAGGCTGTTTCTAAAATGACCTTAAGTAGGACTTCATTTTTATGGCAATATTCAGCAAATTGAGCAATTTCAGGCTTAATCCATTCCCAGCCCTGCGTTTTGATAGCTGAGACATTGATAACCACATCAATTTCATTAGCCCCTTCATAGATAGCACTTTCAATTTCTTTCATTTTTACCTCTGAGCGGTGATAGCCCAAAGGGAAGCCAACTACTGTTACCAAACGCAAATTACCAATATCGCGACGGGCTTTGCGTACCCAATAAGGTGGCACGCAAATTCCCAAAAAGTTGTACTCTTTTGCTTCTGCTATCAATTTTTCCACGTCATTAGCAGTAATAGTAGGGCTAAGGTTAGTATGTTCTATGTATTCGTTTAGTGGTTTTTCCATATTTTTTAGTATTTTTTGGTTTATACTAAACTCTCCTCAGTCATTTCTAAGGGTTTTTCTATATCCATGAGTTTAAGAATGGTAGGGGCAACGTTACCTAAAATTCCATCCTTAATGTGTGTGTAACCCTTATTGTTATTTTGTACCAAAAAGCATGGCACAGGATTAGTAGTATGAGCAGTATTTGGTGAACCATCTTCATTTTGCATACAATCAGCGTTGCCGTGGTCAGAAATGATTAAAGCAATATAATCATTTTGCAAAGCTACGTTTACCACGGCTTCGGTACATTTATCTACGGTTTCGCAGGCTTTGATAGCAGCTTCCATTACGCCTGTATGCCCTACCATGTCAGGGTTGGCAAAGTTGAGGCAAATAAAATCGGCTTCTTGCTTTTGCAATTCAGGAATAATTGCATCGCGTATATCCTCAGCACTCATTTCAGGTTTAAGGTCGTAAGTTGGCACTTTGGGCGAAGGACAAAGGATACGTTTCTCACCTTCAAAAACCTCTTCTCTACCTCCTGAAAAAAAGAACGTTACGTGAGGATATTTCTCCGTTTCTGCAATACGGATTTGCTTTTTGCCTGCTTTGGCAAGTACTTCGCCCAAAGTATTGTTAAGGTTATCTTTATCAAAAATTACATTTACACCCACAAAAGTATCATCATAATTCGTGAGTGTGAGGTAATGTAAAGGCAATTTTTTGAGGTTGAAATCAGGAAAATCTTGTTGTGTAAGGGCTTGGGTAATTTGCCTACCTCTATCAGTGCGGAAGTTGAAACAAAACACCACATCGTCAGGCTGAATAGTAGCCAAAGGCTTTCCTTGCGTATTTGTTTGAATAATCGGTTTAATAAATTCGTCAGTTGTGCCGTTTTGGTACGATTGCTCAATGGCTTGAAAAATATTTTGTGCGAGTTCACCTTCGCCATGTACGAGGGCGTCGTAGGCTAGCTTTACTCGTTCCCATCGTTTATCTCTATCCATAGCATAGTATCTACCTATGACAGAGGCAATTTGTCCCGTAGTTTTTTGGAGATGTTGTTGCAAATCTTGTAAAAAGCCGTAACCGCTTTTAGGATCCGTATCTCTTCCGTCAGTAAAAGCGTGAATAAATACATTTTGCAAAGCTGCTTGGTGTAAAATAGTACAAATTCCTTTCAAATGGTCAATATGTGAATGCACACCACCATCAGAAACTAAACCTATGAGGTGAAAATTCTTTTTATGTTGTTTGGCGTATTGTATAGCATTTTGCAGGGTTGGGTTTTGGTCTAAGGTGTGTTCTTGTATGGCTTTGTTAATACGTACCAAATCTTGATACACAATTCGCCCCGCTCCAATGTTCATGTGTCCCACTTCGGAGTTGCCCATTTGCCCATCAGGAAGCCCCACAGATAACCCAGAGGCAAGAAGTTGGCTATGAGGATATTTTTCATAAAGCGAGTCTATAAAAGGGGTGTGGGCTTTGTCAATCGCAGAAACGGATTTGTCTTTGGCTATGCCCCAACCATCAAGAATAATTAAGATAACTTTGTTCATGATAAATAGTTTGGAAAAAACACTATCAAACCGAAGGCAAAAGTAGCTAAAAAAATGAGAGTATGGAAGTATAAATTACGATTTCAGACTTAAAATAGCAGAGTTTAACAATTAGAAGTATTTTTTGCAAAAAAATAGCTCTGAAAATCATAAAGTTACAAGTAAAAATATTTTGTACTCATAAATTCAAAAGAAAAAATGCAAACCTTTTTGAGTAAACTATTGTATTTATAATGTAAAAATTAAATAAATAAACATATAAACAAACTTTTATGAATAAAATATTTTTGCTAATTTTGCTGTTCCTTTGTATAGGGGCTAATGCTTTTGCTCAAAAAGACAAGAAAAAAGAAAAACGAATAGAACACAAAGTAGTGATTCAACTTTCTACGCCTGACACTGCGGCTTATCGTGCTTTAACAAGGCAACTTAACAACCTAAAAACCGCTTGGGAAGAGGCTGAGGTAGTGGTAGTGGCACACAATAAAGGAATAAATATGCTACAAAAAGCAACTTGTAGTGTGCCAAATGAAATACAGAGATTGATGGCAAAAGGCGTGGTTTTTATAGCCTGTGAATATACCATGCAGCAACTTAAATTGAGTAAGGGCGAAATGTTAGAGAATATTGCATATACTCCTTACGGCTTGGTAGAGATTATTACAAGGCAAGAAAAGGGTTATGCTTACTTAAAAGCTGGGTTTTAAGAAATAAGATGAAAATTCAAATATTTGTTAAACAAACAATAGCTATCTGATATCTGAAAAACTATGTTAGAATTTTTAAGACAACCGTGGCACTGGTCAGTAGCAGGGCTACTGATTGGGCTAACCGTACCTACTTTGCTTATTTTAGGTAATAAAAAATTTGGCATCTCATCCTCACTACGGCATATATGTGCTGCATGCATACCCGCAGGAGTTCCTTTTTTCAAATATGATTGGAAAAAAGAGGCTTGGAACTTATTTTTTGTAGCAGGAGTATTCATTGGTGGTTTTTTAGCAGCAACTTTTCTTTCTGACCCTGAGCCTATGCAAGTTGCCGAAGCTACTAAAATGAAACTGGCAGAGTATGGTATCACCAATTACCAAGCCCTCATGCCCCCCGAAATTTTTAGTTTTAACCAACTTCTTACTCTAAAAGGATTTATCTTTTTTGTGGTAGGAGGCTTTTTGGTAGGTTTTGGCACACGCTACGCAGGAGGTTGCACGTCAGGGCATTCTATCATGGGCTTGTCTAACTTGCAATTACCTTCGCTCATAGCTACTATTAGTTTTATGATAGGTGGTTTCTTTTCGGCAAATGTTTTATTGCCACTCATTTTTAAGTTGTTTTAAGTTATTTCCATGTTTCACCTCAAAATTTGTAAAATCTATATGGAACTCACGAAATTGAAAGAGCCACAAGTAGATGTACGTTACCAAGATGCGATGTGTACTAACGAATCGCAGTTGAAACACCCTTGGTGGTACAATTTTAAGTATATGTTAGTAGGAATTATTTTTGGGATTGTTTTCGTAAAAGCTGAAATTATTAGTTGGTTCAGAATACAAGAGATGTTTCAACTTACTTCTTTTCATATGTATGGTGTAATTGGCACTGCCGTAATCGTTGGGATGATTTCTGTGGCAATTATCAAAAAAACCAAGGCAAAAAGTATTTACGGTGAACCAATTACTTTGGATAACAAAACCTTTAACAAAGGGCAAATTATTGGAGGCTTAATTTTTGGTTTAGGTTGGGGAATTACAGGGGCCTGCCCAGGTCCTTTGTATGCCCAAATGGGTGCAGGGTTTGGTGTAGTTGCTGTTACTTTTTTAAGTGCTGTTTTAGGAACTTGGGTATATGGTTATTTGAGAGATAAATTACCGCATTAGTTTAATATTTTCCAAGCTGCTCCTAGCTTGGAAAATATTATTAGCTAATTTGTTGTATTGAGCAACTCAAACTCAAGGATACTGAAATTTTATGAAAACTTTATGCTTTTTCCTATTGGCAGGAATATTAATTGCCTGCCAAAGCTCAACACAAGAGCAAAAACAAAAACAAACCACACAAGAGAGTAAAGAGAATAAAACCAAAACTAATCCACACAACTATTTAGAATTAGGTGAAAAAATAACCACAGCTACGCAAGCAGCACTTTTGAAAATCGTTTCACAAGCCATTGCCCAAAAAGGTACTCACGGCGCAGTAGAATATTGCAACATAAAAGCACTATCTATCATAGACTCTCTTTCCAAAATGCATAAATGCCAAATCAGACGCATTTCTGATAAATATCGCAACCCACAAGATAAACCCCAAAATACAGTAGAAGAGAAAGGATTACAAACTTTTTTAGAGAAACACCAAAAACAAGAACAATTAGTACATTTTACCTTACAAGAGGACAATAACATTTACTACTTCAAACCTATTATGATTAGCATGGAAACGTGCCTTAAATGCCATGGAACTGAAAAAGACATAAACGAGCGGACCTTACACACTATTAACCAATTATATCCTAATGATTTAGCTAAAGGTTACAGACTCAGAGCCTTCCGCGGAGCATGGGTAGTTAGATTTCAAGCAAAATGAATTTATTGATTTTGAAACAAAGTTTAAGAATAAGAATAAAACTTTATACAAAAAAAATTTATATTTGCAGATTTGGTTACCAAACTTGGCTAAAGCAAAAAACTGAAAAAATCTCCTATGCTAAATATTGACTTTATAAGAGCCAAAACTGCTCATATCAGTTGGCGAACTCAAATATTAGATTTTTTAGATGGTAAATCTAAACTAACTCTCTCCGAAGTGGTATCACATAATCATTGTGAGTTAGGAAAATGGATTTACAGCGAAGGGCTAAAAAAATACGGACACCTACCTGCTATGAGTGAGGTTGAACAAGTACACAAGCAACTCCACGAATCTATGAGAATGATTGTTACCTTCTATGAGAAAAATGAATTTGAAAAAGCAGAGCAAGAGTACGAAACTATGTGCAGTATATCAGAGCATTTATTAGCTTTGATAGATAATTTACAACAAGTTTATCAAGCTGATGCTTTGTACTTAAAATAAAAATGATTAAAATTTGAAGAAGTAAAAAGATTTTTAGTAAGTCAGTTCACTAATTTTCAAATCCAATTTTTTTCTTTTATCAGAAATTGACGTGCCAATCCCGTTTTTGGATATAATAAGTGTATCACATGTCTTGAACTGCTGCCTAACACACTATCCACTAATCAACTATCAAATTGAAGCGTAGTTTTCCTTCAACTTCTAACTTTTGAAAGTTATTGTTTTTAACACAGAACATGAACATAAATATTTCTTGAACTCTAAGAAGTATTTTATCCATCTATGCATAATATTCTTGCTCAAGGCATGCGCTGAGTCCTTGCTGTAGTATGAAAAAAGGTCAAAACTTTGGTAGAAATAAACATAGGTATTTAATTTGTGTTAATAAATTAAGCAAGTTTACTTTTAATGTAAACCTTGCTGCTAAAGAACACGTGTTATACTAAACAAAAAGTGATTTTGTAAATTTTCCAAGTATAAAATTTGAATTTTCAGTCAGTTCCGATTTCTAAAAAATCAAAACCTCTGTTAGTTGAGTATAATTTTATTTTATCTAACCTACATCTAATTTTTTCACCGATATATATATGCTAAGAAAATTTTTTTGTGGATTTACATTCATTTTTTTGAATCTTTGCTACTTTTCAGTACCTGCTCAAGAGATTTTGAAAAAGGAAAAAATATATACCTTAAATACTAATGAGGTAATTGCTTATGAGGAGAATTCTTTAGGCCTTTCTCAAGATGAATTTGGTTATATTGTAGTAACAGCAGACGTAAAAGAGCTCACCCGTTACTACCACATCAAAGGGAAAATTTACGGACCTTTTAACAGAAAGGAGTATGAAAAACCTATCTTTAACATGGAAAGTTGGGGTTTTATTGACTCACGAGGTGACACAAGCTATGTTTTCTATAATGGTAGAGAAATTGGCAAACATCTTACCCCCTACTATCCCGTAAGTTTGCGAGTAGCTAAAAATACTTGGGCTTATATTCTAATAGACCAGCACGAAGGGACACAAAAACTTATTATCAATGGCAAAGAAATTGGTAATTATAGCTATTTACAAAGCTATCAAATGAGCCAAGACGGTAACCGCTGGGCAGTGATTTATAGCACTAAACCTGAAGAATTTTATGTAGAATTTAATGATGGGAGAAAACTAGGGCCATACGCTGCTGTATTAGATTTCGCTTTTTTAGAAGCCAACGAAAAATGGATAATGATAGTACAACAAAAGCAAACACCACTCAAAAAAGTAACCTCTGAAGCAAGTGGCAGCACAGTAGAAGTGCCACAAATTACAGTTATCAATACTTACCGTGAAGTAGGTACTTTTGAAAAAGTATGGCTTAAAGATAGCCAATACAAGCCCGATTTGATGACACGGGGAGCTAACTATGGACTAAACGTCATTAAAGACCAAAAAGTATATTACCTAGCCAATGACGAATTATACGGAGCGTACACCGATTTGGTAACAGGTGTTAGCATGGGTAAAAAATACAATCAATTCAATTATATTGTGAAAAAAAATAAAGAACTGCGTTTCAAGGGTGATGGGGTTTTTGCTCGCAATGTAGATAACTTTGCCGTAAGCGACAGCCGAAACACAGTAGCCATTATTAAGAAAGCAACTCTAAACAAAGACTCCTTGATTATTAACAACAAATATTTTAAGGGTATATACAATAAAATTATTTATCTCAAATTTGCTCCCAATAGTGAAGAATGGTGTAGCCTGAACCAAAACCTTGATGGTAGTTACTCACTCAATTTTTCTAATGGCAGTACTTTCGGTCCCTTTGAACACGCTAATATCAAAGAACAACCCTTGCTCTTATTAGGCAAGGATTGCAAAAATTGGGCTTTGAAGTATGTAAACCGAAGTGATAATCAACTCAAACTCGTAATTAATGGCAAAGAACGTAAAGAGGAGTTTGTAGGGGATGTTGCCATTACTCAAGAGGATGGAGAGGAGTACTTCTCATGGTTTAGTTTAGAAAATAGAACCGTTTACCTCAACAAACTACTGCTTAAATAGCAGAAAAATCCCCACTTTTACTTTCTGCACTTAAATTTAACATCTGCGTATGATTTAAGGCAATCATACCGTCAGAACTTTAAACCTATGTTAAGCAAATATTATATTTCTGCGAAAAAAAGCTAAAGACTAACAAACTATTGTTTTTTTTAGCATTTTTACACACCTAAAAATGCTTACTTTTTTATTAAAATGCTGAAACTACATAGAAAAGATACCCAAGAAATCCACTATCACCAAAATTTTGAAACCCTTGAACAACGTACACCTACTCTACTTTACAACTTAGGATTAAGTGTTGTATTTCTATTAGGGCTGGCTTTCATTCTTAATACCTTACAAGAATTATTGCCCTATATAGATAATCAATTCCTTGAACCTATTTTAGTAGCTACCTCTAGCCCTTTTATTAGCTTTTTTATTGGACTGCTTTTAGCAGCTCTTTTTCAATATTTGCCCTTTACTCTATTGTTGATTTTATTTTTAGTCAATGCTCAATTGCTTACAATATACAGTGCGGTATATATGATTTTTGGCGTAAACATTGGCACCAGTAGCACTACGGCTATTGTTTCGCTAGAATATGTAAAGCGAAAAAAACATTTCAAAAAAGCCGTTTCTGCTTCTATTATTCAAGATGCTTTACATATTATCGCCTCGCTTTTTCTCATTCTACTTGACCTTTCCACTAACTTTATCAGCCTTTCCCTTCAATATCTTCAATTAGATTATAACCAAGCACCTAAAAATATTTTTCAACTATTTCCTATTTTTAATTTTAGCCTCTGCCACAACTCAGCCCGACTCATGGTGCTTTTTGTATTAGGTTGGGTAGGTATTTGGTTTTGCTTGCATTATGCTTTTTATTACCTCACTCAATTTTGGGGTAATAATTTGATAACTGAATTGGGGTTAAAATCAGCTCAATCAGATTTGAAAACAATAATTAATGGACTTAAAGTTGGCTTACTTATACCATCTAATTTATTTTTGGCAAAGTACATTATTCCTACTATTACTAACTATAAAATGCGTTTAGAAAAGGTGGTGCTATTGCTTGTAGGTATCAACATAGGCATGACAGTATTCATGCTTAGTTTGGCTTGCTTGTATCTATCAGCAGAGAACGGGTATTTGGTAATCGTTCATGTTATAGTCAATTTATGCGGGCTTATTTTTGTGCTTGTGCCTTTCATTAAACTATCGGTAGCTTTCTACTCTAAACGATTAGTAAAAAAATTGCTCAAAAATCGGCTTATTGGATTAGGTTATATTCTATTCGCCTTTTTTATTATTCCATTTTTGTTAATTTTAGGCTCAAAAGATTGGGTAAAAGTCCAAGCTTATTACCTTATAGAACGCCCTAATAGCCTTATACTTTATACCGAACAGAATGCGAAAACAAATGCCGAAAATAAAAAAATTTATTACCGAAAAATCAATAAATTACATTACGACTCACAAGCAGTCCAATATTTTTTATCCTATCCACTTAATATTCAAAAAAGTGAGAAGTTTATACTTATCAATAACCAACCTTGGATGTTAGCTTCTCAGGGCTATTGTTGGGAAGATACAGATAAGATAGGAAAATTTATTACTTGCATTGATAGCATTAGCACAAGAAAAGTAAAATATAATCAACAGACAAGAGTGGATACAATTTATTTTTTTTCTAAAAAATACATATCTTTTTCCAAGAAATTAGCTAAAAACTGGATAATTAAAGCAGAAGTAGATATCTCGCGAAAAATCATAAAGAAGTATAGCATCTGTTCACACAACGAACTGCTATATAGAGAGGAGATGATTAGCCTTTTTTGACTAACACCTTACACGAAAAATCTGCTCACCAACTAGTAAAATCATACAATCTAAGCTTCGGGCAATTCTGCTTGTAATAATTTTTTTTTAGAAATATCCTTGTACTTTGAATTGAATTAAATGTAAAAACTTGATTTCATTTCAATTTCATTTCAGCAGGAAATAAGCAAAGCTAGATAAAATACAAGAGTTTGAAATAATTATTATCTTTGCAATACAACTTTACCTATAGTTAACATTTTTTATGAAAACCTAATTAGTTTATGAAAAATTTGCTCAAGGTTGTCATATACTTTTCTTTATTCTCTGTTTTTCCTGCTTATTTTAGCATTGCTCAAATTGTAGTACCTACATTGCGTGAATTTAGAGCTAATCCTAATCGACCGGCACAGCCTCAACTAATTCAGAGCAGGACCCGCATTGATCGCAAAAACAAAAAAATCTATATACCATATAAATTAGTAGATGGTGGCAACTATTTAAGTGAATTTGACGTAGACTTATATTATACACAAGATGATGGGCAAACTTTCGTAGGACCGCTTGCCAAAGTGAAAGGACATGTAGGAGAGAATATTTTAGCAGGCGATGATAAACGAATTATTTGGGATTTTGCCATTGAGAATCCTAAATTCACAGGGCAAAACGTTACTTTCAAATTAGAAGCACGTTACCGACCAAGTGTTTTTAATCTAAAAAATGAAGAAGCTATGCTTTACTCTCTTTTAGTGCCTGGTTTAGGTAATAACAAAGTAAAAAACACTCGTATTCGGTTTAAGTGGGTATTTATAGCACTAGCTACTTACGGATTGATAGGCTCAAGTTTCTACTTCAAAAATTTATCTGATCAAAACTACAAGAAGTATCTAGCAGCTACCACCGCCGAAGAAGCTCAAAGAGAATATAACTTGGCTAATACTGAATATGTGATTGCCAACCTATCGGCAATAACAGCTGCTACCTTATGGGCTACTAATATCATACGGGTAGGCATACGTGGAGCGTGGAATAGGCGCCAAAAACAAAAAATATTAGAAAAAAATATACGCCTCAATCAAGAGGCACTCATTGGAGTAAACCCATGGAATGCAACTCCAATGTTGAGCTTAAAAATTGATTTTTAAATGTGGTCAAACCTCAAATGTCCTTGTAATATGAAAACGTTATATCCTAAAAATTTTATAGTGCTACTCTTGATAAGCATTTGGGGGCTATCAGCATGTGATAAACTATTTGAGTTAGAACGATATAACCTTATAGGTACAGGGCATGCCTTGGTTTCTGAAAGAACCTTTATTATTACAGGTGAGATTATTGATATTGCCAAAAATCGTGAGGTAGTGGCTTATGGTCATTGTTGGTCTTCTACCAATCCTTTACCCACTATTGCTGACAATAGTAACTCTATCGGAAGACGCAATTCAGGGGGAGGGTACATCAATTACATTACTAATCTGCCCGAAAAACAACAATTCTATTTGCGAGGCTATTTTACAACCAACAAAGGAGAAACGGTATACGGAAAGGAAGTGATTGTATTAGCAACGAATTTAGCTAATAGTGTTGCTGCGGTAAATATTACCAACAATACCGCTTTAGTGTTAGGAACACTTAGCTTTTTTCCTGATCCTGTATTGAATAACCTTAAAGATCATGGTTTTGTCTATTCTACTAACAGTATAAACTCCTTAGGGGATGAGGGCATACAACGCATTGAACTTGGCAGATTGAGTTTGAGCCGCGATATTCAAATTGAGACTAATCTCACTAATCTAAAAACTAATACCTTGTACTATGTTCGCCCTTATGCCATAACTCAAAATAACGTAGTGTATTTAGGGCGCGAGGTTATTTTCAGAACCCGTTAAACTCACAACTGTACAAAATCAAAAATTCACTTTCTAAGATTCAACTTAATCTTTTAAGCATGGTACAAAAATTTCTTATTAAGGCTGTACTCTCCGTAGTTACAGTCATTATTGCAGATCAATTATTAGCATCTGTAATGTTCAAAACCATTGCTGATGTCATAGTTGTTACGCTCTTTTTGGCTATAGCTAATACATTTGTAAAGCCTGTTCTCTCAATATTAGCGTTTCCTATCAATGTAATGACTTTGGGTCTACTTCCACTAATTCTTAATACACTTATTGTACTCTTTATTAGCGGACTGGTGGAGGGTTTTATTACAGGTGGGTTCGTCGGGGCATTTCTATTCAGTCTTATTATTTCCATCGGTACGTTTATTTGGGAAATGTTTGTATAGCTTAATAGGCAGAAATATTTTTGTGAAAAAATTAGCTCCTTGACTTTACACTTGGTAATATCAAAAAAAATAAAGATTCCCTTTGATACTAATTTAATCGCTTGGTTATCAAGAATAAAGTTTATTTCTCATAATGTTTACTCTAATTTTCTTCTTTTCTCTCTAATTTGAGAACAATCTTTGCTAATTATAGGTTTTACATAAGTAATTTATTTGAAAAAATACCCAATATTACATATACATTTCCTACAATTTCCTACAATTTTTCGCTTCTAACCCAAAAAAACGATGAATCTTACTGCCAACCAACGCCAGCAAATTAAAACACTAGCTGATTTGAAACGAATAGGATATACCTCCAAAAGTATTAAACAGGAATTGCGAGATAATCTTGTCCGAAAGCTCAAAAATAAAGAGACGGTTTTTGAGGGCATCTTTGGCTATGAGGAAACAGTTATTCCTGACGTAGAACGGGCTATCCTTTCAGGGCATCACATCAATTTTTTAGGCTTACGTGGGCAAGCCAAAACACGCATTGCAAGGCTAATGGTAAATCTTTTAGATGAGTATATACCTATCGTGCAAGGTTCTGAATTGAACGATGATCCGCTCAATCCCCTTTCGCGTTATGCCAAAGATTTAATTGCTGAAATGGGCGATAATACGCCCATTGCATGGTTGCATCGTTCAGAGCGTTATACCGAAAAACTAGCTACTCCTGACGTTTCAGTAGCTGATTTGATTGGTGATATTGACCCCATTAAAGCTGCTTCGCTCAAGTTACCCTATTCTGATGAGAGGATAATTCATTATGGCTTAATTCCTCGCTCTCATAGAGGTATCTTTGTGATTAATGAACTTCCTGATTTACAGGCACGTATTCAAGTTTCCTTGTTCAATATTCTACAAGAAGGTGATATTCAAATTAGAGGTTTCAAACTTCGTTTGCCTCTGGATATTCAATTTATCTTTACAGCCAACCCTGAAGATTATACTAATCGTGGCAGTATTGTAACGCCTCTTAAAGACAGAATTGACAGCCAAATTATTACCCATTACCCTAAAACCATTGAAATAGGTAAAAAGATTACACAACAAGAGGCTAAAATTAAACCCGAGCAATGGCAAAGAGTAAAAGTTAATCCACTTCTACAGGATATGATAGAGGAGATTGCCATGCAAGCTCGCCAAAGCGAGTATGTAGATACCAAAAGCGGAGTATCTGCACGTCTTACCATTTCTGCCTACGAAAATCTTATTAGTACCGCAGAGCGAAGAGCTTTACTTAATAATGAAGCCCAAACTCATTGCCGACTATCCGATATTTGGGGGGTGATTCCTGCCATCACAGGAAAAGTAGAGCTTGTGTACGAAGGTGAACAGGAAGGAGCTATGAACGTAGCTCAAAATTTAATCGGCAAGATGCTTCGCACTCTGTTCATGAAATATTTTCCCAACCCTGAGCAAATGAAAAAACAAAAAGATAAAAATCCTTACAAAAAAATTATAGATTGGTTTGAAGAAGGAAATACCGTAGATATTTTGAGAGATGCTTCGCAAAAAGCTTATGTGGACAGCTTGTTCAAAGTCAAAGGATTAGAGGAACTAATAGAAGCCTACCATGCCCACGAACCTTATGAAATGAAACTCTTTCTAATGGAATTTGCTTTGCACGGATTAGCCGAGTACTCTATGATTAGTCGAAATGTTCTTTCTTCAGGGTTACAATTTAGAGATTTGTTAAGTGGTATGCTTAATATGTCTTCTCATTTCAAAGATGATGACGACGAGGACGAGGATGACCTGAGAGATTTTAGACGCAGGCGATAACTGTAAAACGAAAACTGCAGTTTTTATTTAAATCGTTGTTTGCCTTTAACTATACCATCTTTACAAAATTTTATTGATTTGCATTTTGGACATCATTCCGTAGTTTTAGGGTTTTAATAATTTTTTTGCAAAAAAATCTATACCAAATTAACAAATACCGCGATAGATAGCAAGATACAAATCCGCACATTTAGAATAAGCCACTTTTAGACAACATGTTTATAATCAAGTTTAACACATAGTATAGTTAGTCAAAGTTATTTTGCTTGTTTTGGTACATAATGGTTTCTCATCCTTGCTAGATTTATACATACCTACTTTTCATATTTTGGTAAATCTACATCAGTATTAGAGAATTTAGAAAAAACATTGCGAATTTTCCCTAATTATGTAAACGAGACCTTATACATCCAAAATATATCCAATACTTATATTAGCAAAGTACAAATTTTAGACAATTTTGGAAAAATATTGTATGAAAGTAGTCCTAATTTAGCAGAAATCTCTGTCCTGATGGCTAACTTTGCATCAGAAACTTATGTACTTAGCTTGCAAATAGAGAAGCAAGTCCTGAGCAAACAAGTTGTAGTGATTAGATAAAATGTTTTCATAGTTTTGAAAATCCTAAAAGTTTTTAACTTTTAGGATTTTTTGTTCTCCAAAAGAGCAATCAAATTCTACTTAGTATAACGTGAGTTATTAGTTAATTTTCTGATAAACAATTACTTACAAAAAAGATTTAGAGTAATTGAAAAAATGATTAAATTGGGATTGCACTTTTCAAATTTCTTCATATGGCTCCATTACATCTCAACCTTCTAAAATTAGTAAAAATTTTTGTATCTTTAGATGATTTTTACTAGGATTTAATCCTTTTGTTCAAAAACATCTTGTAGGCCAAGATAAATGGGCAAAAAGAGCTATGAATAAAATAAAAGTGAAGGAATAAGCATTGCGATTTTTTTCCATTTATTAGTCTTTCAAGACTTTAATATGTATTAACAAGTAGCTATTCAAAGCTATTTTAAGATAGCTCGAATTGATTAAATTGAAAAGTCAATGTCAAAATGACTTCTTTATCTTGATGAAGTTCAAGCAGTTGTTCATAGACCTTCCAAGTGCTTTCTGCGTCAATGGCTTTATCAAAACGTACCACTACTCCCTGCGGAACAGAACCATTCAGAGCCGCATTGATGTTGAACCGCTCCCGACCACTCACCGAAGGTAACTCGTATTCCCTTCCTCTCTTTACCAAGCATACGAGAAAAGTGTGTTATGCTGCGGGTGGCAAGCGTCCATAAAATATAAAACCCCTTGCTCGCCCAAAGTCTCCTTAATTGCTGCTAATTCCTTCATAAACGCCTCCTGACGCTCTTTATCCGCTTCGCAAGAAAACAACTTCGTCTTCTTATAGCTAAATCCTAATCTATGCAATAACTTCATACAACCCTCCAAACTATAAACTATCCCCCAACGTTCTTGTATCCAAAATACCACCTTCTTACTACTATGATACAAATTTCGCTCTAATTCCTCCACCAACTCCCCTTCCTGCTCTTTACTTAACTTCCCCGTATATACCTGTAATTATCCTCTAAATACTTCTCTATACCTTCCTGCTTATCGTCTCTTATAGTTCTGAACCGTCCCCTCACTAATTCCTAAATAAACACTTATCTCTTCTGCCCTACAACCTGAATGCAGCATCAGTAGCACCGTTACCTTCTTGTAGGCTCGGACTTGCCGCTCATTCCGCTGTATTTCTCTTAATAGCTCGTATTCCTTTTGACTCAGCATCGCTTCTTTATTTTCGCCCACAAATATTGTACTATTTTTAGAATTTTCCTAATTTGTTCTATAAAACCTTTTGCTTTCTAGTATAA